>NZ_JBDIVF010000009.1:0-135838 GCF_039631355.1 Uliginosibacterium paludis | reverse complement strand
CGAGCGCAGATCCCCTCGTGCCGTACGCATGACCAAAACCCACTACCCCATCAAGAAAAATGCCGCTCAGTCTTAACTGAGCGGCATTGCCGCATGATGCGGGCCCTTTTTATTTGTACTCACGCAACTCCGGTGGGGTGTCGTCGTGATCGCCATGAGGATGATGCTCCCAGGCCTTCACATAGACCTGATTCGACTGCTTGATCAGGCGCTGGGGCGATCCGGCGTTTCTCCGGCGAGTCTCTTCACAGAAGTGGGTCATGGCCCGTTTGAGGCGTGACACCAGTGAGTCGTCAAGAATGAACCCCTGCTCTTCAAGCATCATTTCGATCTGCCTGAGGCAGTAATGTGCGAGATCGTAAGTCAGCAGAACGGCGTCCGCCTGACGGGTCGGCGTTGCGCGCAGAAAAGGCTGTTCGTGCAGCCATGCGAGTGCGGCAATGACTTGAGCGGGAGGTTCGGATGCGAACCGCAGGACGTGTTCGCATTGCGCCTCCGCAAGAGCATCCACTTGCAGATGCTTGCGCCCGGCAAGCTTGTAGGCAGTTTCACGACGCATCATGGCTGACCTCCTGCTTGTGCAGCAGGGCCGTCCGATCGACGGCCCGTACGAAACGCTTACTTCGGTGCAGAAGCCTCTTCTGCCGGAGCACTCTGTTCAGCCGGCTTCACGCTGACCGGCCGGCCCTTGAGCACATTCATGGCCTGCTCGAACTGGTAGTCCTCCGGTCCAGCCGGCTCGAAGCGCACCGGCACTTCAGTCTTTTCAGCCTGGGGCCGGGACTTCGCCGGGCGGGGCGCAGACGCTTGCACTTCCGGTTCCCGATCATTCGGATTGGCAAGGTGACGATTCAGATCGGCCTCGCGGTAGAACGGCTCGGAAGAACCATTAGGCGTTTCGTCCACTTCGTAATCAGGTTCGATGCCCTTGGCCTGAATCGAACGCCCGAGCGGTGTGAAATACTTGGCGATGGTGAGCTTGACACCGGTCTCGCCTTGCACGATCGGGAAGATCGACTGAACCGAACCCTTGCCGAAAGAGCGGATCCCCAGCAGCTTGGCGCGCTTGTAGTCCTGCAGCGCACCGGCCACGATTTCGGACGCCGAGGCTGAACCGCCATTGAGCAGCACGACCATCGGCACGGAGCGAACCCCCTTCGGCAGGTTCTTCAGCACATCAGGCGCCCCGCGGGAGTACTCCGGCGCATCAGCGTAGTACTTGCGCTTCGCGTCCGGAATCCTGCCCTCAGAATAGACCACCAGACTTTTCGGTGGCAGGAAGGCCGCAGACACGCCGACAGCCGCATCAATCAACCCTCCCGGATTATTGCGAAGGTCGAGCACGAGCCCCTTGAGTTCCCCGCCCTTGTAGAGCTTTTCAAGATGCTTTTCGAGATCGGCCGTCGTCTGCTCCTGAAACTGCGTCACACGCACGTAGCCATAGCCGGGCTCGATGAGCTTCGACTTCACGCTCTGAACCTGGATTTCCTCGCGGGTAAGCGTCAGCTCGATAGGCTTGGTTTCCCCCTTGCGAAGGATGGTCAGCACGATCGTGGTACCGGGTTTGCCGCGCATGCGCTTGACGGCGTCGGTCAGGCTCAGCCCGCGGACCGGGGTGTCGTCCAACTTGAAGATCACATCACCCGCCTTCACGCCGGCGCGGAACGCGGGGGTGTCCTCGATCGGACTGACAACCTTCACAAGGCCGTCTTCCATCGTGACTTCGATGCCAAGACCGCCGAATTTCCCCTTGATGGAAATCTGCATGTCGCGGAAGGCCTCTTCATCCAGGTAGGACGAATGAGGATCTAGTCCGGCAACCATGCCGGAGATGGCGTCGTTGATCAGTTTCTTGTCGGAAACCGGCTCGACATACAACTGCTTGATATGGTTGAAAACCTCCGCAAGACTGCGGACTTCCTCAACCGGCAGCTGGGCTGCACTGGCAGCCTCCTTGTTTGCATTGGCTGCGAATTGCAGGCTGAACAGCACACCCAGACACATGCCACTCAGTACCAGCCCGAACTGCTTCATTCTGCTCATCTACGCTCCGTCAGCCTTATTTCGCCGCCATCCATTTGGCAGGATCCTGCGGTTGCCCGCGGTGTCTTATTTCAAAGTATAAACCTGATTCATCCTGCCCACCGCTGCTGCCCACGGTCGCCAGCGCCTCTGCTGTACGAACGGTATCACCGGGATTGCGCAACAGGGAATCGTTGTTCCCATAGACAGTCATGTAGCCCTCACCGTGATCGAGGATCACGACGTTGCCGAAACCGCGCAACCAGTCTGCAAAAACCACCTTGCCTGCCGCCACCGCGCGAACTTCGACGCCGCTTTCCGCCTTGATGAAAACGCCGTGCCAGTTGGTCACACCGCCCGCCCGCGGCGAGCCGAAACGTCCCTTGATCGCTCCGCGGACAGGCCAGCCGAGGCGTCCCTTGAGCGCAGCGAAGGCAGTACCCGAAGTACCGGAATCCGCCAGCCGGCTGGTTTGCCCTCCTGCCGGGTCTGCGCTTGCTGTGCTGTCTGCTCTGGAGGGCGCCGACGCCGCGGCCTGCGATCGATGCTGCTCCGCCTGACGAGCACGACTTTCCGCCTCAGCGCGAGCCTGTGCATCAGCCCGAGCCCGGGCCTCCGCCTGCTGGCGTGCGATTTTTTCGAGCCCCTGAATGAGTTTCTCCATGCGCTCTTCATTGCGCTGAAGCGTGCGCATCTCTCCACGCTGCTCACTCAATTGGGCAGAGATGCGGCTCAACACGGCTCTCTGCTGTTCCTTTTCGGCAAGCAGAGACTGCTGCTCGCCCCGACGCTCCTGTTCGATCGCCGCCAGCGCATCGCGCTGTCTTGCGGTCTCTGCTGCGAGGGCTTCGAGCCTTGCCATGGTCTGGCGTGCCTGCTCGATCGCCTGCATGCGCTGACGGGCGATCTGCTCGAGGTAATGAGCGTCGCGCGCCAGCTGGTTGGGGTCGTCGCCAGACAGGAAGCGCCGTGTTCCGCCCTGGCCGCCTTCCACGTACATACGGAACACAGCCTCTCCCAGCTTGGCCTTGAGACCGGCCAGTTCGGACTCGAGCCGTGCCTTCTCTGTCTGCTGAGCGAGCAGTTGCTGCTCAAGCTCGGCACGCCGCACCGCGATATCCCTCAGTTTGCGCTGCGCAGCGGAAATAGCGCGGTCTGCATCGGCCAGTTCGTCGGCCACTTCATGATGCGACTCTTCTCCGCGCGCGATTTCATTCTGCAGGGCAGTGATCCGGGCCTTCAGATCAGCCAGCTCACCACGCCTGGCGTCGGCAGGTGCCGCATGGGCACCCGCTGACAGCATGCAGGCTGCCGCCAGGAAGGCGGCCAGAACTGCCTGCCAAGGCATCAGGCCTTGGCCTTGCCCTGATTGGCCACGGCATTCATCGCGGCTTCGATTTCAGCCGGGTCTGCCAGGTAATAGCTCTTGATCGGCTTGAGCTCTGCATCCAGCTCATACACCAAGGGCTGAGCGGTCGGGATGTTGAGCTTGAGGATCTCGGCTTCGCTCATGTTGTCGAGGTACTTGACCAGTGCGCGCAGACTGTTGCCGTGCGCTGCAATGACCACGCGCTTGTCGGACTTGACGACCGGGGCAATGGTGTCAAGCCAGTAAGGCACGAAACGCTCCACGGTGTCCTTGAGACATTCGGTGCGCGGAAACTCACCCGGCTTCATGCTGGCATAGCGCGGCGCCTTGTCTTCCATACGGGGGTCATCGAGCTCCAGCGCGGGGGGCGGAACGTCGTAGGAGCGGCGCCAGACCAGCACCTGATCTTCGCCGAACTTTGCTGCGGTTTCGGACTTGTTGAGCCCCTGCAGCGCGCCGTAATGACGTTCGTTCAGGCGCCAGCTGTGCTCCACCGGAATCCAGAGCTGGTCCATCTGCTCGAGCACGACATTGAGTGTCTTGTTCGCACGCTTGAGCATCGAGGTGTAGGCCACGTCGAACTCAAAACCCTTTTCCTTGAGCAGTTTGCCAGCGGCAACGGCTTCTTCGACACCGCGCGGCGTCAGATCCACGTCAGTCCAGCCGGTAAAGCGGTTTTCAAGGTTCCAGGTGGATTCACCGTGACGCATCAAAACAATCTTGTACATGAGAAATAGCCTGTTCAGAGGAGGAAAAAACGGTGCGCCTGCTGCCCCACCTGAAGGCGGGCTCTGGCAAAGGATGGTATTGTATCGGATCAATCAGGCCTGGCATGGGCCCTTTCGTTTTTTGGCGGCTTCGTTGATCGTCAGCATTTTCAGCCCTGTTATTTCGTCAAGACTCCATGGATTTCATTTCGCAGAACATTTTTCTCATCACGCTTGCCGTGATCAGCGGCCTCGGCCTCCTGCTTCCCCTCCTCCGCGAAGCACGCGACCACGCAACCCAAGTCACGCCGGCGCAAGCGGTCATGCTGATGAACCGCCAGAACGCGGTAGTGGTCGATGTGCGTGAAGCGGCGGAGTTCGCCGCCGAGCATATCAACGGATCCAGAAACATTCCTGCACAGGAACTGGCTGATCGCACCAAGGAACTGGAAAAGTTCAAGACTCGCCCTGTCGTGCTCAGTTGCGCCACTGGCGCCCGCTCCTCGCGCGCGATCGCAACGCTGCGAAAGGCCGGATTCGAGCAGGTCTTCAATCTTGCAGGTGGAATCAAGGCCTGGAAAGAGGCCGGGCAACCGATCGGCAGCGGAACCAAGTCATGAGCAAGGTAACAATGTACGCGACGGCGGTCTGCCCCTACTGCGTGCGTGCTGAGCAACTGCTGCGCCGCAAGGGCGTCACCGACATCGAAAAGATCCTGATTGACCGCGACCCGGCCCAACGCGATCACATGATGGCGATTACCGGACGACGGACAGTGCCGCAGATCTTCATCGGTGAAAAGCATGTAGGCGGCTGCGACGACCTTTACGCACTCGACCAGGCCGGCGGACTTGATCCTCTGCTGGCTGCGAACTGATAATTTTTCATTCTCAATCCACTATCTTCAGGTAACAGTCATGGAACAGAATCAGCAACCCGTTTTCAAGATCGAAAAGCTCTACGTCAAGGATCTGTCGCTCGAAGTACCGAACGCGCCGGCCATCTTTCTGGATCAGACTGACCCGACGATCAATATTGAGCTTTCGACGCAGGCTGCTGCAGTAGGAGAAGGCTTTTTCGAGGTCACGCTGAAGGTGACCGTCACGTCGAAGCTGGCCGCCGAAGACAAGGTCGTATTCCTGGTTGAAGCCGCCCAGGCTGGCATCTTCCAGATTCGCAACGTGCAGGACAACGAGCTCGAGCCCATCCTCATGATCGGCTGCGCCAACATCCTCTTCCCTTACGCGCGCGAGGCAGTCTCCGACGCCGTCACCCGTGCAGGCTTCCAGCCGGTACTGCTGGCTCCGGTCAACTTCGAAGGCATGTACGAAGCCCGTCAGCAGGAACTCGCTCAGCAACCGAAGATCGAAGTGCCGGTTCAGTAAGTCTGGAGTGTTTCCATGAACCGTCAGGCTCCCCTTCTGCTTTCCGGAACCCTGGCGCTGCTGACCGCAACGTCGGCCAGCGCGCTGGAGTACAAATCGCTCGTCGACAACGCAATTGTCTATGACGCATGCTCGACCAAGGCGCGCCCGGTATTCATCCTTCGCCATGGCACGCCGGTGGAGGTGATTGTCAGCGTCGACAAGTGGGTCAAGATCCGCGAGCAAGGTGGCGGCTTGGGGTGCCTGCCGAGTGAAACCCTGGGCAACACCCGGCAGGTCATTGTTACCGCATCCAGTGCGGACGTTCTTCAAAAGCCTGAACAGGGCGCTCCCGCTGCCTTTTCCGTGGCAAAGGACGTCATTCTCGAGGCGATCGACAAGCCGGACGGTGCGTGGCTGAAGGTCCGCCACAGCGGCGGACAGTCTGGTTACATCCCCCTCAAATCCGTCTGGGGAATCTGAATTGGCAAGCATTCTGGTGATCGGCGCGGGCGCATGGGGCACTGCGCTGGCAAATTCTTACGCAGGCGCACACCGGACAACGCTCTGGAGCATCGAACCCGAACACCTCGCGGAGATGCGCCGCGACGGAGAGAACAAACGCTACCTCCCCGGCATTGCCCTCAACCAGCGCATCGAGTTCGTTGCGGATTTTGACGAAGCCTGCGAGGCCGCCGAGCTTGCCGTCATCGCAACGCCGGTGTCCGGACTGCGCCCGACGCTCAAGCGGGTCGCCGCAAGTTACTCCGCGTTACCGGTACTCTGGGTCTGCAAGGGCTTTGAAGCCGGCACGGGCAAGCTTCCTCATGAAGTCGCGACCGAGTTCCTTTTGCCGGATACCGGACGCGGAGTCTTGACCGGCCCGAGCTTCGCGCAGGAAGTCGCCGCTGGCCTGCCCTGCGCCATCACTCTCGCCTCAAGCAGCATGGAATTCGCCACGCGCTGGGTTGAGCAACTCATTCACCCCCGCCTGAGGCTTTACGCCAACGACGACATCATCGGTGCCGAAATCGGCGGCGCCGTAAAGAATGTCCTCGCCATTGCAGCAGGCATTTCCGATGGGCTCGGCTACGGCTACAACGCGCGTGCAGCGTTGCTCACCCGGGGGCTCGCCGAGATAGCCCGTCTGTCTGCGTCGCTCGGCGGTCGGCGCGAGACCTTGATGGGGCTCGCCGGCATGGGGGACCTGATCCTCACGGCAACCGGCGATCTTTCACGGAACCGGCGGGTCGGCCTGGCGCTCGCCGAAGGCAAGAATCTCAAGACCATCCTCGAAGAACTCGGCCATGTAGCGGAGGGTGTCCTGACGACCGAAACCGTGGTAGCCAGAGCAGAGGCCAATGGCGTGGACATGCCGATCACGCGTGCCGTTCGTGACGTACTCTGCGGCAGCCTGGACCCGCATGACGCCATGGAACAGCTGATGACTCGCGAGGCGCGGCTCGAGATCGCCCCCCTGTAAGGCAGGACTCATGGCATCGCCTGGGTGAGCCCATCTTAACTGCATCGGCGTCAACCTCGCAGACTGTTGACGCACGAGCAGTCCAATGACGCGAAACCCGCGTAAAACACGACATCAAGACCGACCTCGACTGCCCGGCTCATAGCATCCTTGAAGATGCAGCCGCCGGGAGCGCCGAGCTCATCCGGCAACACACGCCTGCCCCGCTTTTAAGTCAGAAAGGCCATGCATGAACAGCACATCGACCCTCCCCTTTTCCATTGATCTGGCAGGCAAGGTTGCCGTCGTAACGGGGGGGGCGGGCATCCTCGGTGCTGCAATGTGCCGCGCTCTTGCCGAGTGTGGAGCGAGCGTGGCGATCATCGGCCGCGATCTGGCAAAGGCTGAAAAACTGGCCGAAGAGATCCGTACCTGCAGCGGGCAGGCCCGAGGCTATTCCTGCAACGTACTGGATCGCACCGCACTCGAGAACACCGCCAGTGCCATCGCCGCAGACTTCGGCGCCTGTGACATTCTCATCAACGGAGCCGGCGGCAATCATCCGAAAGGCATCACCGGACAGGAGTATTTTGGCGTCGACACATCTGGCGACGCCCAGAAGAACACCACCTTTTTCGATCTGGACATGGAGGGCTTTGAGTTCGTATTCGACCTCAACCTCATGGGAACACTCCTTCCGAGCCAGGTTTTCGCTCGACAGATGCTCGGGCGCAGCGGCTGCAGCATCATCAACATTTCTTCCATGTCAGCCTTCCGCCCTCTGACCAAGGTTGCTGCCTACAGCGGCGCCAAGGCCGCCGTGAGCAACTTCACGCAGTGGCTGGCCGTGCATCTTGGCCAGTCGGGCATTCGCGTCAACGCAATCGCCCCTGGATTCTTCATTACGGAACAGAATCGCGACCTGATGCTGGAAAAGGATGGCAACTACACGCCTCGCGCCCAGAAAGTCATCGCCCAGACGCCCATGCGACGCTTTGGGGATGCCAGCGAACTGATTGGAGCCTTGCTGTGGCTTGCTGAAAGCAAGGCTTCAGGCTTCGTAACCGGCTCGATCATCGCGGTTGATGGAGGTTTTTCGGCCTACTCCGGCGTTTGAACTGACCAGCGCACAGCTTTATTTGTCAGACAACATAGGGGATAATCCCGAATATCCACTAAATTGGTCTTACAACACAATCGCTTTCCGTGTCGTAAGACCCACACCCGGAACACACTGGAGATTGAGTATGGCCAAGACTTTCATGGACGAGAATTTCCTTCTCGAAACCCCCACCGCGCAGAAGCTCTACCATGAGTTCGCAGCGCCGCAGCCCATCATCGACTACCACTGTCACCTGCCGCCCGAACAGATCTCCAGCAACAAGCAATTCAAGAACATTACCGAAATCTGGCTTGGCGGCGACCACTACAAGTGGCGCTTCATGCGTTCCTCCGGCGTCACCGAGGACTTCATGACAGGCAATCAGCCGGACGAGGCCAAGTTCCGGAAGTTCTGCGAAGTACTGCCGATGGGCGTGGGCAACCCCCTCTTTCACTGGAGCCATCTCGAACTGCAGCGTTACTTCGACACGCGGACGCTCGTTTCCGGCGCGACCGCCGACGAACTCTGGACACACTGCAACAGCCTGATCGGCAAACCGGAACTGTCAGCGCGCGGTCTGATGCTGCGCTCCAATGTCCGTGTTGTCTGCACCACGGATGACCCGGTTGATGACCTGGTTCATCACAAGGCAATCGCTGCGGATGGTTTCGCGGTCAAGGTGCTGCCCACCTTCCGTCCGGACAAGGCTTTCAATATTGATCGCGCGGGCTTCCAGGATTACATCCGCAAGCTTGCCAGCGTGTCCGGCATTGCCATCAATAGCTTTGGTGATGTGCTCAAGGCCCTGAACGCGCGTCTCGACTATTTTGCCGCGCATGGCTGCAAGGTTTCGGACCACGCCATTGACCTGGCATTCTTCGTCGAGGCCTCGGAGTCGGCGCTCACGTCAATCCTGAACAAGGCTATGAACAACGAGCCTCTGAGCAAGGATGAAGTCGAGGCCTACAAAACAGGAATCATGCTGCATCTGGGACGCCAGTACGCTCAACGCGGCTGGGCCATGCAGCTTCACATCGGTGCGCAGCGCAACAACAGCGCCCGTATGTTCCGCAATCTCGGACCGGACACCGGATTTGACTCCATTGCCGACGACCTGATTTCGGCCAAGATCGCAAAATTCCTCGATACATTGGACGGCGATGACCAGCTGCCCAAGACCATCCTCTACAACCTGAATCCGATCCACAACGAAGTGCTGGCCACCATGATCGGCAACTTCCAGGATGGCAAGGTGGTGGGCAAGATGCAGTTCGGCTCCGGCTGGTGGTTCCTCGATCAGAAGGACGGCATGACTCGTCAGCTGACCGCCCTCTCCCAGCTTGGAAATCTGGGAGCGTTCATCGGCATGCTGACCGACTCACGCAGCTTCCTGTCCTACACTCGTCACGAGTACTTCCGCCGGATTCTTTGCAACATGATCGGCGGATGGGTTGAAAACGGCGAATACCCGCAGGATTGGGCTCAGCTTCAGAAAATCGTGGAAGGCGTCTGCTACAAGAACGCTGAAAACTACTTCCAGTTCTGATCCTGTCCGAAGGGCTTCGGTCCCAAGGAAAACAAAAAAAGGGAGGCTTAAAGCCTCCCTTTTTTCTTACTCTGACCCGTCCTGATCTGGGTTTTTAGCTTTTCACGTCATGGAAGGGGAAGGCAGATGGGATCAGGGGAGAAGAGGACGCAGCGCGACTACACGCTGGCTTTGAGCTGTCAGTGGTGGCGCAGGTAGAAAGAGGCGAACTGACCTACAAGCAGGGCCACGATTGCTACGGGATTCAGGGGCGTTCGACCGATACTGTTACCAGAATGCGCTGGCTGAACGGATCAAGGGCATTCTGAAGAGCGCGCTCCTGCTCCGCCGCCCGGCAGACTTGGAACAGGCGCGGCGAATGGTCGATGAGTCGGTGCGGATCTACAACGAGCACAGACCGCATTTGTCGCTGAAAACGAAGACGCCCGATGAGGTTCATCGGGCGTCTATTGCAGCAATCAACCAGAGCGCAACTTCGCGCTCACAGGTGTCAACCTGATTCAGGACAGGGCAACTTCAAAGCCTGCCTCACCGCAGGCAGACGAAGCGGCTTTCGCCTTCCGTCACTTTTCGAGGAACTGAAGCTTGTCCTTCACCTTGTTCCACTCTTCCGCATCGGCAAGGGGCTCCTTGCGCTCGACAATCGCCGGCCACACTTTGGCGAGACTGGCGTTCAGCTCGGTGAAGTGTTCCTGATCGGCGGGAAGGTCGTCTTCCGCAAAAATGGCTTCTGCAGGGCATTCGGCCACACAGAGCGTGCAATCGATACACTCATCCGGGTCGATGACAAGAAAGTTCGGACCTTCCCTGAAGCAATCCACCGGGCACACGTCCACACAGTCGGTGAATTTGCACTTGATACAGTTTTCGGTAACGACGTAGGCCATCTTGCTCACTCTCTATGTGGATTGAATGCGGACGCAATATAGCGGATAAGAAACGCAGCGTCTTTGTCGTGCAGGTAATACCCGCATAACGTAGATGCGTACCCGCTCAACTGCTTCCCAAAAACAGCAAACCCCCAAGCACGCCGGGGGTTTGAACGGGGAATCGATGATCCTGATTTATTCCTTCGGTTTGGCCGCTTTCAGCTTAACGCCCTGACGTTTGCGAATCGCCTCGATATAGGCCCGCAGATCTTCCTGCCCCGCAAGCATTGCCTGCCGGTTTGCAGCATCCTTGAGTTCTGGAGCGGTATCCGAAACCGCAGGCAACTCTGCTTTCTCGACGCGGAAGATCGAGTAGTTGTTGCCAACCAGGGCTCCGACGTAGGCGGGCAGCTTCTCGACAGGCGCCGAGAAGACAGCGACTCTGGCCTCTACCGTCAGCTCGGGACTGGAGCGCTTCAGCTCTTTCGGAGTCCCCCAGTTTGCCGGCACTGACTCGCCGCCCTGCAACTTCTTCAGCACAGACTCACCCTCTTCACGGGCCAGACGAGCGGCCTCGGCCTGCGTCGCCGCTTCCTCGGCCTGCTTGCGGACCTCCTCGAAAGGACGGATCGCGGAAGCCTTGTAGTCAATGATGCGCGCGGAAATCACGCTTCCGTTCCCCAAATCGATCGCCTCTGTATTGTGACGATTCTGGGTGGAACTGGAAGAGAACAGCGCAGTCTGAACTCTCTGGTTCTGCAGCACGGCGGGGAGACTGCTTCGCGGCGTCCAGTCGGTCTGGATCAGCTTGAGTCCGAATTTTTCCGCCACCGGCTTGAGTGCATCGGGTTGCTCATAAACCATGTTGCCAAGCTGCTCCGAAATCTCGGAAAACTTGAGGTTGGCAGCCTGTTTGCGGGCGCCTTCCATGGCCTCGGCTTTCATCTCTTCGAAGGTCTTCGGCTTCTCGCCCCTGATATCCGTCACCGTGATGATGTGATAACCGAATTCGGTTTCTACCAACCCGGAAATTTCGTGAGACTTCAGGCCAAAGGCGGCATCTTCAAACGGCTTGACCATGGCGCCACGGCCAAAGAACCCCAAATCACCGCCCTTTTCGGCCGAACCCGTATCGTCGGAATTAGCCTTTGCAATCTCGGCAAAGCGCGCAGGCGAGGCCTTCACCTGCGCCAGCAGGCCTTCCGCCTTCTTGCGTGCGGCCTCACGCGCCTCCGCCTTCGCATCTGCTGCGACCTGAACCAGAATGTGACTGGCACGCCGCTCTTCATGGGAAGTCAAGGCCTTGGAGTTTTCGTCAAACCACATGCGAGCATCTGCTTCCGAAATATTTGCGTTACGTGCGATGTCATCAAGACTCAGCAGAACATATTCAACCTTGGCCTGCTCGGGCGCACGAAACGCATCGCTGTGAGCGTCATAATATTTTTTCGCGTCGTCACTGCCCAGTTTCACACCGGCCAGTTTGCTCGAAGCATCAAAAATCAATTCGGAAACAGAGCGCTTTTCGCCATCCAGTGCCAGCATCCTCTGGCTGCTGAACTTCGAGATGACAGCACCACCTGCGATCGGAAGCATCAACTGCTGCTGCGCGACGGTATCGCGGATCTGCTGTTCGAAACCTGCTGGCGTCAGCCCCTGATTGCGGACATAGGCCTCATAAAGCGGGAAGGAAAAGTGGCCGTTTTCCTGGAAGGAAGGAATCTGCTTGATGTATTCCTGAATGCTCTCGTTGCTGACAACGAGCTTGCTGTCACGAATTGCAGCTTTCACCGCAGCTTCATTGATCATGCGGTCCAGTACAGCTGCCTTGAATTCAGGGGTATTGGTCAGGGACGGGTCGAAGGACGCCCCCATTTGAGCACGCAAGGCGTTTTCCTGCTCACGAACAGCCTGCTCCAGCTGAAAATCCGTAATTTCAACCTTGCCAACCTTGGCCGCGGCATCACCACCGACATTCCCGTTCCGGAAATAGGCATCCACGCCAAAAAAAGCGAACGGCAAAACCAGCGCAGCAAGAATTGACTGGGCGATTTTCGGATTATTACGGACGGCTTCAAACATGTTGGGCGACCATTGACGAAAATTGAGCCAGCAAACTGGCAAATACAAAAAAGGCGAACCTGTGTTCGCCTTTTTTGAAACTGGCGGAGTGGACGGGACTCGAACCCGCGACCCCCGGCGTGACAGGCCGGTATTCTAACCGACTGAACTACCACTCCGCTGCATTCGGGAGGCATGTGTGGTGGGCGCTGACGGGCTCGAACCGCCGACATCCTCCTTGTAAGGGAGGCGCTCTACCAACTGAGCTAAGCGCCCTCACTTGCAATCAACCCGACTCAATGAGCCGCGAAGTATAGCCCATGTTTCCGAGCTCTGCCAGCAAGCATGTTTATATTTTCCCGACGAACGTTGAGTACTAATACGTCACCAACACGCCCATCACATAGCCCGACGGAGATTCAAAACCAGATCCTCCAGAAAAAGCCGGGCGTTAAGCGGATGCTGGGCAACTCGCCTGAATTCCTGCACTACTCGACTGCAATCCATCCACGCTTCACATCTGTTGTGGGTGGCCTGGCGAAGCTCTGCTTCGAAATCCTGATAGAAACGAGGGCGCAAGCCATTGGCAACACAAACCCCGTCAAACAGCCAGCGCTGAATCCAGGAGACCAGCGTTACCATCGTAAAGCCCGCCTCGACGGAAGCCTTGAGCTTGAGCCGCGCTTCCCAGTCTGCCGCGAGCTTGAGCGGCTCGGTCGCGGAGACGGCCGCCAACTCCTTTGCGAGCTGTCGACGAATGAGCTGCAGATCCCCCTGCGCATAGTCTCTCGCCGCAACCGGAAGGCCGCTGGCAAACCCCAGCAGTGCGTCGTCCCGAACACCTTCCCGACGCAGCCATGCCAGCGCAACTTCGGGCTCCGGACGCGGAAAGTCAATCACCTGACACCGGCTTCGTATGGTCGGCAGAAGCCTGCCTGGCGCGTGGCTTACCAATAGATAGTGTGTCGACTCAAGCGGCTCCTCGAGAGCCTTGAGCAAGGCATTCGCCGCGGCATGGTTCATTGCTTCCGCCGGATCGACGATGACGACCCGGCGGCCACCATCATGCCCTCCTGCCCCCACCTCGAGCGCCCCCTGAAGACTTCTGACCTGGTCAATCACGATCTGCGAAGACTTGGCTTTTTCCTTCTTTCCTGCATCTGCCGTCTCTCCGTCGTCGTCACTCGCTTCATCAGCGGCGGGGATCAGCGTGAAATAGTCAGGATGATTGGAGGCGGCGATCCAGTTGCAGGCCGCACAGGCTCCGCAGGCAAAACCGTTGGCTTGTGGCGCCCGACACAGCAAGGCACGAGACAGATGCTCGGCAAACAGACGCTTGCCACTGCCGGGCGCACCGCAGAACAACAGCGCATGAGGCATCCGGTCGCGTCGCGACAGTATCTTGTTCCAGACAGGCTGCAACCACTCGGGAAGCGCTTCCAGACTCATGCGAACCTCTGCTGCAGAATGTCGAGAATCTCTTTTGTGACTTCCTCAACAGGCCGAGCTGCGTCAACAACGGCAATCCGCCCCGCGCTCCTGCGGGCCCGTTCAAGATAGGCTTCGCGGACCCTGACAAAGAAATCACGCTGCTCGCGCTCAAAACGGTCATGATCCTGACGCCCGGCAGCAAGCCGCTCAGCAGCCTTCGCCGGATCAAGATCAAACAGAAAGGTCAGATCGGGCTGAAAACCGGGATGCACCCACTGCTCGAGCTGAAAAAACTTGTCGACAGACAGACCACGCCCGCCGGACTGATAAGCAAAGCTGGCGTCGGAGAAACGGTCACACACAACCCAAGTCCCCTTCTGCAATGCCGGAGATATGACCTGCGCCAGATGCTCCCTGCGCGCCGCAAACATCAGTAGCGCCTCGGTTTCGAGATGCATGGGCTCGTGCAGCAGCAACTCGCGCAGTTTTTCGCCCAGTGGCGTTCCGCCCGGTTCGCGGGAACGGACAACATCATGCCGCATCGCACGAATCCAGGTCTCGGTCGCGGCGATCTGGGTGCTCTTTCCCGCGCCGTCGATTCCCTCAAAGGTGATGAATCGTCCCTTGTCTGTCATTTTCCTGCTCTCTGGTAACGCGCTACGGCACGATTGTGTTCGTCCAGCGTCGATGAAAAGGCACTGGTTCCATCACCCCGGGCTACGAAATACAGAAACTTTCCCTGCGCAGGATTCAGAGTGGCTTCGAGCGCGGCCTTGCCCGGCAGCGAGATGGGTGTGGGTGGAAGCCCGCGACGGGTGTAGGAATTGAACGGCGTATCTGCCTGAAGATCCCGACGTCTCAGGTTGCCGTCAAAACCACTCCCCAATCCGTAAATCACCGTCGGATCACTTTGCAGCGGCATTCCTATCCGCAACCGGTTGACGAAGACTGACGCCACATTGAGTCGATCATCAGCCCGACCGGTTTCCTTCTCCACGACAGAAGCCAGCACCAGCGCCTCATACGGAGTTTTCAGTGGCACATCAGCCGCGCGCTTGCTCCAGGCCTGCTCCAGGCGAAGCTGCATGTGCTGTGCGGCCCTCCGAAGCACTTCGAAATCGCTCGCTCCGCGCGAAAAACTATAGGTATCCGGCGCGAACATTCCTTCAGCTGGCACGCCCGGAAAACCGATTCTTGCCATGATGTCCGCTTCGTCCAAACCCGCCGAATCCTGCTTCAGGTCCGGATGGGAAGCCAATGCCAAGCGGAGCCGGGCGAAAGTCCAGCCTTCGACAATCGTCAGGTCGGCGTATGCGTTGGCTCCGCTCGACATCAAGGCAACAAGCTCGAGCATGTTGACCGGCTTGTCGATGCGATAGCTTCCCGCCTTGATGCGCGTCGCGTCGCCATTGAACCGGGCAAGCATGGTCAATCCGGCCGGCCAGATATCGAGGCCGGCATCTGCAAGCTGGGCCGAAATCCGTTTCATGGACATACCGGGTGCGATGTCGAAATCCACCACGGGCTTGCTCATCGGAATCGGACGAAGCGCGACCCACGCGGCGACCAGCGCCGCAGCCCCCAGCAACAGCAAGAACACGCCAATAAGACGAACCAGAACTCTCAGCAATTTCAATGGACAAGACCCGGTCAATGCATGGGGCGCCCTATAATAACGGAATACAAACGACTTCCCCCCCACGGAGCACAGATCATGAACAGCCCCAGGCAAGCTTTCCTAGCCGACTGGATCGCCAAGGACGGTCCGGATCAGCCCGCTTTCTCCAGCCCCGAGCAAGGCATCCGGGCGGCCTCGAACGATACGATCATCACTCCTCTCGAACATCTGGGTCTGATCAGAATCAGCGGAGAAGACGCAAAAGACTTTCTTCACAAGCTGGGCTCCAATGACGTGCTCGGGATGAGCCCGGACCGGGCGCTGCACAACAGTCTGAACAGTCCGAAGGGGCGCGTGCTGGCCAGCTTTGTGGTCTGGCAGGCCGAGAGTGAGCTCATGCTGATGCTGTCCGCGGATCTGCTTTCGCCGATTGCGCGAAAACTATCCATGTACGTTCTGCGCGCCAAAGCCAAGGTCAGTGAGGCAAGTGATCGCGTTCTGATCGGACTCGCAGGTCCCGAAGCTGCCCGGACGCTCGAACCACTGGGCTTGTATCGCTCTGAAGCAATGAGCGTCTGCGCGCAGGACGAAACCCGGGTCCTTCACCTTGATGGCAATCGTTTCGTGATCGAGGCTCCGGCAGAGCGCGCCGGGCATCTCTGGGCAGAACTCGTCGCATCAGGCGCGACGCCCGCCCACACGGCGGCATGGCGCTGGCTGGATATCCAGGCTGGACTCCCGCTCATTACCGCGGCCCTGCAGGACGAGTTCGTGGCACAGATGATCAACTTCGAACTGATCGGTGGCGTCAATTTCAAGAAGGGCTGCTATCCGGGTCAGGAAATCGTCGCCCGCACGCAATACCTCGGCAAACTCAAGAAGCGCATGTTCCGCGCGCACGCCAGCCACCCAAATGTGCAAATCGGCACGGACATTTATGCGCCGGAGTTCGGCGAACAATCCTGTGGCAAAGTCGTTGCGGCAGAGTCGGGCCCGAACGGAGGCACAGACCTTCTTGCCGTCATGCAGATTTCTGCATTCGAGGCGGGGATCGCACACCTGGGCGCCTCCGACGGCCCTCTGCTCGAACTCGGGACCTTGCCCTACACGATCGACTGAGCAGGCCGCCTCAAGCGCTGATTACGCGCTGACGGCGCGCAGCGAAAAAGGCAGACAGCAAACCGCCGCACTGATCGGCCAGCACGCCGCCTTCAATGGTGGCGTGATGATTCAGGCGGCGGTCTGCATAAAGATCGAACACGCTGCCCGCAACCCCTGTCTTGGGATCCTTTGCCCCATAAACGACACGTGAAATCCGGGCATGGAAAATTGCACCGGAACACATGACGCAGGGTTCAAGCGTCACATACAACTCGCAGCCTGGCAGGCGGTAATTACCCAGATTGACTGCCGCATCCCGCAAAGCCATGACTTCGGCATGCGCAGTCGGATCCTTGGCACCGATGGGGCCATTACGCCCTCGCCCGACAATCTGCCCGTCTTTCACGACGACCGCCCCGACCGGCACCTCGCCATGGCTTGCTGCCTCGCGCGCCAGAGCCAGCGCCTCGAGCATGAAGTCTTCGTCAGGACTCACCGCCTCCTCCTCCGCCACGCTTGTTTTTCCAGGCGGCAAGCATCAGGGTGCACAGCCCCAGCAGGATCTCATCCAGAAAAGGAATGAAATCAGGCAACAACAGATCAGCGACGAAGCAAACCAGGACGAGAAGGAACAGGTTCGGGAAGCGCAGACGCGCAGCATAACGCAGCAGCGCAGCGGGCAAGAGGCGCAGAAAAGCGCCGAAAATCCCATTCATCCTGACAGTCTCCTGTTCGCTCTCAAAAACCGGCAGCACTGCAACAAGCGCGAAAGCCATCGCCTCGCCTCCCGAGATGCCGCGTCGACGCGCGGCAAGGGAGCGACTGACCGGAACGAACGCTCGCTTCAATTCAGACAAGCGCTGTCCCGATCCATCCGCCGTACGGTCATTCCCACTCGATGGTTGCAGGCGGCTTGCCGGAAACGTCGTACACGACGCGGTTGATGCCGCGCACTTCGTTGATGATCCGGTTGGATACCTTGCCCAGCAACTCGTAGGGCAGCTCGGCCCACTTCGCGGTCATGAAGTCGGAGGTGCACACCGCACGCAGGGCGACCACGTACTCGTAGGTGCGACCGTCACCCATCACGCCGACGGACTTCACCGGCAGAAACACGGCAAATGCCTGGCTGGTCTTGTCGTACCAGTCGAAGGCGCGCAGCTCATCGATGAAGATTGCGTCGGCACGGCGCAGCAGGTCGCAGTATTCGCGCTTCACTTCGCCGAGCACACGCACGCCAAGGCCGGGGCCCGGGAACGGGTGGCGATAGACCATTTCGTGCGGCAGGCCGAGTGCTACGCCCAGTTCGCGGACTTCGTCCTTGAACAGTTCGCGCAGCGGCTCGAGCAGCGAGAGCTTCAGCGTTTCCGGCAGGCCGCCCACGTTGTGGTGGCTCTTGATCGTGTGCGCCTTCTTGGTCTTGGCACCGGCCGACTCGATCACGTCCGGATAGATCGTGCCCTGCGCCAGCCACTTGGCACTGGGCAGCTTGGCCGATTCGGCCTGGAAGACTTCGACGAACTCGCGGCCGATGATCTTGCGCTTGGCTTCCGGATCAGTCACACCGGCCAGATGGCCCATGAACTGCTCGGTGGCGTTCACGTGGATCACCTTCACGCCAAGGTGCTTGTTGAAGATGTTCATGACCTGCTCGCCTTCGTTCAGGCGCAGCAGGCCGTTGTCGACGAACACGCAGGTGAGCTGATCGCCGATGGCGCGGTGAATCAGCGCGGCAGCCACGGAGGAATCCACGCCGCCGGAGAGGCCGAGGATGACTTCGTCAGAGCCGACCTGCTCGCGGATGCGGGCCACGGCCTGATCGATGTAGTTGGGCATCGTCCAGGAGGGTTCGGCCTGGCAGACGTTGAGCACGAAACGATTGATCATTTCGCGGCCCTGCAGGGTGTGGGTAACTTCCGGATGGAACTGCACGGCGTAAAAACCACGCGCTTCGTCGGCCATCGCCGCAATCGGACAGGCTTCGTTGCTGGCAATCACGCGGAAACCTGCGGGCAGCTCGGTAACCTTGTCGCCGTGGCTCATCCAGACTTCGAGGAATTTCTGGCCTTCAGCGCTGCGGTCTTCCAAACCGGCGAAAAGAGGCGAGCCGTGTGCAGCGATTTCGGCATAGCCGAACTCGCGCACCTTGCCCGCTTCCACCTTGCCGCCAAGGCTCTGCGCCATCCACTGCATGCCGTAGCAGATGCCCAGCACCGGTACGCCGAGCTTGAAGAGCTCGGGGTCTGCCTGATAGTCGGACTCGTAGACCGAGTTCGGTCCGCCCGAGAGGATGATCCCGGTCGGCTTGAATTCGCGGATGAAATCCATCGACACATCGAAGGAGTGCAGCTCGCAATAGACATGGGCTTCGCGAACCCGGCGTGCAATCAGCTGGGTGACCTGTGAACCGAAGTCGAGGATGAGGATCTTGTCCATAAGAGAACTCAGTGCGTGGCAGATTGTTGGAGAGACGTGGAGTCAGACTCTCTCGCTTTGTGCGTAGAGAGATAGCGAAGGGCAAAAAACGCCGCAAGAATCTGCAGCAAGGCAGAGAAATAAAAGGGTGCCCCCAGGCGCCAGTCCTGTTGCGGCAGATGGCTTACGGTAGCCAGCAGCGGAGCGCCGATCATCGGAGCCAGAACAGCCATCAGACTGTTGAGTGAAGAAATGGCCCCCATCGTCTGCCCCTGGGCATGCACACCGGCCGAATTCGAAACCAGACTCTGGACAGACGCGGTAGCGCCAAAAGCAAGGATATTGCAGGCGATGATGGCATACATCATCCAGCCCTCAGTGGCGAGCCCCCAGAGCAGATACGCGAATGCTCCCGAAACGAGACCAGCAACAGCAAAGCGACGAGCCCCCCACCAGCGCAGAAAGTGCTTCAGCAAGAAGCCCTGAACGATGACCGACATCACACCCACGGCAAACAACGACCAACCGTTCTCACGCGGCCCCCACCCGAAGCGATAGTAGTTATGGAGCACCCAGCTGGTGTGCAAGGTGAACTGCGCCAGCGAAGCCAGCGCGATGACAGCAACCAGCAGACCGACTCCCTTGAGTGCCGTCAGGCGCCTGAGCGCAGAAACCGGATTGGCGGAACGCCAGTCAATCGGTCGACGCTTCGCGGCGGACAAGGACTCGGGCAGGACAAAGTATCCGTAGAGGAGATTCAGCAGCGCGAGCGTCCCTGCAGCAAAAAAAGGCAGGTGGATATTGATCGCGCCGAGAATTCCCCCCATGACCGGCCCCAATATGAAGCCCATCCCGAACATGGCGCCGAGCATGCCGAAGCGTCGTGCCCGTTGCTCCGGAGGAGTGATGTCCGCGACATATGCATTTGCAATGGCAGCATTGGCCTGCATCGCGCCACCGACCACGCGCACGGCGATCAGCATGGCGAGGGAAGTGGCGAGCGCAGTGACGAAAAAATTCAGCGCCAGACCGCAAAACCCCAGAAGCAGAACAGGACGACGCCCGTAGTGATCCGACAGCGCACCAAGAACCGGGGCAGCCAGAAAGTTGGAAAAGCCGAATGCGAACGCAACAGCGCCATACCACCACGCTTGCGCCGCTGGGGAACTGGTAAAACTGCCAACGAGCGAGGGAAGAACCGGAATGATCAGGCCGATCGAAATCATGTCGATCAGCACGGTGATCATGATGAAACCGATTCCCGCATCACGCCCCTTCTGCATTTCCACTTCTTTCGGGGCTGCTTCACTCATCTGGAAAACTTCCTGCCGGAGAAAAAGCGGGCCGAAGCCCGCCATCAGAAACATGGGCCCGACAGTACGCTGCCGAGCCTTGAAGCACCTCAGTCAACCTGATGATAATTCGGCGCTTCCTTGGTGATCTGCACATCATGCACGTGCGACTCCCGGATTCCCGCCGAAGTAATTTCGACGAACTCGGCGCGGGCACGCATCTCCTCGATCGACGCGCATCCGACATAGCCCATCGACGAACGCAAGCCTCCCATCAACTGATGGATCACGGCACCAACCGGCCCCTTGTAGGCAACGCGTCCCTCGATACCTTCCGGCACAAGTTTCTCGGCATTGCCGCTTTCGTTGTCCTGGAAGTAGCGGTCAGCCGACCCCTGCTGCATCGCACCCAGCGAACCCATGCCGCGGTAAGACTTGTAGCTGCGCCCCTGAAACAGAACGGTTTCGCCCGGAGCCTCTTCGGTGCCGGCAAAAAGCCCGCCCAGCATCACGCAGTGTGCCCCCGCCGCAATCGCCTTGGAAATGTCACCGGAATAACGGATCCCACCATCAGCGATAAACGGAACGCCTTCCGCTTCGAGCGCCTTCGCGACATTGTCGATGGCCGTGATTTGCGGCACGCCGACACCCGCCACGATGCGCGTGGTACAGATCGATCCCGGACCGATCCCGACCTTGACACCATCCGCACCCGCTGCAACAAGCGCCTTCGCGGCATCGCCGGTCGCAATGTTTCCGCCAATCACTTCAACCTGGGGGAAATTTTTCTTCACCCAGGTCACGCGATTCAGAACGCCTTGCGAGTGCCCGTGTGCCGTGTCAACCACGATCACATCGACACCGGCTTCGGCCAGCAACTCACAACGCTCTTCGGTCCCCTCACCGACGCCTACCGCAGCACCAACGCGGAGACGACCATGCGCGTCCTTTGCCGCCAGGGGGTGTTCGGTCGCTTTCTGGATATCCTTGACCGTAATGAGACCGTACAGCTCACCGTTTTCCTTCAGCACCAGTACGCGCTCCAGACGATGGCGATGCATCAGGGCCTTCGCTTCTTCCAGCGTGGCACCTTCCTGCACGGTAACCAGACGCTCGCGCGGGGTCATCACCGCAGCGATGGATTGATCGAGATTGGTTTCGAAGCGGAGATCACGGTTCGTAACGATACCGACGACTTTTTTCCCATCGACAACCGGCAAGCCTGAGATCCGGTGCTGCCTCGTAATGGCGAGCACCTCGCGCACGGTCAGCGTGGGGGGGATCGTGATGGGATCACGCAGGACACCCGATTCGAACCGTTTGACGCGGGCAACTTCCTGAGCCTGCTGTCGTGCAGTAAGGTTCTTGTGCACAATCCCGATGCCGCCCTCCTGCGCCAGCGCAATTGCAAGCCGCGACTCGGTCACGGTGTCCATGGCAGCAGAAACCAAGGGCAGATTGAGCGTGATATTGCGTGTGAGACGCGTCGCAAGGCTCACATCACGAGGGAGAATGTTGGAGTGCGCCGGGACCAGCAGAACATCATCAAAGGTCAGCGCCTTCTGGATCAAACGCATGCTTATAATCCTTACCGGCAAATCAGCATTATACAGGCGGAGCAGCCTCCGGCAAAACAGGCTGACATCCCCGGAACAGACCAAGGAGTTTGAATGAAAGCACGGAAGCTGGCGGTACTGGCTGCACTGGCACTCCCCCTGATGGCGAACGCCGAGATCTACACGTGGAAAGACGCCAACGGCAGGACGCACTTCGGCGATCAGCCGCCCCCGAATGCGCAGGTCAAGACCATGCGTGGCGGCGCGCCGGTCGAATCCACGGCGCCCGAGGCTTCAGGCAGCGCTCCATCGGCCCAGGCTTCAGGCCCCAAAAGCTGGCAGGAGCAGAACAAGGATTTCGCGAAGCGCCAGACTGAAAAAGCGGAAGCCGAAGCAAAGGCGAACAAGGAGCGCGAAGCCAAGGCTCAGAAGGATGAGTACTGCTCCAATCTGCGGAGCAACATCGCCCTCCTCGAACGCGGCGGGCGTATCAGCAAGGCCAACGACAAGGGAGAGGCGATCCCGATGTCGGACAACCAACTCCAGGCTGAGCTCGACCGCGCACGCGCAGCGCTGTCCAAGGACTGCAAGTAAAGCCGCCCTGCCGGCGACAGCCCCAACCGACCGGGATGTCGCCGATCAGAGTTCTCCGCCCCCCTTTTTCATCGCCTTGCCCTCTTCGGCCCGCTTACGACGAACCTCCTTGGGATCCGCGATAAGGGGGCGGTAGATCTCTACGCGATCTCCATCAGCAAGTACGCCGTCCGTCCGGACAATTTTCCCGAACACACCGAACTTCCCGTCCGCCAGGGAAATTTCCGGGTACTTGGCCATCAAGCCGGAGGAGATGACAGCGCTTTCAAGCGTCGCGCCTTCGTTCAGCTCAATCCGCACAAGCTCCTGCTTCTGTGGCAGGGCATAACACACTTCAATTTTCATTGTTCAGACCAGGAGTTGATGACGCAGCCAACTGATCCGCGCGCTGGATGAATGCTTCAACGAAACTGTTGGCAATATGATTGAAAACCGGGCCCAGAACCTTGTCGAGCAAGGTACTGGAGAACTCGTAGACAAGCATGAATTCGATCTTGCACGCCTTGTCACCCAAAGGCAGAAAACGCCACTCGCCATCGAGCTTGCGGAACGGGCCGTCGTTAAGCCTCATGCGGATGGAGCGGCCCGGCTCGTTTTCATTGATGGTCGAGAAAGAAGCCTTGATCCCGTGATAGCTGATATGCAGCATCGCTTTCACGGAATCCGGCGTCCGATCCATGATCTCCGCTCCGCCACACCAAGGGAGAAAGGCGGGATAGTCTTCAATGCCATCCACAAGCGCATACATCTTTTCTGCGCGATGTTCGATCAATACGGATTTTCTGATCTCAGCCATGCTTCGCCGGTTTGAAGCCGCCTGACCGGGCGGCACTGATAGAATGGCGGATTCTAGCGGAAACCCTCCCGCCCGAAACCATTGCATCGGAAACCATGAGCATCATCGACAATCGCAAGGCCTTTCACGACTACTTCATCGAAGAGCGCTTCGAGGCCGGCCTGGTCCTTGAAGGATGGGAAGTGAAGGCGATTCGCGCCGGACGAGCACAGATCAAGGAAGCGTACATCCTGATCCGCGGTGCGGAATTGTTTGTGATCGGCATGCACATCAGCCCTTTGCTTGCGGCGTCAACGCATGTGAAGCCCGACCCTACGCGTACGCGCAAGCTCATGCTTCACATGCACCAGATCGAAACGCTGATCGGCAAGGTGGAGCGCGCAGGTTTCACGCTTGTTCCGCTGGATCTGCACTACACCAAAGGCCGGGTAAAGATGGAAATCGGCCTGGCCAAGGGCAAGAAGCAGTTCGACAAACGTGAAACCGAAAAGCAGCGCGACTGGGATCGCGAAAAGCAACGACTGATGCGCGCCAAAGTGCGCTGAAACCCAGCCGGCCAGCAGTCCGTCAGACGGGCTTGCTCCCCGCGAATCGCTTGAGCGTCTCCTGCAAATCGGCAGGAAGCACGACGATCTTTGCGTTCTCGGAGCTGGAGAGCTTTTCAAGCGAGTTGATGTACTTTTCCCCAAGAATGAACATCATCGGCGTCGCATTGCCGCCGATCGCTTCACTCACGCGACGAATGGCCTCGGCCGAGGCAGTCGCCAGCGATACCTGCGCATTCGCGTCACGCTTTGCCGCCTCGAGACGGGCCTCTGCCCCGAGAATCGCCGACTGCTTGTCACCTTCCGCGCGCGTAACGAGTGCTTTGCGCTCCCGCTCGGCAGCCGCTTGCAACTCCATCGCTCGTTGCATGGATTCCGTAGGCTTGATGTCCTGGATTTCAACAGTCTTGATGCTGATGCCCCAGTCCAGCGCCTCGTCCGAAATGCTCTCGCGCAGGCGGGCCTTGATGCGGTCGCGCGAAGAGAGCGCTTCGTCCAGCTCCATTTCCCCGACGATTGAGCGCAAGGTCGTCATGACCAGATTGCGTATCGCTTCGTGAAAATTGGTAATTCCATAGACAGCCCGAACGGGGTCAGTCACCTTGATGAACGCAATGGCGTTGGTGAGGATCACGGCGTTGTCTCGGGTGATCACCTCCTGCTCCTGCACGTCGAGGATGATGTCTTTGGTTGTGACCTTGTAGGCGACGCGATCGAGGTAGGGAATCAGTACACTGAGGCCGGGCGTAATCGTATTGAGGTACTTGCCGAGGCGCTCGACAACCCACTCTTCGCCCTGCGGAACAATCCTGACGCCTTTGGCAATCGTGACGACGACGAATGCCAGAATGGCAAGAACTACGATCAGACCTTCCATGGCAATACCCTGAAAAAAGGAAACTCATCTTAAGGGGCACGGAAAAGCGGAACGCATCCGCGCCCTTTCATGCGGGCTGCCACAAACAGCAGCAGCCTCAATCGTCCACCAGCTGCAACTCCATGCTTGCGGTGGTGACATTCACCGCTTTCAATGCCGCGCCACCGTGTTGCGCCACGGCGTCAGATGCCTTGGCAAGACGCTGCACCACGGTTGTCATGAGGCGCTCCCGGAAATGCTCCAGACACTCCTCCGAGGCAAGCGCGAGCGCTGCCGGGGTGATTTCCAGATAGCGAACAAAGGTCTTGCTGACCACCGTGCAGACCTGGCGGTGCTCGATCTTGTCCAGATAAGCGGTCTCGCCGAAACACTCGCCCGGCCCCAGGACCGCCACCACGCGGCCGCTGATGGACAACTCGACCTCGCCCTCAAGCAGGATTCCGAAACGCTGATCGGAACTTCCTTCACGCACGATCTGGGTCAGCGGCTCCCCTACCCGCCAAGCGGAAAAACGTGAAGCCTCCCAGATTTCAACGTCTTCAAAATCGGTAAAGAATCCCAGGCGGCGAATTTGAGAAAAACGCGAGCTGTCAGGCAGGCTGTCGTGCTCGTTGAAAATCTTGAACTGCACGCCTGACAGATCTTTCGCAAACTCGGCTCCGTTGCGATACCGGGAGTAAAGATCCTTTTCGAGCGACTTGCGAATCACCGCATCCATCGCTTCCGGCACATCGGGATTCAGCGCGCTGGCAGCAGGTGGATCGGTATTGATGATTTTGTAGACGAGCTGAGCGGGATTCTTGGCGCGAAACGGCAGGCGCCCGGTGAGCATGTGAAAGAGCACGACGCCCAGCGAATACAGGTCGGTTTTCTGGTTCAGCGGATAGTTCTTGATCTGCTCGGGCGACATGTAGGCCGGCGACCCGACGCCCATGATGAAAGTCGAATCTTCGGCGCTTTTCTTGTTCACGTTCATCGCCAGACCGAAGTCGGTGATCTTCACGTTATCGTCCGCATCAACAAGAATGTTTGCCGGCTTGATGTCACGATGGATGATGCCCTGACGGTAGGCGTAGTCGAGCGCCATCGCGATCTTGAAAATGATGCTGGTGGTGCGCTGCACCGGCAGCATCCGCTCATAGCTGCAGAAGTCTTCCAGCGAGCCGCCGGGGAAGTACTCCATGACGACATAAGCCTCATCCTTTTCGATGACGGCCTCGTAGATCCGGATGATGTTGGGGTGCTCAAGCCTGCGGGCGACGGAGCTTTCGGCCCGCAAAAGCTTCAGCAGGCGCCGATTCCACTTGGCCTCGTCCTTCGCCCGGTCCCGGAAGGAAATGTATTTCAGCGCGACCGGTTCGGGGTAATAGGGATTCTCGGCCAGATAGACGACCGCGGTCGCACCCCGTCCTATTTCGCGGAGGATCTTGTACTTGCCTACGCGTTCAGGCATCTCAGCCATGTGTTGCGTCCATTGTCAGCGCGGATTCTGTTGGGCTACAGCGGGGAGTGTGGCAAAGATCACGAAAAAATAGAAGAAAGACACTTGAAATATCCGACATACGCCTCACTTGAGTGGCTGTACTCATTGAGGAGCCCTGCTTCATGTCTCAGCAACCTGACACCCCCAAGGACGACAACGATAGCGCAACTATCTCTGCGGATGCCGCAAACCAAGGCGCAGCCGGAGAATCTCAACACACTGACACCCTCCCGGGCCTTGAAGAACAACTGCGCCAGGCCGAACTCCTTGCCAGTGAACATCACGACGCCTGGCTCCGTGCGAAGGCTGAAACCGAAAACGTTCGCCGCCGTGCTCAGGAAGACATCAGCAAGGCCGCAAAGTTCGCCATCGAGAAGTTCGCCGGTGAGCTCCTGGTGGTCAAGGACAGCCTGGAGCAGACGCTTGCGGTGGAAGCTCCCAGCGTTGACTCCATCCGCGAAGGCGCAGACCTGACGCTCAAGAACCTCGCCAAGGCCTTCGAGAAAAGCGGCCTAGAAGAGATCAACCCGATCGGCGAAAAATTCGATCCGCACAAGCATCAGGCCATTTCAGCCCTGCCCTCCGATCAACCTGCCAACACGGTGATCCAGGTCTTCCAGAAGGGTTATCTGCTCGAAGGCCGCGTGCTGCGTCCCGCGCTTGTCGCCGTCGCTCAGTCGGCTTGAAATACGGCGAGCCACCCCCAATTCATCATCAGAAACGAAATTCCGGTGGACGCAGGATGCGCCACCCAACGTCATCAAGGAGCTTTTTGAAATGGCAAAGATCATCGGGATCGACCTGGGCACTACCAACAGCTGCGTAGCCATCATGGAAGGCGGCAGCCCCAAGGTCATCGAAAACTCGGAAGGTGCGCGCACGACGCCCTCCATTGTTGCTTACATGGAAGATGGCGAAGTGCTGTGCGGCGCGCCGGCCAAGCGCCAGGCCGTGACCAACGCGAAGAACACGCTCTACGCCGTCAAGCGCCTGATCGGCCGCCGTTTCGAAGAGAAGGAAGTGCAGAAGGACATCAACCTGATGCCCTACACCATCGTCAAGGCCGACAACGGCGACGCCTGGGTTGAAGTGCGCGGCAAGAAGATGGCCCCGCCGCAGATCTCGGCTGACGTGCTGCGCAAGATGAAGAAGACCGCCGAAGACTATCTGGGCGAAGAAGTGACCGAGGCCGTGATCACGGTGCCGGCCTACTTCAACGACAGCCAGCGTCAGGCCACCAAGGACGCCGGCCGCATCGCCGGTCTGGATGTGAAGCGCATCATCAACGAACCGACCGCTGCCGCACTGGCCTTCGGCCTCGACAAGGCCGGCAAGAAGGATCAGAAGGTTGCCGTATTCGACCTGGGCGGCGGTACCTTCGACATCTCCATCATCGAAATCGCCGATGTGGATGGCGACAAGCAGTTTGAAGTGCTCGCGACCAACGGTGACACTTTCCTCGGCGGTGAAGACTTCGACCAGCGCCTGATCGACCACATCGTGGCCGAGTTCAAGCAGATCAACGGCATCGACCTCTCGAAGGATGCGATTGCCCTGCAGCGCATCAAGGCTGCTGCCGAGCGTGCCAAGATCGAGCTGTCGTCCTCGCAGCAGACCGAAATCAACGAGCCCTACATCACCATGGCCAACGGCGCGCCCGCCCACTTGACCATGAAGATCACCCGCGCCAAGTTCGAATCGCTGGTTGAAGAGCTGGTCAACAACACCATCGAACCTTGCCGCAAGGCACTGAAGGACGCAGGTCTGTCGGTTTCCGACATCGACGACGTGATTCTCGTCGGCGGCCAGACCCGCATGCCCAAGGTGCAGGAAAAGGTTCGCGAATTCTTCGGCAAGGAAGCTCGCAAGGACGTGAACCCCGACGAAGCCGTGGCGGTGGGCGCTGCGATCCAGGGCGGCGTGCTGCAAGGCGACGTGAAGGACGTGCTGCTGCTCGACGTATCCCCGCTTTCGCTGGGCATCGAAACCCTGGGCGGGGTGATGACGGCCATGATCAAGCGCAACACCACGATCCCGACCAAGCATTCGCAGGTGTTCTCGACCGCTGACGACAATCAGCCGGCAGTGACCATCAAGGTCTATCAGGGCGAGCGTGAAATGGCGGCCGGCAACAAGATGCTGGGCGAATTCAACCTTGAAGGCATTCCGCCCGCTCCGCGTGGCGTGCCCCAGATTGAGGTCACCTTCGACATCGACGCCAACGGCATCCTGCATGTGAAGGCCGCGGACAAGGCCACCGGCAAGGAAAACAAGATCACCATCAAGGCGAACTCCGGCCTCTCCGAAGACGAGATCCAGAAGATGGTGAACGACGCTGCCGCACATGCCGAAGAAGACAAGCGCCAGCATGAACTGATCGACGCCCGCAACCAGTGCGACGCGCTGATCCACACGACGAAGAAGGGCCTCACCGAACATGGCGACAAGGTCTCGGCTGACGAAAAGGCCAAGATCGAAGCCGCGCTGAAGGATGCGGAAGAAGCCATCAAGGGCTCCGACAAGGCCGAGATCGAAGCCAAGGCCCAGGCGCTGGCCATGGCTTCGCAGAAGCTGGGCGAAGCCATGTATGCGCAGCAAGGTGGCGAAGCCGGCAATGCCGCCCCGCAACAGGAAGCCAAGCCTGCCGACGACAACGTGGTGGATGCGGAATTCACGGAAGTCAAAGACAAGAAGTAATTCCCGTCACCGCACAGGCGCAGAGCGCAAAGGGTCCCGGCAGCATTTCCGGCGCTCTTTGCGCTCTTGCCTTGAGGAAAAGTCATGGCAAAAAGAGATTATTACGAAGTTCTCGGCGTCAACCGCGACGCGTCGGACGACGATATCAAGAAGGCCTACCGCAAGCTGGCCATGAAGTACCACCCTGACCGGAATCCGGACAGCAAGGACGCCGAAGAGAAGTTCAAGGAGGTCAAGGAAGCCTATGAAATGCTTTCCGACAGCCAGAAGCGCGGTGCCTATGACCGTTATGGCCACGCCGGTGTAGATCCGTCAGCGGGCGGCGGATTCGGTGGAGGTCAGGGCTTTGGTGGCGACTTCGGCGATGCGTTCGGCGGCATCTTCGACGAAATCTTCGGCGGCGGACGGGGCGGCGGCGGAGGCGGCTCGCGCGTCTATCGCGGCGCGGATCTGCGCTACAACATGGAAGTCACGCTCGAGGAAGCAGCGCGCGGGGTCGAGAAAACCATCCGCATTCCGGTTCAGGAGGAATGCGGGACCTGTCATGGCTCGGGCGCCAAGCCCGGCACCCAGCCCAAGACCTGTGGCACTTGCGGTGGTGCAGGTCAGGTCCGCATGCAGCAGGGCTTCTTCTCGATCCAGCAGACCTGCCCGAAGTGCCATGGCTCGGGCCGCGTGATCACCGACCCCTGTGGCGATTGCCATGGCGCGGGGCGTGTGAAGAAGCAAAAGACGCTGGAAGTGAAGGTGCCGGCAGGCATCGACGAAGGCATGCGCCTGCGTCATGCCGGCTTTGGCGAGCCGGGCGTCAATGGAGGCCCTGCAGGCGATCTGTTCGTCGAGATCCATATCAAGGAACACCCGGTATTCGAGCGCAACGGCGATGATCTGCATTGCGAAATGCCGATCAGCTTCGTGACAGCGGCACTGGGCGGTGAAATCGAGATCCCGACGCTGGATGGTGCGGCGTCGATCAAGATTCCTGCCGAGACGCAGACCGGAAAAATCTTCAGGTTGCGTGGCAAGGGCATCAAGAATGTTCGCAGCGGCTATCACGGCGACCTGCACTGCCATGTGGTGATCGAAACACCGGTCAAGCTGACCGAACGCCAGAAAGAGCTTCTGCGGGAGTTCGAAATCACCTGCAAGGACGGTGGCGACAGCCACAATCCTCGTGCCAAGTCCTGGATGGACAAGGTCAAGGACTTCTTCTCGAACTGAAGCCCCCTGACACGATCGAGCCCGCTTCGGCGGGCTTTTTCGTTCTCGGACACGTATCATTGTGACTGCTGCCGCCTCTCCCCTTCCCTCATGACACTCCCGAATTCAGGAAAGCTCCGGAGCTTTCTGAGGACACTTTTCCAGATCGGACTGATCGTAGGCATCTGGCTGCTCGCGGTTGAAGTCTCCGGCCGGTTTCTGCCGGGTATTCCGCCGACGGTCAGCGGCATCGCGATTGCGCTCGCCCTGATGACGCTGGGCCTCCTGCGCCGCGAATGGGTCGCTGATGGCGCCACCTGGCTCTTGCGGGAAATGCTGCTGTTCTTCATCCCGGTCGTCATCGCCGTGCTCCAGTACCGGAGTCTGCTTGAAGGCAAGATGATCGCCATCCTGTGCGTGATCGTGGGCAGCACCGCCTGCGTGATGCTGGCGACGGCCTTCACGGTTGATCTCGCCTGGCGGCTTGAAAAACATCTGCGTGACAAAAAGGAGTCCGGACAGTGATTCATCTGCCCCAAGGCCTTTTCTGGCTGGCACTGACCATCGTGCTCTATGTCGCGTCCCGCAGTCTGCACAAGCGCGTTCCGCACACGCTGCTTTCTCCGCTCATAGCCGTGCCGGTCCTGCTGATCGTGATTCTCCTGGCTGCGCACGTTTCCTACGCGTCATACAACGCCCAGAGTCACTGGCTCTCTGCCATGCTCGGCCCGGCAACGGTTGCGTTCGCCGTGCCGATCCACGAGTACCGGGCGGTGATCCGGCGTCATTTCATGCCGCTGATTGCGGGGGTCGTCGTGGGAATGACCGTGGCAGTCGTCAGCACGGTCGTTCTGTCCAGGCTGTTTGGCCTGCCGGAGTCGCTTGAGCGCAGTCTGTCGGTCCGTTCGATCAGCACACCGTTCGCGATTGCCGCTGCGCCACAAATGGGCGGACAGGCCGAGCTTGCAGCGGTATTCGTCGTGATTACCGGCTTGGCCGGCATGGTGCTTGGCGAGTGGCTGCTGAGCTGGTTGCCGGTCAGAAGCGCACTCGCGCGTGGCGCGCTGTTCGGAGCCGGCGCGCACGCGGTCGGCACGGCTACCGCGCATCGCCGCGACACCGAAGAAGGTGTCATTTCCAGCCTAACGATGATCATCGCCGGGATCCTGATGGTGCTGCTGGCGCCGTGGCTGTCTGCCTGGCTCTGAACTGCGTGCACAACTGAAAAAGGCTCCCGGATGAGCCTTTTTGTCGATCTGCCGCGAAGCTCAGGGCTTCAGTACTTCCAGCCCGCCCATGTAGGGACGCAGTGCCTCCGGCACAACGACCGAGCCATCTGCCTGCTGGTAGTTTTCCAGAATCGCCACGAGTGTCCGCCCGACGGCCAGCCCGGACCCATTGAGGGTGTGCACCAGATCGTTCTTGCCGGCCTCGTTCTTGTAACGGGCCTGCATGCGACGCGCCTGGAAGGCGCCACAGTTGGAAACCGACGAAATTTCGCGATAGGTGTTCTGTGCGGGCAACCAGACTTCAAGGTCGTAGGTTTTTGCGGCGGAGAAGCCCATATCACCGGTGCACAAGGCGACGACGCGATAAGGCAAGCCCAGCTTCTGCAGCACCGCCTCGGCATTACCAACCATTTCCTCCAGTGCCGCGGAGCTGTCTTCCGGCCGGGTAATGCGCACCATCTCCACCTTGTCGAACTGATGCTGACGGATCATGCCCTTGGTGTCCCGACCGTAGCTGCCTGCTTCCGAGCGGAAGCACGGTGTATGGGCGGTCAGCTTGAGCGGCAGGTCTTCGGTCTTGAGGATCGTGTCCTTGACCATGTTGGTCAGGGAAATTTCAGAGGTTGAAATCAGATATTGGGTCTGGCCGTCTTCACCGCCCCGCTCGACGCGGAACATGTCCTCGGCAAACTTGGGCAACTGCCCCGTCCCGAACAGCACGTCCGGATTCACGATGTAGGGCGTATAGCATTCGGTATAGCCGTGCTCGCCGGTCTGGGTATCGAGCATCAGCTGCGCAATGGCGCGATGCAGGCGCGCCATGCCCCCCTTGAGGAATGAAAAACGCGCACCGGCCAGCTTCGCACCGGTGTCGAAATCCATCCCCAGCGGCTCTCCCACATCGGCATGGTCCTTGACCGCAAATTCGAAGCTGCGCGGGCTCCCCCAGCGACGCACTTCCACATTCGCGGTTTCATCCTTGCCGACCGGCACCGACTCATCCGGCAGATTGGGAATGCGTGCGAGAAAGTCATTGAGCCGGGCCTGCAGGGCAGCCAGCTGCTCCTCGCAGGTTTTCAGCTCTTCGCCCAGCCCGCCGACTTCGGCCATCACGGCAGAAGCGTCTTCGCCCTTGCCCTTCAACATGCCGATCTGCTTGGACAGGCTGTTGCGCTTCGATTGCAGCTCCTGGGTGCGGGTCTGAAGCCCCTTGCGCTCATCTTCCATGGACTGGAAGGCGGCGACGTCGAGAACGAATTTGCGCGTAGCCAGACGCTGGGCAACTGAATCGAGCTGGGTACGAAGAAGCTGGATATCGAGCATGACAGAGGAACATCTTGTTTTTGGAAGTCGAGCAGTTTACACGACGCCGGGGGTATGCCTCTTGTGCAGCGCAAAGTTTTCCGCCCGACGCAGGATGAAATCCTCTCGACGCAAGCTTCTCCGCGGACCATTGCAGCGTGCAATCGCACATCGGACAGCGCATAGCCAATGACAACTGGCGATCACTCTGTGCTGCTCTAGCTTTGAGTAAGGCCCGGCCCGGGGCCTGACCAGAAAAGGAGGCACAAGGATGCTGACGATGCAGGACTGCCTCGATTACTGTGACCTGACGCCAGAAGAAGTCGGGCTTTTTGCAGAACACGAACATCTGCCCGAGGAAATTGCGGCCCCGATTGCGTGCGGCCTCGTGCAGAGCGACGAGGGCGTCGAGTTGATCTGCAGCTGTTTCAGTGATTTCGTATCCGACGCCATGTCGCGTGGCGCTCTGGACGAAGCAGAGCACGTGCTTCACGTGTACGCGCAGTTCCGTTCTGCGCACCCGCTCGCGCAGTGATTCCGGAAGCCCGTTTCCGGCGATCCCGCCCTTTCAGGCAAGCGAGCTAGCGGGCTTCACCGCCCATCCCCGCAGTCACCGGGCCCTGCCCGATGACTGCGGGCACCCGGCGGCTCATCAGGCCTTGCCGGCTTCCTCGTCCAGTTTCCGCAGAAAGGCCAGCTTGTCGGCGATCTTCTGTTCCAGTCCGCGTGGAACGGGCTGATACCAGCCCGGCTCCGGAACACCTTCCGGCAGATAGGTTTCGCCTGCGGCATAGGCGTGCGGTTCGTCATGGGCATAACGGTAGTCGTGCCCGTAGCCCAGTTCCTTCATGAGGCGGGTCGGCGCATTGCGCAGATGCACCGGCACTTCGCGGCTGCCATCCTGCTTCACGAAGCTCCGTGCCGCGTTGTAGGCCATGTAGCCAGCATTGCTCTTGGCCGCAATCGCGAGATAAATCACCGCCTGACCCAGCGCCAGCTCTCCCTCCGGAGAGCCCAGACGCTCGAAGGTCAGTGCCGCATCATTGGCAATCTGCATGGCGCGCGGATCCGCTAGCCCGATGTCTTCCCACGCCATGCGGACGATGCGACGAGCGAGGTACCGCGGATCGGCGCCGCCATCAAGCATCCGGCACAGCCAGTAAAGCGCGGCATCCGGATTCGATCCTCGGACCGACTTGTGCAGGGCTGAAATCTGGTCGTAGAAATTGTCACCGCCCTTGTCGAAACGACGGCTGTTGAGCGTCAGCGCATTCTCGATGAAAGCAGCGTCAATGTGCGCCACGCCTGCAGCGCCTGCGGCAGTGCTGCACTGCTCGAGCAGATTCAGGAAGCGCCTCGCATCCCCGTCTGCATAGCCGATGATGGTATCAACGGCCTTGTCTTCAAACTCCAGATGTCCGAGCGCATGCTGACGGGCCCGCGTCAGCAGCTGGCGCAGCTCCGCTTCGCTGAGCGACTTCAGCACATAGACCTGCGCACGGGAAAGCAGCGCCGAATTGACCTCGAAAGAGGGGTTTTCGGTGGTCGCACCGATGAAGGTCACCAGGCCGGACTCGGCATAGGGCAGCAGCGCGTCCTGCTGACTCTTGTTGAAGCGATGGATCTCATCGACAAAAAGGATGGTGTGCAGGCCGCGATCCAGATTCTGCTGGGCCTGCTCCATCGCGGCACGAATGTCCTTGACCCCGGAAAAAACGGCCGAGAGCGCGATGAACTCGCAGCCGAAAGCCTGGGCAGTGAGGCGGGCGATCGTGGTCTTGCCCACCCCCGGCGGCCCCCAAAGGATCATGGAGTGCGGCTTGCCGGAGCGAAAGGCCAGCCTCAGGGGCTTGCCCTCACCGAGAAGGTGGGACTGCCCGATGACTTCATCCAGCGTCTTGGGTCTGAGCAGCTCAGCCAGCGGCGCAGCGGGTTCGCGGGTAAAAAGATCCGGCATGCCGCTGGAATTACTCGCCAACGACGTCCGCGCCCTTGGGAGGCGTGAAACTGAAGCTGCCAGTTGCCAGTGCAGGGTTGCGCACGAAGCCCGAGAACTGCAGAAGCGTGGTCTGACCGAAGTTGTCGTGCACTTCCATGGCCTGCGGCAGGTTGTCCTTCAGACCGATCCGGACACGCTCGAAGCCCGCCTCGTTGCTCTTCGGCAAGGCTTCGACCCACTCCAGTCCGTCAGCGCTGCCGTCCTCTTTCAGGGTGAAGTTCTTTTTCAGGTCATTGCTGCCCGCCAGAAGCGCGGCCGGCGTGGCGCCCAGCGCGGCGCTCATCGGTTTGATGACCACCTGATTGAGCTCCTTGTCGTAGCTCCAGAGTTTCGCACCATCCCCAACGATCAGCTGGCTGTAGGGCTTGGTGTACTCCCAGCGGAACTTGCCGGGACGCAGGAAACTCATGGTGCCGGAGGCCGACTGACCTGGCTTGCCCGTCTTGGAGATGACTTTCTGGCTGAAGCTGGCGCTCGCGGTTTTCGTCGCATCCAGAAACTGGTTGAGCTGGTCGATCGCGCCGGCATGTGAAAAGCCGGAAACGCCGAGTGCCAGCACGGAGAAAAGCATTTTTTTCATGGATTCGGCTCGATATCGGTGAAAGGAACAGCCGGCGTCGCAGCGTCGGCAAACAGGCTCAGGCTTCGCGAGGCGGTGCCAGGACTTCCCGGCCACCGGTTGCGTTGGCGGCCGACACCAGCCCGGACTGCTCCATCTGTTCGATGAGCCGGGCCGCACGGTTATAGCCGATGCGAAGATGACGCTGAACCAGCGAGATGGATGGGCGACGCGTCTGAAGCACGATGGCGACCGCCTTGTCATAGAGGTCATCGGACTCCTTCCCGCCGGAGTCCCCGATGCCGTCGGTGGAGTACTCGCCACTTCCCTCTTCCGAGGCGCCGGTCAGCATGCCTTCGATGTAATTGGGTTCGCCGGTCGACTTCAGGTACTCCACCACCTTGTGTACTTCCTTGTCATCGACAAAGGCGCCGTGGACGCGTGTCGGCAAACCGGTACCCGGGGCGAGATAAAGCATGTCGCCCATGCCCAGGAGGGACTCAGCCCCCATCTGGTCCAGAATGGTCCGCGAATCGATCTTGCTCGAGACCTGGAACGCCATCCGCGTCGGGATATTGGCCTTGATCAGGCCGGTGATCACGTCAACCGACGGACGCTGGGTGGCCAGCACCAGGTGGATGCCGGCTGCACGGGCCTTCTGTGCCAGACGCGCGATCAGCTCTTCGATCTTCTTGCCGACCACCATCATCAGGTCGGCCAGCTCGTCGATCACCACCACGATCATCGGCATGTGTTCGAGCGGCTCGGGATTTTCCGGCGTCAGCGAGAAGGGATTGGTCATCGGCGTTCCGGATTTGATGCCATCCGCGATCTGCTTGTTGAAACCGGCCAGGTTGCGCACGCCCAATGCGGCCATCAGCTTGTAACGGCGTTCCATCTCCCCCACACACCAGTTGAGTGCGTGTGCGGCGTGCTTCATGTCGGTCACGACTGGAGCCAGCAGATGCGGAATGCCTTCGTAGACCGAGAGCTCCAGCATCTTCGGGTCGACCAGGATCAGCCGGACCTTGTCTGCCCCCGCCTTGTAGAGCAGCGAAAGGATCATTGCGTTAATGCCCACCGACTTGCCTGAGCCGGTGGTCCCGGCCACGAGCAAGTGCGGCATTTTGGCCAGATCCGCCACCATTGGATTGCCGCCGATGTCCTTGCCGAGCGCCACGGTCAGCGGCGAAGCCATGTCGTGATAGACCTTGGAACCGATGATCTCTGACAGACGGACGGTCTGGCGCTTCACGTTCGGGATCTCGAGGCCCATGCAGGCCTTGCCCGGGATGGTTTCGACGACCCGGATGCTCATCACGGACAGCGCACGCGCCAGATCCTTGACGAGGTTCATGATCTGCGCACCCTTGACGCCCACCGCCGGCTCGATTTCATAGCGGGTGATGACCGGCCCCGGATATGCGGCCAGCACCTTCACCTCGACGCCGAAGTCGGCAAGCTTCCGCTCGATCAGGCGTGACGTATATTCGAGCGTCTCCTTGGAGGGCGGCTCCACGTCATTGCTCGGCGCGTCCAACAGCGTGAGACCCGGCAAGCCTGCTCCCGCAGGCACATCTCCGAAGAGTCCGACCTGGCGCTCCTTGTCGGCCCGGACCGGCTCGACGATGCGGACGGGTTCGCTCTTCATCGCCGGCTCGATGTGAATTTCGACCGGCGGCGCTTCCTCACGCTTCTTGCGCTCCCGCTTGACCTTTTCCTCGCGCTTGACGGCGATTTCCTTGCCGACCTTCCTGTCCCGCCAGGCCTGGATCCCGCGATCGGCCACGGTCCAGAGCGTTTCAAGCCAGTAGCCGACCTTCTCGACAGCTTCGACCCATGAAAACCCGCAGAACAGGCTCAGGCCGCCCAGCCAGAAAGCCAGCATCATCAACGTGCCGCCGGTAAAACCCATGTAGCGCGTGACGAGACCACCGAACTCCAGCCCGATCACGCCCCCCGGACTACCGGGAAGGCTGGCATGACTGCTGTGAAAACGCATGGCCTCCAGCCCGCAGCTCGTCAGCAGCAGAATGACAAAACCGGTCAGTACGATGAACAAGGAACGGCGATCGGACTCCAGCTGCCCCCGGAAACGGCGCCCGCCCAGAAAAAGTCCCCAGAACATCAGCGCCACCAGCAGCCAGGCCGACGAGCCGAAAAGGTCCAGCAGCATGTCGGCAAACCAGGCACCGAAGCGTCCGCCCGGATTGCGGATGACGTTGCTGTCGACCGCATGCGACCAGCCCGGATCCGCCTTGCTGAAGCCGAAGAGGATCATGGCGAGATAAACGCCGGCCGCGCCCAGCAGCAGCCAGCCCGCTTCACGCAGGAGCGCTGCGATCTTTTCGGGGAGGGGCTGCGAAGGAGGACGGGTTGAAGCTCGAAACAGCATGAGTGGGCCGTGGCAGGGAAGTGTGCCGGCGATTATAACGCGAGAGCCCGGGCCCCTTCCTGCCGTCCGGACTCAGGACTCACAGGCTCGCGATGCTGTCGCGCAGAACGAGGCCTTCGTCGGTTTCCTCAAGCAGGCCGCGGGATTGCAGGTCTTTCATTACGCGGGAAACCATCTCGCGCGAGGCGCCGATCATCTTCGCGATGTCCTGTTTGGAAATCTTGCGCCGCACCACGCTGCGCCCGTCCCGCGTTTCCGCCATATCGAGCAGGAGTCGCGCAACGCGGCCATAGACGTCCATGAGTGCGAGGCTCTCGATCTTGCGATCCGCCGCACGCAGTCTGTTCGCCAGACTGCACATGATGCGCAGGCAGATCTCGAAGTTGTCCGCCAGGATCTTGCGGAAGTCCGCCTGGGCGATCACGATCAGATCAGAGGAAGCCACCGCCGTAACGGTTGCCGAGCGCGGCTCGGTGTCGACCACGCCCATCTCGCCGAAAACATCGCCATGCCCGAGCATGGTCAGGATGACTTCCCGGCCGTCTTCATCGCTGACGAGGACCTTCAGACTGCCATTGAGAACGAAATAGACGTTGTCGATGAGATCTCCTGCCTGAACGACAGTAGTCCCCCGGGAAACCCGGCGCAGGCCTGCACAGCGCGCGATAAGCTCCAGACGATCGGCCTCGATCCCCTGGAACATCGGAATGGTACGCAAGGCCGTCGCTGAAATCGTGTGTTTGATCGTCATGTGCTCTCCGAAGCGCCACGCCCTGATGAACTCAATGACAGCGGCAAGCATGCCAGAGTATATGTGACCCATATCACGCTTGAAAACTGATGCATGAGCCTCATCTTCAAAACACAATCCAGCGGCCGCCCGCATTGCGTCGATAGCCAGCCCCGATGAAGCGGCCGGATCCGGGTCGGCTATAATCCGCCAGCCTCCAGAACACCAATAAAAGGAATGCCCAAATGAGCTCCAGCACGCAACATCATCCGTTGATCATCCTGGGCTCCGGCCCCGCCGGATACACCGCCGCCGTGTATGCCGCCCGCGCCAACCTCAAACCCGTACTCATTACCGGCCTGGCGCAAGGCGGGCAACTGATGACCACGACCGAGGTCGACAACTGGCCGGCCGACGCAGAAGGGGTACAGGGCCCTGAACTGATGGCACGCTTCGAAGCCCACGCCCGGCGTTTCAACACCGAAATCATCTTCGACCACATCCACACCACCAAGCTGACCGAGCGGCCCTTCACGCTGACCGGGGATGCCGGCACCTACACCTGTGACGCGCTGATCATCGCGACGGGAGCGACCGCCAAATACCTGGGCCTGCCCTCCGAAGAGAAGTTCTCCGGACGGGGTGTTTCGGCCTGCGCGACCTGCGACGGATTCTTCTACCGCAACCAGGAAGTTGCCGTGGTCGGTGGTGGCAATACCGCCGTCGAGGAAGCCCTGTATCTGGCCAACATCGCCAGCAAGGTCACCCTGATTCACCGGCGCGACAAGTTCCGCGCCGAAGCCATCATGGTCGACAAGCTGATGGAGCGCGTGAAGGAAGGCAAGATCGTGCTCGAACTCGATTCGACGCTGGAAGAAGTCCTCGGCGACCAGAGCGGCGCGACCGGCATCCGTGTGCGTCATCTCAAGAGCGGCGCATCCAAGGACATCGCACTGCAAGGCATTTTCATCGCCATCGGCCATGCGCCGAATACCGGCATCTTCAAGGGCCAGCTGGAGATGAACGACACCGGCTACCTGAAGGTTCAGTCGGGACAGGATGGCAATGCGACCCAGACCAGCATCCCTGGCGTATTTGCCGCCGGAGACGTGGCGGATCATGCCTACCGGCAGGCCATCACTTCCGCAGCAACCGGTTGTATGGCAGCCCTGGACGCGGAACGCTATCTCGGCAGCTTCTGAATGCCATGAGTCGCAGCCGACTGCCGCTTGCCGATCTGAAACGCAAGCTCGCCCAGCAACAGCCCGCCCCGAAGCGGGCTGTTGTCGCTGAAGCCGCTGACGACGCGAGTCTGCTCCGGGCGGCCCTGGCGGGCGTCAAGGCCCTGCCCGCCGACCAGCATGCGAACCTCGACACACCCAGGCCGGCGCCGGTTCGTCGCCATGCGTCGCAGGCGAACGAGACGGCCGCCCCTGCCGTGGCCGTCGAGGACAACTGGATTCCCGCCGCGTGGCAGCGCGAGGACCCCGTCGTGACGAACGATCACCCGGAACTGGCCGAAGCCCTCAGGGGCGTCCGCCCGATAGCAAGCAAGCGGATCGAGCTCGACTTGCCCAAGCCGCAGCCCCGCCCGCTGCAGCACGAGCGTGATGAGCAATCCGCCCTGGCGGAGTCGATTTATGCCCCGACCACACTCGACATGCACCTGGAAGGCGGCGACGAGCTCACCCATCTTGCCAACGGCGTCCCGCGCTCGGTGCTGCGGGATCTGCGTCGCGGCCGCTGGGTCGTTCAGGATCAGGTTGATCTGCATGGCTGCAATCGCGACGAAGCCCGCGATCTGCTCGCCGCCTGCATGGGGCGATGGAAAAAGGAAGGCCTGCGCTGCGTACGTGTCGTGCACGGCAAGGGCCGCGGCTCACCAGGCCGTGAGCCCATTCTCAAGAAGCTGGTTGCCGGCTGGTTGATCAACTACTCGGACGTCATGGCCTACTGCCAGGCGCGGCTGGTGGATGGTGGCGCCGGAGCCCTGATCGTGCTGCTCAAGGCTTCCCGCACCACTGCACTGCTCTAGGCGGACGCCCTCGGCTCAGTCTGCCGCGTCGTCTTCATCCTGCGCGGCGCTGTCCTGCCCCGTCTGGAGCCTGGCTTCATGCGCGGCAATCATCCGCGCGCGTGACGCCGGCGTTTCAAGGGTAATCCGCCCGAGACGGCCATCGCGATAGTCCTGGAGCAGCGTGAGCGCGGCCTTTTCCAGATCCAGACCACCACCCTTGACTCTGAAGCCGCGTCGCTTGCCGATGGCCTCCACCACGGCAATACCATCCATGCCGGCAGCCGCGAATCCATATCGCTCGGTCAGCCGCTGCGGGTAGCGCTCAAGCAGCACGTCCGCCAGAAAACAGGCCACTTCTTCATCAATCACCGCGTTGCGACCGATCGCGTGACTGGCCGCGAGCATGTAGCCGTCGCTGTCGTACTGGATCTTCGGCCACATCATTCCGGGCGTATCCACCAGGGTGTGACGAAGGTCAATATCGCCCCGCACCTGGCTCTTGGTCACGGCCGGCTCATCGCCCACCGCCGAGAGCTTTCGCCCCAGCAAGGCATTCATCAGCGTGGATTTTCCCACGTTCGGAATCCCCATGATCATCATCCGCAGCGGCTTGACGTTGTCATTTCGATGCGGCGCCAGCGGCTGGCACAGCTTGGGCACACGTGCCACGTCGGACGCCTTCTTGCAGGACAGGGCCACCGCCTTGACACCCGGCTGGGCGTTGAAATACTCGATCCAGGCCGCAGTCGCCTCCGGATCAGCGAGGTCGACCTTGTTGAGAATCTTGAGACAGGGACGCTGCCTGTGCGCGCGCAACTGCGCGATCATCGGATTGCAGCTCGCCTGGGGCAGACGGGCGTCAAGCACCTCGATGACAACGTCGATAGACTCCATGGCGTCACCCGCTTTCTTGCGGGCGGAGGTCATGTGTCCGGGAAACCACTGGATGGGCATGTGAGGAATATTTGATCGAAACGATGGAATTGTCCCACGACAGCACTTAGCCTGTCGCGCTAAACCTCCCTTGTAGAGCCGATGACCCGACTGCACGAACTCTGGCGCCTGTTCTGGGCCCACGAAAAAACCAGCGACAGCGTCAAGGTCGCCCTCGCGCTGGGAGGTGTCGTCGGGGCCTGCGCCCTGCTCGACCGGACGGACTGGCTGATCGGCCCCATCCTCGGCGTCATCGCCGCAGCCCTCGCTGAAACAGAAGACCGCCCGCTTGGCCGACTGCTCGCGGTGCTTGTCACCCTGAGCTGTTTTGCCATCACGGCGTTCTCGGTACGCATCCTCTTCCCTTATCCGTGGATTTTCGCGATCGGCCTCATGCTCTCGACCTTCGGCTTCGTCATGCTGGGCGCGGTAAGCGAACGCTACGGACGGATGTCGACCGCTTCACTGATCCTCGCCATCTACGCCATGCTCAGCGCCAGTCGCCCTGGCCAGGCCAATGCACCGATCTGGATCGATCCGCTGCAACTGCTCGGCGGCGCAGCCTGGTACGAACTCATCTCGATCATCTGGGTCGCCACCTTCGCAGCACGCCCGGCACGACAGATTCTCGCCAGCGTCTACATGGGACTGTCGCGCCACCTCTCACTGAAAGCAGAGTTGCTGGCGCCGATCAGCGGCCGGAATCTGGACACCCTCCGGCTGGCCATGGCCGAGCAGAACAGCAAGCTCGTGACCCACATGAACCAGGCCCGCCAGATCCTGCTGGGCTGGATGAAGAACGGCCAGCCCCGGCCCCGCAGCGCGCGCTTCCTGAAGTGGTACTTCCTTGCCCAGGACATCCACGAACGCAGCAGTTCGACTCACCAGTCATACGCCGAGCTGGCGCGGACCTTTGCCCGCAGTGACATCCTCTTCCGCTGCGCGCATCTCATGCAGCTGCAGGGCGGCGCCTGCGCCCGCCTGGCCAAGGCCATCGCGCTCGACAAGTACTTCGACTACGGCCGAGACAGCCTGCCGGCGCTGGACGAACTTGCCGCGGCAGTCGAACACGTGCAGCAGAGCAATGACCCGCGCTGGCTGCGTCAGGTCGATCCGGTCAGCGATCTGGTGCGCAACATCACCACCATCGAGCGGCAACTCTCGAATGCCGGCAATCCGGATGCGCTCCTGCAGACCGAAGACACCACGCTGCGCGACAGCAATCCCGCGAGCTTCCGCGAAGCCGTCCAGCGCGTGCTGATGCAATTCACGCCGCGCTCGGGTCGATTCCGGCACGGCATCCGGCTCGCGCTGGCGCTCACTGCGGGCTACGCCCTGCTCCACCTGCTCCATCTGCCTCAGGGTTACTGGGTGATGCTGACCACCGTGTTTGTCCTGCTGCCAACCTACAGCGATACTTGGAAGCGGCTCGGCCAGCGCATCAGCGGCACTGTGCTCGGCCTGGTCGGCGCCTGGGCCTTCCTGCACATCTTTCCGCAGGACGAAGCCCAGCTCGCGCTGGCCACGCTCTCGGGCGTGGCATTTTTCTTCTTCCGCGCCAACCGCTACCGACTGGCCACCGCCTTCATCACGATCCTCGTGCTGCTCTGCTTCAATCAGCTCGGCAGCGGCTATGCGCTGATCCTGCCGCGCCTGATCGACACCCTGCTGGGTTCCCTGATCGCAGCAGCCGCCATCGCCTTCGTGCTGCCGGACTGGCAGGGCCTGCGCTTTCACCTGGCGATGGGCAAGACGCTTTCCTGCTCGGGGCTATACCTGCGCGAAGTGCTGAACCAGTACCGCGCAGGCAAGGACGATCATCTGCCCTACCGCGTGGCCCGGCGTGATGCACACAATGCCGACGCCGAACTTTCACTGACGCTGGCCTCCATGCTCGGCGAGCCAGATCAGTACCGCGTTACGCCCGAAGCCTCGTTCCGTTTCTTGTGCGCCAGCCACACGCTGCTGGCCTACATTTCGGCTCTTGGTGCGCACCGAGAGAAAATCGACGTCTGGCAGCGCAGCGAACTGGTGGACAGCGCCTGCCTCCAGGCCAGCCGCACGCTCGCTCAACTGGCTGAGGCCTTCGAGGCCCGCCGCCCGGTCCAGGCGGAATCGCTTGGCCTGCAGGCCATGCCCGAGCTCGACGACATTCCCGCCGACACCTCGCCGCAAGAGCGGCGCATCATCCGGCAGCTCGCGCTCATCACCCATCTGCTGCCCGAACTCGCCCAGCTCACCGAAACCTTCTGGGGCAGACAGCAATTGAGCAGGTAAAATGCCGGCCTTCGCTTCACCCTCCTGAATAGACATCAGGCCACAGCATGATCCGACTTCACGAAATCAAGCTTCCGATCGACCATCCGGAAGACGCCCTGCGCCCTGCCATCCTTGCCCGGCTCGGCATTCCCTCCGACGAACTGCTGGACTTCCAGGTCTTCAAACGCAGTCCGGACGCCCGCAAGAAAAGCGCCATCCTCCTGAGCTACTCGGTCGACGTGACGCTTGCAGACGAGGCCGGCGTGCTCAAGCGATTCGAAGGCAAGTCCCACATCGGACCGACGCCAGACATGGCCTACCGCTTCGTTACCCGGGCGCCGGAAGGCCTGCAGGAGCGGCCGGTCATCATCGGCTTCGGCCCCTGCGGCATCCTTGCTGCGCTGGTCCTGGCGCAAATGGGCTTTCGCCCCATCGTGCTCGAACGCGGCAAGGCGGTGCGCGAGCGCACGCAGGACACCTGGGGGCTGTGGCGCAAACAGAAGCTCAATCCGGAATCGAACGTGCAGTTCGGCGAAGGCGGCGCCGGCACCTTCTCCGACGGCAAGCTCTACAGCCAGATCAAGGATCCTCGCTATCTGACGCGCAAGGTCCTCGAAGAATTCGTGAAAGCCGGCGCGCCGGAAGAGATCCTCTGGATCAATCGCCCGCACATCGGCACCTTCCGTCTGGTCGGCATGGTCGAGCGCATGCGCGCAGAGATCATCGAACTGGGCGGAGAAATCCGCTTCGAAAGCCGGGTGGAAGACATTCATCTGGAGCAAGGTCAGGTCACCGGCGTGACCGTGAATGGCGAATTCATCGCCTCGCGCCATGTGGTGCTCGCAGTCGGCCACAGCGCGCGCGACACCTTCCGGATGGTTCATGAGCGAGGCATTTACGTCGAAGCCAAACCCTTCGCAGTCGGCTTCCGCATCGAACACCCGCAAAGCCTGATCGACGAATGCCGTTACGGCCCCTTCGCCGGCCACCCCATCCTGGGCGCGGCCGACTACAAGCTGGTCCATCACGCTGCGAACGGCCGCGCAGTCTATTCATTCTGCATGTGCCCCGGTGGCACGGTGGTGGCTGCCACCTCTGAAGAGGGCCGCGTCGTCACCAACGGCATGAGCCAGTATTCGCGCAACGAGCGCAACGCCAATGCCGGCCTGGTGGTGAATATCAATCCGGAAGACTTCCCCGGCTACCCGGAGAATCCGCTCGCCGGCATCGATTTCCAGCGTCATTGGGAAAGCCGCGCATTCGAACTCGGCGGACGGAACTACTTCGCGCCTGCCCAGCGCGTGGGCGATTTTCTCGCCCGCAGGCCATCGACTGGGCTGGGGAGTGTCCAGCCCTCCTACAAGCCGGGCGTCACGCCGACAGACCTCTCCAGCGCGCTGCCCGACTATGTCATCGAGGCGATGCGTGAAGCCATCCCGGCGATGGCGCGCCAGATCCGGGGCTACGACCTGCCCGACGCGGTGCTGACCGGCGTCGAAACACGCACCTCGTCGCCGATCCGCATCCGCCGCGGCGCCGACTATCAGAGCGTCAACACGCGCGGTCTTTACCCGGGTGGCGAAGGCGCAGGCTATGCCGGCGGCATCATGTCGGCCGCCGTGGACGGCATCGAGATCGCCGAAGCGCTGGCGCTCGACATGCTGGGCGAGCAGGCATGACACAGCAGCTCAGCTGGCAGGAAGCGGGCCTCGCGCATTCGGCGCGCTGGCAATCCGAAGCGGCAGCCAACCCGCCTGCGGAGATCTGCATCGTGGATGACGCCCTTTCTGCTGCCGAAGCCTGGCGACTCATGCAGGCAGACGTCGGTTTGCTCTGGCGCGGCGACTGGCAGAATGCCCGTCACTTGTTACAAGCCGTCAGCCGGCGCGCCGACCGGCAGGGCGCGCGCCCCGGCAAAGCCCCGGCGACCGCACTCGAGGCGTTCCGCACTCACCGCCAGAACCAGGCGCGACGCGCCCGCGCCCTGGCCCGTTTGCTGGTCGAAGTCAGCGCAGACCACCGGATTCAGGCCCGCCGGGCGCAGGACGTGCAACTCGCCTGCCATGAGGCCTACGGCGAATCCGACAGTGCGTACCTGGTCTCGCTGCGCGAGCTGCTCGCCGTGGTGAGCGCGCATGAATGGCGCAAGAAGGGCGTGGAAGTGCCCGTGCTGGGCGCCAGAATTCACGCCCATTACGGCGTGTTCTCACCGCTTCGAGGCGAGTATCTCGATCTGATCGCCCGGGCGCCGCTGCCCGGCAAGGCCTCAGCCTTCGACATCGGCACCGGCACCGGCGTGATCGCCGCACTGCTGGCCCGCCGCGGCGTGGGCAGGGTCATTGCGACCGATACCGCAGCACGGGCTCTGGCTTGCGCCGCAGACAACCTGCAGCGCCTCGGACTGACGGATCGCGTCGAGCTGCACGCTGCAGACCTCTTTCCGGCCGGTCGTGTCGAGCTGGTGGTCTGCAACCCGCCCTGGCTGCCCGAAACGCCGACCTCGCCCGTCGAAGCCGCTGTCTATGACCCCGAAAGCCGCATGCTGCGAGGCTTTCTGGATGGGCTTACCGGCCACCTCATGCCGGGTGGAGAAGGCTGGCTGATCCTCTCCGACATCGCCGAGCATCTGGGCCTGCGCAGCCGTGTTGAGCTCGAAACCTGGATCAGCGAGGCCGGCTTGCGCTGCATCGAGCGACTCGACATCCGGCCACGCCATGGCAAGGCACAGGATGCGTCCGACCCGCTGTTTGATGCCCGCTCGCGCGAAGTGACTTCGCTCTGGCGTCTGGTGGCCGTCTCATGAATCAGCCCGAGCAGATCGATCCGGCGCTGGGCATCCTGCGCCACACCTTCGGCTACCCGGCCTTCCGCGGCGAGCAGGCCGCGATTGTCAGCCATGTGCAACAGGGCGGCGATGCGCTGGTCCTGATGCCCACCGGTGGCGGCAAGTCGCTCTGCTACCAGATTCCGTCGCTGCTGCGGGCAGGCTGCGGCATCGTGGTTTCACCCCTGATCGCACTCATGCAGGATCAGGTTCAGGCGCTTCGCCAGCTCGGTGTTCGTGCGGCCTATCTCAACTCCACGCTGGAAGCCGGAGAGGCCTCGGCCATCGAACGCCAGCTGCTCGCCGGCGAACTCGATCTGCTCTATGTCGCGCCGGAGCGGCTGCTCAACAGCCGCTGCATCGGCCTGCTCGAAAGCTCGGCCATCGCCCTCTTCGCGATCGACGAGGCTCATTGCGTATCGCAGTGGGGGCACGACTTCCGGCCTGAATACCGCCAGCTCACCGTTCTGCATGAACGCTTCCCAGATATTCCGCGGGTCGCGCTGACCGCAACGGCGGATGCCGCCACGCGTGCGGAAATCATCGAGCGACTCGCACTGGAAGACGCACGGGTTTTCGTGTCGAGCTTCGACCGGCCGAACATCCGCTACACGGTGATCGAGAAGGACAATCCGCGCAAACAGCTGCTGAAGTTCATCCGCGCCCACCACGACGGCGACGCCGGCATCGTCTATTGCCTGTCGCGCAAGAAGGTGGAGGAAACCGCCGCCTGGCTGCGCACCGAAGGCATCTCTGCCCTGCCCTATCACGCCGGGCTGGACGCCGCCGTGCGTGCCGAACACCAGACCCGCTTCGTCCGCGGCGATGGTGTGGTGATGTGCGCGACGGTAGCCTTCGGAATGGGCATCGACAAGCCGGACGTTCGCTTCGTGGCCCACCTCGACCTGCCCAAATCCCTCGAAGCCTATTACCAGGAAACCGGTCGGGCCGGCCGCGACGGACTGCCTTCCAACGCCTGGATGGCCTATGGCCTGCAGGACATGGTGCTGCAGCGGGAAATGATCGAGCAGTCGCAGGCGCCTGACGAAATCAAGCGCGTGGAACGGCGCAAGCTCGAAGCGCTGCTGGGCTACGCCGAAGCCCCCGCCTGCAGGCGTGTGGTGCTGCTGAGGTATTTCGGCGAGGAGTCGACGCCGTGCGGCAACTGCGACATGTGCCTCACCCCGCCGGAAACCTTCGATGCGGGCGTCGCCGCGCAGCAGGCACTGTCAACGATCTACCGCAGCGGGCAGCGCTATGGCGCCGCACACATCATCGACATCCTGATCGGCAAGGCCAGTGCCAAGGTGATCGAGCGCGGTCACGACAAACTCAGCACCTTCGGAATCGGAAAGAGCCTGCCGGACGCGCAATGGAACTCCCTGCTCCGCCAGCTGGTCGCCCAGGGCCTACTTGGCGTGACCGAACACGGCGGGCTGATCCTGCTGGAAGCCTGCCGGCCGGTGCTGCGCGGAGAGGTTTCCTTCATGGCCCGGCGTGTGCGTGCTGCCGCGCCGAAAGCAGCCAGCAGCGTGCGCCGCGAAGTGGAGTTCGAGTCCGACGAGGCCCGCACCCTGTGGGCCGCGCTGCGGCAATGCAGGCGTGATCTGGCGGACGAACAGGGCGTGCCGGCCTACATGATTTTCGGAGACGCCACCCTGAAGCAGATGCTGGATCACCGGCCGATGAGCCTCGACGCGATGTACGAGCTCTCTGGCGTGGGGGACCGCAAGCTCGATGCCTACGGCATGCAGTTTCTGGAGGTCATCCAGAACCACCAGCGTCGTCACGCCTGAGCACGCCCGGCTCAGGCGATTCTGGCAAGCAGGCGATCGAGCTGATTGGCAAAGGCCTGCCGGTCTGCCTGGCTGAAAGCTGCAGGCCCGCCGGTCTGCACGCCGGATGAGCGCAGGCTTTCCATGAAGTCGCGCATCGACAGGCTCTCGCGGATGTTCGCCTGGGTGTAGAGCTCACCACGCGGATTGATCGCACTGGCACCGCCCTCGATGACCCGGGCCGCCAGCGGAATGTCTGCTGTCACGACGAGATCGCCCGTCCGGACCTGCTCGACGATGTAATGATCAGCGACGTCGAACCCTGACGGCACCTGCACCGACCGGATCCAGGGCGAAGGCGGAACCCGCAGCATCTGGTTGGCCACCAGCGTGGTGGCAATCTCCTTCCGGATGGCCGCCCGGAAAATGATTTCCTTGATCACCACCGGGCAGGCATCGGCATCCACCCACAGCCTTGCGGTGACGCTCATGGCAGATCCCAGATCGTGCGCAGCGAGTCGCGCAGCGCGCGTAGCAGAGGGTCCGCCTCCCTGATCGCCGGATAGACGAACTGCAGGGGGGACTTGCTGACAACCTCACCGCCCCGCCAGAGCACGAAGGCTCCGTCGGCGGCAAAGCGCTTGGCCGTGCGCTCGGCCAGCAGGGCGAGGCCCAGCCCGCTTTTCACCAGCTCGACCAGCGAAGCCTCGTCATCGAACTCGCCGACGATCTTCGGCCGGATGTTGTGCTGCCGCCAGAGCTCTTCGGTCATCGAGGCAATCGTGGAGCGCGGCGAGATGCCGAGCCAGGACGTGCTGTTCATCTGGGCCCAGTCGGCATTGCCGAGGGCATCCGCCAGGTGGCAGGGAATCGCGACGCAGAAACCGATTTCCGCCAGCGCGACCGTGCTCATGCCCTTGAACTCGTCCCGCCCGAGAAAGAAGCCGCAATCGAGATTCTCGCGCCGGATTTCCGCGAGCAACTCGCGCGAGAGCCCGAGCCGGGTCTGGATTCCCAGCAGTGGATGCCGGCGATTCACATCCTGCAGCCACTGCCCCAGCCGCAATCGCGCCGGAACCGCCAGCGTGCCGATGCGGATATTTCCCTGCAGCATGGCCTGCATGCTGCGGGCATGGTCGTACATCGCCCGCATGTCACAGAGCACGCGCTCGGCATCCGCCAGCAGACGGCGCCCCGCATCGGTCAGCTGCACACCACTCGAAACCCTCACGAACAGGCTGACGCCAAGGGCCTCCTCAAGCGCCTTGATGTGGGAAGTCACGGCCGGCTGGGAGAGGTGCAGCATCTCTGCTGCCTGGGTCAGATGACCCTGTTGTGCAACGGCCTGGAAGCTTCTGAGTTGATAGATTTCCATGACAGGAGCCTAGGTGTTTACTCGCAGGATGAAAGTCCTGATCAGGACATGGGTCTTTCTCGAAACCCTTGAAAACAGGGCCTGTTTCGCCCTGCATTATGCATCCTGATCCACCACATCAGGAATTCTCATTAGCCACATCAATAAACGATTAAATAAAGTTGATTCACCTTGGCTCGCACAAGGTTCATCCCGAAAGGAGAGAGACATGTCAGCAAGCACCATTGAACGGATACAAAATAATCCGAAGTTCCATGAAATGGTCCGCACCAAGAGCAGCTTCTCGTGGTCACTGTCGATCGCGATGCTCGCCATCTATTGCGGCTTCATCCTCATCGTCGCCTTCAAGAAAGAACTCTTCGGCACGCCCATCGGGCCCGACACCGTCATTACCTGGGGTATCCCGGTCGGCGTCGGCATCATCCTCTCGGCCTTCATCCTGACCGGCATCTATGTACGCCGGGCCAACAGGGAATTCGACCAACTGACCCGCGAAATCGTAGAGGAGGCGCAGCAATGATGAAGCGTCTGTCGTTCCTGCTGGCGAGCCTGCTCGGCAGCGCCCATGTGCTCGCGGCCGATGCGGTAAGCGGCCCGGTCGAGCAACGCTCGCTCAATGTCCATGCCATCGTGATGTTTTTCATTTTCGTTGGTGCAACACTCTTCATTACCTACTGGGCCGCCAAGCGCACCCGCTCCGCCAAGGACTTCTATGCGGCCGGCGGCGGCATCACCGGCTTCCAGAATGGCCTGGCGATTGCCGGCGACTACATGTCGGCCGCATCCTTCCTCGGGATCTCGGCACTCGTGTTCGGCAGCGGCTATGACGGCCTGATCTACTCGATCGGTTTTCTCGTCGGCTGGCCGGTCATTACCTTCCTCGTCGCAGAGCGCCTGCGCAACCTCGGCAAGTACACCTTTGCCGACGTCGCCTCGTACCGTCTCGGGCAGGCGCCGATCCGCACTTTTGCGGCGGTGGGCACGCTCTGCACGGTCGCGCTCTACCTGATCGCCCAGATGGTCGGCGCGGGCAAGCTGATCCAGCTGCTCTTCGGCATGAACTACAGCTCCGCCGTGGTACTGGTCGGCATACTGATGGTGATGTACGTGATGTTCGGCGGCATGCTGGCCACCACCTGGGTGCAGATCATCAAGGCGGTCCTGCTGCTGGCAGGCGCGAGCTTCATGGCCTTCATGGTGCTCAGCATGTCAGGCTTCAGCCTCGAGACCATGTTCAGCCAGGCCATCGCAGCCCACTCCAAGGGCGCGGCAATCATGTCGCCGGGCGGCCTGGTAGCCAATCCGATCGATGCCATCTCGCTGGGTATCGGCCTCATGTTCGGTACGGCGGGGCTGCCGCACATCCTGATGCGCTTCTTCACCGTCTCTGACGCCAAGGAAGCACGCAAATCCGTGTTCTATGCCACCGGCTTCATCGGCTACTTCTACATCCTGACCTTCATCATCGGCTTCGGCGCCATCATGCTGGTGCTGAACAAGCCGGAGTACATGGATGCCAAGGGCCTGATCGGCGGCAACAACATGGCGGCCATCCATCTCGCCAATGCAGTGGGCGGTGACCTCTTCCTCGGCTTCATCTCGGCGGTGGCCTTCGCCACGATCCTGGCGGTGGTATCAGGGCTCACACTCTCGGGCGCTTCGGCCGTTTCACACGACCTGTATGCCAGCGTCTGGCGCCATGGCCGCAGCACCGAAGCCGACGAGATCCGCGTCTCGAAGTTTGCGACAGTCGGGCTGGGTATCGTCGCCATCCTGCTGGGGATCGCGTTCGAGAAGCAGAACATCGCCTACATGGTCGGTCTGGCATTCTCGATCGCTGCCTCGGCCAACTTCCCGGTCCTGTTCCTGTCGATGTTCTGGAAAGGCCTCACGACGCGCGGCGCCTTGTTGGGCGGCATCATCGGCCTGACTTCCGCCGTCGCACTCATCGTGCTCGGTCCAACCGTGTGGGTAGATGTGCTGAAGAACCCCGAGGCCATCTTCCCGTACAAGAACCCCGCACTCTTCTCGATGACCGCGGCCTTCGTCTTCACCTGGCTGTTCTCGGTGATGGACAGCAGCGAGGCCGCCAACAAGGAGCGTGCGGCCTTCCTGCCGCAGTTCATCCGCTCCATGACGGGAGTCGGTGCAGAAGGCGCAAGCAAGCACTGATCCGCAGCAAAGCAACGGCCCCGGACACCTGTCCGGGGCTTTTTCATGTGAGGCCGCTGCATGACGACACCCTTCGACTTCAGCCACGCCCCCTTCGACTGCCTCACCACCGCCGAGCGGGAACGGCTCGCACGGCATGTCGACATCGCCTACTTCCCGGCTGGCCAATGCCTTCACGAGGCGGGCTCCCATGTTGAAACCCTGTATGTCGTGATCAAGGGACTCGTCGCTGAACAGGATGAGGGGGAAACCACGGCGCTCTACGGCCCGCAGGACAGCTTCGACTCGCGCTCGATGCTGGGCGGCAAGGCGCAGCACCGTTTTCTCGCCACGGAAGACAGCCTGGTGTTCTGCATTCCTCGCGGCGTCATTCTTGATCTCACCCAGCGCAATCCGGTTTTCGGCGCCTTCTTCTACCAGCAGGTAGCCGCACGCTTCGCGGCCCTCGCGAACCGGCCCATACAGGGGCAACTGCAGTCGATGCTGATGAGCAGGCTGGATTCCGCCTACCTCTCACCAGCGCTCTGGCTAGAGTCAGGCGACACGGTACTGACTGCCGCAGAGCTCATGAAGCAGCATCATGCGAGCTGCGTGCTGGTCCGCGACACAGCAGCAGGGCCCGGCATCTTTACGCGCAGCGATCTGCGCGACTTCGTGATCAGCCGGCAAGACGCCGCACTCGCGCTGCTGGGCCCGCTCGCCAGGCGGCCTCTGCATACGATCGAAGCCACCGACTATCTTTATCGGGCACAACTGGCGATGACCACGCACACGATCCAGCGTCTGGTGGTGATGCGCAACGATGCGGTGATCGGCGTGCTTGAGCAGGTGGAGCTGCTGTCCTTCCTGTCCAACCAGTCCCACATCGTGATCGCGCAGATCGAGCGCGCACGGAGCATTGAGGAGTTGCGCACCGCCAGCAACGGCATGGAAGAGCTCATCGGTCTGCTGCATGGCAACGGCGTCAAGGTCACGATGATCGCAGATCTCCTGTGCGAGCTGCGCCGCCATCTGCTCGCCCGCCTCTTCACGCTCATTGCGCCCCCCGGCATGCTGGAGCACGTCTGCCTGCTCGTGCTGGGCTCGGAAGGCCGCGGCGAACAGATCCTCAAGACGGACCAGGATAATGCGCTGCTGATCGAGAATGGCTACGAGGCTCCGGAGCTCGACCAGGTTTGCCAGCGCTTTACCGAAACCCTGCTCGATTTCGGCTACCCGCCCTGCCCGGGCGGCATCATGCTGAGCCAGCCCGAATGGTGCTGCAGTCAGTCCCGCATGCGACAGCGCCTGCTTGAGTGGATTCGTAGCGCCACCGCGGAAAACGTCATGAAACTGGCCATCTGGGCCGATGCACAAGCGGTCGCGGGCAATGCCGCATTGCTCGAGCCGGTGCGCCTGGCATCGCTCCCCGAACTGGACACGCCTTTCCTTGCACGTTTCGCGCTGCCGGTCATGCAGTTCGACGTGCCGCTGAACTTCTTCTCGCGTCTGGTCGTGGACGCCGGCTCGGACAAGGATCGGCTGGACATCAAGAAGGGCGGGATTTTCCCCTTGGTACACGGTCTGCGCAGCATGGCCGTCAAAGCCGGTATCACCCCGACAAACTCCTACCGACGCATCGAGGAGCTGGTTTCCGCGCGGCTGCTGCCGCCCGAGCTTGCCCTGGATCTGCGGGAAACCCTGTCGTTCCTGCAAGGCATCCGATTGCAGCACGGAATCCACGCCATCCGTGCCGGGCGAGGCGCGGACAACCTGATTGATCCGGAAGTGCTTTCCACTCTGGATCGTGACCTGCTCAAGGATGCCCTGGGCGTAGTCAAACGCTTCCGCCAGCATGTCGAGCACCACTTCCAGCTGCAAAGGATCACATGAGCCCGATTGAAGCGTTCAAGCGCTGGTACGCCCGCCGGCACTTGCGGGATCCGGAGCACGCAGGGTTGTTCGACGAGCCGCCTGCCGACGAATGGATCAGCATCGACTGTGAGACCAGCAGTCTCAATCCGGCCGAGGCAGAGATCCTGAGCATTGCGGCAGTGCCGGTCTCGGGCAACACAATCCAGCGCTCCCGGGCGCTGTACCTGAAGATCCGGCCACGCAACCCGATCTCGCCGGGGAGCATCCCGATTCACCTGCTTCGCCAGCAGGATCTCGAAAACGGTCTCGAGCTGGATCAGGCGCTCGGAGCGTTGCTCCACTTCATCGGCCCGCGCCCGCTGCTGGGCTATTACCTGGAGTTCGACGTCGCGCTGCTTGACCGGGCGCTGAAACCGCGGCTGGGTATCGCGCTTCCCAACAAACTCATCGAGGTTTCCGGCCTCTACTACGATCGCACGGTTACAGCCTACCGACCGGAAGTTGATCTGAGCCTCACGAGCATCCTCCGGAATCTCGATTTGCCCGACTTGCCCCGGCATGACCCGGTCAATGATGCGGTGCTGGCGGCGATGATATTCGTGAAACTTCGTGCTGCCCGCGTGTCTTCATCATGAACGCCAATCTGCTGCATCAGTTTTTCTGAAAAACGCTGCGTTAACCAGTCAACCAAATGACATTCAGGTCAGGGATCGACCATCCGCGCAGCAAGGGATAAAGTGACCGGCTTACCGGTTACGGCTTCATCCCATGTTTCACGACGCGTTATCCCCCGGCCAGCTTTTCGGCTACGCAGCATTTGTTCTCGGCGTCGGCTCCTTCCTGCAAAAGAACGATCGCCGCTTCAAGCTGTTCATGACTGGCGAGTGCATCGCCTATGTGCTGCATTTCTGGCTGCTCGGCAATCCGACCGCAGTCGCAAGCTCGATCATGTCCACCGCCCGCTCGATACTCTCGCTCTACACGAACTCGGTGTGGGTGGCGATTGTGGTCGTCAGCATCAATCTGGGGCTCGGTGCCGGACTAGTCGAACACTGGTGGAACTGGTTTCCCCTGCTGGCATCCTGCATCGGCACGCTTGCGCTTTTCCTGCTGAGCGGCATCCGGATGCGGATCGCCATGCTGTTCGGCACTGCACTCTGGATCGCCAACAACCTCATCTCAGGCTCCATCGGCGGCAGCGCCCTGGAGATCGTGATCTTCGTGGTCAATTGCAACACCATCCGACGCATGCGGCGGGATGCCAGAGCTGGCGCTCACAAGGCGCATGCGGTGGAGATCGAAGGATGAGCGCCTGGGGCTGCCCGCATGATGCAGGAGGCGTTTGTCAGCGCGTCGTCGGTGCCCGCTGTTCGCCTGGCATGCGTGGTTGTGTATTGGAAGGCAGGGTTCGCTTTGCCGAAGCCAGCATGAACACCCCCGCCAAACCGGTCAGGGCTGAAGAGAAAAAAGACGTCGAAGAGAAGTCAGACGCTCACCGCCCAAGACGACGTCTGCCCTTCTGACATCGGCCCGCAAAAAAGGCAGGACGAAAGCCCTGCCTTTTCCGGAACGCTTCGTGGGCTCAGGCGGACTGTCTGAGCTGCTCCAGGATCGCCGGATTTTCCAGCGTAGAAACGTCCTGCGTAATTTCCTCGCCTTTGGCCAGCGCCCTCAGCAGCCGCCGCATGATCTTGCCGGACCGCGTTTTGGGCAGGTTGTCGCCGAAGCGGATGTCTTTCGGCTTCGCAATCGGACCGATTTCCTTGGCAACCCAGTCCTGCAACTGCTTGACCATCAGCTTGGCAGCATCACCGCTCGGCCGTGCCTGCTTGAGGACGACGAAGGCGCAGATGGCCTCACCGGTAAGATCATCGGGTCGCCCCACCACCGCAGCCTCGGCGACCAGCGGATTGGCAACCAGCGCGGACTCGATCTCCATGGTTCCCATCCGGTGGCCGGAGACATTCAGGACGTCGTCAATACGTCCCATGATGGTGAAGTTGCCGGTTTTGGCGTCACGCATGGCACCGTCGCCAGCCAGATAGAGCCGGCCACCGAGGTCCTCCGGGTAATAGCTTTTCTTGAAGCGTTCAGGATCACCGTAAATTGTCCGGATCATCGATGGCCAGGGCTTTTTGACCACCAGGAAGCCCCCCTTGCCCCATTCAACGTCATGGCCGGTTTCATCAACGATGGCCGCCTGGATACCCGGGAAGGGCAAGGTGCAGGACCCCGGAACCAGCGGGGTCACGCCGGGTAGCGGCGTAATCATGTGCCCACCGGTTTCCGTCTGCCAGAAGGTATCCATGATGGGACAGCGCGAGCCTCCGATCTGCTCGTAGTACCACATCCAGGCTTCTGGATTGATTGGCTCGCCTACCGAGCCGAGCAGCCGCAAAGTACTCAGGCTGTAGTTCCGGGGATGAACCTTGGGATCGACTTCGGAGGCCTTGATGAGCGCACGGATGGCGGTAGGTGCAGTGTAGAAGATGCTGACCCCGTGCTTCTCGATGGTTTGCCAGAAACGGCCCGCGTCGGGCCAGGTCGGCACCCCCTCGAACACGATCTGTGTTGCGCCACAGGCCAGCGGACCATAAGTAATGTAGGTGTGGCCGGTTACCCAGCCAATGTCTGCGGTGCACCAGTAGACATCTTCGGGCTTGATGTCGAAGGTCCACTTCATGGTCAGGATGGCATGCAGCAGATAGCCACCGGACGAATGCTGAACGCCCTTCGGTTTGCCGGTGGAGCCCGAGGTGTACAGCAGAAACAGCGGATGCTCGGCCCCCACCCACTCGGGTTCGCAGGTGTCAGCCTGCCCTGCCAGCAGGTCGTCAAGGAACACATCGCGCCCCGCCTGCATGGGGATGTCCGCGCCGGTTCGCCGATAGACAACCATGGTCTTGATGGATTCGCAGCCTCCCATGCCCAGCGCTTCATCAACCACACTCTTGAGCCCCAGGGTTTTGCCCCCCCGGCATTGCTCGTCAGCCGTGATGACGGCGACCGCACCGGCGTCGGAAATGCGCTCCTGCAGGCTCTTCGCCGAGAAGCCACCGAACACGACCGAATGCGTGGCACCGATTCGCGCGCAGGCCTGCATTGCAGCCACGCCCTCGACGGACATCGGCATGTAGATGACAACCCGGTCTCCCTTGCCGATGCCACGGGATTTCAAGCCGTTGGCAAAGCGGCAGACCAGCAAATGCAATTCGCGGTAGCTTACCCGGGTCGCTTTGCCATCGTCCGCCTCAAAGATGATCGCGGTCTTGTCCGCATTTCCGTTCTCGAGGTTGCGGTCAAGACAGTTCCACGAAACGTTCAGGCTGCCATCAGCAAACCACCGATAGAAAGGCGCGTTGGACTCGTCAAGGCTTTGGGTAAACGGTGTTTTCCAGACCACATGCTCTCGCGCAAGACGCGCCCAGTAGCCGGCGTAATCTGTCTCCGCTTCCTTGCAAAGCGCCTCATAGGCAGCCATTCCCGCAACGGCCGCCCGCCCCACCGTTTCGGCAGAGGGCGGAAAGACACGGGTTTCCTGCATGACTGAACTTATTGTGCTCATCTGTGTTTGTCTCCTCTGATGGGTGCGGTCATGCTAAGTGGCGGCTACCACACTGGAAATAAACACAAGCCCTGATGTACGAAGGTATAGCGATTGCTTGCCAACGGCATATCGCGCGCGCCTCAGCACCTCGTGCTTGCGCGAATCGGGGGCTCCTGGCTGATCATATCCATTCATTAAACCTATCGACCCATAGAAACATTTATCCATCAGTCGCAGCAAATTTGATCTGGAAAAACAACGCGGATGGGAAGAAATGCCAAAATGCCGCGCCTTCCCGATCACCGGGAAAACCCGAACTTTCCCATAAACGGAGTTATTCCATGGCGCATGCCAACCACAACGATTTCACCGCCAACCCCGCCCCGCTCGGACTGCTCGGCTTCGGCATGACGACCATTCTGCTGAACCTGCACAACGCTGGCCTGTTCAGCATGAATGCCATGATCCTGTCGATGGGCCTTTTCTACGGTGGCGCTGCCCAGGTCATCGCCGGCCTGATGGAATGGAAGAAAGGCAACACCTTCGGCACCGTCGCCTTCACCTCCTACGGTTTCTTCTGGATGGTTCTGGTTGGCATCGTCAGCTTCCCCAAGACCGGCCTGATGGACGCAACCAGCGCCGGCGGCATGGTGGCCTTCCTCACGCTGTGGGGCATCTTCACGGCGTTCCTGTTCGTCGGCACCTTCACGCTGAACCGCGCCACGCAAATTATTTTCGGCTCGCTGACGCTGCTCTTCGCTCTGCTTGCGATCGGTGATGCAACCGGCAACGAAGCCATCACCCACCTCGCTGGCTGGGAAGGGATCTTCTGCGGTGCCTCGGCCATGTATGCAGCAGCGGCACAGGTTCTGAACGAAATGTTCGGTCGTGAAGTGCTTCCGCTCGGAAACAAGCCGGCAGTCGCCGCAGCCGCCCTCAAGAAAGCAGCCTGAACGCTCACGCGTCGAACACCAAGCCCTCCTGAGTTCAGGAGGGCTTTTTTTGTATCATCGACGGCGTCAACAGCCAGAATCGGCCAGGGCGGATCCGCGAAGTGTTTGTCTCATCGCAAAGGCCTTTGTTCCGGACATCGCGATAGGGGCAAGCCGCGAAGCAGAACGCATGTCCATCATGCATACTTCGGTCAGCCTTCATCGAGATGAGCTCCCCGAGTGGCCCGTGGACGAAAAACACTATCTGTCTCCCCTCTTCGAACCGCGCAGCGTCGCCATCATCGGAGCCACCGAGCGTGCTGACGCCCTCGGAGCCATCCTCCTCCGGAACATGCGTGAGGCGGGTTTCAAGGGCGCGCTGCACGCCATCAATCCGAAATATCAGAGCGTTCAGGGGATTACCTGCTACGCCCATATCCAGGACGTTCCCGGCAAGGTGGACCTTGCCGTCATAGCCACGCCGGCCGGCACGGTTCCCGGACTGGTTGATGAGTGTGGCCGCGCTGGCGTCAGGGTAGCGGCCGTACTTTCTGCAGGTTTCGGCGAGAGCGGTGCGCTGGGCGCCCAACTGGAAGCAGACACGGTCAGCATCGCCCGCGGCTACGGCATGCGTGTGCTGGGTCCCAACAGTTTTGGCGTCGCACGCCCGCTGGTCGGTCTCAATGCCACGTTTGCAGGCAGTTCGGCAACGGCGGGCTCGATCGGCTTCGTTTCGCAATCCGGAGCACTCTGCTCTGCGGTGCTCGACTATGCCAAGCCCAATCGCGTCGGGTTCTCGAACGTGATTTCGCTGGGGGTATCGGCCGAGCTCGATTTCGGCGAGATCCTTGACTACCTGGTGTGGGATTTCCGGACAGAAGCCATCCTCGTCTACATCGAAGGCATTCGCGATGCGCGCCGCTTCCTCAGCGCGATTCGCGCCGCGGCCCGGGTCAAGCCGGTGATGGTGCTGAAGGTCGGGCGCCATCCGGTGGGTTCGCGTGCAGCACAGGCCCACACGGGCGCCGTGACTGGCGACGACGCCGTCTTTGATGCCGCATTGCGCCGCTCCGGCGTGATCCGGCTTGGAACGCTCACCCAACTGCTGAGCAACCTGAAGGGACTGTTCGTTCACTTCCGGCCACGGGGCAACAGGCTTGCGATCATTACAAACGGCGGAGGACCGGGCGTGATGGCGGCCGACAGGGCCGGAGACCTCGGCATCCAGCTCGCCCGCCTCACGCCGCAAACCATCGGAAGGCTGGAAGCCCTGCTGCCCTCCCATTCTTCTGTCGGCAATCCCGTTGACCTCATCGGCGACTCAAGTCCGGCACGCTACGGCGCAGCACTGGAAGCACTGCTCGCCGATGACAACGTCGACGGCGTTCTGTGCCTGCTCTCGCCCCTGGCCATGAGTCACCCCACGGAAGTCGCACGTCGTGTTGTAGAGCTGACCAGGCAGGGGGACAAACCTGTGCTGACCTGCTGGCTGGGTGACGACGCGTGTCTCGAAGCCCGCGAGCTTTTCCGCCAGGCTCGCATTCCGTCACTTCGAACGCCGGAAAGTGCCGTCGATGTGTTCTCGCATATCAGCTCCTACTACCGCAACCAGCAACTGCTGAGCCAGGTCCCCTCGCCGCTGGAATCAGAGAAAGACCCGCTCCACGAACTTGCCCACTCGATCATCGACACGGCACTCAAGGCGCGCCGCACGGTGCTGCGGCGCCATGAGTCGCTGGCTCTGCTCGCGGCCTTTCACATTCCGGTGGTTGAATCCCGACTCGCGCGTTCGCCGGCAGAAGCCATCGAGATTGCGATGAACACGGGTTTCCCGGTCAATCTCCGACCCGACGTTTCGCTCACGGGCACCCGTCTGAAGAACCTCGGCGGACGGGACAATCTGGCCAGCACCGTCGCCCTGCATCTGGCCTGGGAAGATCTCTCGGTTCAGCTCGGCCAATACCTCACGCCGGAAGAGTCCGGTGCGATGTGCATCGAACCTGCCTGGCAGAGCCGGAACACGCGTGAGCTGATGCTGAAGGTGTGGCGCGATCCGGTGTTCGGCCCCGTCATCGGAATCGGCGAGCGCAGCCTTGACCCCAACTACTGGCCGGATCGCGCCGTGGCCCTGCCTCCGCTGAACGCCTTTCTGGTTCGCGACCTGCTGCAGAATACTCATGCCAGCCGGCTCCTCGGCGCCCTCGACGGATTGCCGGCGGCCAATCTCGAGGCACTCGAACACACCCTGCTCCGCATCTCGGACATCATCTGCGAGATGCCGGCCATCCTGTCGCTCGAAATCAATCCGCTCAATATCGATGATCGCGGACTCGAGATCTCCGACACCCGCATCGAGATTACGCAGGTTTCCCGGCACTCACCCCATTACGGGCACATGGCCATCCACCCCTACCCAGGCAATCTCGTACAGCACTGGACGCTCAAGGATGGCACGCCCATCACCGTCCGCCCCATCAAACCGGAAGATGCCGAGCTCAACCAGGACTTCGTGCGCAGGCTGTCTCCAGAGACCAAGTACTTCCGCTTCATGAGCGCCATGCGCGAACTCTCGCCAGCGCTGCTGGCCAAGCTCACGCAGATCGACTATGACCGCGAGCTCGCCTTCATCGCGACGCGTGAAATCGACGATCTTGAACAGCAGATCGGCGTCTGCCGTTTCACGACCAATCCGGACGGCACGAGCTGCGAATTCGCGATCGTCGTGTCGGACGAATTCCAGCACAGCGGTCTTGGGCGGCGCCTGATGGGCCTTCTTATCAAGACTGCCTGGCAGCGCGGCCTCAAGACGATGAAGGGCGAATTCCTGACGAGCAACGCCCGCATGCTTCGCTTTGTCGAACGGATCGGTTTCGAGCTGCGCAGTGATCCTGACGACAAATCTCTCAAGCATGGCACGCTCGACCTTGCCAAGGCCAATCTGGCCGAATGACAATCGCGTACCCTCTCGAATCCACTTCACACACGACATGAGCGGAACCCAGATCCACGTCATCACCCTGGCAGAAGCCTTGCCCGAGCACTTCCCGGAAGTCCTCGAAACGCTTTCCGCTCTTGCGAACCTCTGCCGGCAGGAGGAAGGATGCATCCGCTTCGACGTCTACGTCGATTCGACGCAGCCTTATCAGCTCAACACGATCGAAACCTGGCGCAACCGGGAAGATCACCAGCGCCACCTTGACTCCGCGCACGTCGCGAGAGGCGTGCTGAGCCTGATCGGCAAAATGAAGGGACTGCCGCACATTCGCATCCTGCGTCCCATCAGCGAACTCTCCGAATGAGCGGCTCCCGGACGCGTTGTGCCTGGCTCGGCAACTGGGCCACCTCTGCCGACCCGATCTATCGGGACTACCACGACCGGGAATGGGGCGTTCCCTGCCACGATGAGCAGCGCCTGTTCGAACTTCTCTGCCTTGAGGCTGCACAAGCCGGCCTGTCGTGGATCACCGTCTTGAAAAAAAGGGACAACTATCGCCAAGCCTTCGACGGATTCCATATCGAGCGGATCGCAGCTTACGACGAGACCGATGTGACCCGCCTGATGAACAACGCCGGGATCATCCGGAACCGGGCCAAGATCCAGGCCGCGATCGGCAATGCAGCCGCCTGGATCGCCCTGAGAGCGCAGCATGGCAGCGTGGCGGAATATCTCTGGCGCTTTGTGGATGGAAAACCCTTCATCCGCTCGCCACAGGATCTCTCGGCTGTTCCAGCCTCTACCGCCGAGTCCGACGCCATGTCGAAAGCACTGCGCAAAGCCGGCTTCAAGTTTGTCGGCACTACGATCTGTTACGCCTTCATGCAGGCCAGCGGCATGGTCAACGACCATACGACCGACTGTTTCTGCCACCCCGATGCCTGATTCAACCTGTCATGGAACTCGACACATGCCACAAGCCAGCACGCAAGACATCACTTTTAATGGCGTTCCCGCCGTCTCCCTGACCACACCCGCCGGTGCCGAAGCCATCATTCTGCTTCATGGCGCTCATCTGGTTTCCTGGAAACCCGCTGGTGGAGAAGAGCGAATCTACCTCTCCGAGCAAGCCGTCTACGACAACGGCGCGGCGATTCGCGGCGGTGTGCCGATCTGCTTTCCCCAATTCGGCAAGACGGGGCCCCTGCCGCAGCATGGCTTCGTTCGCAACATGCAATGGAGCAAGGTTTTGGCACGCGGCGGCGATGATTTCGCCATGGCGGTTTTCAGAATCACCGACACCCCCGAAACCCGTGCCATCTGGCCTCACCCATTTGCCGCCGAATTCAGCATCAGCATCACGGGCGCACGCCTGGATATGGAGTTCGAAGTCGAAAACACCGGTGACGCCTCGCTGAGCTTCACTGCCGCGCTTCATACCTACATGAGGGTCAAGGAAGCCGAGGAAGTTCAACTGGAAGGCCTGCGGGGTCAGCAATACCGCGACCTGCTGACGGGTACTGAGCATACCGAGACTGGCACATTCGTTTCCATTGATCGGGAAACGACACGCCTTTACAGGGAAACCGCCAATCCGCTCCTGCTCCGGGAAGATCGCCAGGCGCTGGGCATCAACACCGAAAACATGCCCGATACCGTGGTCTGGAATCCCTGGGAGCAGACCTGCGCCGCCATCGGAGATTTGCCGGACAACGCATTCCGGCGTTTCCTCTGCGTTGAAGCCGGGGCAATCACCAAGCCGGTTGAGCTCGAAGCGAGTCAGAGTTGGTGGGGTCGTCAGAGCCTTGTTGCGATGTAAGTGATTTACTTCGCGAGCACGCGGACTAGAGTTCTAGCTGAGGCAATAAAGCGGTATCGCCGGGGGGCGCCTCCGGGCCCGAATTGAGATAGATCATGAAAAATCGTTTCTGTTTTCGGCCCCGGAGGGTGCATTCAAATCCGCTTTTGTCTGAAACCCCTCAAAATCACTTTTTAAACGTTTTAAATCATGAGGTTACACAGCAATCAAAATTGCTGCGCCGCACCTTCACAATCCTTTATGTCGAAATCCGAACATTCGATTCGGATTCACTTCTAACAATATCTAGCATTGGGGCCACAGAGTACAGGGCGCGGTGAAGACATCCCGCCCCGATGTACAGGACTCAAGGAATACGCAGCCGGGCGGCACACAATGGCGACCGGCCTTGAAAGGCCCGATCGGGGCACACAGGTTTTGATTCAATCACTGGAGGTTCTTATGTCTGAACGTGACACTCTCACCCTCGATGCAGCTGTTGCCCATGCATGGCGCGGTTTCAAGGGCGGCGAATGGCAGGAAAAGGTTGAAGTCCGCGACTTCATCCAGAAGAACGTCACTTCGTATGAAGGCGACGATACATTCCTGGCCCCTGCTACCCCCCGCACCACCGCGATCTGGGCCAAGCTTTCCGAACTCTTCGTCAAGGAGCGCGAAAAAGGCGTTCTGGACGTGTCCCAGATCCCGACCTCCATCACCGCCCACGATGCCGGCTACATCGACAAGGACAATGAAGTCATCGTCGGCCTGCAGACCGAAGCCCCGCTCAAGCGTGCCATTTTCCCGAATGGCGGCTGGCGCATGGTCGAGACCTCGCTGAAAGCCTTCGGCTACGAAGCCGATCCCAAGGTTCGCGAGATCTTCACGAAGTATCGCAAGACCCACAATGACGGCGTTTTTGATGCCTATCCGGAAGATGTGCGCAAGGCTCGCTCCTCGCACATCGTGACCGGCCTGCCCGACGCTTACGGCCGCGGCCGCATCATCGGCGACTATCGTCGTGTCGCCCTTTACGGTGTCGACAAGCTGATCGCAGCCAAGCAAGCCGAGAAGCGCAGCATCGATGGCGCCCACTCGACCGACGAAATCATCCGTGACCGCGAAGAGCTGTCCGAACAGGTCAAGGCCCTCAAAGAGCTGAAGGTCATGGCCAGCAAGTACGGTTTTGATATCTCCAAGCCTGCAAGCACCGCCAAGGAAGCCGTGCAGTGGCTGTACTTCGGTTATCTGGCCGCCGTGAAGGAGCAGAACGGCGCCGCCATGTCGCTGGGCCGCACCTCCACCTTCCTCGACGCCTACTTCGAACGCGATCTGGCTGAAGGCACGATCACCGAATCTCAAGCCCAGGAAATCATTGATGACTTCGTCATCAAGCTCCGTATCGTTCGCTTCCTGCGTACGCCGGAATACGATGCGCTGTTCTCCGGCGACCCGACCTGGGTGACCGAGTCCCTTGGTGGCGTGTCGGAAGACGGCCGCGCGCTGGTAACCAAGAACTCCTTCCGCTTCCTGAACACCCTCTACACGCTTGGACCGGCACCGGAGCCCAACATGACCGTGTTCTGGTCGCCCAAGCTGCCGGAAGGCTTCAAGCAGTTCTGCTCGAAGGTTTCGATCGACACCTCGTCCGTCCAGTACGAGTCCGACGAACTGATGCGTCCGGCATGGGGTGACGACACCGCCATCGCCTGCTGCGTTTCCGCCATGCGCGTCGGCAAGCAGATGCAACTCTTCGGCGCTCGTGTGAACCTCGCCAAGTGCATGCTCTACGCAATCAACGGCGGTCGCGACGAAGTCTCGGGTGACCAGGTCATGCCCGCTTTCGAGCCGGTCAAGACGGAGTATCTGGAATTCGACGATGTGATGGCAAAGTTCGATATCGCGATGGAGTGGCTGGCCCGCACCTATGTGAATGCCATGAACTGCATCCACTACATGCACGACAAGTACGCTTACGAGCGTATCGAAATGGCGCTGCATGACTACAACCCGCTGCGCACGATGGCTTTCGGCATTGCCGGTCTGTCGGTGGTTGCTGACTCGCTGTCCGCCATCAAGAATGCCAAGGTCAAGGTTGTCCGCGACGACAAGGGCCTGATCACTGACTACCAGATCGAAGGCGATTTCCCGAAATTCGGCAACAACGACGATCGTGTCGACCAGTACGCTTCGTGGCTGGCCGAAACCTTCATGAACAAGCTGCGCAAGCATCCGACTTACCGCAACGCGCTGCACACCCAATCGGTGCTGACCATCACCTCGAACGTCGTGTATGGCAAGGCAACCGGCAACACGCCGGACGGTCGTCGCGCTGGCGAGCCTTTCGCACCGGGTGCTAACCCGATGCATGGCCGTGACAAGATGGGCTTCATTGCGTCCGCGATGTCGGTCGCCAAGATCCCGTACGAGCACTGCCAGGACGGTATCTCGCTGACATCCTCCATCGTGCCGAGCGGTCTGGGCAACACCCGTACCGATCAGGTCGCCAACCTGGCACGCTCGCTGGATGGTTTCTTCGGCACGACGGGTTTCCACGTCAATATCAACGTGCTCAACCGTGACACGCTGATCGACGCAATGGAAAATCCGGAGAAGTATCCGCAACTGACCATCCGTGTTTCGGGTTATGCGGTGAACTTCATCAAGCTGACCAAGGAACAGCAGCTTGACGTGATCAACCGCACCTTCCACGGCGAGGTCTGATCTGCTCCCGGGAAAGGGACTGAAGTTCCCTTTCCCGATCACTGCCGATTGCGTCACACTCAGGTCTCGGTACTGTGCCAACGGTGCCGAGACCTTTTACTTCATGGAACGTGCCCGATAGATGACCCCGGAAAATCAAGGCAATACACGTCCGCTCAAAGCCAGCCGATACGAGCTGCGCGCGAACGAAAACCAGATCGATGATGCCGAAGCGGAACGCATGGCAAAAGAAGGACGGTGGGGCTTCCTTCACTCTGAGGAAACCGGCTCGGCCGTCGACGGCCCGGGAATGCGTGTGGTGTTCTGGACCACGGGTTGTGAATTCCGCTGTACCTACTGTCACAACCCCGACACCTGGAAAATGAAGAACGGCCAGATCGTCTGCGCAGACGACATCCTGGACGAGCTCAAGAAATACAAGGACTACCTGCGCTTCGCCGGCGGTGGCGTCACGATATCGGGTGGTGAGCCGCTGGTTCAGGCGCCCTTCGTCATGAACATCCTTCGTGGCGCTCATGACTTGGGAATACACACGGCGCTGGATACAAACGGCTACCTGGGAGACCGGCTGACCGACGAAGATCTGTCCAAGATTGATCTCTTCCTTCTGGACATCAAGAGCTGGGATCCTGCCACCCACCTCAAGGTCACTGCCAAACACGTTGAACCGGTTCTGGCATTTGCACGCCGGCTGGCTGCGCGCGGCCGTCCGATCTGGCTGCGCTTCGTGCTTGTCCCCGGACACACCGACGCGGCCGACAACATCAAGGGGGTCGCATCCTTCGCGGCCTCACTCGGAAACGTGCAACGTGTTGATGTGCTGCCGTTCCACCAGCTTGGTCGCTTCAAGTGGGAACAAATGGGCATGAAATACGAATTGGCCGACATCCATGCGCCATCCCCAGAAGCCACGGAGTCGGCAAAGATCATTTTCCGCTCATACGGACTGAACTGCCCGAGCTGAAGGCAACAGTCCTGCACAGAGCCGCGGATCGCCACCCGCGGCTTCTCGAGGCGCCGGTGCCCGCTATCCTGAGCGCTCCGCACGGGGTCACCGGTGCGGCGCCCGATCAGCGAGCCTCTCATGCAATAGGCCAGATCCGATGCTCAGAGCGGCATCAACACGATAGCCCTCTATTCCCTGCACGTGCCGGTCCTGTGCGCAGTTCAGTCCGCACAGTCCATCCCCGCCAGTAAAAGATACAGGCGCGCAATCCAGCAACCCTTAGGGTGTTACCAAAGCCGTTCTGAAGAGCCGGAAGAAGTTGGCTGTCGTAGCAGCAGCTACCTCCTCAAGCGTGATACCCCGCAGCCTGGCCAGTTCTGCGGCCACATGCGGAACGTAGGAGGGCTCGTTCATTTTCCCTCGATGAGGCACGGGCGCCAGATAAGGGGAATCCGTTTCTATGAGGATCCGGTCGAGCGGAACGGCGGCCGCAACATCCTTCACCTGTGTCGCATTCTTGAAGGTGAGAATGCCGGAGAAGGAGATGCAGAATCCAAGTTCGATGGCGGCACGCGCCACCTCAAGATTTTCGGTAAAGCAGTGCATGACGCCACCAACCTCCTCGGCCTGCTCTTCTGAAAGAATCCTGATCACGTCCTCTGCCGAATCCCTGGTATGAATAACGAGCGGCTTCTTGCAGGCCCGAGCAGCACGGATATGCGTACGAAAACGATCACGCTGCCATTCCGGCTTGTCCTTGTGCCAGTAGTAGTCCAGGCCCGTTTCTCCGATCGCAATCACTTTCGGGTCAGCTGCCAATGCTACAAGACGGTCCAGATCGGGTTCCTCGCCTTCGGTGTATTCCGGATGCACCCCAACAGTCGCGAAGAGGTTCGCACGGGAGTTCGCCAACTCCAACACTCGCCCGATGTTTTCGAGATTGACGCCAATACACACGGCATGACTGACCTTGGCGGCACTCATGCGGTCAAACAATGCATCGCCCTGCGCAACGAGATCTTCAAAATCGATATGGCAATGTGAATCTACATACATGAAACGTCCCTTTGAAACAAAAAACCGGGCTCACAAGCCCGGTTCCCGGTACATCGCGTAACAAGATCAAAGCGTATGGGTTGGGCGATTGGACCCGATGGCTCCACCGAGAATCTGCTCGATCTTGATCTTGACGGCCGTGCCGCCCTCGTCGGGCTCGAACTGCACCCCCACGCCCTGCGTCTTGCCATTCTGGGCGTTTGCAGGCGTGAGCCACACAACCTTGCCTTTGACGGCCAGCTTCTGGGGATCATCCATCAACTGCAAAAGCATGAAAATCTCATCGCCGGACACATAGGCACGATTGGTCGGAATGAACAAGCCGCCGCCTTTCAAGAAGGGCATGTAGGCCGCATACAAGGCCGTCTTGGAATTGATATTCAGCGACAGCACGCCGGCACGGACGCCGGATGCCTGCGAAACAGCAGATTGAGACATTCAAACTCCTGAACACGGGCAGCAATGCCCTGAACCGTGATCATATATCGGCCTGCGAAAAAACGGCTTGAGAGCAGATAGCCGACGGAAAAACGGGCCTGGATGTACCAGACCCGTTTTTTGTCAGTGGGTAACCACACCGGTTCCTGATCCGTCCTCGGTCTCCGCCTCTGCAATGGCAGGTGCTGCAGCCACTTCAGTCGAATCAGGCAGCGGCTCGGGCTGACGCTCCAGCGTGTGTTCCAGCACCTTGTCGAACCAGCGCACCGGAACGATCTCAATACGATCCTTGATATCAGGCGGAAGGTCAGCCAGATCCTTCACGTTCTCTTCCGGAATCAGCGCCTTCTGGATACCGCCACGCACCGCCGCAAGCAGCTTCTCCTTCAGCCCACCGATCGGCAAGACCTCTCCACGCAAGGTGATTTCACCCGTCATCGCCACATCTGCCCGAACCGGAATACCTGTCAGCACAGAAACCAGCGCTGAGGCGATCGCGATACCGGCCGAGGGCCCGTCCTTGGGGGTAGCACCTTCCGGCAAGTGGATGTGAATATCGCTCTTGGAGTGGAAGTCCTCGGCAATACCGAGTTGCCGGGCGCGCTTTCGCACGACAGACAAGGCCGCCTGAATCGACTCTTGCATCACCTCGCCCAGCTTGCCGGTCGTGATGATCTTGCCCTTGCCAGGGAGATTGACCGCCTCGATGGTCAGGAGTTCGCCACCTACTTCCGTCCAGGCCAGGCCTGTCACCTGCCCGACCTGATTCTCCTTCTCGGCCATTCCGAAGGAGAATCGACGCACGCCGAGATACTTGTCCAGGTTTTTCGCGTTGACGATCACCTTGGATTCGCGCTTCTTCAACACGAGCGCCTTCACCACTTTGCGGCAAATTCTGGAAACCTCGCGCTCAAGACTGCGCACGCCCGCCTCGCGAGTGTAGTAACGGATGATGTCGCGAAGCGCCTCTTCCGTAACCGATAATTCGTTCGCCTTGACGCCGTTATTCTTCATCTGCTTGGGCAGAAGATAACGCTGGGCAATATTGACCTTCTCGTCTTCGGTGTAACCGGACAGACGAATGATCTCCATGCGGTCCAGCAGCGGAGCTGGAATGTTGAACGAATTCGCCGTGGCCACGAACATGACTTCGGAGAGGTCGTATTCCACCTCGATATAGTGGTCGACGAAGGTCGAGTTCTGTTCAGGGTCGAGCACTTCCAGCAAGGCAGACGACGGGTCGCCACGGAAATCGGCACCCATCTTGTCAACCTCGTCGAGCAGGAACAGCGGATTGCGTACCGCAACCTTGGTCATGTTCTGCAGGATCTTGCCGGGCATGGAACCAATATAGGTCCGGCGGTGACCGCGGATTTCAGCTTCATCGCGCACGCCACCCAGTGCCATGCGAACGAACTTGCGATTCGTTGCCTTGGCGATCGACTGCCCGAGCGAGGTCTTCCCCACACCAGGAGGGCCAACCAGACACAGGATCGGAGCCTTCAGGCGATCAACGCGCTGCTGCACAGCCAGATATTCAAGGATGCGTTCCTTGACCTTATCGAGCCCGAAGTGATCCTTGTCGAGCACTTTCTGTGCTTCGGCCAGATCCTTGCTGATGCGAGACTTCTTCTTCCAGGGCAGTCCGGTCAGCGTTTCGATGAAGTTGCGAACGACCGTAGCCTCTGCAGACATCGGCGACATCAGCTTGAGCTTCTTGAGCTCGGACTGGGCCTTGGCAAGCGCTTCCTTGGAAAGACCGGAAGTGTTGACCTTCTTCTCGAGCTCTTCGAGATCCGCGCCGTCTTCGCCCTCACCAAGCTCCTTCTGGATCGCCTTGACCTGCTCGTTGAGGTAGTACTCGCGCTGGCTTTTCTCCATCTGGCGCTTTACGCGGCCACGGATACGCTTCTCGACCTGAAGGATGTCGAGTTCGGTTTCGAGTTGAGAGAGCAGGCGTTCGAGTCGCTCACCCACGTTGAAGAGTTCAAGCACAGCCTGCTTCTGCTCAAGCTTGAGCGGAAGATGGGCGGCAATGGTGTCCGCCAGACGTCCGGCCTCTTCAATACCCCCCAAAGAAGTCAGGATCTCAGGCGGGATCTTCTTGTTGAGCTTAACGTACTGGTCGAACTGGCTGATGATGGCACGCCGCATGGCTTCGACTTCGTGCGTACCACGCTCATCGTTCGCGACCGGCGTAACCTCGGCCACGAACAGCGCTTTCTGCTCTTCGACGCGTTCAAGGCGGGCACGCTGCGTACCCTCGACCAGAACCTTCACGGTTCCGTCAGGCAGCTTGAGCATCTGGAGAATGTTGGCGACGCACCCGATGTCATACAGATCGTCAGCCGAGGGCTCATCTTTCGCGGCGGATTTCTGCGCCACGAGAAGAATGCTCTTGCCAGCCTCCATGGCAACTTCGAGTGCCTTGATCGACTTCGGACGACCCACAAACAGCGGAATCACCATGTGGGGAAAAACCACCACGTCACGCAGGGGCAACAGGGGCAGTTCGATCACTTCAGGGGGGAGCTCAGGCTTGCTAGTCATGTTTTTGTCCTAATGAGGCTGCACGCTTGCTACATGAGGGTGACAACCGGGGTTTCAAGCCCGACCGAGCCGTCGGGAAACAGCTCAGTTCGAACCTGAAACCTTCGCTTGCTCCGAATACATCAGAAGCGGGGCTGCGCCGGATTCGATGGTGTTTTCATCCACCACGATCTTTTCGACATTTTCCATGCCGGGCAGTTCATACATGACATCCAGAAGCACGCTCTCGAGAATGGAGCGCAAACCACGTGCGCCGGAGCGACGCTTGATGGCTCGCTTGGCAATTGCCTGCAACGCAGCAGGCCGTACTTCCAACTCGACACCTTCCATCGAGAAGAGCTTGGCGTATTGCTTGATCAGCGCATTCTTCGGCTCGATCAGAATCTGGATCAGTGCTGCCTCGTCCAGCTCCTGCAGCGTAGCCACGACAGGAAGACGGCCGATGAACTCAGGGATCAGGCCGAACTTGATCAGATCTTCCGGTTCGCACTGACGGAAAGCCTCGGAAACCTTGATATCCGTCTTGCTGCGCACCTCGGCACCGAATCCGATGCCGACCGTTTCGGTACGATTCCGGATCACTTTTTCCAGACCGTCGAAGGCGCCGCCACAAATGAACAGGATGTTGGCCGTGTCGACCTGAACGAAGTCCTGATTCGGATGCTTGCGCCCGCCCTGAGGCGGCACCGAAGCAACCGTGCCTTCGATGAGCTTCAGCAGCGCCTGCTGCACCCCCTCGCCCGACACATCACGGGTGATGGAGGGGTTGTCCGATTTGCGCGAAATCTTGTCGATTTCGTCGATATAGACGATGCCCTGCTGAGCGCGCTCCACATCGTAGTCGCACTTCTGCAGAAGCTTCTGGATGATGTTCTCCACATCCTCACCGACGTAACCGGCTTCGGTAAGTGTCGTGGCGTCAGCCATCACGAAAGGAACATTAAGCAGACGAGCGAGCGTCTGGGCCAGCAGCGTCTTGCCGGAACCGGTCGGGCCGATGAGCAGGATGTTGCTCTTGGCAAGCTCGACCTCGTCCGTCGCCTTCGATTGATGGCGCAGGCGCTTGTAGTGGTTGTACACCGCCACGGCCAGGATACGCTTGGCCGGCCCCTGCCCGATTACGTACTGATCGAGGATTTCCGCGATTTCGCGAGGCGTGGGCAGCTCGCCTTTGTCCATACGGCCAGAAGCATCGCTGCCGATTTCATCGCGAATGATGTCGTTGCAGAGGTCAATGCATTCATCACAGATGAATACGGAGGGCCCCGCGATCAGCTTGCGAACCTCATGCTGACTCTTGCCGCAGAACGAACAGTAAAGCAGCTTCTCGCTGCCAGACTTCTTGTCCGTCATTTTCAGCCTTCCTTAAAAGAGATGATCGACTCAGGCCACGTCGCCACGGCTGGTCAGAACCTTGTCGACAAGGCCGTAAGCGCAGGCTTCTTCAGCAGACATGAAGTTGTCGCGGTCCGTATCTTTCTCGATCCGTTCGACCGGCTGCTTCGTGTGCTTGGCCAGCATGTCATTGAGTTTCGCGCGCAGAGAAAGAATCTCGCGAGCGTGAATCTCAATGTCCGAAGCCTGACCCTGGAATCCGCCAAGCGGCTGGTGAATCATGATGCGGGAATTCGGCAGGGAGAAACGCTTGCCCTCGGCACCTGCAGCGAGCAGGAATGCGCCCATGCTGGCAGCCTGACCAATGCAGAGCGTGCTCACGTTCGGTTTGATGAACTGCATCGTGTCGTAAATCGACATGCCGGCAGTCACGGAACCACCCGGTGAGTTGATATAGAAATAAATATCCTTGTCCGGATTCTCGGATTCAAGGAACAGAAGCTGGGCAACAATCAGGTTGGCCGTCACATCGTTGACCGGGCCCACGAGAAACACCACGCGTTCCTTGAGCAAACGCGAATAGATGTCGTAGGAGCGCTCGCCGCGACCGCTTTGTTCGACCACCATGGGCACGAGGCCCAGGCCCACCGGATCCCAATCAGAGTGCTGCGTGTTTGAGAATTTCAAAGCCGTCCCCCTTCAGTCATCATCAAGCCGGAGCCGGCCCAAACCGACCGACTCCGTTCCTCACTGAGCTTACGCAGCCTGAGATTGCTCCATCAGCTCTTCAAAAGTAAAGCCCTTGTCGGCGACTTTCGCCTGAGCGAGCACCCATTCGACAACATTGTCTTCAACCACAGAATCCTCGATATCGCGCAGATTCTCGGGCTTGGAGTAGTACCAGCGCACCACTTCGTCCGGCTGTTCGTAGGTTTGAGCCATATCCTCGATGCGAGCGCGAATCTGCTCCGGCTTGGCTGCGAGGCCGTTCTTGCCAACGATTTCGGAAACAACGAGCCCAAGCTTGACACGATTGGCTGCCTGCTCGGTAAACCAGTCCTTGCTGACCGGTACGTTTTTCACATCGACGCCACGCTGAGCGAGATCGCGCTTGGCAGCCTCAGCCATGCGGCCTGCTTCGCCATCAACCAGAGCCTTCGGCACCTCGAAGCTGCAGGCCTTGTTCAGGGCGTCCAGGGCCTGATCACGCACACGGGCACGGATACGACGTGCCACTTCGCGCTCGAGATTGGCCTTGATCTCTTCACGCATCTTGGCGACATCACCATCCACCACGCCCAGCGCCTTTGCGAAGGTCGCATCAACCTCAGGAAGAATCGGACCTTCAACACCCTTCATGGTGATTTCGAACTGAACGGTCTGACCCGCGAGATTCGCAGCCTGATACTGTTCCGGGAAGGTCAGATCAAAGGTCTTGCTTTCACCGATCGAGAGCCCAGCCAGCGCTGCATCGAAATCGGGAAGCATCTGACCGCTGCCGATAACCACGGCAAAATCGCTGGCTTGGCCACCTTCAAACACCTCGCCATCCTTGCGGCCGGTGAAATCGATTACCACGCGATCGCCTTCTGCCGAGGCGCGCTCAACCTTCTCATAGCTGGTGCGCTGCTTGCGAAGCACTTCGATCGTGCGCTCAACTTCAGCTTCGCCAACGCTCAGCTGCGGACGCTCGATTTCGGCAGCGGCGAGATCACCCACCACCACTTCGGGGAAGACTTCGAAAGTCGCGACGAATTCCATCTGGCCCTCGGCCGAAGAAGCCTTCGGCTCAATGTTCGGATAGCCAGCAACACGCAAATTCTGTTCCTGAACCGTTCTGGAGAAGGCGCTTTCGACGGACTCACCCAGGACTTCGTTGCGAACCTGGGGCCCATAGGACTGCTCGACCATTTTCATCGGCACCTTGCCGGGGCGGAAACCAGCCATCTTCACGGTACGGCTCAAGCGCTTCAGGCGCTCTGAAACCTGCGCTTCGACGTCGCTGAGGTTAACGGTCAGGTCGATGCGGCGCTCGAGCGCGCCAAGCGTCACTTCATTCGTTTGCATGCGGAATATCCTTGGAAGCAGAACAGTGGGCGGACACAGCAAACGAGATCACTTCGGCAAGCAAACTGTTTTCGTTCGCGGCAAAAACGCCCGGCTAGAAAACCAACAAACCGGCGATGCTATCACATTCGCCAGCCCCTCGCGGTGAATGGACCAGGCTTGGCGCAAAGCCGACAAGCAACGGCTTTTTCCTGCACGGTATCGCGGCAAACAAGACGCAAAACGGGGCGAACAAAACAAACAGGGCACCCGAAGGTGCCCTGTTCTGAAACCGGTATTGCAGCTTACTTCTTGGCAGCCTTCTTCGGCTTGCTGGCAGCAACCTTGGTCTTGAAGCCGGCACCTGCAGAGAAACGCGGCACGGTCGTCGCTGCGATCTTGATCTTTTCGCCAGTCTTCGGGTTCTTGCCTTCGCGAGCGGCGCGGGCGGCGGCCTTGAAAGTGCCGAAACCAACCAGGGTCACCGAGTCACCAGCAGCAACAGTTTCTTCGATCACGGCAACGGCAGCATCCAGGAACTCGCCCGTAGCAACCTTGGACTGATTGGTTTTCTCAGCGATCGCTGCGATCAGATCGGTCTTGTTCATGCGTTATCTCCGGTTAAAAATGGGTGTGCATTTCTGCAGGGCCGAGTATAGAGCCTTGTCGGGCGCTGTATAGTCCCTCTGTCGCCGAAAAAGCACTTTTTTCTGGGCTGCAGCGTCGTTTGATCAAATTTTCAGGCAACTGGCCCTTCGCGAACCGGAGCGAGACGGGATTGCCAGGTCTGGCGGGCTTTGAAGCGGGTGTTGAGCAAGGCAGGAAAAGCCGATAAACGCAGCCCCCAATCAGGAGAAACCCGTAGCGAGGGAGGCACTTCACTCCCGAGCCGCTGCACCTTCATATGCGCAGGTAAAAGCTCGAGCATATCCACGACCCGATCGACATATTCGTCCGGGGAGAGCAGCGGAACGCTATCCGGATTACGCTGATATTGCACCGCAAGCCGCGTATGCCGGACGATCTGGAGCTGATGAAATTTCAGCGCATCGATCGGCAACGCCGAAAGCTCGCGCGCGCCGTCAATCAGACTCTGACGCGTCTCCCGCGGCAATCCGACCAGCAAGTGGCCGGTAATGAAAAGCCCGCGCGCCGCCGCACGACGAATCGCGCTTTGCGTGCTCGCAAAATCGTGTCCGCGCAGACATTCCCGCAGCACCGCGTCAGAACAGGATTCGATACCGATCTCCAGTTCGACGACATGTTTCCGGGCAAGCATGGCGAGATGGTCAAGCATCTCGTCGGACAGACAGTCAGGTCGGGTTCCGATCACCAGACCGTCAATTCCGGGATGCGCCAGCGCCGCCGCATAGGCACTCTTGACTACATCCAGCTCACCGTAGGTATTCGAGTAACTCTGGAAATAGGCCAGAAAGCGCTTCGTTTCGGGATAGCGACGGCGCATGAAGGTCAGACCCGTTTCGATCTGATCCTCTAGCCGCGGCTGCTCCCGCAGATAAGAGGGCGTAAATCCGTCGTTGTTGCAAAAGCTGCAGCCACCTGTGCCGAGACTGCCATCGCGATTCGGGCAGGTAAAGCCGGCATCGATGGAAATTTTCTGCAGACGACCGCCATGCTCACGCCTGACCCAGTCGTTGTAGGCGTGATAGCGACGCCCACCGAACTCCCGGGGCAGTTCGGAGTGTTCCATCACAGATCCGCTTCGACGAGATTGCCCTTGAGCTCCATCCAGGCACGCCGCCCAGAGGCCTCGCCCTTGCCCATGAGCAAGTCAAAGAGCGCGTCGATTTCGGCGTGCGCGAGCTCGCCCAGCGTTACCGGAAGCACACGACGCGTTGCCGGAGCCATGGCCGTTTCCTTGAGCTGCGCGGGCTGCATTTCTCCCAGCCCCTTGAAGCGACCTACCTCAAGCTGATCCTCCCTGAAACCTTCCTTGATCAAACGATCCCGGATCGAAGTCAGCTCGCCGTCATCCAGTGCGTAGAACCTTCTGGGAGGACGTTTCTTGCCCTGCGCGGGTACGTCCACCCGATACAGCGGCGGCAAGGCGATGAAAACATGGCCAGCCGCAACCAGACGCGGGAAGTGGCGCAGAAAAAGCGTGAGCAGGAGCGTCTGAATGTGGGAGCCATCCACATCAGCGTCCGCCATGATGATGATCTTGCCGTAGCGAAGATTGGCCAGGACGGCATCAGGTGCGTCCGCCTTGTGCGGATCGACGCCGATGGCAACGGAGACGTCATGGATCTCGGCGTTGGCGAAAAGCCTGTTCGGGTCAATTTCCCAGGCGTTCTGAACCTTGCCGCGCAGAGGGAGAATGGCTTGCGTCTCGCGATCGCGCGCAAGCTTGGCAGAACCACCTGCCGAGTCCCCTTCGACGAGGTACAACTCATTTTCATCGATGCGCCCGCTTTCGCAATCCGCGAGCTTGCCGGGCAGCACGGCAACGCCGCTGCTCTTGCGCTTTTCGACCTTCTGCGCATCCTTCAGACGGGACTGCGCCTGCCGGATCGCGATATCAGCGATCGCCCTGCCCTGCTCGACGTTCTGATTCAGCCAAGCCTCGAACGGATTGAGCAGCATCGACGAAACCAGCTTCACCGCCTCGCGAGAATTGAGCTTTTCCTTGACCTGCCCCTGGAACTGCGGATCGAGCAGCCGGGCGGACAGCACGAAACTCATTCGCCCGCAAACATCCTCCTGCTGAAGCTTGACTCCCTTTGGCAGCAGGCTGTGATGCTCGATGAAGTTGCGAACGCCTTCGAAAACGCCGGCCCGCAAACCTGACTCGTGCGTACCGCCGGCCACGGTCGGAATCAGATTGACATAGCTCTCACCGATCTGGTGACCATCGAACCAGCCGATGGCCCAGGCGGCGCCCTCTCCGGGCGCGTAATCCTCATCTTCGCCCGCGTACTTTTCCGTCGAATAAACCGGAACGAGAGGCTCGAAGCCATTCATCATCTCGCGCAGATAGCCGGGCAAGCCATCCTCGTAGCGCCAGTCCTGCTTGCTGAAAGAACCGTCGGCCTGCTCGATCTCCAGGATCACGCGCACACCAGGCAGGAGAACGGCTTTCGAGCGCAAGAGGCGCTCAAGTTCATTCATCGGCACCCGGGGCGAGTCAAAATATCGGCCATCCGGCCACACCCGAACCCGCGTTCCGGTCTGCCGACCGCAGTTACCCGCCTCGACGATCTCACCGATTTCTCGTCCACCATCGACAAAACTCACCTGATGGATCTTGCCTTCGCGCCTGACCTCAACCTCCACGCGCAGGGAGAGTGCGGTCGTGACCGCCACCCCCACGCCATGCAGACCGCCTGAAAAGGCATAAGCCGAATTGCCGGACTTCTTGTCGAACTTGCCGCCCGCGTGAAGCACCGTGTAAGCGAGCACCACCACCGGCACTTTCTCGACCGGATGTGGCCCCACGGGAATACCACGGCCATCATCCGTAACCGTGATGGAGCCATCACGCAGCACCTGCACATGAATACTCTTGGCGAAGCCAGCCAACGCCTCGTCCGCGGCGTTGTCAATGACCTCCTGAATCATGTGACAGGGCGAATCCGTGCGCGTGTACATGCCCGGGCGCTCACGAACGGGTTCGAGCCCCTTGAGAACACGGAAAGAGGATTCGTCGTACTGTTTCTGGCTCATGTCGTTACCGGCTGTTCAATCCAAGGTGCGCATTTTTTCACATCGCCTCTCCGCGTGCAGCGCAAAATGCGCAGGCGTGCGGTACCTCATCCGGAGTAGAACCGTCAGGCCCGGGCGAACATGCGCGGGCGTCTGTCAGAGGAGTCTCCTTCACCATGCATCGATCCAGGATTCACATCGACCAGCTCGAGCTGAATGCCCCCCTGCCCTGGAATGTGTTTGACGAGCACGGACAACTCCTGCTGTGCATGGGATTTCGCATTACACGCGAATCACAGCGGCAAGTCCTGGCAGCACGCGGTCTCTACGCCGAATCGCCTGTTGCACCGCCTTCCCGCACCCGGCCACCGAGTCAGGCGTACAGACCGTTTCAGGTCTGGCGCAGCATTCTGGATGAAACGGAAGTGCTGCTCGAAAAAATCCGTCTGCAGGAAGACTTTCCCGCGCAGCTTGCTTCGCTGTCCGGACTGATCCAGGACATGGCACGACGCAGTGCGGACACCGCACTTGCAGCGTTGATACTGAGCGATCAGCAGCGTTACCCCATCGCGCACAGCGCGCATGTTGCCGTGCTGTGCGAACTGGTCGCACAACGACTCGGGTGGCTTCCAGAGCGACGCCGCAGCCTGGTGTGCGCAGCGCTCACCCAGAACCTCGGCATGATCGATCTGCAGCTGAAGCTCTGTCGCCAGCGGATCGCGCCGTCTGCAACCCAGCGCGAAGAAATCCGGCGACACCCCAAACTCGGCCACGACATGCTGACGAGCGCCGGCGTAAGTGACGCGGTATGGCTGCGCGCGGTACTCGAACATCATGAGGCGCCGGGGGGAGGCGGTTACCCTTTCGGGATCACCACGCCGAGCGAGGAAGCATTGCTGATCCAGACTGCCGACACTTTCTCGGCCAAGGTCAGCCCGCGTGCCGCACGCAAGCCGGTGACCGCGTCGGAGGCCGCCCGGGCCATGTTTCTGGCCTCTACCGCCGATCAGCGCAATCCCGTCATCGCCGCGCTGATCAAGGAAGTAGGCATTTATCCGCCGGGCAGTTTCGTACAACTGGAAAACGGCGAAGTCGCACTGGTCCTCAAGCGCGGCAAACTCGCGCACGCGCCGGACGTGGTGAGCCTGCTGAGCCCGGCGGGCTCGTCATACGGCGCTCCCTTGCCAAGGAACACATCGCGCAAGGAATACGCCGTCACCCGGATGCTTGCGCGCGAGCAGGTGAAAGTTGAAATCGACCCGGAGCGCTACTGGACGAAGTAAGGCAGCGCTTACTCCGCCGCGGGCGCTGGCGGCAACCAGAGGCAGTTTGCCTTCTTGGCAATCTCCGCGAGTACCGTCGCGTGACCGGCAAGTTCTTCATCGTTTGCGCGAAGCACGCGCAGACCACGACTCCTGACCTCGACCTGCAACTCGCTGGTATTCGACTCCTGTGCAGGCGCCTCATCCCAGATCGAAAGGCTCTCCTGACCACGCGTCATGGCCAGATAGACCTCGGCCAGCAACTCCGCGTCAAGCAAGGCGCCGTGCAGGGTGCGGTGCGAGTTGTTGATGCCGTAGCGGTCACACAGGGCGTCCAGCGACGCTTTCTTGCCAGGGAACATCTCCTTGGCAAGCTTCACCGTATCCAGCACCTCGGGACAAAGCACCGTGACCTTCGGCCGACCGATCCGATCCTGCTCCATGTTCAGGAAGCCGGTATCGAAAGCGGCGTTGTGAATGATCAGCTCTGCACCCGTCACGAAGTCTTCAAACTCTTTCGCAACAGCCTTGTAGAGCGGCTTGTCCGCCAGAAACTCATCAGACAGGCCGTGAATCCGCTCCGAATCCCCCACCTCGCGCTGGGGGTTGAGATACACGTGGTAGGTCCGACCGGTCAGCCGCCGGTCGATCATTTCCACACACCCGATTTCGACAATCCGGTCCTGGCCGCCTCGCCAATCCAGACCGGTTGTTTCGGTATCGAGAAAGATCTGCCTCATGAGTTTGCCGGAACGATGGCCTTGAGCAACTCGCCATAGATGGTGACGAACTCCTGCGCATTGAGCGCGGCCGAGCCGATCAGGCCACCGTCAACATCAGGCATGGAGAAAATGGACGCTGCATTGCTGGACTTGACCGAACCGCCATAGACGATCGGCAGCTTTGCCGCGAAGGCCTTGTCGCGGATGGCAATGCGCTGGCGAAGGAATTCATGCTCGGACTGAACGATCTCGGGCGTGGCCGCGATGCCGGTACCGATCGCCCAGCGGGGCTCATAGGCGAGAATGATCTTGTCATGCGCCGTGCGGATATATCCGAACGCCGCATCAAGCTGGCGTGCCAGGACTTCATGAGTGCGCCCTGAATCGCGCTCCTCCGCGGTCTCTCCGACGCAGATCACCGGAATCAGGCCGGCATCAATGGCGGCGAGCGCCTTGCGCCCCATGAGGCCGTCATTCTCGCCCTGATACTGCCGCCGCTCGGAGTGGCCGATGATGGCGTAACTGCCGCCCAGCTCCTTGACCATGAGAGGAGATGTTTCGCCGGTATAGGCCCCCTGAAGATGGTCGGAAACGTTTTGCGCGCCAAAGCCCAGATAAGTATCCCGGGTCAGCTCGGCGAGCTGATACAGATAGGGGAACGGCGGACAAACCGCGATGGAAACCTGCTCATGCAGACTCGGCACCGCAGCCAGGATGCCGCCGACCAGCGCCTTGTTGCTGGCAAGGTTGCCGTGCATCTTCCAGTTTCCGATCAGCCATTTTTTCTTCATCCGTATCCCCTGGTCGACGCTGTTTAAGATGCGGCGCGAGCTTACCCGCCAGTCAGCACTGAAACAAGTTCAAAATTCCCGCAGTGCAGTAAATGCATCTTCGATGCGATCCAGCGCAATCACGCGGATGCCCTCAATCGGCTGCCTGGGTGCATTGGCTGCCGGAATCATGGCGATTTCGAAGCCGAGCTTGGCCGCTTCCCGCAAGCGTTCCTGACCTCTCGGCGCAGGCCTGATCTCGCCGGCAAGCCCCACCTCGCCAAACGCCACAAGACGCGGAGGCAGCGCGCGGCCGGTCAGCGATGACACGATCGAGAGCGACACGGCCAGATCGGCGGCCGGCTCGGAGATTTTCACGCCACCGACCGCGTTGATGAAGACATCCTGGTCAGCGCATTGAATGCCTGCGTGGCGATGCAGGACGGCGAGCAGCATGGCCAGCCGGTTCTGCTCGAGCCCCACCGAAAGACGGCGCGGATTGCCGAATGCCGAATCGACCAGCGACTGCACTTCGACCAGCAGGGGGCGCGTCCCTTCCTGAGTCACCAGCACGCAGGACCCCGGCACCGGCTGCTGGTGCTGGGAGAGAAACAGTGCGGACGGATTCGAGACGCCGCGCAGACCCTTGTCGGTCATGGCGAACACGCCGAGCTCGTTCACCGCTCCGAAACGATTCTTGATGGCCCGCACCAGTCGGTAACTCGAATGGGTATCGCCTTCGAAATACAGCACGGTGTCGACGATGTGTTCCAGCACCCGCGGCCCCGCCAGCGCGCCGTCCTTGGTGACGTGTCCGACCAGTACCATGCTGGTCCCAGTCGCCTTCGCATGTCGCGTCAGTTGCGCCGCGCATTCGCGAACCTGTGCTACCGACCCGGGGGCCGACTGAAGCGATTCGGAATACAGCGTCTGGATCGAATCGATCACCACCACGTCCGGCTTGATGGTCTGCAGCGAAGCGACGATTTTTTCGAGAGAAATCTCGGGCAGCAGGGGCAAGTCACCTGCCTCGAGCTGAAGCCGTCGCGCGCGCAGCGCGATCTGCTCGGCCGACTCTTCACCGGATACGTACAAGGCCTTGCGCGTCGGAGCAAGCCGCGTCAGCGCCTGCAGCAGCAGGGTCGATTTGCCGATACCCGGATCGCCGCCGATCAGCACAACCATGCCGGGCACAAGTCCGCCCCCCAGCACGCGATCCAGTTCCTCGATCCCCGTCGGCTCGCGCGGAGATTCTTCGGGATTGATCTCCGAGAGTTTCTGCAAGCGCCCTGCTCCGGCCGCCAGCGCTGCAAAGCGCCCTCCGCTGCCCGCAGCGGGTTCGGCAACGCCCTCGACCAGCGTATTCCATTGACCACAGCCCGGACATTGCCCTTGCCACTTCGGGCTCTGAGCGCCGCATTCGGTACAGATATAAACGGTCTTGCCGCGTGCCATCAGAACTCGACAACCGGTACGCGCTGCGCCAGCGCACAGAACAGCTCATAGCTGACCGTACCCGCAGCAGCGGCCACCTCGTCCGCCGGCATGCCCTCGCCCCAGAGCGTGACCTCCGATCCGACTCCGGCATCAATCCCGGTCAGGTCACATGCCAGCATGTCCATCGAGACGCGTCCGATCGTACGCGTACGGCGACCATTCACCAGAATCGGCGTACCGGTATTCGCATGACGCGGATAGCCGTCGGCATAACCGCAAGCCACCGTGCCGACGCGCATCGGTCCGTCTGCGCGCAGGGTTGCGCTGTAGCCCACCGCATCACCCGCACCGATTTCCTGGACACTGATGATCCGGCTCGACAAGGTCATGACCGGCTTGAGGCCGATCGCAGCAGCCGACTCGATATCGGGAATCGGGGATCCGCCATAAAGCATGATGCCGGGCCGCACCCAGTCACGATGGCTTTCCGGATAACGCAGCAGCGCCGCGGAATTCGCCACGCTGACAGGCACGACCGCGCCGTGCACGGCATCGTCGAAAGAAGTGAGTTGCGCCTTGATCCCTTCCCCATCTGCGCAGGCGAAGTGCGTCATGACCGAAATCTGGCCCACCTTCCCGCTTGCGCGAAGACGTGCAAGCACCTGAGGAAGCCGTGCCGGCGAGAATCCCAGACGGTTCATGCCGGTATTCAGCTTGACGAACACATCCAGCGGATGGCTCAGTTCGCTGAGTTCAAGCATCCGCAGCTGCTCCTCGCCGTGAACGGCCGAGCTGATGCCGTATTCCGATGCAGCATGCAGGTCATCCTCCGCGAAAAACCCTTCAAGGAGGACGATGGGCTGACGAAAACCGGCATCCCGCAGCTGCACGGCCTCACCGATCTCAAGCAAGGCAAATCCGTCTGCCACGTCACGGACGGCTTCCGCGCAACGCAGGAGCCCGTGCCCGTAGGCGTTCGCCTTGACGACCGCCCAGGCCCGCGCGCCGGGAGCCCGTGATTTGGCAAGCAGGTAATTGTGTCGGAAGGCTGCCGTGTCGATCCGCGCGATGATCGGTCTGCTCATGAGTCGGCAACTCCGGACTGCGTCAGACCGGTTACTTCAGCAGGAGCCTGAGGCTTCACCTGCATGTTGCTGAACATGTTTACCGCGAACTCGGCAAAGGTCGAGTGCAGACGTGCGCGAAAACGGTCTTTCGGCACCAGCACGTTCAAGGAGGAGAACAGCCGGGGCTCAAGCGAAATGCCGACAAGCCCGCGATTGTTGTAATCATTGAGCGCGGCATTCGCCACGATCGCGAATCCGAATCCCTGTTTCACCAGATGCAGGATCGAAGGAAGCGAACCCAGTTCGCCACGACGATTCAGGGTTTCTGGCGCCACACCATTGCGTCGGAAGAAATCCTCGGCGAGCGCACGGATAGCCGCTCCCGGATCGCGATCGACAAACGGAAAACCCTGCAGGTCGGTCGCCTTGAGCGAGGTTGCGGAAGCCAGCTCATGGCCCTGGCGCACGATCACCTTGAGCTCATCCTGACAAGCCAGCGTGCATTCGAGTGTCGGATCATCCGACTGCTTTTCCACCAGCCCGACGTCGAGCTCATGGGCGGCCACCCGGTTCTCGATGTTCTCTGAGTTCGCCACGAATACTCGCGGAACAACCCGGGGGTGCTTCTTGATGAAGGCATCCAGCAGCATTGGAAGCCAGTAGCCCGCAATGGTCTGACTCGTCCCGATGGTCAGCACGCCGGTCAGCTCGTCCGTCAGCTCGGCTATGCGGGTTTCCATTTCGTCAGACAAGCCAAGAATGCGCTCCGCGTAGGCGAAAACGATTTCGCCTGCGGGTGTCAGGGTGACCCGGCCGTGCCCACGGTCCAGAAGACGCGTATTGAACTGCTCTTCAAGCTGCTTGATCTGGAAGGTCACCGCGGGCTGCGTCATGTACAGCGTCTCTGCGGCCCTCGTAAAGGAGCCATGTCTTGCAACAGCGTGAAAAACCTGAAGTCTGCGATCAGCCATATCGACCTCCCTGATAAAGGTTATTTATTATTGTACGCAAACTGCAATGGAGCGTCGATTGCGAAAGAACAAAGAATTCGCAATGTGTCTTGCACGAGGACTGGCAAGGCGACTGTGGTATAAACGCCCCCTCGACTGTCAATATGGCAGGTGACCAAAGGGCTTACATGGGTTTGGGCTTCTACATTGTCATGGCCGCGCAGTTTTTCTCTGCGCTGGCAGACAACGCGCTGCTGATAGCAGCCATCGCACTGCTCATGGACATGCATGCTCCTGCCGAGCAGATCCCGCTGCTGAAGTTTTTCTTCACCATCTCCTATGTCCTGCTCGCAGCCTTCGTCGGAGCCTTTGCGGACTCGATGCCGAAGTGGCGCGTGATGCTGATCAGCAACTCGATCAAGGTCGTCGGTTGTGCCCTGATGTTCCTCGACCTCCATCCGCTGCTCGCCTACGCAGTGGTCGGCCTCGGTGCTGCCGCTTACTCGCCCGCCAAGTACGGCATCCTCACCGAGATGTTGCCTCCGGCAAAACTGGTGATCGCAAACGGCTGGATCGAGGGCTTGACAGTGGGCGCGATCATTCTCGGCACCCTCCTGGGAGGCGCGCTGATCCACCCGGCGACCCTCCAGTGGATCAACAGTCTCCACATTCCTTCTCAAGGTCCGATCCTGAATACGAGCGTTGATCTGAGCGTGCTCTTCATCGGTCTGCTCTATGTGGTCGCCGCGATCTTCAACATGTATGTACCCGACACCGGCGTAGATCATCGGCCGCTGCGCAAGAATCCACTCTTTCTCGTGCACGAGTTCAATCACTGCGTGCGCCTGCTCTGGCGCGACAAGCTCGGCCAGATTTCACTGGCCGTAACCACACTGTTCTGGGGTGCTGGCGCGACGCTCCAGTTCATTGTTCTGGATTGGGCCAAGGTCAATCTGGGACTCACGCTTTCCCAGGCCACCAACATGCAGGGCGTCGTAGCGGTCGGGGTAGCTATCGGATCGGTGCTCGCCGCGAAGTTCATCAGCCTGCGGCACTCACCCCGGGTCATTCCGCTCGGCATCGCGATGGCTGTCGGCATCATGGCCATGATTTTCATCCGGCATGTACCGCTTGCCATGGTGCTGATGGTCGCAGTCGGCGCGCTCGCAGGCTTTTTCGTGGTGCCGATGAATGCCCTGCTCCAACATCGGGGCCACGTGCTGATGGGCGCCGGCCACTCGATCGCCGTACAGAACTTCAATGAAAACCTCAGCATCCTGATCATGACGGGCCTTTATGCCTTGCTGATCATGCTCGGGCTATCGGTCAATATCGTGATCGCGATGTTTGCGGTGTTCATGGCCAGCGCCATGTATCTGGTCAAGCGCAGACATGACGCCAACCAGCGGGAATATGACTCGGTCGCCTTGCTGGACGATCGCTGCCACTGAGTTGAAAGACGCGGCGTCGCCTGATTCCGATGGCGGCACGCAATGGGTCAGTCCGCGCTGGACGCACCACCTGATTCGGCAAGGCTGGAGGCAAAGCACATGTCCTCCCAGGCTCTCGCCTTGTCTGCAGGCGTACGCAGCAGATAGGCCGGGTGGTAGCTGACCACCACCGGAATGCCCTTGAAATCAAAGCGCTTGCCTCGGGCCGGGCCAATCTTGATCTCCCGCTCAAGCAGGCTCTGAGCAGCAGGACGCCCCAAGGCCATGATCATCCCGGGCTTCAGCAACTCGATCTGCCGATGCAGGAAAGGCAGACAGGCACGAATCTCTTCAGGTTCTGGCGTTCGGTTACCGGGTGGGCGACACTTGACCGCATTGGCGATATAGACATCTTCACCGCGGCGCTTGCCCATGGCGGCCAGCATCGCGTCCAGCAGTTTGCCCGCTGCGCCGACAAACGGCTCTCCCTTCGCATCTTCCTCAGCGCCGGGCCCTTCCCCGACAAACAACCATTTTGCCGACCGGTCCCCCACGCCCGGCACGGCCTGCTTGCGCTGGCGGTGCAGACCACAACGGGTACACGCCCGGATACTTGCCTCCAGCGCATCCCAATCCATGCTCGCAACGGAATCCTGCCCGGACACAAGCTCGGCCGGCCTTGCTTCGGCCTGAGCGGGCTGCAAGGGCGCGATCACAAGCGGCTTGCGCTCCACCCGGGGACGTTCCCTGGCCGGCGCTTCGGAAACCGGTGGCACAGCGGATGCCTCATGACTGACCGGAACAGCCGGCACCACCTCGTCATCGGTCTGTCCGCGCAAACGCCAGACGGGTCTGATCCCCATCTCGGCAAGCAGCCTGCTTCTTGTCGCGGTCGCCATCACAACACCGCGCTCATCACGAGGGCATCTTCACGCCCATGGTCCTCGGTGGCGTAATACGCCTTCCTGCGACCGATCAAGGCAAAGCCAAGCGACTCATAAAGAGCAATCGCCCGAGCGTTGGACGCCCGCACTTCCAGGAAGATGCTGTGTGCCCCTGCCAGGCGGGCTCTGCTCCAGATCCACTCAAGCATGCGCCGCCCATGACCTCGCCCCTGACACTCAGGCAACACACTCAGGATCAGCAGGTGCGCCTCATCAAGCACGCTCATGAAAACAGCCTGGGCCACCAGAACGCCCCCGGAACGCAGGATCCAGCCTGAGTTGCCCGCCGCCAGCGCGTCGGCAAAATTTCCGCGCGACCAGGGAGACCGGGCTGCAGCCTGCTCGCAGATCACGACCTCATCGAGATCCGACTCCAGCATCGGGAGAAACTCCTCGCTCATGCGCGTCCTCCAGCGGCCAGTCGCTCAGCAATGGTCTGCGCCACGCGGTCACGGACATACACGGGCGTGAGTCCGGCAGGATCGATCACAGCCCCGATCCGCGCCAACGCGAGGACTGCGCCGGCATCCGGCTGTGCAAAAACTGGCGCGTCATGCAGCCAGGCCTGACAGCCTTCCATGACTGAGGGATAAGCTGAAAAAGCCGTTCCCACCCCGTGCCAGTCTCCCTTACCAGGAAAGGGGGTCGCTGCAGGCGGAACACAGCAGGGAGCTACAACCTCCTGCCATCCAGCCGGGGAAGCCCGATAGGCCGCGACATAGACTTCGCTCATGCGTGCGTCCATCGCGCAATACACCTCGCTGAAGCCACTCCCCTCTGCCAGCGCAAGAAGGCTGCAGACCGGAACGATGCCGCATCCTGCCGCCAGCGCAAGCCCCTGAGCCACCGAGCACGCCAGCCTGACACCGGTAAAGGAGCCCGGTCCGGTTCCGCATGCTATCCGGTCGAGCCCCTTGAAGCTGGCGCCCGCTTCGTCCATCAGACGCCGGACGGCCGGAAGCAGTGTCGCAGAGTGCGCGGGCGGGCTCTGAAGTTGCAGGCTCGTGAGTTGTCCGTTCCATTGCAGGGCAACGGACGCGAGATCAGTGGAAGTTTCCAGCGCGAGAATGTTCATTTCCGCGCAATTCTACCGTAGCGCGGGCCGACTCACCCTCAACGACTGTAGTGCTCGCGCGCCGCCTCGCGCATCGTGCGTCGCAAACGCTCCCGCTCTTCGGGTTCGAGTCGCCGCAACGCGGGACCTCGTGGCCCCTGTGCATCCTCATCGCGAAAGTCCCGGCGAGCGCCTCCGCCGTCGCGCGGCGACTGCTCCCGCAGCTGCTCACGCATGGCCCGGAACTCGTCCCGCGACTCGCGCATCCTTTCTCGCCGGAGTTCCTGCATCTCCCGGGCCGGTTGCATGCGCTGCGGACGGTCGTCCCTCGCCCACGCCGGAGCGAGACAGGAGAGACCCAGCAGGAAGACAAGCAAACGACCGGACATGACACTCTGATTCCCGGGCCGACTCGGATCGCCCGCCCCTTGTTTCCATTATCACTTGTCCGAACGAGCCTGCCCTCACAAAATGTAAGCACATGTTGCAGGACGGCCCCATGCTCACAATTGCTCACCAAAGACCGGCAGGGATTGCTGACAGCCTGCCGGGCATTGCTTAGCATTCAGGCATGAATACAGACCGTCACAGAATTCTGGTTGTCGATGACGACAACAGACTGCGCAGCCTGCTCGAACGCTATCTCGAAGAGCAGGGTTTCGCCGTGAAAACCGTTCCCGATGCCGCGCAGATGGACCGGGCACTGGCGCGCGAGCATTTCGATCTGCTCGTGCTGGATCTCATGCTGCCGGGGGAAGACGGACTGTCGATCTGCAGGCGCCTGCGAGCTGCAGGCAGCGAGCTGTCCGTCGTGATGCTGACCGCCCGGGGAGACGAGGTGGACCGCATTGTCGGACTGGAGCTCGGAGCCGACGACTACCTGCCCAAGCCTTTCAACCCCCGTGAGCTGGTCGCGAGGATCCATGCCGTCCTCCGACGCCGGCCACGCGCCCTGCCTGGCGCACCGACTGCCGGCAATACGCTCGTGAGCTTCGGCGACATCGAAGTCGATCTGTCCACGCGCAGGCTGTCCCGCAAAGGCGAAAGCCAGGCACTGACGACGGGCGAGTTCGCCCTGCTCAAGGTGCTGCTGCAGCACCCGCGTGAGCCTCTTTCGCGTGACAAGCTGATGGAGCTGGCTCGAGGACGCGAATATGACGCGTTCGACCGCTCGATCGACGTTCAGATATCCCGGCTGCGGAAGCTCATCGAAGAAGACCCGGCCAAACCACGCTACCTTCAGACAGTCTGGGGGTTCGGCTATGTTTTCGTTCCTGACGGAAACTGAACCGGATGCGTTTCCCGTGGCCGAGAACCCTGCTCTGGCGAACCTTCCTGCTGATCGTCCTGCTGCTCGGCATCTCGCTTGCCGGCTGGTTCCAGATCTATCGGCAATATGTCATGGAGCCCAGAACGCGGCAGCTGGCGCAACTCGTGGTCAGCGTCGTCAATCTCACCCGGTCTGCCTTGCTCGCGGCCGATGCCGACCAGCGTCTCGCACTCCTGGCTGAACTCAATACGCTTGAAGGCATAAGGCTTTATCCCGCCGAGACTAACGATGCCCTCGTCGCACTGCCCGACGGTGCCACGATGCAGATCGTGCAGGAGCAGGTCCGCCGCCGGCTCGGCAACGACACCCGGTTTACCGGGGAGCTCTACGGACAATCCGGCTTCTATGTGAGCTTCCAGCTCGACGAAATGGATCCGGAGGACCAGTACTGGATCATGCTGCCGTCGGAGCGCGTGCGCCGCATCATGGCGACCCGCTGGCTCGGCTGGGGAGTCATCGCGATCCTGGGGTCCCTGGTAGCGGCCTGGCTTCTGGTGCTGAGCATCGGTCGGCCGCTCAAGGCGCTCGAGCATGCCGCACGCGCCATTGGCCGTGGCGAGCAGGTGCCGCCATTGTCCGAGCAGGGGCCGGAGGAAGTTGCAACGCTTGCTGCAGCCTTCAATCAGATGTCACGCGACCTCGAGCAGCTGGATTCGGACCGGGCGCTGATCCTTGCGGGCGTTTCGCACGATCTGCGAACGCCTCTGGCACGACTCCGGCTGGGGCTTGAGATGTCTGGCGCCCGTGCCGAGGACCTCGCCGCGATGAATGGCGACATCGAGGAAATGGACCGCACGATCAACCAGTTTCTGGACTTTGCGCGGGACCAGCATGCCGAACCCGAGGAATCCGTCGAGCTGCATGCCATGCTCGAGCAGATCGTCCAGGGCTACCGGAACCGCAATGCGAACGTGAGCCTGATCGGAACGGGCCACCTGGAAATCCGCATTCGCCCTCAGGCCGTACGACGAGCGGTGATCAACCTCATCGACAACGCACTCCGACATGGCGGAGCATTGCCTGCAATCGAGGTGTCGCTGCGCACTGCTGGCAAAATGGCTTCGATCTGTGTTGAAGACCGTGGTCCGGGAATTCCGGCCGAACAGGTCGAGCGACTCAAGCGTCCCTTCACGCAACTGGGTACGTCTCGCAGCAACGTGCAGGGCGCCGGTCTCGGCCTCGCCATCGTCGACCGGATCGCCCGCATGCACGGTGGCGGGCTGGACCTCCTGCCGCGCCCGGGTGGAGGACTGAGCGCGCTTGTGCGACTGCAGCGCAAGAGCTGAACTTACATCCGGACGGTCAATCCAACGCCGACCCCCTCGTTTATAATCCGCCGCCAAATGAAGCTATTTTTCGATTTCTTTCCGGTTGCGCTTTTTTATGCAACCTTCCAGTACGCTAGGGCGAACGCAGAGTATGCAGCTCTGAAAGCCACCGAATGGTTCGGGTTCATGGTGTCCGGTGGCGTCGTTGGTCCACGCGAAGCCCCTACCGTGCTCGCGACGGTCGTAGTCGTACTGGCCATCGCGGCGCAGATCGTCTGGCTCGTTGCGCGAAAGAAGGAAGTGAGCAAGGTCCTCTGGTTCAGCCTGCTCGCGGCCATCGTGTTTGGCGGCATGACTGTCTGGTTCCATGACCCGGCTTTCATCAAATGGAAGTTCAGCATCGTCTATTGGCTGATGGGCTTCTCCTTCTTGGTGAGTGCAAGATTTTTCGGCAAGAATCCGATCCGGGCACTGCTGGGCGAAAGCATCGAACTGCCCGGCAAGGCCTGGAACACGCTGAACACAGCCTGGGCGCTGTTCTTTATCGGCATGGGCGCGCTCAATCTGGTGGTGGCGTACAATTTCTCGGAGAATGCCTGGTTCAACTTCAAGCTGTTCGGCAGCATGGGGCTGACGCTGCTGTTTGCACTTGCCCAGGGCGTTTATCTTTCCCGCCACATGAAGCCCCAATCGCCGGACGACGGCAATTCGGCCTGATCCATGGAATTGATCGACATCATTCGCAGTCGGCTCTCGCCCCTTGAGCCTCTTGAGCTTGAAATTACCGACGACAGCCACCGCCACGCTGGCCATGCCGGTGCGCGCGCAGGAGGCGGGCATTTCGAGCTCCGCATCGTGTCTGTCGCGTTTGCCGGGCAGAACACGCTCGCTCGTCATCGCAGCATCCATGCTTTGCTGGCAGATCTCATGCCGTCCCGAATCCATGCGCTGGCCATCAGCGCACGCGCTCCGGAGGAATCCGGTTCCTGACCGGCCACTTCCACATTTCCACTCTGTTTCTCTTGCAGGAATCCCAATGAAAGCCACGTTGAGTTGTGTAGCAGCAAGCCTGATCCTGATTTCAAGCCTCGCAGGAGCAGCCGAACCGGCCAAAGCCATCGCCAAGGTCAATGGCGTCAGCATTCCTGCTTCGCTGGCCGATCTGATGGTCGCCGAGCAAGTCGCCCAAGGTGCTCCCAACAACGACGAACTGCGTCGTGCCGTCAAGGACGAGTTGGTCCGCCGCGAACTGCTCGCCCAGGAAGCCCGCAAGAAGGGGCTCGACAAGAAGCCCGAAATGCTCGTGCGCATGGACGTGGCGCGCCAGGGCATCCTGATCGGTGGCTACATCAACGACTGGATGCGCGCCAATCCGGTGGCAGAAGCCAAGGTTCGCGCCGAGTACGACGCGCGTGTCAAGAACATGGCCAGCACCGAGTACCGCGTTCGCCATATCCAGGTGGATACCGAAGACGCCGCCAAGGCATTGATTTCCAAGCTGCAGGCAGGCAGCCGCTTCGAAGACCTGGCCAAGGAATCGAACGACACTGGCTCGAAGGACAACGGCGGTGACATTGGCTGGGTATCGCCCAAGGGTGTTCCGGAGGCCATCGGTGCTGCCCTCCCCACCATCGAAAAGGGCAAGTTCTCCGCTGTTCCGGTCAAGAGCAACTTCGGTTTCCATGTGCTGAAGGTGGAAGATACGCGCCAAGCCGTTCCGCCGAAGTACGAGGAAGTCGCCGAAAACCTGCGTCGCGAGCTCGAGCAGCAAGCGCTGAGCAACTATGTGAACAGCCTGGTCAGCAAAGCCAAGGTTGAGTAATGCAGCGCTGAAGACGATTTTGCGGGTCGTCGCGAACGACCCGCTATAATCGCTCTTTTGAATAACCGGAGCACAAGAATGGGTTTTCTGGCAGGCAAACGCATCCTGATCAGCGGATTGCTGAGTGATCGATCCATCGCCTACGGGGTAGCCAAGGCCATGCATCGTGAAGGCGCGGAGCTCGCCTTTACCTATCAGAACGACCGTTTTGTCGACCGCGTCACGAAGATGGCGGGCGAATTCGGAAGCAGCAAGGTTTTCCCGTGTGACGTTCAGTCCGACGAGCAGATCGTCGCACTGATGGAAAACATCGGTGAGGCATGGGATGGCCTGGACGGAATCGTGCACTCACTGGCATTTGCGCCGGGCGAAGCGCTCAAGGGAGATTTCCTGGAAGGCTTTTCGCGCGACGCTTTCCGCACTGCACACGAAGTCAGCAGCTACAGCTTCGCTGCCCTGGCAAAAGCAGCACGTCCTCTGATGCAGGGTCGCAATGCCTCGCTCTTGACCCTGTCCTACCTCGGCGCTGTGCGTACGCTCCCCAACTACAACGTAATGGGCCTTGCCAAAGCCAGCCTGGAAGCATCGGTTCGTTACATGGCCAATTCGCTTGGCCCGGAAGGCATCCGGGTGAACGCGATCTCGGCGGGTCCGATTCGCACGCTGGCGGCTTCCGGTATCGGCAATTTCGGCAAGCTTCTGGCATTCAACGAGCGCAATGCCCCGCTGCGCCGCAATGTGACCATTGATGAAGTCGGAAATGCCGCGGCCTTCCTGTGCTCCGACCTCGCTTCCGGCATTTCGGCAGAGATCATGTATGTCGACGGCGGCTTCAACTCGGTTGCCATCGGTACAGATGAGCCGCTCTGAGCAGGATCGCTAGAATGAAACGCTGCCTTCAGGCAGCGTTTTTTTATGTCTGCAGGGAATCCATGAAGATCCCGCACGGTCTCATGAATACCTGCAGCCAACTCCCAGGAAAGACACGCCCTCGTGAGCTCCATTGCCCCAGCCCGCTACAGCCTCTCCGAAGAAGGCATCCCTCGCTCCGAAATCTATGAGGACGTCTATCACACGACATCCGGCGCGGTGGGACAAGCCCGGCATGTGTTTCTGGCAGGCAACGAATTGCCTCAGCGCTGGCAGATGCGAGAAGTCTTCACCATTGTCGAAACGGGTTTCGGCCTGGGCAACAACTTCCTAACCACCTGGCAAGCCTGGCGCGACGATGAGACGTCCTGCGCACGTCTGCATTTCATGTCGGTGGAAAAACACCCTTTCCTCAGAGACGACCTTGCGCGGGTCCTCGAGTCAACGCCTTTCCCCGCGGACATGAAAAACGCGCTGCTCGAGCAATGGCCACTTCCGCTCCCCGGATCGCACAGACTGGAATTCGACGGCGGTCATGTCGTTCTGACGCTGTTTTTCGGGGAGTGCGTCGAGGCACTCGAAAAAATCGATGCAAGGGCCGATGCATTGTTTCTTGACGGATTCTCGCCCTCCAAGAATCCGGAGATGTGGTCTGTCGAAGTCTTCCGCGCCCTCGCTTCGCTTTCCGATACCGACACCCGTCTGGCCACCTGGTCGGTTTCAGCCATGGTCCGGAACGGGCTTGCCGAGGCGGGTTTTGAAGTCTTTCGTGACGAAGGATTCACCGGCAAGCGCGAGATGCTTCGCGGCCGTTATCGCGGCGCCCGACCTCGCAAAGCCCCGCCTGCCCGACGCAAGGCTCTGGTTGTCGGCGCAGGCCTCGCCGGTGCGGCGATTGCAGAGCGACTCGCCGCACGGGATTTCGAGATTGAAATTCTCGAAGCACGGGAAGACATCGCACAAGGGGCATCGGGCAATCTGGCGGGTGCATTCCGCCCCCTGCCCAGCAAGGACGACAACCCGATTTCCCGCATTACGCGCGCGGGCTATCTCTATGGACTTCGCCACCTCGACATGCTGAGCCGGAACGAACATCCGGTACTGTGGGAAGCGTGCGGCGTACTCCATCTTGCACGCAGCGCCGAGCAGGAGACGAAACAGCGCTCGGTGCTGGACGCACGCCAGTGGCCGACAGCCTATGTCGACTGGATCAATGCTGCAGAAGCAACCCGCAAGGCCGGCCATACGGCGTCTTACGGTGGATGGTGGTTTCCGCAAGGAGGCTGGATACAGCCGCGCAGTCTGGTGGCCGCCAATCTGGCACAGGCCGGAACGCGGGCAAGACTTCGGGCGTCCACGAGTGTCGCGCGGATCAAGTTTCACGACGGGCACTGGCAAGCGCTGGCCGAAGATGGACACTGTATCGCGGAGGCGCCACATCTGATCCTCGCCAACGCACATGACGCCAAACGTCTTCTGGGCGCCGATTGGCTACCGTTACGGGCGGCAAGAGGACAGGTCAGCCATCTGCCCATGGCCCAGCTCGCGCCGCTCGGTGTCGTCGTCTGCGGACAAGGCTACATCACGCCAGGCATCGGAGGTCACGCGGCTTTGGGCGCCAGCTTTGTCGTCGATGATTTCGACCTCGCGCTGCGCGAAGACGAACATGCCGAGAATCTCGAAAAGCTGGGGCGCATGCTACCGGGCCTGCAGGAGCTGACAGCCAGCACGGAAATGGACGGCCGCGTCAGTCTTCGCCCGGTATCCATTGATCGCCTGCCGATGGTAGGACAGGCTCCTGCGACGATTTCCGGCCAAGGCTACAATCTCGGCACCCTGCCACGAACGGACGGGCTGTGGATGATTACCGGCTTTGGCGCCAGGGGTCTGGTCTGGAGCAGCATTTGTGCGGAACTGCTGGCGTCCCAGATCTGCGGGGAAGCCCTCCCGCTGGAGAGCGATCTGGTCGCAGCGCTGGACCCGGGTCGCTTCGTCATTCACCCGGTCGGCAACCGGAATTTGCCGGGCGACTAAACCGGCAGACTCAGGCCTCGCAGGCTCAGAGGGCTGCAATCCGCAGGACACTGCCCTCGATTGCAATGACCTTGGCTCTGGAACCGACCGCAATCGCCTGCTCTGCAACACAGGTCCAGCGATCGGCACCGAGCAGCGGCTTCTGGAAAAGGATCTCGCCTTTCGACCACGGCTCGACCGGACGGGTCACGAGACCGATCTCGTTGAGTATTTCATCGGACCGCCCGGCCGCCGCGTCCGAAGGGCGTGGCTTGAAGTAACGCAGGAACACCAGGGTCATCACGACCGAGAGCGCCCCCCAGAATGCCACCTGAACGACGAGGGTGACCGGCAATACGGCGCTGAGAACGCCGGTCAATACAGCTGCCAGACCGAGCCAGACCAGCACCAGCGTCGGCAAGGCCAGCTCGGCCAGGCAGAGCATGCAGCCCAGCACGATCCAGTACCACCATTGCAGATGCATGCTTATTTGGCAGCCTGATTGGCGGCCAGCTCCACAACATTGGTGATGTCCGCCTGATCCTCCAGCGTAGACAGCTTGCCATCAACCGACGCTCCGCAATTCATGCGGATCTGGCGGTAACGGATGTTGCCGGTGATACGCGCGTTTTCCTGCAGCTCCAGAAAATGCAGAACTTCCAGATCGCCCACGATGGTGCCATTGATGATCGCGTCATAGGCGCAGACATTGCCGTGAATACTGCCCACCTCGCTCAGCACCAGCAGATTCATCGCGTCCGAAGCGGGATTCACGTTGCCTTTCACATGGCCGTCAATCCGGAGGCCATCGGAAAAAATGACATCTCCCCTGACCTCCATGCTCGACGCTACAAGACTGGAAAGCTTCGTGAGCTTGACCGGTGATTTTTTCTTGCTGAACATCATTTCTCCAGAATCATTGGCCGCCTGAAGGCGATCCAGGTGCATTCTTGCGATAAAACGCGAGATTTCGATTCGCCTGCCGGAGCGCCTCGACCTGCTCCGCATAGTCTTTTTGCAGCGCAGCCAGTGCAGCCTTGTCGTGAGCCTGAAGCATCTTGAGTTCTTCAAGCTCGCGAGAGAGTTGTTGATTGAGGCCTGTCAGCCGCACAACCTCCTGCTTGCTCTGATCCTGCGTACCATCCGGCTGCCGGCCCGGAGCATGTCCGGTTGCGTACGCCGCTGCGTAGCCCGCAACGGCCAGAAGGGTGACACATAAAGCCAGCCACAAGCCGGATCTTGACCGCGGCACCAGCAGGAACTCCCTGCCGGCCAGTCGGCGCGTCAGCGCGTCGGTTCCGGTTTCAGGCATCGGGAATCAGACTCCCCACTTCAAGATATTGCTCGGGATTCACGAATTTTCCGTCATGCAGAACCTCGAAGTGCAGATGCGGCCCGGTGGAACGCCCGGTTGACCCCACCAGAGCGATCAACTGCCCGGGCGCCACAAGGTCGCCCATCTTCACGTACATCTTCGAGGTATGAGCATAGCGGCTCATCAAGCCATTGCCATGCTCGATTTCAATCAGATAGCCCAGATCATTGGCCCACGCAGCACGCTTGACGCGTCCGCCACCTGCTGCACGGATCTCGGTGCCGACAGGCGCCTGAAAATCGAGGCCAGCATGAAAGGCTATGGCGCCGTTGAAAGGGTCAATCCGGTTTCCAAAGGAAGATCCCAGACGCGAGCCGGACACCGGCTGCTGAATCGGCATCGACATGTAGCTGACGCTTCGCGTCGCCGTTGCAGCCGATACGCGCTCCAGCACTTTCTTCAGGCAGGCAACCGTCTCTTCGGCCCCGCCCATCAGCTCCGGACTTACCTCCGCGCGACTATCGAGCTCCAGGCAGGGCTGTGCTGCAAAAGCCTGTCCTCCCAAGCCGCCAGCGTCATTGCCCTGACGCGTGGATTGAGGCTTCTTGCCGCCCCGCAGGCTTTCGATGCGTGAATCGAGCGCTTCAAGCGCAGAAAGTTTCTTGAGCAGCGTACGCGCTTCGGACTCCAGGGTCACCAGCCGACCCGCAACGTTACCGATGCGATCAAGAGCAAACCGATCCCTCGCAGGATCCGAATCCTTGAGCGCGCTGCTGCGTGCAGCCACGCCGTCCTGTCCGATATACCAGCCTGCCGCAAAGGACGCGCTGGCCAGCACAACGCAGGCCACTCCCGACGCAAGCAGGATCTGGCGAGTCGTCACCATGCGGACCGTGGACTGGCTTACCGAGCGTGTCGTATGAATGACAAACGCCATCCCTTCCCCCTTGATCAGCAATGAGGCCTCCAGCGCGGAGGATATGGGGAAATCCACCGCTCGCTCGAGGACGAGGCGGCCCCGCGCGCAGGCGGGGCCAGAAGAGAACTGCGTTCTTCCAACAGCTATGATGGGTGGAAAAACTCCATGAATATTAACACTTAAGTTTTAGTTCGCTCTTGACCGCCAATCCGATTAATGAGCGGACGCGTTGCTTTTTTTCCACCTGAAGAACGCTTTTCTCACTGCGCGACGCGATGCTCTGCAAGCCTGATCCAGGTTTCGACGACCGTATCGGGGTTCAGCGAAATCGTCTGGATACCTTCATCCATCAACCATTCCGCAAAATCGGCATGATCCGACGGGCCCTGCCCGCATATGCCGACATACTTGCCAAGCCGATTGCAGGCTCCAATAGCGAGCGACAGCAGTTTCTTGACAGCCGCGTCGCGCTCATCAAAGGAGTGCGCGACCAGTCCGGAGTCGCGATCAAGACCAAGCGTGAGCTGGGTCAGATCGTTCGAACCGATGGAGAAACCGTCGAAATACTGAAGAAACTCTTCAGCGAGCAGTGCATTGGACGGAATCTCGCACATCATGATGAGCTTGAGTTCATTTTCTCCCCGCCGGAGTCCGTTCGCCTCCAGCAGACGGACAACCTCTCTCGCCTCGTCAAGCGTGCGGACAAATGGCACCATCAGCTGAACATTCGTCAGCCCCATTTCCCCCCTGACCTTCCGCATGGCCATGCACTCGAGTTCAAAGCAATCCCGGAAGCTGTGGGCGATATAGCGAGACGCACCGCGGAAACCGAGCATCGGATTTTCCTCCTCCGGCTCGTAGATTTCTCCGCCGAGCAACTTCCGGTATTCGTTTGACTTGAAGTCAGACAGCCGGACGATCACCGGCTTGGGCCAGAACGAAGCCGCAATGGTCGCCACGCCCTCCGCCAGCCGCTCAATGAAGAACTCCCGCGGCGACGCATAACCTCTCGCTCTCCGCCGGATCTCGTCCTGGATACCCGCGGGCATCGAACTCACCTCGAGGAGCGCCTTGGGGTGAATGCCAATCATGTTGTTGATCACGAACTCAAGGCGGGCCAAGCCCACGCCAGCATTCGGAATCTGCGCGAACTCGAAAGCCAGCTCCGGATTGCCGACATTCATCATGATCTTGACCGGCAGCGCAGGGAGATTACCCATGTCTGTCGTGACAATTTCGTATTCGAGCCGGCCACGATACACGTAGCCGGTATCCCCCTCCGCACATGAAACCGTAACGGAGTCACCCTCCAGCAGAACCTCGGTCGCATCGCCACAACCCACAATGGCCGGAATACCAAGCTCGCGGGCGATGATGGCCGCATGGCAGGTACGTCCGCCCCGGTTGGTGACAATTGCAGAAGCACGCTTCATCACCGGTTCCCAGTTCGGGTCCGTCATGTCGGTTACCAGCACATCGCCGTCCTGAACCCGGTGCATCTCCGATGCATCCTCGACAATGCGCACCGGCCCAGCACCGACTTTCTGGCCGATCGCCCTGCCCGAGGCCAGTACACGTCCATGCTGCCTGAGACGGTACTTCTCGCGCACAAGCGCATGATCTCCTCGGGATTTCACCGTCTCCGGACGTGCCTGCAGAATGTAGAGCCGTCCATCAACGCCGTCCCGTCCCCATTCGATATCCATCGGACGACCGTAGTGCCGCTCGATGATGCATGCATACCTGGCCAGCTCGAGAATCTCCTCGTCGCTCAGTGAAAACCTTTGCCGCTCCGCTTCAGGCACATCGACCATCCGGGTCGAGCGTCCGGCAGCCGTTCCTTCGGCGAATACCATGCTGATCATCTTGGAGCCGAGACTGCGCCTGATGACCGCATTCTTTCCGGCAGCCAGCATCGCCTTGTGAACAAAAAACTCGTCGGGATTCACCGCTCCCTGAACAACCGTTTCGCCGAGACCGTATGACGAAGTAATGAACACGACATCGTTGAAACCCGATTCGGTATCGAGCGTGAACATGACACCTGCAACGCCCTTGTCGGACCGGACCATGCGCTGCACGCCAACGGAGAGCGCGACTTCTGCATGCGTGAATCCCTTGTGAACGCGGTAGGCAATGGCCCTGTCGTTGTAGAGCGAAGCAAAGACCTCCCGAATGGCATGCAGCAGATTCTCGAATCCGCGAATGTTCAGAAAGGTTTCCTGCTGGCCCGCAAAGGAAGCATCCGGCAGATCTTCGGCGGTTGCCGAAGAGCGCACAGCGAAACTGCCATCACCCTCGCTGGCAAGCGCTTCATAGCGAACACGGATCTGTGCTTCGAGTTCGGTGGGCAGCGGCGTCTCAACGATCCACTGACGGATTCGCGCACCAACATTTGCAAGCTCGATGACGTCGTCAACGTCCAGCGCCTCCAGTGCTGCACGGATGCGTTCGGCAAGCCCATGATGCGCGAGAAAATCCCGATAGGCTTCGGACGTGGTGGCAAAGCCCCCCGGAACCCTGACACCGGCATCATGCAACTGGCTGATCATCTCTCCGAGGGATGCATTCTTGCCACCGACAATCCCCACGTCGGTCATGCGCAATGCCTCAAACGGAATGACATACTGTTTCATGCAGCACCTCTCTGAAGGTTGTGTGTTCATTCTTTGCGCATCATTTTATAGAGGGGGTTGCTGCACCGCATCAGAATGAACCCCTACAGGGCAACAAACCCAAGTCACTGTATTAAAGGAACATTTTTCATGCCGACAAAATCAACTCGCAGTGTGTTCTTCATTTCGGACGGAACCGGAATTACCGCCGAAACGCTCGGGCACAGCCTTCTCGCCCAGTTCCCGGACTGCCATTTCAAGCAGGTGCGCATGCCTTTTGTGGACACAGCTGACAAGGTGCGTGACTGCGTGCGACAGATCCGTGAAGCCGCCGCCTCGCAGAACGTCAGACCCATCGTCGTGAGCACACTTGTCGATCAGGAAATCGTTGCCGTACTGCGCCAGGCCGATGCATTTTTTCTCGACCTTTTCGATAAATACATCGCGCCGCTTGAAGCCGAACTCGGAACGAAATCCACCCACACCGTCGGCCGCTTTCATGGCATTGCGGAGAGCGAGGATTACAAGGCCAGAATCGAGGCCATCAATTTCGCGCTTGCGCACGACGACGGACAGAGCAATGAAAAACTGGCAGAAAGCGATGTCATCCTCGTAGGCGTTTCAAGATCAGGGAAAACACCTACCAGTCTTTATCTGGCCATGCAGTTCGGGGTCAAGGCTGCGAATTACCCGCTGATCCCGGAGGACTTTGAACGCAACAAGCTTCCAGCCGATCTCGTCCGCTATCGCACAAAGCTCTACGGACTCACGATCACCCCGGAGCGTCTCTCCGAAATCCGGCGTGAAAGACGCCCCAACAGCCGCTACGCCGCCCTCGACAACTGCCGCAACGAAATCGATGCCGCACAGAAGCTGATGCGCAGGGAAGGCATTCCCTTCATCGAATCTACCTCCCGCTCCATCGAAGAAATCTCGGCAAAAATCCTGCACGAAATCAGGATCTCCCGAACTGGCTATTGATTGCCCCACCCCGAGCCTCGCGAGCAGACATTTTCCGGATTTGCATAAATGCTGCGCCGGAGCGATACCCCCCACTCCTCATCAAGGGTATTTGAGCCGCGTCAACCCTAATGGGCAAGCGAAGAGAACAATGACATTGCCCGCAACGTTTTTTTCTTTTTTGGAAAGAACGTCTGCAGAGGCAAACCAAGAAGAGAAGTGTCTTTGTTTAAGAAGCACCATGAGGAGACGGTTATGTCATCAGCATCATCTGCCCGCTCGGCAGGCGCATTGAGTTCCGCGCTTGTCAGAAGGGTATTCTCGGGCCGCCTGCATCGCCTGTTGGCGGTCGCATCCGGCGCAGTTTCGCTCCCCGCCATGGCGAGCGGAGGGGAAGCCAACCTCGTTCTGCCGAACCTCGGTGACGCTGGGCTGGCAACCTTCCTGGGAGGCATGACCGGCAGCACCCTGCTTGGCTGGGGCCTTCTGATCTGCGTACTGGGCCTCGTATTCGGCGCGATCATCTACAACCAGGTCAAGAATCTTCCCGTGCATCGTTCGATGGCCGAAGTCAGCGAGCTGATCTACGAGACGTGCAAGACCTACATGATCACCCAGGGCAAGTTCCTCCTGCTCCTCGAAGCATTCATCGCCATCATCATCATCGGCTACTTCGGCTTCGTCGCCCAGAACCCGCAAGGTGGTGCAGGCCTGCCGGCTGGCGAAGTGCTGCTGATCCTGGCCTTCTCTCTCGTCGGTATTGCCGGCTCTTTCGGCGTGGCGTGGTTCGGTATCCGCATCAACACCTTTGCCAACAGCCGCACGGCATTCGCCTCGCTTCAGGGCAAGGCCTTCCCGGTCTACGCCATTCCGCTGAAGTCCGGCATCTCGATCGGCATGCTGCTGATCTCGACCGAACTGCTGATCATGCTGGCCATCCTGCTGTTCATCGATCCCGCCCTGGCCGGCAAGTGCTTCATCGGCTTCGCGATCGGCGAGTCGCTCGGCGCCTCCGCACTGCGCATCGCAGGCGGCATCTTCACCAAGATTGCGGACATCGGTTCCGACCTGATGAAGATCGTCTTCAAGATCAAGGAAGACGACGCACGCAACCCCGGCGTGATTGCCGACTGCGTGGGTGACAACGCAGGGGATTCGGTTGGACCGACCGCCGACGGCTTCGAAACCTACGGTGTGACCGGTGTCGCACTCGTGAGCTTCATCATGCTGGCGGTACCGGAAGCGGCAACCCAGGTTCAGCTCCTGGTCTGGATCTTCGTGATGCGGGTGATGATGATCATCGCCTCGGGCGCGTCCTACCTGCTCAATGAAGTCTGGGCCAAGGCCAAGTACGGCAACACGAGCAAATTCGATTTCGAAGCGCCGCTGACCTCGCTGGTCTGGGTCACCTCCTTCGTTTCCCTGATCCTCACTTTTGTGGTCTCCAAGGCCCTGATCGGTGACCTCGCCATCAATGGCGTCACCTATTCCAGTCTGTGGTGGCAGCTTTCGCTGATCATTACCTTCGGCACCCTCGCCGGCGCGATCATTCCGGAAATCGTCAAGGTCTTCACTTCGACCAAATCCGGCCACGTCCGCGAGGTGGTCACCGCTTCCCGCGAAGGTGGCGCCAGCCTCAACATCCTGTCCGGTCTGACGGCAGGCAACTTCTCGTCGTTCTGGATGGGAGTGATCATCGTCGGTCTCATGACGGGCGCGTACCTGGTTTCGCAGGGTCAGCTCGCTCACGTGATCAACCCGGATCCCGAGCACGGCAAGATCATGGCGGCAGTGTTCTCGTTCGGCCTCGTCGCATTCGGCTTCCTCGGCATGGGCCCGGTCACGATCGCAGTGGACTCCTACGGCCCTGTGACCGACAACGCACAATCGGTGTACGAGCTCTCCACCATCGAGGAAATCCCCGGCATCAAGGAAGAAGTGAAGAAGGACTTCGGCTTCGACGCCAACTTCGACATTGCCAAGGATCTGCTTGAGGAAAACGACGGTGCCGGCAATACCTTCAAGGCCACTGCCAAGCCGGTGCTGATCGGCACCGCCGTGGTCGGCGCGGCCACGATGGTGTTCTCGATCATCATGCTGCTCACCGATGGCCTCAACAGCGTCGCCGATGTCCAGAAACTCTCGATGCTCTACCCGCCGTTCCTGCTGGGTCTGATCTCGGGTGGCGCGACGATTTTCTGGTTCTCCGGCGCCTCGATGCAGGCCGTTTCAACCGGGGCGTATCGCGCAGTCGAGTTCATCAAGGAAAACATGAAACTGGACGGCGTGAGCAAGGCCTCCACCGAAGACTCCAAGAAGGTGGTAGCCATCTGCACGCAGTACGCGCAGAAAGGCATGTTCAACATTTTCATGGCGGTGTTCTTCGGCACGCTGGCCTGCGCCTTCGTCGAGCCCTTCTTCTTCATCGGCTACCTGATCTCGCTGGCCATCATCGGGCTGTATCAGGCCGTGTTCATGGCCAACGCCGGTGGCGCCTGGGACAACGCCAAGAAGATCGTGGAAACCGAACTTCGCGCGAAGGGTACCGACCTGCACGCAGCAGCCGTGATCGGCGACACCGTGGGCGATCCGTTCAAGGACACCTCCTCGGTAGCCATGAACCCGATCATCAAGTTCACCACGCTCTTCGGCCTGCTGGCTGTGGAAATGGCGGTCGGCCTGAACCATCAGGGCAACTCGGCACTCCAGTACACGCTGGCAGCCGTCTTCCTCTTCCTGAACCTGATTTTCGTGTATCGCAGCTTCTACGGCATGCGCATCCAGGAAAAGGCAACGACGGAAGTGACGCCCGAGGTGTCTTACGAATCCGCGAAGTAAGCGCTTCGCAGCATTTGCCAAGCCGGCCCTCGGGCCGGCTTTTTCATGGCATTGATCCAGATCCTTGCCGAGCCGGTACAGGACTACCCTATAATTGCCGTCTGTTCCACCGGAGATAGATCATGTTCGTATTTGGCAAAGATTGCGTAATGGAAGATCTGGGCGGCGGCGTGAGCCGCAAGATCCTCGCCCACAATGGCAAGATGATGCAGGTTGAAGTGCACTTTGCCGATGGCGCCATCGGTTACATGCACAACCATCCGCATGAACAGCTGACCCATGTGCTGTCCGGCGAGTTCGAATTCACCATCGGCGACGAAGTGAAGATCGTCGGCCCGGGCGACACCCTGTACAAGGAACCGAACATCATGCACGGCTGCAAGTGCCTGAAGGCTGGCGTGCTGCTCGACACCTTCACGCCGGTTCGCGAAGACTTCCTGAAGAAGTAATCGCTTCCCTTGCATGACGAGAAAGCCGGCGCGAGCCGGCTTTTTCATTCAGCGGCCAATCCGGACCCCAAAATGAGCGACCGCAATCCGCTTTTTGCCCAGCATTCTTTCCTGAAGTTCTGGGCGACCCGTGTCAGCACGACCATGGCCAACCAGATGCTGATGGTGGCCGTCGGCTGGCAGATGTATGACCTGACCCACAGTGCGTTTGACCTGGGGCTCGTCGGTCTGGCGCAATTTGCTCCGGCCCTGTTGCTCACGCTCGTCGTCGGTCAGGTCGCCGATCGCTACGACCGCCGTTACGTGCTCGCCATCTGCCTGGCCGGTCAGGCCCTGGTCGCCCTGATGCTGATCTGGGCAAGCTTTGCAGGCTGGATCAGCCGGGAACACATCCTGTTCGCCTCCGTCGCTCTTGGCACCACCAAGGCTTTCCAGATGCCGACACAGCAGGCGCTCACGCCGCAACTTGTGCCTGCCGGACTGCTCCCGCGTGCGCTGGCCTTCGCCTCGTCCGGTGCGCAGTTCGCCATCATCGCGGGGCCGGCCGCGGGTGGCTTCGTTTATGTCGCCGGCGCGGGCGTTGTGTATAGCCTCTGCACATTCCTGATCCTGCTCGGATTGCTGTTTCTGGCTGGCGTGAAGCTCGAGCAGCAACCCGTCCGTGCCCGCGAGCCGGTGACCACCCGAAGCCTGCTGGCGGGAATTCGCTTCATCTGGCAGCGCAAACCCGTACTGGGTGCGATCTCGCTGGATCTGTTCTCGGTGCTGCTGGGAGGCGCCACCGCCTTGCTGCCCATCTACGCACGGGACATTCTTCACACCGGACCGTGGGGGCTGGGCTTTCTTCGCGCAGCTCCTGCGGTCGGCGCCTTTCTGATGTCGATCTGGCTCACGCGCCACCCCATCGAGCGTGCGGCCGGAAAAACGATGTTTGCCGCCGTCGCGCTGTATGGCGTTTCAACGCTGATTTTCGGACTCTCCACCAACTTCATGCTCTCCTTGCTGATGCTGGCGCTTTCCGGAGTGGGCGACATGATCAGCGTGGTGATCCGGCAATCGCTGGTACAGCTTGAAACCCCTGACGACATGCGGGGTCGCGTCAGCGCGGTCAACTCGGTGTTCATCGGCGCCTCCAACCAGCTGGGTGAATTCGAATCGGGCGTCACCGCTGCGGCCTGGGGAGCGGTCGCGTCGGTCGTCGTCGGCGGCGTCGGTACGCTGGCCGTTGTCGCGATCTGGATGAAGCTGTTTCCCGAGCTGGTCCGTCGGGAAAAACTCGTTGCCGGCGGTCATTGATTGGTCGTCGCGCCGCACTGCCGGCGACGGACGCCTAAGTTAGAATGCCGCATTGCGACAAGGATGTCGCCCCTCCCACTTCCGGAACTGATCGCGTGAGCACCCCTGACAAGAACGCTGCCGAAGGCGCAGCGCAAATCACAAACTTCCTTCGGAACATCATCGACGCAGACCTCGCCGCGAGCAAGTTCGCAGGGCGGGGCTGGGCTGGCCAGCCAGGCGAAGGCAGCCTGCACGACGCTGCGGAGCCGGATCCGGCACGCATCCGCACCCGCTTCCCGCCGGAGCCTAACGGCTATCTCCATGTGGGGCACGCCAAGTCGATCTGCCTGAATTTCGGGCTGGCCCGTGACTATGGCGGCGTCTGCCACATGCGTTTCGACGACACCAACCCCGAGAAGGAAGACAAGGAATACGTCGACTCCATCCTGGATGCCATCCAGTGGCTCGGCTTCTCCTGGGACTTCAACGGCCGCTCGCATCAGTATCAGGCCAGCGATTACTTCGACTTCATGTACCGTGCCGCCGAACTTCTGATCGAGCGTGGCCTGGCTTATGTAGACCAGCAGACTCCGGAAGAAATGCGCATCAATCGCGGCACGCTGACCGAAGCCGGCAAGGATTCCCCGTGGCGTGCCCGCCCGGTCGAGGAAAACCTGCGGCTCTTCCGTGAGATGCGTGACGGCAAGCATGCCGAAGGCAGCATGATTCTGCGCGCCAGGATCGACATGGCTTCGCCCAACATAAATCTGCGCGATCCGGCGATCTACCGCATCCGCTTTGCGGAGCACCACCACACCGGCAACAAGTGGTGCATCTACCCGATGTACACCTTCGCACACCCGATCGAAGATGCGCTCGAGCGCATCACCCACTCGATCTGCACCCTTGAGTTCGAAGATCAGCGCCCCTTCTACGACTGGCTGCTGGGCCAGCTGCGTGACGCAGGCATGTTCTCGGATCCCCTGCCCCGCCAGTACGAGTTCGCCCGCCTGAATCTGACCTATGTGGTCACCAGCAAGCGCAAGCTGATGCAGCTCGTGACCGAAAAACATGTGGACGGCTGGGATGACCCCCGCATGCCGACCATCGTCGGCCTGCGCCGGCGGGGCTACAGCCCGGGCGCCATCCAGCTGTTCTGCGAGCGGATCGGCGTATCGAAGGGCGACAGCTGGATCGACTACTCCATCCTCGAAGGCGCACTCCGCGACGATCTCGACGAAAAAGCCCCCCGTGGCATGGCCGTGCTGGACCCCGTCAAGCTTCGCCTGACGAACTGGGCCGAACTCTTCGGCGCAGACCATGCCGAACCCTGCTCGGCACCGGTGCATCCCCACCATCCGGAGATGGGTCAGCGTCACTTCAACCTGGGCGCCGAAGTCTGGATCGAACGCGAAGACTTCCAGGAAGTCCCCGAAAAGGGCTTCCGCAGACTCTTCCCCGGCAACATGGCACGCCTGAAATATGGTTATGTCATCCGCTGTACCGGTTGTGAAAAGAATGTCGATGGTCAGATCCTTACGGTGCTGGCCGAGGTTGTGCCCGACACGAAGAGCGGCACGCCGGGCGCCGACAGCGTCAAGGTCAAGGGCGTGATTACCTGGGTCTCTGCCAGCGAAGGCGTGCCGGCCGAAATCCGGCTCTATGACCGCCTGTTCAAGGAAGCCCAGCCGGATGCAGGAGGCCGTGACTTCCTCGAAGTCATCAACCCCGATGCCAAGCGCGTGGTGCGGACCTGGATCGAACCGTCCGTGGCCCAGGCCGCCCCCGGCACCAGTTTCCAGCTGGAGCGTCACGGCTACTTCGTGGCCGACCGCAAGGACCATCAGCCCGGCCAGCCGGTTTTCAACCGGACGACCACGCTCAAGGACAGCTGGAGCAAGTAGACTGTCCCGCAGGCGCACCGGAAGGGAGAGTTCGCTCTCCCTTTTTCATGCCCTCCGCCCCACCCACACCCGACACTTCAGGACACACACATGGCCGCTGCCAGCCTGCTCGCACTGATTGACGACATCGCCAGCATCCTCGACGACGTGGCGGTCATGAGCAAAGTTGCCGCCAAGAAAACCGCCGGCGTACTGGGCGACGATCTGGCACTCAACGCCCAGCAGGTCAGTGGCGTGAATGCCGACAGGGAGCTGCCGGTAGTCTGGGCAGTTGCCCTCGGCTCCCTGCGCAACAAGGCCATTCTCGTGCCCGCGGCCCTGGCGATCAGCGCACTGCTGCCCTGGGCCATCACCCCACTGCTGATGATCGGCGGCGCCTACCTGTGTTTTGAAGGCTTCGAGAAAATCGCCCACCATTTTTTCCACGGCGCCCCGCACGCAGAGGCGCATACGCCTGTCGCCCCGCTCCCCGAGCGCGAAAAGATCCAGGGGGCGATCCGCACCGATTTCATCCTCTCAGCCGAAATCATCGTCATCGCCCTCGGCACGGTGGCGAGCGCTCCGTTCGGGCAACAGGTGGCGGTACTGATTGCCGTCGCACTGCTCATGACGATGGGGGTGTACGGCTTCGTAGCACTGATCGTCAAACTGGACGACGCCGGGCTCTACCTCAGTCAGCGTGCTTCGAACGCCCTCAGGTCAGTGGGTCGTGCCCTGCTGTGGCTGGCGCCCTGGCTGATGCGCAGCCTCTCGGTCCTGGGAACGCTTGCGATGTTTCTCGTGGGCGGCAGCATCGTGCTGCACGGATTGCCGGGCGCACATCATCTGATCGAACATGTCAGCGAGCAGGTCGACGCGCTGCCCCATGCCGGCATGCTTCTGGCACCAATGACCGGCACCCTCATCAATGCCGTAGCCGGCATCCTGATCGGCGCGATAGTACTGAGCTGCGTCACGCTGGGGCAGCGTCTGAAGACACTGTTCAGCAAGGCCTGAGCACCGCGCGGTCTGCTGCGGGAAGAACCAGGCGCGCGCGGCCCGCACGCGCTTTCAGCTGAAGGAGTCGAATCATGAACATCCTGATCACCGGCGGCACCGGACTTCTCGGGCGCTCGCTGTGCAAGGCCCTGCGGAACCGCGGACACCAGCTCTGGGTACTCAGCCGACGTCCGGAACGCGTGAAGGCGCTTTGCGGTGCCGACACGGGGGTACTGGCCAGTCTCCGCGACTATTCAGCGGACCAGCATTTTGACGCGATCATCAATCTGGCTGGTGCGCCGATCATTGATCTGCCCTGGAGCAACTCGCGCAAGGCCACGCTGCGGCGCAGCAGGATCGGACTGACCGACGCGCTGGTGAGCGCAATCGCACGCGCGCACAGCAAGCCGAAGCTGCTGCTGTCCGGCTCGGCAGTCGGCGTCTATGGAGACGCCGGCGAGCGCCCCTGCCCTGACACGGTCAAATTCCCCCTGCAGGACGACTTCGGCTCGCGGCTCTGTGCCGACTGGGAAGCCGCAGCCAGCAAGGCGTCTGGCAGCGGCGTGCGGGTCTGCCATCTGCGGACCGGCCTGGTCCTCGCGCCGGAGGGTGGCTTGCTTGCCCGCATGAAGTGGCCCTTCCGGTTGGGGCTGGGTGGTGCACTCGGCCAGGGGTCACAGTGGATGAGCTGGATTCACATTGACGACTGGGTCGCCGCCGTGTGCTTCCTGCTGGACACGCCCGGACTCGAAGGCCCCTTCAACCTCACCGCCCCGGAACCAGTACGTAACGCGGACTTCAGTACCTCGCTGGCCTCCACTTTCGGCCGCAGGGCCTGTCTGCCCCAGCCCGCCTGGCTGCTGAAAGCCGCACTGGGCCAGCGGGCCTATCTGTTGCTGGGCGGGCAGAACGCACCGCCCGAGCGCCTGATCCAGGCCGGCTTTCGTTTCGCCCAGCCCGCACTGGACGCCGCCCTCGCCAACGCCTGCCGCTAGAATGCCGGCCCCCGCTCCGCCCGCCGCAGCATGCCCCCACCACGCCGTATCGCCCACCTCGACATGGATGCGTTCTATGCATCGGTCGAACTCCTGCGCTATCCGCAGCTGAAAGGTCATGCGGTAGTCATCGGTGGCCGCTCGGTCGACACGCCCCGCCAGCTCGAGGATGGAAGCTGGCATTACGCCAGACTGAAGGACTACGTGGGCCGCGGCGTCATCACCACCGCCACCTATGAAGCCCGGGCGCTCGGAATCGGCTCCGCGATGGGCATCATGAAGGCCGCCCGGCTCGCTCCTGATGCAATCCTGCTGCCTGTCGACTTCGATGCTTACCGGCACTACTCGCGCCTGTTCAAGGCCGCCGTGCGGGAAATCGCGCCCTTGATGGAAGACCGGGGCATCGACGAGATCTACCTGGACCTTACCGAGGTCGCTGGCGAAACCCGCGCACTCGCACAACGCATCAAGGACGCGGTCCGCAGTGCGACCGGCCTCACCTGCTCGATCGGTGTCACGCCCAACAAGCTGCTGGCCAAGATCTGCTCGGATCTCGAGAAGCCCGATGGGCTGACCATCCTCGGCATGGACGACATTCCTGCCCGGATCTGGCCGCTTCCGGTGCGCAAGATCAACGGGATCGGGCCGAAGGCGGATGAAAAGCTGGCCTCGCTTGGTATCCGGACAATCGGGGAACTCGCTGCACGCGACAAGCTGTGGCTGCAGGAAAGCTTCGGGCGCAGCTACGGCGCCTGGCTCGCCGACGCCTCACATGGTATCGACACCCGCGCCGTCGTAACGGCCTCCGAACCGAAATCCGTCAGCCGCGAAACGACCTTCGAGCGCGACTTGCACGCCCGCGCAGACCGCGAGACGCTCTCCGCCATCTTCACCCGCCTGTGCGTACGGGTCGCGGAAGATCTGGTCCGCAAACGCGTGGTCGGCAAGACCATCGGCATCAAGCTGCGCTATGAAGACTTCAGCACCGTCACCCGCGACCTGACCCTGCCTGAAGCCACGGCAGATGCCACCATCATCCGACGCGCCGCGGGCGAATGCCTGAAACGGGTTCCGCTTGAAAAACGGCTGCGCCTCTTGGGCGTGCGGATCAGCCATCTTGAAGAACCATCGCGCCATTCAGGCGGCTTCCACGGCGAACAGGGCGACCTGCTCTTCCCGCCGCTGTGAGCCATCGACCTGCGTAATTCGGCAATCCCGATCAGATACTCCGGACTGCTTCGGTCCTAAACTGCGAACGCCGGAATTGCCCGGCCTCTCCGCAAACAGGAACACTGACATGACACCGATTGCCCGCGCAGGCTCTGCACTGCTGTTCGTCCTGCTCGCAGGCTGCGCCGCCGTCTCCGGCAGCAAGCCCGCCGACGGCGGCGTTCGCATCACACTAGTGGGGGACTCCACTCAGACCGAGAAGCAGGGTTACGGCACCGGCTTTTGCGCCAACCTCACCGCCGCCGTGGATTGCGTCAATCGCGCAAAGGGCGGAGCCAGCACCAAGACCTACCGCCGCGAAGGACTCTGGGACGCGGCGCAATCCCCCAAGCCTGACTGGATGCTGATCCAGTTCGGCCACAACGATGTGCAGAGCAGCGCCCATCTCGAACGCCAGACCGACCTCGTCACCGAATATCCGGCCAACCTCAGACGCTTCGTCACCGAGGCACGCGCAGCCGGCATCAAGCCGATCCTCGTCACGCCCATCGCACGTCGGTACTTCCAGCCGGATGGCAGGATCGTCGACGACCTGCCAGGTCATGTCGAAGCCATGAAGAAGGTGGCCGCAGAAATGAACGTGCCACTGATCGACCTGCATACCCTGAGCCAGACCTACTTCGAAAAGCTCGGCGAAACCGCCGCGCACAAGCTGGGCGCCACCAAGGCCGGGCCGGATGGCTCGATCGTGCCGGACAAGACGCACTTCAATCTGGACGGCTCCTATGTGCTCGGCCGCATGGTGGCCGAAGCAATGGTGGCCAGCGTGCCGGAACTCGCGCCCTACCTCAGGAAAGAAGCCGCAGTCAGACCCTGAGCAATAGCGTCTGGACGCAAAAAAGGCCGCCGGGCAAAACGCCCGACGGCCTTATTCCTTCAAACGCCGGTCTCAGCCCAGTCTGACCAGCACACGCTCGCGGCCCAGCACCTCGAGCACGGCATCAATCGACGGCGTCTGCGTCACGCCCAGAAGCTTCACCCGCAGCGGAATGGCGACCTGGGGCATCTTGAGGCCCTTCTCGGTACAGGTTTCCTTGATCGCCGCGCTCAGCGCAGCCTTGTCCCAGGCGCAGACGGCCAGACGCGCCTTGAGGCTCTCCAGCGCTTCCAGCGCAGCAGGCGTTAGATGCTGGCCCGCCAGCTCTTCGGCAATCGCGGGCGACTGGTAATAGGGTTGCAACGCATCGGCCAGTTCCACAAGGGTATTCACCCGCTCGCGGTACAGCGCCACAACCGCGGCCGGTGCCGGGCCGCTCGCCAGATCCACGCCCCGCCCGCCGAGACGCTTCGCCGCGTCGGCCGCCAGCAGCGCCGGATCACGCTGCTTGATGTAATGAGCATTGAGCCACTTGAGCTTTTCGGTGTTGAACTGCGCCGCCGACGGCGTGATGTGATCCAGATCGAACCATTCGACGAACTGCTCCCGCGAAAAGACTTCATCGTCGCCGTGGCTCCAGCCCAGCCGGGCGAGATAATTGATCACGGCTTCCGGCAGATAGCCGTCTTCATCGTACTGCATCACGCTCACGGCACCATGGCGCTTCGAGAGCTTCGTGCCGTCATCGCCCAGAATCATCGAGAGGTGCGCGTACTGCGGCACCGGCGCACCCAGCGCCTTGAGGATGTTGATCTGACGCGGCGTATTGTTCACATGGTCGTCACCGCGGATCACCTGGGTGATGCCCATGTCCCAGTCATCCACGACCACGCAGAAGTTGTAGGTCGGCGTGCCGTCCGGACGAGCGATGATCAGGTCATCCATCTCGGCGTTGGCAATCTCGATATGCCCCTTGACCAGATCATCCCAGGCGACCACACCATCAGCCGGATTGCAGAAGCGCACGACCGGCTGCACGCCTGCCGGCGGCTCGGGCAGGACCTTGCCAGGCTCCGGACGCCAGCGACCGTCATAGCGCGGCTTCTCGCCGCGGGCGCGCTGTGCTTCACGGATCGCTTCGAGCTCTTCCGGGCTCATGTAGCAGTAGTAGGCCGTACCGGCTTCCAGCATCTGCTTGAGCACTTCCTTGTACCGATCCATGCGCTGCATCTGGTAGAACGGGCCTTCGTCGTGCGCCAGATCCAGCCAGGCCATACCGTCCAGAATCGCCTGAACGGCCTCGGGCGTGGAACGCGCCACGTCTGTGTCTTCGATCCGGAGCACGAAGCGACCACCGTGTCTGCGGGCAAAAGCCCACGAAAACAGTGCCGTACGCGCGCCACCGATATGCAGGAATCCCGTCGGACTGGGAGCGAAACGTGTGCGAACCGGAGTGCTCATTGAATGCTCTGCCATCTGAAAAACGAAAGATTGCATTTTAAGCCATCAAACCTTTGACGAACGCAAAATCTATCCCTATAATTCGGCCTCTCTTGTGACGGAGCGGTAACGCTTCCAGATCAACAGGCGGTTAGCTCAGTTGGTAGAGCACGTCCTTCACACGGACGGGGTCGCTGGTTCGAGTCCAGTATCGCCTACCAGAATTCAAGAAAAGCCTGCAGCGATGTTTGTGGCGAAAAGCATAAATTGGCCACCTGGCCACTAATTGCTTTATTTCACGTTTGGCCACATTTTGGTTTTACGGGCACATCGATGTACAGTAGAAGGCTTTGCCTAGCAAAGCCTCTGCAGGTTGGATGTAGAGCAAAAAGAAACGGGACCCTCGGGTCCCGTTTTTGTTTTGTTGCGGCCGGACTACTTCAAGTCATCGTCGTCAGCCACCGCCTTGGCAACCAGACTGAAGCTGTTGCGCACTGACTTCAGGTCGCTCGGCAGGCGCGGCCACATTTCGCGAGCGCTGATGCCGACATAGCCGGCCTCGAACCGCTCCTGAACAAGCTCGCTGATTTGCGCCTGCAGTCGCACCTCCCTGGACTCGCGTACCTGCGCCCGGTACCGTCGGAAGCGGTCTGCAATGGCTCGGGTCTCTACGGTCGCGTGCAAGTAAAGCCGGGTGTGGCTCACGCCAACGCGCTCGCACGCCTCGACTAGCGGAACAGGCGGCTCCACCTTCAGCAACTCGCGCAGCTGCGCACGAATGGCATCCCAATCCAGCACGCGAGAAGGAATCCCCTTCCGTGAAGAGCTCAGTAGTGGCATCGAGAGCTGCAATGGCTCACGCGGGGGCTCCCAGCCAGCCAGTGTTCCGGAATAGAGTTGCGCCATCCCGATGCCGCCATGAAGCGAAATCGCCAGCCAGGCAGGCAGCGTGGGCAGCCCGCCTTTGCGCACCCAGTACCAAACTCCGCTTTTCGAGAGCCCGAGCCTTTTGGCAAAAGAAGCAACATTGCCATCCGCCATGCGCTCGATAACCGTTTCAAGAAGCGTCACCACGTCTTCAGCCGCCACCCGGGGCGGCGTTGAAAGCATCTGTCCGAGCTGCCGGGCGACCCATATGGCCTCCGGCGTGGCCGGGACGGTACTGAATCGCACCTGATTTTATAAAGATGATGCTATCAGCTTTGTGCACTATTGCTGCCGTTCAAGCAGAAGTAAGTGGCCAGGTCTTTGTCCTTCGGGAAAAACTCCTGCTCCCCCAAAGGCAGGTCTTCGCTGAGCGGGATGCCATTCCGGCGCCAGGCATCGGCGTAGCGCAGCGAGACCGCACGACGATTCATGACGAGATGGAGTTCGCCCACCAGCACAGGCATCGCTGGCGTGCCGAGATACCAGAGGTAAAGCGTGGCGGGCACGGCTGGCGTATTCATGATTCGCGGTCTTCCTTTTTAGACCCGGCGACTGTCGTACGTGTCCTGCGAGCGCGCAGCTGGCTGGCTTGGCGCACGTCGGATTCGAGCGCCCGCACATCCTTGGCTGGCTCGGCCAGATCCCCCAATCCATCGGCCAAACCGAGCAGCCACAGGGCGGAGGCATAGACCCCCATGCAGAGGGGTCACCCTTCTACAGACGAATCCCCGTAGCGTGAAGCATCGACCAGGCCGACCATGCGCGCCCCGTCCCGACAGCACGGGGCCACTATGAGCTATACGGACCAGCCTTCTCATGTCTGTCGCCTTCAGGTCTCGACCCAAGACCGGAACGCTCCGACGCAGCCTCTTACGCCAGACTTCGGCACACGCGTCGACACGGACCGACACGTGAATCGAAGCCGTCCCGATGACCAGGCAAAACCCTGACGCGTGAGGCTCGCCGCGGCACGGCCCGCTTGCGTTACGCCTTCGCTGCGCGCTGAAGTGCTGCCTGAACACGACCTCGCCGCTTGCGCGCCCAGATCCACGCCCCGGTCACGCAAAGCATTGCAAGCGCCAGGCCGAAGAGGCTCATGAAGGCCTGGAAGGGGCGGCCCCACATGGCCGTCAGGTGCAGCGCGGTAATCCAGGTGTTGAAGGTGTTACCCGCCGCAGCCCCCGTCGGATACCAAAGTGGTGACACGCTGCCATCTCGCGCATCGATGTGCAGCGAGGTGATGCCCCAGCGCTGTGCCACATCACGATCACTGCGCACGTAGTAGCTGTAGCGCGCATAACGCGGGTCATAGATCAGCATGTATTCGAAATCGATGCGCAGGCCCTCACGTTTGGCGGCCTCGTTCATCCGCGCGCGGGCCAGCGTCAGCCCCTGCTGCCAGTCAAGCGGCGGGCGCAGCACCGGGCGCGCGAGCTGCTCGCGCGAAGGCTCAGGCTGATGCGCGAGGATCCGCTTCATCACGCCGTCATAAGCGGGGCGGAGATTGAAGGCCACGCTGCTCCAGGCGATCACGAACAGCATCGCCCACAGCCACAGCGCGCCCGCGCGATGCAGATCGAAGCTCAGCTTGTACGCACCACCCCGCCAGCGCAGCCACCAGGACCGCCGCCAGCGCGCCAGCCAGGACTTGCCCTGGCTGCTTGCGCGTGCGGCCGGGAAGGTCAGCCAGATTGCCGCGATGCAGTCGATGCTCCATAGCAAGGCAATCACGCCCAGCAGCACGGTGCCGGTCCTGCCCATGGCCAGCGCATCGTGCAGCTCGAAGACGAAGGGCATCAGGTTGACCAGTCCCTGGCCCAGATCGCCATACTTCCGCGTGCCGAGGATGCGCCCGCCATAGGGATCCACGAAGACCTGGTCGACAGCCAACTCGGGCGTTTTTCCCGTGCGCGGATCAGGTAGCGCATAGAGCCGGAACATCACCGACTTGCCAGGCTCGATCTGCAGTGGCACGCGTGGCACAAATGTCGCCGGATACCGCCTTGCCACCTGCTCGCGCAGCACGAGCGGATCGAGCGGGCGCGCCTCCGGCGTCGGAGGCTCGGCAAGAAACAGCTGCGGGCTGAGAAGCGCCTCCAGCTCGTCGTTCCAGGCCAGCAGACTGCCGGTCAGCCCCGAGACGAGCAGGAAGACCGCCAGCACGAGGCCGACGTAGCGATGCCACCAGACGAGGATACGCCGCATCTCAGAAGTCCAGCTGCATCGACAGCTTCACCGTCCGCGGCGCGCCCTGCTGCAGGTAGCTGTAGGTCGGGATGGTGATCCAGTAAGCCTTGTTGGCAAGGTTGTCGACATTGAGCCGGAATACGGTCGGATAACCCTGCAGCTCGGTTTCGTAGCGCGCGCCGGCGTCAAACAGGGTGACCGCACCGACCGACCAGTTGTTGGCCGCATCGATCGGACGCTTGCCGATATAGCGGGCACCGGCCGTCAGGGTCAGCGGCAGCCCGCTCACCCGGTACTCGGCATACTGGCTCAACTGGGTACGCGCCACGCCCTGGATATGCTTGCCGTCAAGCGCGCTGCTGCTGGTTTTCTGGGCCTTGGCATCCAGCCACATGGCGGTGCTGCCGAGCAGCCACTGGCGTCCGAGGCGGGTCTTGAGGCCAAGTTCCACGCCCTGGTAATGCGCCTCTCCATCCTGAGAATAAACGTTGGTCGAACTGGTCATGGTGAGCCCGCGTTGCAGGCGGAAGACCGAAGCATTGGCCGTCCAGTCGCGTCCTTCGGCCTTGAGACCGAGTTCGTGCTGGGTGCTCTTGAGCGGATCGAAGACCTGCCCCGCGTTCGCTGCCGTGGTGGGAGCGGTGCCGCCCTCTTCCAGCGCTTCGACATAGCTGGCATAGGTGCTCAGCCACGCGAGCGGCCGATACACCGCAGCCACACTGGGCGTGAGTGCAGCGCGGTCATAGCCGGTATAGCGATCTTCCAGGCGGCCATGGCGGGCGCCGAGGATGAAATCGACGGCATCACCGGCATGCAGGGTGTCGGACGCGAAGAGCTCACGCCGGAAGACCTTGTCATACTCGGTGCGCGCGTCGTGATAGGACACATGGCTTGAATAGGGATTGCCGGGGTCAGCCGGATTCGAGAGCGAGCCGCCCGCCAGAAGGCTCGATTGCGTGGGCGAATTGAAGCTCGTTGTCGAGGTCATGCTGTAGCCGGCCACCAGCTCATGGCGCAAGAGGCCAGTAGCGAATCTGCCCTGGACGCTGGCCTGGGTCTGATTGCTTTCGAAGCGGTTGGCATAGTTCCAGATCCGCATCGAATAGTTTCCCTGGGCGTCGGTGAAGATCGCCGGTGCGTTGAACTCGCGGCCGTTGATCGCCCTGCGGTAGGCCAGTTCCGCGCGCCAGTCCGGATTCAGCTGCCAGCCCAGATCCGTCCCCCAGCCCTGATGAACCGAGCCGTAGCGTGTGAAGGACGGGGCGAGGCGTCGGCTGCCATCAATGGGCGACAAGGGGGACGCCGCGGTGTAGTTGTTCGCTACGCCATTGGCATTGGGCACCAGCGCCCAGTAGCCACCGTAGCGGGCATGTTGGGCGACCAGCATGTCGGCCCGCCAGGTGAGATCCTGACGGATCCGCCAATCCGCCGCAAGCGAGGCCGACTCCCGCTTCGATCGCCCACCCTTGATATAGGTGTCACCCTCCTCGCGCACCGCGGCGACGCGGTAGCCGAGTTGCCGTTCCGCTCCGAAGCGTCCGCCGAAATCGCCCTGCACACCGAGCAGGCCGCTATCCATCACCTGCGTGCCGATCCGTCTGAGGGTCTCTTCGGTCGGGCGCTTGAGCACGTAGTTCACGACGCCCCCTGGCGCACCGAAGCCATACTGGAAGGCCGACGCGCCCTTGAGGATCTCGACCCGGTCGAAATTCTCCAGCGGCAGGTCGGCTGCCCGCGAGCGGGTGGCCATGCCATCGATGCGCTGCCCTGTGTAGAAATCCGGCGCGATGCCACGCACCGCGAAGGCATTGTTCTCACCGGTGAGGTTGCTTCCCGAGAGCGCGATGCTGGCATCGCCCTTGGTCGCCTCCGCGAGCGACTGTGCCTGCTTGTTGTCGATCAGGTCGCGTGAAAACACCTCGAGGCTGTAGGGCGTGTCCTTGAGCGCCTTCTCGCCCAGCGCCCCCAGCCTGGCAGAGCTGCTGCTGTAGGCGCGTGCCTCGCCCCCCTCGCCAAGATTCGTCGCCACGACTGTGACCGCTTTCAGCACGGGCTCAGCCCCGCCGCCTGCGCCAGCTTCCTCCTGCTTGCGAAGGTTGATGCTTCCGTCATTGCGCGAAAAGGCGACCAGTCCGCTTCCCTTGAGGAGGATCGCCAGGGCGGTGCTCGGCATGAAGTCGCCTTCCAGCGCAGCGCTTTCCCGGCCGGCCGTCAGTGCCGGATCAAAGGACAGGTTCAGGCCGGCATCGAGGGCCAGCCTCGCCAGACTGCTGCCGAGCGAGCCGGCCGGAATCCTGAAATGCTGAACGCGCTCGTCACGCGTGGCGGCGGACTGCGCCCAGGCGCTCTGAACGGCTCCGCCGCCGAGCAAGGCGCTCAACATCACGCTCAGGGCGCGACGGGCAAAGGGTGAGGAGGACGAAAAGGATGAGGACGAAACGCGGGTGACGGGCATGGGATGATTTCCTTGGTGAACATGACGCTTTCATCCCCTTGCCAATCGAGCACGAAAAAAGTGTCAGGCCGATCGAACTTTTTTTCAGGCCGTGGCGCTTGCGTGCCAGCTCACCCACAGTCCGGCAGCGCGCTGCGTGATCTCGACGGGATGGGTGTCCATCAGCATTCCGAAGGCGCGCTCGGTGGCCGCCACCGAACCCACCGGAAAAGTGCCGGACACACGCAGCGCGGCAATACGCTCATCGCATTCGATCAGCCCGGGCCGGTAGCGTGCCAGCTCTGCGGCAAGCGTATCCAGACGCATCTGGTCCGCAAACAGCAAACCGCGCGTCCAGGCCAACGCCACCGCCAGATCGGCAGGTGCGCGCGCTGCGAGCCCGCTGCCGAAGCGCAATCCCTCGCCCGCCCCAACGTGCGTGCCCGGCTCGGCACGCAGATCCAGCAGGCCCTCCGCCACCACCAGCTGACTATGCCCGGGCCACACGCGCACCGCGAAACGCGCCCGCTGGGTCTCCAGCACGCCGTGCGGCGTCTCGAGACGAATCGCGCGGGAAGCCCGCGCGGCGTCTACCCAGACCTCACCGGCATGCAATCGTAGTTCGTATCCGGAGGGGCGCAGATCGGTGTCCAGCGCAGTGGCGGTATTGAGCAGAAGCTGAGTTCCCTCCTCAAGCGGCAGTGAGCGTTGCTCCCCGCTTGCGGTTCGCTGATCGGCCTGCAGGCTGCGCCGCAGATCACTGCGCCAGGCCTGCCAGGCCAGCGGCATCACAGCAACACCGAGCACCAGCTTGCCGATCCTGCTCAGTGCCGCCCGACGCGAGCGGGCGGCAGCCTCCAGGCCCGGCAAGGCGATCGCTCCGGGAATCCGGTGCAGTTTCTGCAGCACCCGTTCAGCGCGCGCCCAGGCCTCGGCGTGCAGCGCGCTGCGTTCGTGCCACTGCTGCCAGGCCAGCTGCTCGGTCGGGGCAAGCGGGCCTTCCGCCATCCGGACCAGCCAGTCGGCCGCCTCCTCCTCGATCGTCTGCGGGAAGGACTCACGCATCGCGGCGCTCACGGCTGCACGCGCAGGCAACGCAGAAAGGCCTCGCGCATGTAGCGCTTGACAGTACTGAGGGAGATCCCGAGCGCATCGGCGATCTCGTCATACTTCATTTCCTCGAGCTGTGACATCAGGAAGGTCTGACGAACCAGGGCGGGCAGATCGGCCAGCATGTCATCGATTTCGCAGAGAGTCTCGAAAAGCATGTAACGCTCTTCGGCGGACGGCTGTACCGGCTCCGGCAATTGCGCCAGCGCCTCCAGACAGGCGCGTTCCAGATCCCGGCGCCGGTACCAGTTGACCAGCAAGCCCTTGGCGAGCGTGGTCAGGTAGGCGCGCGGCTCATGAAGCACGTCCGGCATCCGCCCGCCCAGCAGACGCGTGAAGGTGTCCTGCGCGAAATCGGCGGCCAGCTGCGAACAGCCCAGCTTGCGATGCAACCAGCCCTGCAGCCAGGTGTGGTGCTGCTGGTAGAGACCTTCTACGGTCCGGGTGACAGGACTCACGAGCTGCATGTCCTTTTGGAGGCTCAGGGGAGGGCCGGAAAGACCAAACGAGAATGATTGTCATTCTACAATTTTTGCAGATAATTGCACCCACTCCGTCGCGCGCCTGCGGAATATTCACGCTCGCGCCGAAAGGCGCTTCGTGGCCTCGGCCAGCGCCTTCAGGTACCCGGCGGACAACGCGCATTCGCCGCACGTGCCGGCCGAGCCCTCAGGGTATGTGCCCGGTCTCAGCGCGATCGCATGCTCGATGGCGGATAGACAGCCCGCGTCACCCGCGCCCAACCCGATGCCATGGGCGTACCGAACCCGAAATCGGCATGACATTACTTAAAGTAGGGGATTCCCTAGCCGTTATATGCAGGAGGCATTCACCTTTCAAGCGGCCCGACCATGACTCTCCGATCCCGTCTCATCCTGTTCGTTGCGGCCCTGGTGGCCGTCATCATCTTCATCGTCACGCTGCTGGCGTATTTCCGCATGGAGACGGAGATCCGCGATGGCGTCGAGCGGGAAATCCAGTCGGCAGTCAATGGCAGCGGCGAAGCACTGAGTCGCTGGGCCGGGCAGCGCAGCGACGCGGTGACCGCGGCGGCCAGTCGCATCAACGGGCAGAGCGAGCCCTATCTGGTGTTGCAGGTCGCCAGGGAAGGCGGGCGTTTCGACCAGACCTTCGCCGGGTTTGCCGACAAGCGCATGATGTATTTCAACCCGGAAAAGAAGCCGCCTGAAGGCTACGACCCGACTTCGCGTGCCTGGTACAAGAAGGCCAGCGAGGAAAAAGCCACCATCCTCACCGCGCCCTACATCTTCTCCTCTACCAAAAAGCTGGGCGTGACCTTCGCGGCGCCGGTGATGGAGAATGGCGTCATGACCGGTGCGGTCGGCGGTGACATCGCGCTGGAGGACATTGTCAAGCTGACCCAGGACATTCGCCTCAACGGCGATGGCTACGCCTTCCTGGTGACCCGCGAGGGCAAGATCGTGGCCCACCCGGCAAGCGAATCCACGCTCAAGCCGGTCGAAGAAGTCGTTCCCGGCCTCGCCGCTGCGGATCTTGGGCGCATCGCGCAAGCCCGGCAACTCGAGGAGCGCCGCATCGGCGACAAGGATGCGCTGGTAAGCGTGACCCCGGTTGCGGGAACGGACTGGCTGCTGGGCACCGTCATTGATCGTGACCGGATCTTTTCGCCACTGCGCAAGATGCTGGCGATGCTGGTCGTGGCAGGTGTGGTGCTTGGCGCTCTGGCCATCGTCGTGGCCAATGTGGCCCTGACGCGGCTCCTTGGCGGGCTGACCCGCCTGCGCGACGCGCTCACCGAAATCGCCTCCGGTGGCGGCGACCTGACGCGCTCGCTGCAGATTGACGGGCGTGACGAAATCGGCCTCACCGCCGAAGCCTTCAACCGTTTCACCGCCAGCCTGCGCGAAATGTTCCTGGCCGTGCGCCAGCAGTCCGTCCAGATGAACGACGAGGTACGTACCCTGGAGCAGGCCACCCGTACGCTGTCAGCCGACTCCCTGAAACAGGCCGATCTGTCCAGCTCCACCGCGGCCACCATCGAGGAAATCACCGTCAGCATCAACCACATTGCCGACAACGCCCAGTCTGCCGAGGCAACCGCGATCGAAACCGGGCGCGTGTCGCAGGACTCAGCCAGTGCAGTCAATGAACTGGCCTCCGGCATCGATCGCATCTCGGGTGCGGTCGAACAGCTCTCGGCGACACTCGGCCGCCTGGGGCAAAGCTCCGGCCAGATCACCAGCATCGTCGGCGTCATCAAGGAAATCGCCGAGCAGACGAATCTGCTTGCGCTGAATGCCGCGATCGAAGCCGCCCGTGCCGGGGAGCAAGGGCGCGGCTTTGCCGTGGTGGCTGATGAAGTCCGCAAGCTCGCCGAGCGCACGGCACGTGCCACGGTTGAAATCGGCGAGCTGATCCATTCGAATCACGATGAAATCGCCTCGGCACTCGCCGACATGGACAGCACGCGCCATCTCGTAACGGAAGGTGTCACCACCTCCCATCAGGTCGCCATGCACATGTCCGGCATCAATGCACGGATGAATGAGGTGGTGCGCGGCATTCGCGACATTGCCGAATCGACCCGCGAGCAATCGGCGGCCACCACCGAAATGGCGCGTGCTGCCGAGCAGGTCAACCGGATGACGACAGAAACCGATGCGGCGGTTCAGTCTGCCGCCAGCACCAGCGCACAACTGCATCAGCTCTCGCAGCGCCTGCAAGGACTGGTGGCCCAGTTCAGGCTGTAAGCCTCCCCGGCCGCGAACCGGTATGCACGCGGCCAACCCGCCGGTTCGGCCCCGGCCTCTCACTCGGAGCCGGGAATGCGGTCCGTATTCACCGGTCCCGAGGCTCCGGCCTGTTTCAGGCAGTGCGCATGGCCGTACAAGCCCCCTCCGTTTTGCCGACGCTCCGATCCCCGAGTCGGGAAGGCTATCGGCAGAAACGCTGGGGAACCAGGAGAGCTCGGCACCTACCCCGCGACTGTCTGCAGCACTTCGTTTCAACCTCGCTTCTATCGTTCCCTGCGCTTCGGAAACGAGGAAGCACGCAGAGCCCTGCGGCCGCTGCCGCGTCCATCCGGAGGAAGCGAACACATCGGCGCTCAAGGCATGAGGGATCATGCTGCGGCGTCGTCAGCCGCACGGCCCTTTGTTCCTTCACCTTGATGGCTCACACGAAGCCGCTCAAGGATGAAGGTGAGCTTGACAGCTCACGCCGGCAGGCTCTACATTAAACAATCCGTACGGAAGGATTGTTATGTCCGAAGCCCATCGCCGAAAGAAGCAGCCCGATCAGGTTCGCAGTCAGTTGCTGAGCGTGACCCTGGCCTTGATCGTCAGTGACGGCTATGAGTCCGTGACCCTCGACAAGGTTGCAAAGCTGGCAGGTGTCACGAAAGGCGGCCTGCAATACCACTTTGCCAGCAAGCAGGCGCTGCTGCAGGGCGTATGCGACCACCTGCGGGAGGTCTTCGAACCTGTTTTCTACCAGGCCCTTGAAGAAGAGCCTGCCGGCCCGAAACGCCACACACGCGCCTACATCCGCGCCTGCTTCGCCGAGGTCGCCCCGCTGTGCTCGAAGGCCATGCTGATCCTTACGCTGGCACTCCCGGATTTCGCACGGCTGCAGCGCGAATGGACGCTCGAGCTGATCGCGCAGGACACCGCGCATGCGCCTGAGCTTGCCCAGATGCTGCTGCTGTGCCGCTTCGCTGCGGATGGCCTGTGGGCAGCAGAAGCTTCTGGTGTGATCGAGTTCGATCACGACACCCGAACCGCCCTGCTCGACCGGCTTCTTGCCCTGACCGATTCCCTCTGAGTCTTTCCTGCACTGGCTTCAACTTGCACAACCGCTGTTCAAATCACTTTTTGCGAGACCCCTCCCCCATGCTTCCCCCGTTCAAGACAACATCGGCGTTTCTGCTCTGCGCCCTGATCACACTCTCGCTGAGCGCCTGCACATCCGGCGAGCAGGCCACCGCCCAGGCGCAAGCCACGCAACAACTGCCGGTGGTCAACATCGAAACCATTACGCCCCGGAAAGTCATGCTCGACACCGAGCTGGCCGGCCGTACGACCGCGCACACGATTGCCGAAGTTCGTCCGCAGGTCAGCGGCATCATCCAGAAGCGCCTCTTCGAAGAAGGCAGCGAAGTGAAGGCGGGTCAGGCGCTCTACCAGATCGACCCGGCGACCTATCGTGCGAGTTTCGAGAGTGCCGAAGCGAATGCTGTCGCGCTGCGGCTCAAGGCCCAGCGCTACAAGGAACTCGCGGCTGACGACGCCGTGGGTCGTCAGGACTATGACGATGTCGTGGCTTCGCTGAAGCAGGCCGAAGCCGCGCTGCAGACCGCACGCATCAATCTGGACTACACCCATGTGCAGGCCCCGGTTGCCGGCCGCATCGGCAGATCCTCGGTCACCGTCGGCGCGCTGGTCACCGCGGATCAGAGCACGGCACTGACCACCGTGCAGCAGCTCGATCCGATCTATGTGGACGTCACGCGTTCCAGCCGCGAGCTGCTTGATTTGCAGGAGCAGCTTGCCAACGGCGTCATCAAGGCAGCGGGCGACAATGCGGCGCGGGTGAAGCTCACGCTTGAAGACGGACGCGAGTATCCGCTCGAAGGCAAGCTGCAGTTCTCTGACTTGTCGGTCGACCCAAACACCGGCTCGGTCACGCTGCGCGCGATCTTCCCGAATCCGAAGCACCGCCTGCTGCCGGGCATGTTCGTGAAGGCGACCCTGGTGGAAGGCGTGAGCGAACAGGCCATCCTCGTCCAGCAGAACTACGTGGTGCACAACGCCAGCGGCAAGGCGGTCGTCATGGTGCTGGGCAAGGATGACAAGGTCGAAGAGCGTGAGGTTCAGACCAGCCGCTCGGTCGGCAACATGTGGCTCATCAGCAGTGGCCTCGCGGCGGGTGACCGCCTCATCACCGGCGGCCTGCAGTACGTGCAGCCCGGCGCAGCGGTGCAGATCGCGCCGGCTGCCGAAGCCTCTGCCCCGGCCGCTGCGCCGGCCAAGTAATCCGACCACCAGGAATTTCCGTCCATGTCACGCTTCTTCATTGACCGGCCGATCTTCGCCTGGGTGATTGCCATCATCATCATGATGGCCGGTGCCCTCGCGATCTTCCAGCTGCCGATCTCGCAGTATCCCAACGTCGCGCCGCCTCAGGTCAGCATCTCGGCGAGCTATCCCGGCGCGTCCGCCACCACCATCGAAAACACCGTCACACAGGTGATCGAACAGAGCCTGAAGGGTATCGATGGCCTGGTCTACATGTCCTCCACGAGTGACTCGCAAGGCTCGACCTCGATCACGCTGACCTTCGAAGCCGGAACGAATCCGGACGTCGCACAGGTCCAGGTGCAGAACAAGCTGCAACTCGCCACGCCCAAGCTGCCCAGCGTGGTGCAGACGCAGGGCATCACCGTGGCCAAGGCCAACGCGAACTTCCTGATGGTGCTGGGCTTTGTCTCCGACGACAACAGCATGAGCGACACGGACCTGTCGGACTACGTATCGGCGAACCTGCTGGATTCGATCAGCCGGGTCAAAGGCGTGGGCAGCGTGCAGCTCTTCGGTGCCCAGCACGCCATGCGCATCTGGCTGGATCCGCACCGGCTCAAGACCTACAAGCTCGACCCCAAGGACGTCAGCACGGCCATCAGCGCGCAGAACGCCGAAGTTTCGGCAGGCCAGATCGGCGGCACGCCTTCGGTGAAGGATCAGAAGCTCAACGTCACGATCACCGCTCAGTCGCTGCTGAAAACGCCCGAAGAATTCGGCAACATCCTGTTGAAGACCCGGACCGACGGCTCGACGGTTTTCCTCAAGGATGTGGCCCGCATCGAGATCGGCGCGGAAGACTATGGTTACCTCTCGCGATTCAACTCGAAGGCGGCTACCGGTCTGGCGGTCAATCTGAGCAGCGGCGCCAACGCGCTGGAAACCGCACGCCTGGTCACGAGCCGCGTGAATGAGCTCTCCCGCTACTTCCCGGCGAAGATGTCTGTCGTCAATCCGTTTGACACCACGCCAGTGGTCCGGAACTCCATTCACGAAGTGATCAAGACACTGGGCGAAGCGATCCTGCTGGTATTCCTGGTGATGTATCTCTTCCTGCAGAACTTCCGCGCCACGCTGATCCCGACGATCGCCGTGCCGGTCGTGCTGCTGGGCACTTTCGGCATCCTCTACGCATTCGGTTACTCGATCAACACGCTGACCATGTTCGGCGTAGTGCTGGCCATCGGCCTGCTCGTCGATGACGCCATCGTCGTGGTGGAGAACGTCGAGCGCGTGATGAGCGAGGAAGGTCTCTCGCCGAAGGAAGCCACCCGCAAGTCGATGAACCAGATCACCGGCGCGCTGATCGGCATCGGTCTGGTGCTCTCTGCCGTCTTCATTCCGATGGCATTTTTCAGCGGTTCCACCGGCGTGATCTACCGCCAGTTCTCGATCACCATCGTCTCGTCGATGGCGCTCTCGGTCGTCGTGGCCCTGAGCCTCACGCCTGCGCTGTGTGCCACCCTGCTCAAGCCGGTGGCCAAGGGCGAAGTCCATCACCAGAGCGGCTTCTTCGGCTGGTTCAACCGGGCCTTCGACCGCAGCGCCGACCGCTATCAGGGCGCCGTCGCCCGCATCCTGCGCCGCAAGGGCGCATCAAGCGCGGTCTATCTTGGCATCGTGCTGATCATGGGCTTTATCTTCGTGAGGATGCCGACCTCGTTCCTGCCCGATGAAGACCAGGGCGTGCTGTTCGTCTCGGCGATGCTGCCGCCGGGCGCCACCCAGGCCAGCACGCTGGAAGTGATCAAGAAGGTGGAGCAACACTTCCTGGAAGACGAGAAGGACACGGTTGACTCGGTCTTCGCCGTCACCGGTTTCAGCTTCGCCGGCAATGGCCAGAACACCGCGATGGTCTTCGTCCAGCTGAAAGACTGGAGCCAGCGTCAGCGTGCGGAACAGAAGGTCGCCGCCGTGACCGGCCGCGCGATGGCAGCCTTCGGCCAGATCAACGAAGCGATGGTCTTTGCCTTCGCGCCGCCGGCCATCATGGATCTCGGCAATGCTTCCGGCTTCGACATGCAGTTGCAGGATCAGGGCGGTCTCGGCCACGAGAAACTGATGGAAGCGCGCAACATGCTGCTTGGCATGGCGGCGCAAAGTCCGCTGCTCGCGGGCGTCCGTCCGAACGGCATGGACGACACGCAGCAATATCACCTGCAGGTCGACAAGCGCCAGGCCGGCGCGCTGGGGCTGGATCTCTCGTCCATCAACAGCGCGCTGTCGACCGCCTGGGGCGGCAGCTACGTCAATGACTTCCTCGACAACGGCCGCACCAAGAAGGTCTATGTTCAGGGCGATGCACCTTTCCGCATGCAACCCAGGGATATCGACCGCTGGCATGTGAAAAACGAAAACGGCGACATGGTCCCCTTCTCCGCCTTCACCAAGGCGTCCTGGACTTACTCCTCGCCGCGTCTCGAGCGCTACAACGGTGTTTCGTCGATGAACATCCAGGGCGCGCCGCAACCGGGCGTGAGTTCCGGTGCGGCGATGGCCGAGATGGAAAAGCTCGTCGCCCGGTTACCGGCCGGCATCGGCTATTCCTGGACCGGCCAGTCCTACCAGGAACGCATGGCCGGCGCCCAGGCGCCCATGCTGTACGCGCTCTCGGTGCTGGTGGTGTTCCTGTGTCTGGCGGCGCTGTATGAAAGCTGGTCCGTGCCTTTCTCGGTGATCCTCGTCGTGCCGCTTGGCGTGCTCGGCGTGGTGCTCGCCACAACGCTGCGCGGGCTCTCCAATGACATCTACTTCCAGGTGGGCCTGCTCGCCACGGTGGGGCTGGCAACCAAGAACGCGATCCTGATCGTTGAATTCGCCAAGTCACTGCAGGAACAGGGTCACAGCCTGATTGATGCTACCGTCATGGCTGTACGCCAGCGCCTGCGCCCGATCCTGATGACCTCGCTGGCCTTCGGCCTGGGCGTGTTGCCCCTGGCCCTTGCCAACGGTGCGGGCTCTGGCGCCCAGAACGCCATCGGCACCGGTGTGCTCGGCGGGATGTTCGCCTCCACCGTGCTCGGGATCTTCCTGATTCCGGTGTTCTTCGTCGTCATCCGCGGTGTGTTCCCCGGCCGCTCGGACAGCTCCGAAGCCACTCGCGCCAGCACGGCACAGAAAGTTGAAGAATGAAGCAAGCTCTCCTCCCGGTTGCCGTGGCAACCCTCTTTCTGTCAGCGTGCGGCACGCTGCTGACCCCGAAATACGAGCGGCCTGAAGCGCCCATTCCCACGACCTTGCCGGCGCAGACCACAGACGGCGGGAGCAACAGCGCGCCCCCCTCTGATGCCATCGACATGGGCTGGAGGCACTTCGTGCGCGATGAGCGCGCACGCAAGCTGGTCGAACTCGCGCTCGCCAATAATCGCGATCTCCGCATTGCTGCACTGAACATCGAAAAAGCCCGGGCGGCTTACGGCATCAGCCGCGCAGACATGTTCCCGAGCGTGAGTGCCACGGGTGGCGCCAATCACGCCAAGGCCTCGCGGGATGTGCTGGGCACCGACGGCAACCGGATCAGCCACACCTACACGGCCACGCTCGGTTTTTCGAGTTATGAGCTGGACTTCTTCGGAAGGCTGCAGAATCAGGCTGATGCCTCACGCGAAGCCTGGCTGCAACTGGTGGAAACGCGAGACGCCTCGCAGGTCAGTCTGATCGCCCAGGTCCTCAGCGGCTACCTCACGCTGGCTGCCGACCAGGAGCGCCTGAAGATTGCCGAAGACACCTTCGCGAGCCTGCAGGACAGCTTGCGGCTCACACTCCGGCGTCATGAGCTCCGGATCGCCTCGCAACTCGACGTGAGCTCCGCGCAGGCGAGCCTCGACAGCGCACGAGCCGATATCGCCAACTACCGGACCACCGTCACGCAGGACGAAAATGCGCTCGCGCTCCTGATCGGCACCCCGCTGCCCGCTGAGCTCCGGCCACCTCTGGGCCTGTTCGAAGCGGCTGGAATCCTGGAAGACGTGCCGGTCGGCTTGCGTTCCGACATCCTGCTGCGCCGCCCCGACCTGCGTGCCGACGAACACGCGCTGAGGTCTGCCAACGCCAGCATCGGCGCCGCGCGTGCGGCCTTCTTCCCGAGCATCACGCTGACAGCCAACGCCGGCACCGCCAGCACCGAGCTCGGGCGCCTGTTCAACGCAGGCAACGGCACCTGGGTGTTCGCGCCGCAGATCAACCTGCCGATCTTCACTGCCGGCAGGCTGCGCGCCTCGCTCGACCAGGCCAAGGTCAGCCAGCAGATCGAGGTCGCCACCTACGAGCGGGACGTTCAGACGGCCTTCCGTGAAGTGGCTGACGCACTGGCCCAGCGCAGCGCCGTCAATGAAGTGCTGAACGCCCAGCAGAGCCAGCTCGAGGCCTATGACAAGAGTTACAAACTCGCCCAGCTGCGCTACAGGAACGGTCTGGACAGCTCGCTCTCGATGCTCGTGTACCAACGTTCGCTCTATGCCGCACAGCTCTCACTGGTGAGCGCAAAACTGTCGAGCCAGACCAATCTGGTCACGCTCTACAAGGTGCTGGGAGGCGGCGTAAAAGAGTAGGCGAGCAGCGAAGTTCCCCGGCCAGCGCCGGATCGCGGCAGCCCCCCGCCGCATCCGGCGCCCGATCGGCGGCGCGCCTCGCCTCCCCCTTTTCGCACGCACCGCGAACACCTGTTGTGCAGACGCATGGCACCTTTGTGAGCCGAAACTGATCGGGAAGCTGGGGACGTACGCCGCTAGCCGTAGGTCAACAGCGTGCTCTTGCCACGGAAGACCCAGTAGGAAAACGCGGTGTAGAGCAGGATCAGTGGCACGGTCACCACGGTGCCGAAAAAGATCACGGTCAGTGCTGGCGTTGACGCAGCGGCCTGCCAGAGCGTCATGCGATCCATGATGACAAAGGGATAGAGGCTGTAGGCCAACCCGAAGAACCCCATCAACAGGATCACGATGGCCAGCACGAAAGGCAGCCACGAGAACTCCTCGCGCACGCCGGGGCGTTGCAGCACCCAGGCAAGACCGGCCAGCGCCAGCACGCTGATCAGCGGAATCGGCAGCAGGGCGAGGAAAACCGGCATCGCGAACCACTTGTCACGCACCGTATCGCTCACCAGCGGCGTGGCCAGCGAGATCAGCAGCAGGCCGAGTGCGACCGGCAGGAGGCTGTTGCGCGCCCAGCAGCGGGCTTTCTCCTGCAGCGTGCCTTCACTCTTCATCAGCAGCCAGCAGCCCCCCATCATCACATAGGCGGTCGGAAGGGTAAGCGCAATCAGCAAGGCGAAGGCATGCGCGCCGGCGCCGGCGGCAAAGCCGGTGACGTAGCGGCCGAGCATCCAGCCCTGTGCGAGCGTGGCAAGCAGCGAGCCGACAAAGAAGATCCGGTTCCACAGGCGCTTGTGGTGGTCTCGCGCCTTGACCCGGAAATCGAAGGCCACCCCGCGCAGGATCAGCCCGATCAGCATGGCCGCGACCGGCAGGTAGAGTGCTCCCAGAATCTGCCCGTGAGCCTGCGGGAAGGCAATCAGCAGCACGCCGACCCCCAGCACCAGCCAGGTTTCGTTGGCATCCCAGAAAGGGCCGATGGAGGCAATCATGCGGTCTTTTTCGGCATCCTCGGCAAGCGGCAGCAGCAGGCCGATGCCCAGATCCAGACCGTCGAGCAGCACATACATCAGCATCGCCACGCCGAGGATGACGAAGAAGTAGACCGGCAGGAATTGATCGAAGCTCATGCGTGGGCTCCTTGAGCGCTGACCGGCTTGCCGGCCATGTAGAACAGGACGCTGACATACGCCACGATCAGCAGCAGGTAGGTGACGAGGTAGGCGATCAGTGAAATCGCGATCGAGGACGCGGGCGCCGGACCCACCAGATCCCGCGTGAGCAGCTCACCGAAGACCAGATAGGGCTGGCGACCGATCTCGGTGACATACCAGCCGGCGACGGTGGCGCCCCAACCGGAGAAGGTCATGCCCACCAGCCCCCACAGCAGCGGGCGCGGCAGAGCATCAGGTGCACGACGACGCAGCGCCCACACGCCGGTCCAGCTTGCGACAAGCATCAGCACACCGATGCCCACCATGATCCGGAAGGCCCAGAACAGGGGAGCCACCGGCGGATGCTTGCCCTCGAACTCGTTCAGGCCACGGATCTCGCCGTCTGCATCGTGTTTCAGGATCAGGCTCGCGCCCTTGGGTACGCCAATCTCGAAGCGGTTGCTGCGCGTCTTCTCGTCAGGCAGGGCGAACAGCAGCAAGGGCGCGCCACGCTCGGTCTCCCATACGCCCTCGACCGCCGCGATCTTCTGCGGCTGGTGTTGCAGCGTGTTGAGGCCGTGCATGTCGCCAACGAAGATCTGGATCGGGATCAGAATCGCGCCCGCAATCAGACCGGTTCGCAAGGCGACGCCAGTGGCCGGTGATTCCCGCTTCTTCAGGATCTGCCAGGCAGACAGGCCCGCCATCAGGAAAGACACCGTCAGGCCCGATGCCAAAAGCATATGGGCGAAGCGGTAAGGAAAGGACGGGTTGAAAATCACCGCCAGCCAGCTCGCCACATGGTACTGACCGCCCTCCACATAGAAGCCGGCCGGCGTCTGCATCCAGGAATTCAGGGCCAGGATCCAGAAGGCCGAGGAGGTGGTACCGAGTGCGACCATCGCGGTGGCAAACAGATGCACCCGCTCGGAGACCTTGCCGTGGCCGAACAGCATCACGCCAAGGAAGGTGGCCTCCAGAAAGAAGGCAGTGAGTACTTCATAGCCCAGCAAGGGGCCGGCGATGTTGCCCACCCGCTCCATGAAGCCGGGCCAGTTGGTGCCGAACTGGAAGCTCATGGTGATGCCCGAGACCACGCCCATCGCGAAAGACAGCGCGAAGACCTTGGTCCACAGCCGGTAGGCCTCCAGCCAGGCCTGGTTGCGCGTGGCCATCCAGCGCCAGCGGAAGAACAGCAAGGCCCAGCACAAGGCAATCGTGAGGGTGGGAAACAGGATGTGAAAAGTGATGTTGGCGGCAAACTGGATGCGCGCCAGCATGAAGGGATCAACAGCTTCCATGGTGCTACTCCGGGGGGTAAGGCTGAAACTCAGCGCTTTGCGCGCTTGAACTTGTCGGTGAAGTCGAGCAGCTTGTGCACGGTGGCGCCCATGCCCATCAGCTTGCTGAGGGTGGCGCTGTCGAGGCGCTGGATGTCGTCGAACCAGTTGGTCAGCTGCTCGATCAGCGCATGCATGTCGCGCATGCGGGCCTGAGCATGCAGGTCTTCCTCGTTGCCGGCCTCTTCCATCAAGGCGCTGCGCAGCATCGACAGTGTCGGCTCGATCTCGCGCCGCCGGCGCTCTTCGGCCAGCGTGCGGAACACCTCCCAAGCGTCTCCGGGCGCTTCGAAGTATTCGCGCCGGTCTCCACTGAAATGGCGCAGGCGAACGAGCTTCCAGGCCTGAAGCTCTTTCAGGCCCATGCTCACATTCGAGCGTGAGAACTCCAGGGTTTCAGCGATTTCATCGGCGTTCAGCGCGCGCGGCGACACATAGATCAGCGCGTAGATCTGGCCGACAGTGCGGTTGATTCCCCAGCGGGAACCCATCTCGCCGAAGTGGGAAACGAAGGCGCGGACAAGGGGCGTCACGGGCATGCTCTCTGTTGTATTTTGATCTGGATCAATCCTATCACTATTTTCAGTAATTTCTGAAAATTGAGAAACAGAACACCGATCACGCCCCGAGATTGTCCATTCCACCGCGGGCCGCACAGCTTGCGCGCCGACCCGCAAGCAGCCGGAAACATCAGGGACCACACCACGACGCGCACGCGGCCTCCCCCGCGTGAACCAGGCTGTTCTGAACGCCCTGACGCCTGAGCCTCGGAAATCAGGGGACTCCGGAAGCCCCCAAAAGAATCCTCGTGCCCCCTCAGCGAGGATTCAAGTGCCTCCCAGCCCCCAGCAAAACCAGGCCCGGCGCGAAGCTGAAAGAGTGAATCAAGTCCGCCTGAGGGTTGTTCATATGCTCGACAACCACACCGATGCAGGCAGCCACCAGACTTTGAGCGACGCCAACCGGATTGAGCCCGCGACGCAACTCGCCCCGTTCATAAGCGAGATTCAGCATGACGATCAAACGCTCCAGACCACGCAGTAAAAGCTGCTGCAGATGAGCGCTGAGTTCCTCGGGCAGTTCAGGGGTGCCACGATAGCGAACGGCAATCTCCGTTCTGCGCCGCTGCCTGGGGTTCATGAGGCTGTCATGCATTTTCTGCCACAGCACTTCATGGAGCAGGCCCAGCGGATCCTCGGTCAGAGGCGCTGCATCGGGAGATGCTCCGATGTCAAAGGGCCAGACCATGTCCTCGAATACAGCCTTCACCAAAGACTCTTTGTCAGGGAAATGCCAGTAGATGGCGCCGCGGGTAGAGGCATCTCCTCGACCGATGTATCGGCCAGTTCCCAAGCAGAAGCCTTGGCACCGCATGAGTCGCCAGACTGGGCAGCCCGCCACTTCGATACCTTCCCGGTTCAACTGTCGCCAAAACTCGTCGCCCCCGATAGACGCGCAGATTGACTCCCCGGACGATTTCAATCTCGGTCTCATTGATGCGAAGAGTTGTGCAGAGTCCCCCGATGCGTGCCCTACGCGGTGGATTGACCTTGCTTTTGCGTGCCATAGGGGCATGTCATCGGCCATTTACTAAGGTCTTTCTCAAGAAGTCCGATTAAAAGCGAAGACTGCCGGTCGCATCATCTGCAATCGCGAGATCCAGATGGTCACAAGACGTCGGAGACCGGACTGCCCGCAACGGCAAACAACCTGGCCTTAGCCGCCAGTGTGCAGCCTTGCGTCGTCCAACCGGGCTGTGCCGTGAAACGGTACAGCGCCATCCAAGATAGCCGGGCGCTTCAGCAAACCGGCTCTTCAGATGACAGACATGCCCGGTGCTGGCGTAACACTTGACCTCATGTTGTCGGAGGTGGGCATGTCGTTGTTACTGGGCATATTGCCGACACTCTTCCCGCTGATCAGCCTCTTTGGCTGCTATGTTGTAGTCGTCTCCTTTGGCTATCCGGCCAACACGTTTGCACGTCAGGCTCTTTTGGGCGTCCTGTTTTCAGCTGCGATGTGTCTGATCCTGGCCAGACCTTTTACGGTTTCGGCAGGAGTCATTCTGGATTCAAGAGGAGCGGTTCTTGCCACCGCCGTGCTGTTCGGCGGCCCATGGGTCGGGATTGTCACAACCATCACCGGCATGTTGTATCGGCTCTATTTGGGCGGGGCCGGCGCGTGGGCCGGAGTATGGGGACTCGCACTCAATGCCGGCGGGCTTCTGCTGTACTTTCATTTCCACAAGAAACCGCTACAGGAAAGCCCGCAGGCATTTTTCCGACAGCTTGCAACTCTCGGGGCATGGAGTGGCTTATGCGAAGCGTTGTCGCTGTTTCTTGTTACCCCTTACGCCTACGGTCTGCAGCTTGCCCTGAGCACGGGCTGGATACTGGCATTATTCCAGTTGGCCAGCATGCTGGCGCTAGGCAGCCTGATGTACCTGCATCAGCAGAATTCCAGACTCCTGCTCGAATTGAATCGCTCCGAAGCGGAGCGACTCTGGGTCACCGATCACGCCGCAGAAGTCATTGCCGTCTTTGGTGAGAGCAATGAGCCATTGTATGTTTCTACCTCGGCACGCCATGCGCTTGGCGATGCAGTCGACACCCCGGACTTGCGCCAGCGCATTGATCCGCAGGGATTGCAATTGCTCGATCTGGAACTCGCACGCCTGCGTGCGGGGCTGGTCGAACACAGCCAGTTCAGTCTGATTGTCGCCGATAGACATGGCTATGCGCATCCGGTAGAAGCCAGTCTGTCACGCTTGAATGGGGCGGATTTGCGGATCATGCTGATGCTGCGCGATCAATCCGCCATCCGCCAGGCAGCGCAGGCACTGGAAGCGAGCGAGCGCAAATTTCGCGGAATCTTTGATCAGGCAGCCGTGGGGATTGCCCTGATATCTCCTGACGGTCGCTGGCTGCAAGTGAATCAGCGCCTATGTGAAATCGTGGGTTACAGCGAGGCCGAGCTGCTGCATAAAAGCTTTCAGGACATCACCCATCCGGAAGACCTTGGCAAAGACCTGAAAATGGTTGCGCAGTTGCTGGCTGGTGAAATATCGACCTACACACTGGAAAAACGCTATTTCCGAAAAACCGGCGAATCCACTTGGATCGAACTCACGGTTGCACTGGTACGTGACCATGCCCAGCAGCCCAGCTTTTTCATCAGCGTGGTTAACGATATCAATCAGCGAAAAAAAGCAGAAGCTCAGATCATGAATCTGGCTTACTACGACACGCTGACAGAACTTCCAAACCGGCGCCTGCTGCAAGAGCGTTTGCAGCACGCACGGGTGAGCAGCGCACGTAACCAGGAATGGTGCGCCATTTTTTTCCTCGACCTGGATCACTTCAAAACCCTGAACGACACACAGGGACACGATGCAGGCGATCAGCTGCTGATTCAGGTATCCCGCCGTCTGACCGCCGGCCTGCGTGCCGCAGATACCGTGGCCCGGCTGGGTGGCGATGAATTTGTCATTCTGCTCGAAAACCTCGGAACCTCTGAAAACCAGGCGGCCAAAGCAGCTGAAGCTCTGGCTGAGAAAATCCGCGATGCGATCAGCCAGCCCTTTGCACTATGCGAGAAAGCTGAACCGCACCACACATCGTCCAGTATCGGCATCAGCCTTTTTCAAGGCGAAAAACTTGCCGTAGACGAAATCCTAAAACATGCGGACATGGCGCTTTATAAGGCCAAAGAAGGTGGTCGCAACACTATCCGATTTTTTGATATCGCCGTTCAATATGCCATAGAGATCAATGCTCGACTGCAAGTCGCCTTGCACGGCGGGATTGCCCGCAACGAATTCCGGTTATTCTGCCAGGCCCAGGTGGGCAGAGACAAAGAAGTCACCGGAGGCGAAATCCTGTTGCGTTGGCGGCACGCCAATGGAGACTGGATTTCCCCGGCTCAATTTATTCCACTCGCTGAAGAAACTGGATCCATTCATGAAATCGGACATTGGGTATTACTGAAAACCTGCGAAACACTGGTTGAATGGTCGAACGATCCAAAACTTTCCCCCCTCACGCTGTCGGTCAATGTGAGCGCACGGCAGTTCATAAAGCCGGACTTCAGCCAGCGCCTGCTTCAGATGCTGGTCATCACCGGCGTCAATCCGGCACGTCTCAAACTGGAACTGACGGAAAGCATTTTTGCGATCAAAGACCCGAACATCGTCAGTCACATGCAATCGCTATGCGCACAAGGGATCGTGTTCGCACTGGATGATTTTGGTACAGGCTATTCGTCGCTCTCTTACCTTAAGTGCCTTCCGTTCCAGCAATTGAAAATCGACCAGAGTTTTGTGCAAGGCGTTCCGGAGGATTCAGATAGCTGTGCCATCGTGCAAGCCATCCTGTCGATGGGTCATTCGCTCGGGATGGAGGTCATTGCCGAAGGGGTAGAAACTGAAGCCCAGCATCAGTTCCTGTTGATGCATGGCTGCAAAGCGTTTCAGGGCTTTCACTTCGCCCGGCCACAGGCGCTACCCGATTTCTGCGCCATGCGGCATGACCAACTGTCACACCCCTGTTGAATCCTTCCAGACAATTTTCGCGTTATCCCGGCTTTGTTGCACAAATTGAAGCAAGGCCGCCCCCTCCCCCTGACCCCAGACGGATTTATGCCACGCGCACGGTTTGAGGCGTGCCAACCCGGGTGAAACGGTTGAGCAATGCAGCGCGAATTTGCAGCTCCGCAACCTGCCGATCAAAGTCACGGTTCATCACGCGCTCGCCGAGCAACTTGAAACAGCGCATCTTGGTTACCCGAGTTCGACACTTCACCTCCAAAAACCGCCTTTCTTGACCTCTCGGCAACGTAGCCGTGCGGGTTTGCGGGGTG
>NZ_JBDIVF010000008.1:0-152739 GCF_039631355.1 Uliginosibacterium paludis | reverse complement strand
TTCCTGATGCCGATCGAAGACGTGTTCTCGATCTCGGGTCGCGGTACCGTGGTGACGGGTCGTGTCGAGCGTGGTGTCGTGAAGGTTGGCGAAGAAATCGAAATCGTTGGCATCAAGGACACCGTCAAGACGACCTGTACCGGCGTGGAAATGTTCCGCAAGCTGCTGGATCAAGGTCAGGCCGGTGACAACGTCGGCGTGCTGCTGCGTGGCACCAAGCGCGAAGACGTGGAGCGCGGCCAGGTGCTGTGCAAGCCGGGTTCGATCAAGCCGCACACCCACTTCACGGGCGAAGTGTATGTGCTGAGCAAGGACGAAGGTGGTCGTCACACCCCGTTCTTCAACAACTACCGTCCGCAGTTCTACTTCCGTACGACGGACGTGACTGGCGCGATCTCGCTGCCGGAAGGTGTCGAGATGGTCATGCCGGGTGACAACATCCAGATGACCGTCAAGCTGATCGCTCCGATCGCGATGGAAGAAGGTCTGCGCTTTGCAATCCGCGAAGGTGGCCGTACTGTCGGCGCCGGAGTGGTGGCGAAGATCGTCGAGTAACTTTCGCGCTTCTTGCGGCGCACTCTGTTAAGGGTGCGCCGTTTGTTCTTTGTGCTCTTTTTCGCTCTTTGGAATTCATCATGGCAAATCAGAAAATCCGTATCCGCCTGAAGGCCTTTGACTATCGTCTGATCGATCAGTCTGCCCAGGAAATCGTTGAAACAGCCAAGCGCACTGGTGCCGTGGTTCGTGGCCCGGTTCCCATGCCGACCAAAATCGAGCGTTTCAACATTCTGCGTTCGCCGCACGTCAACAAGACTTCGCGCGACCAGTTCGAAATCCGCACCCATCTGCGCCTGATGGACATCATCGACCCGACAGACAAGACGGTTGACGCTCTGATGAAGCTGGATCTTCCGGCAGGTGTTGACGTCGAGATCAAGTTGCAGTAACTGCTGGCTTGCGTTGCTGTAAGGTTCTGAGTTAGACTCTCGCGCTTCGCGTACAAGGCGCGAGAGAATTTACTTGTAGTGCCATTGCGAGCCGGTCAATCGAAACCGGTTCATAGGAGAAAAACATGAGTCTAGGCCTTGTTGGTCGCAAGGTCGGCATGACTCGCATTTTTGCAGAGGACGGCGCGTCCGTTCCTGTGACTGTGCTTGACGTGTCGAACAATCGCGTGACCCAGATCAAGACCCCTGAGGTGGATGGTTATTCCGCTGTTCAGGTTGCTTTTGGTGAGCGGCGTGCCAGCCGTGTCGTCAAGGCGCTCGCTGGCCACGCGGCCAAGGCGGGGGTTGAAGCTGGAAGCGTCATGCGCGAATTCCGTCTTTCTGCCGAGCAGATTGCCAGTTACAAGGCTGGCGATGTGATCAGCGTCGAGATCTTTGCCGTGGGGCAGAAGGTTGACGTGGTCGGCACTTCGATCGGTAAGGGCTTTGCTGGCGCCATCAAGCGTCACAACTTCAGCTCGCAGCGTGCGTCTCACGGTAACTCGGTGAGTCATAACGCTCCGGGTTCGATCGGTATGGCGCAGGATCCGGGGCGTGTTTTTCCGGGCAAGCGCATGGCGGGTCATCTGGGCGCTGTTCGCAAGACGGTCCAGAATCTGGAAGTTGTGCGCGTGGATGTCGAGCGTGGTCTGCTGCTCATCAAGGGCGCAGTGCCGGGTCATGATGGTGGTGACGTGATTGTGCGTCCTGCTGTCAAGGCTAACTGATCGGGGGCGTCATGGAACTCAAGCTGATTAATGATCAGGGCCAGGCCTCCGCAACGGTGCAGGCTTCGGATGCGGTTTTTGGCCGCGAATACAACGAAGCGCTGGTGCACCAGCTGGTTGTGGCCTATCAGGCGAATGCCCGTTCTGGCAATCGCGCGCAGAAGGATCGTGGTGAAGTCAAGCATACGACTCACAAGCCCTTCCGCCAAAAGGGCACGGGTAATGCCCGTGCCGGTATGTCATCTTCGCCTCTGTGGCGTGGGGGTGGTCGGATTTTCCCGAACCGTCCTGACGAAAACTTCACTCAAAAAGTGAATCGCAAGCAGTTTCGCGCCGGTATCGCTTCGATTCTGTCGCAGCTGGTTCGCGAAGATCGTCTGGTTGTGGTCGAGAGCTTCACTGTTGACGCTCCCAAGACCCGTCTGCTGGCTCAGAAGCTCAAGGGCTTTGGTGCTGAGTCGGTGCTGGTGATTACCGACGAGATGGATGAAAACCTGTGGCTGTCGTCGCGCAACCTGCACAATGTGCTGGTGCTCGAGGCCCACGAAGCAGATCCGGTTTCGCTGGTGCGTTACCCGCGCGTGATCGTGACGCGTGCTGCTGTCGCCAAGATCGAGGAGATGTGGCAATGAGCTATAGCCAGGAACGACTCCTGCAGGTGCTGCTCGCGCCGCAGATTTCCGAGAAGGCGACTGCTGTTGCTGAAAAGCATGAGCAAGTGATTTTCCGTGTGGCTTCTGACGCCACCAAGCCGGAAATCAAGGCCGCTGTCGAGTTGCTCTTCAAGGTTCAGGTCGCCTCCGTGCAGGTCCTGAACGTCAAGGGCAAGGTGAAGCGTTTTGGCCGTTCGCTCGGTCAGCGCAAAGGCTGGAAGAAGGCATTTGTGTGCCTGAAGCCGGGCCAGGAGATCAACTTCGTTGAGGGAGGGGCCGCATAATGCTGGTCAAGGTAAAACCCACCTCGGCAGGTCGCCGTGGTCTGGTAAAGGTCGTAAGCCCGAACCTGCACAAGGGCAAGCCGTTTGCCGGGCTGGTCGAGAGTCAGTCCAAGAATGCAGGCCGTAACAACACCGGGCGTGTGACTGTTCGTCATCAGGGCGGTGGTCACAAGCAGCATTATCGTGTTGTTGACTTCAAGCGTAACAAGGACGGTATCGTCGCCAAGGTCGAGCGTATTGAGTACGATCCGAACCGCAGCGCGCATATCGCTCTGCTCTGTTACGCTGACGGCGAGCGTCGTTATATCGTTGCGCCGAAGGGGCTGGTTGTCGGTCAGGAGATCCTGTCCGGCTCCGAAGCGCCCATCAAGGCAGGTAACGCACTTCCGATCCGCAATATTCCGGTCGGTAGCACCATTCATTGCGTGGAAATGTTGCCTGGCAAGGGGGCGCAGCTCGCTCGCGCCGCAGGTACTTCCGTGCAACTGCTTGCACGCGAAGGTATCTATGCCCAGCTGCGTCTTCGCTCCGGCGAAATCCGTCGGGTGCATGTCGAGTGCCGTGCGACGATTGGTGAAGTCGGTAACGAAGAAAACAATCTTCGCAAGATCGGTAAGGCCGGTGCCCAGCGTTGGCGCGGTATTCGTCCGACGGTTCGCGGTACTGTGATGAACCCGGTCGATCACCCGCACGGCGGTGGTGAGGGCAAGACCGGTGAAGGTCGCGTGCCTGTCAGCCCGTGGGGCCAGCCGGCCAAGGGCTATCGTACGCGCAACAACAAGCGTACTGACAGCATGATCGTTCAGCGTCGTCACAAGCGATAAGAGGTAGTCATGTCACGTTCCATTAAAAAAGGGCCGTTTGTAGACGACCATCTGATCAAGAAGGTCGAAGCTGCGGCGAATTCCACCGACAAGCGTCCTATCAAGACTTGGTCGCGTCGGTCGACGATTCTGCCGGAGTTCATCGGTCTGACGATCGCTGTTCATAACGGCAAGCAACACATTCCGGTGTTTGTGACTGAAAACATGGTAGGTCACAAACTTGGCGAATTCGCGCTGACGCGTACCTTCAAGGGTCACGCTGCCAGCAAGAAGGCGAAGAGGTAAGGTAACTATGGAAACCAATGCTAGTTTGCGCGGTGTCCGCCTCTCCGCACAAAAGGGCCGCCTGGTGGCGGACCTTGTTCGCGGCAAGCCGGTGGATCAAGCGCTGAATATTCTGACTTTCTGCCCGAAAAAGGGTGCCGGTATCGTCAAGAAGGTTCTGGAGTCCGCAATCGCGAACGCCGAACACAATGACGGTGCTGACATCGACGCGCTGAAGGTCAAGACCATTCACGTCGAAAAGGGTATGTCGCTCAAGCGTTTTACCGCACGCGCCAAGGGGCGTGGTAATCGCATCGAGAAGCAGACCTGTCACATCTACCTGTCTGTCGGGGAGTAAGGGGAGCATATGGGACAGAAAATCCATCCGACCGGATTCCGCCTTGCGGTAACCCGGAACTGGAGCTCTCGCTGGTTCGCCAACAGCCAGAGTTTCGCTACGATGCTGCACGAAGACATCAAGGTCCGTGAGCATCTGAAGAAGAAGCTGGCGCACGCCTCCGTTGGTCGCGTACTGATCGAGCGTCCGGCCAAAAATGCCCGCATTACCGTTTTCAGCGCCCGTCCGGGTGTTGTGATCGGCAAGAAGGGTGAGGATATCGAGCAACTGAAGGCTGACCTGCAGAAGATCATGGGTGTTCCGGTTCATGTGAACATCGAAGAAATCCGGAAGCCGGAAACCGATGCTCAGCTGATCGCTGACTCCATTGCTCAGCAGCTTGAAAAGCGGATCATGTTCCGCCGCGCCATGAAGCGTGCGATGCAGAACGCCATGCGCCTGGGTGCTCAAGGTATCAAGATCATGAGCTCCGGTCGTTTGAACGGTGCAGAGATTGCCCGTACCGAGTGGTACCGCGAAGGTCGTGTGCCTCTGCACACCCTGCGCGCTGACATCGACTACGGCTTCTCGGAAGCAAGCACGACCTACGGCATCATCGGCATCAAGGTGTGGGTGTACAAGGGTGAGATGCTGGGCAAGGGCGAACAGCCGGTTGCTCCCGAAGCTAACGAAAACGAAGGTCGCAAGACCCGTCGTCCCGCACGCAATGATGGCGAAGCCAAGCCGGCAGGTCGTCGTCCCGCAGCGCGCAAGGGCGGCGCAGTGAAGAACGCAGGAGCAAGCGATGCTGCAGCCGAATAGAAGGAAGTACCGCAAGGAGCAGAAGGGCCGTAACACCGGCGTTGCGACTCGCGGCGCAAAGGTGAGTTTCGGCGAGTATGGCCTTAAGGCTGTCGGCCGGGGGCGTTTGACGGCTCGCCAGATCGAGTCCGCACGTCGTGCCATGACCCGCCACATCAAGCGCGGCGGCCGCATCTGGATCCGTATTTTTCCGGACAAACCCATCTCGAAGAAGCCTGCTGAAGTCCGTATGGGTAACGGCAAGGGTAATCCTGAGTATTGGGTTGCTGAAATCCAGCCTGGCAAGGTGTTGTATGAGATGGACGGCGTTGACGAGACTCTGGCTCGTGAAGCTTTCCGTCTGGCTGCTGCCAAGCTTCCGATTGAGACCGCGTTCGTGACGCGGCTTGTGGGGTAAGTAGAATGAAAGCCAATGAGTTGCGTTCAAAGAACGCCGCCGAGCTTCAGGATGAGTTGGTTGCGCTGCTCAAGGAGCAGTTCTCCCTGCGCATGCAGATCGCTACGCAGCAACTGAACAACACGGCGCAATTGGGTCGTGTGCGTCGTGATATTGCTCGCGTCCGTACCATCCTGCGCGAAAAGGCGGTGGCGTAATGAGTGAAGAAAAGCAAGTCGTGCGCCGCACGCTGAGTGGTCGTGTTGTCAGCGACAAGATGGAAAAGACGGTTACCGTGCTGGTGGAGCGCCGTGTCAAGCACCCGCTTTACGGCAAGGTGATGGTCCAATCGAAGAAGTACCACGCAGACGTGGCCAAGGATGTGGCCGCTGAAGGTGACTTGGTTGAGATTGAGGAGTGCGCTCCGATTTCCAAGACCAAGGCATGGCGCGTGACGCGTGTTCTTGAAAAAGCCCAAGGCTGATTCATTGATCCGCAAATAGTTCTTGCATCGAGAACTCGAGCCAGGCTAGAATGCTTGGCTCGATTTCCCGCTTTTTGCGGGGCCTTTTTCCCGAACGGGATCCAAGACTGAGTGCGATGGTGTGCTCAAGTTGGATGGAGTGAAATCAAATGATCCAAATGCAGACGATTCTTGACGTCGCCGACAACACGGGTGCGCGCGCAGTGATGTGCATCAAGGTGTTGGGTGGTTCCAAGCGCCGCTATGCCGGCGTTGGCGACATCATCAAGGTGAGTATCAAGGATGCGGCTCCTCGTGGGCGTGTCAAGAAGGGTGATGTATACAATGCCGTGGTGGTGCGTACTGCCAAGGGTGTTCGTCGTAACGATGGTTCTCTTATCAAGTTTGACAAGAATGCAGCTGTGCTGCTGAACGCCAAGCTCGAGCCCATTGGTACGCGTATTTTCGGGCCGGTTACGCGCGAGTTGCGTACCGAGCGCTTCATGAAAATTGTTTCGCTGGCCCCTGAGGTCCTCTGAGGAGCGAAGATGAACAAGATTCGCAAAGGGGACGAAGTGATCGTCCTGGCTGGCAAAGACAAAGGCAAGCGCGGCGCTGTGGTGCGTTGTGTTGATGCTGAGCGGGTTGTGGTTGAGGGTGTGAATCGCGTCAAGAAGCACACCAAGCCGAATCCCGTAAAGGGGCAGGTTGGCGGTATCGTCGAGAAAGAAATGCCGATCCATGTTTCGAACGTGGCGGTGTTCAATTCGGCGACGCAAAAGGCTGATCGTGTTGGTTTCAAGACGCTGGAGGATGGCAAGAAGGTTCGCTTCTTCAAGTCCAATGGCGAACTGCTCGGCGCGTAAGGAACAGTCATGGCTCGTCTTCAAGAGTTTTACAAGACCGAAGTTGCTCCTCAGTTGAGTGAGCGTTTTGGTTACAAGTCCGTCATGGAAGTGCCGCGCATTACCAAGATCACTCTGAATATGGGTGTTGGTGAGGCTGTTGGCGACAAGAAAGTGCTGGAGCACGCAGTGGGCGATATGACCAAGATTGCTGGTCAGCGTCCGGTGGTGACCAAGGCCAAGAAGTCGATTGCCGGCTTCAAGATCCGTGATGGTTATCCCATTGGCTGCATGGTGACCCTTCGCGGTCCTCGCATGTTTGAATTCCTGGATCGTTTGATCACGATTGCGATGCCTCGTATTCGTGACTTCCGCGGTATTGTCGGCAAGGGATTTGACGGTCGCGGCAATTATAACCTCGGCGTGAAAGAGCAGATCATTTTCCCCGAGATCGAGTACGACAAGATTGATGCGCTGCGTGGTATGAACATCAGTGTGACCACGACCGCCAAGACGGACGAAGAAGCGCGTGCGCTTCTGGCAGCGTTCAAATTCCCGTTCAAGAACTGAGGCTGACATGGCTAAACTGGCTCTTATCAACCGCGAAGAAAAGCGTCGCAAGACGGTGGAGAAGTTCGCCGCCAAGCGTGCTGCTCTGCAGGCGGTGATTGAAGACGTTTCCCGTTCCGAAGAGGAGCGCATGGATGCTCGTCTGAAACTTCAGAAGCTGCCGCGCAATGCCAGCCCGAGTCGTTTGCGCAATCGTTGCGAACTGACGGGCCGTCCCCGTGGTGTGTTCCGTAAATTTGGTTTGTGCCGTAACAAGCTGCGTGAAGTGGCTTTCAAGGGTGAAGTCCCTGGCATGACCAAGGCTAGCTGGTAAGGAGATCGAGATGAGTATGTCTGATCCGGTCGCCGATATGCTGACGCGTATTCGCAATGCCCAACAGGCTCAGAAGGCTTCGGTTGTCATGCCGTCGTCCAAGCTGAAGGTTGCAATCGCGCAAGTGTTGAAGGACGAAGGTTACGTTGATGATTTCGTGGTTCGTGGTGAGGGTTCTTCCCGCGAACTGTCGATCGCGCTGAAGTATTACGCCGGTCGCCCGGTTATCGAGCGCATCGAGCGTGTAAGCAAGCCCGGCCTGCGTGTCTATCGCGGCTGTGATGAACTGCCCAAGGTCATGAATGGTCTGGGTGTGGCTATCGTCTCTACGCCCAGCGGCGTGATGACCGATCGCCGTGCTCGCGCCAGCAAGGTCGGCGGCGAAGTTCTGTGCGTTGTGGCGTAAGGAGGAATCGATGTCACGCGTAGCTAAGAATCCCATTTCGCTGCCGGCCGGTGTTGATGTGGCCATCGCAGCTGGTGAAGTAACCGTCAAGGGACCGTTGGGAGCGCTCAAGCAGCGTCTGCATCCGTCGGTCACCGTTGAGCGTGAAGGCAGTGTTGTTGCGGTGAAGGCGATTGCAGGCGCAGTGAATGCGAATGCCATGTCCGGCACTGTCCGCGCGCTGTTGAATAACATGGTTGTCGGCGTTAGCAAGGGTTTTGAGCGCAAGCTCAACCTGGTTGGCGTGGGCTACCGTGCTCAGGCTCAGGGCGACAAGCTGAACCTTACGCTTGGTTTCTCGCATCCGGTCGTGCATCAGATGCCGGCGGGCGTGAAGGTTGAAACGCCCACCCAGACGGAGATCGTCATCAAGGGTGTCGACAAGCAACAGGTTGGTCAGGTGGCTGCGGAAGTTCGCGCTTACCGTGCTCCGGAGCCTTACAAGGGCAAGGGCGTGCGTTATGCCGACGAAGTGGTTAGCCTGAAGGAAACCAAGAAGAAGTAAGGCGGACGAATATGAACAAGAAAGAAGCGCGTTTGCGCAGGGCTCGCAAAACTCGGGCCCGCATTGCGGAGCAAAAGGTCGCTCGACTGACAGTGTTCCGTTCGAACTGCCATATCTACGCGCAAATCATTTCCGATTGCGGCTCTCGCGTGCTGGCGGCAGCTTCCACTGTGGAAGCTTCGGTCAAGGGCGATGTGTCCAACGGCGGAAACGTGGGCGCAGCAGCAGTGGTCGGCAAGTTGATTGCCGAGCGCGCTGTGGCGGCAGGCATCCAGTCGGTGGCGTTCGATCGTGCCGGCTACCAGTATCACGGACGTGTCAAGGCCTTGGCCGAAGCCGCGCGTGAACATGGTCTGAAGTTCTGAGCGAGAGAATCATGGCTAAGCAACAGACAAAGAAGGTCCAGGCTCAAGAAGAGCGTGATGACGGCCTGCGTGAAAAAATGGTCGCTGTCAATCGCGTGACCAAGGTTGTGAAGGGTGGCCGGATTCTCGGTTTTGCCGCTTTGACCGTGGTTGGCGATGGCGATGGCGGGATCGGCATGGGTAAGGGCAAGTCCCGTGAAGTTCCCGTTGCCGTTCAGAAAGCCATGAACGAAGCTCGCGCCAAGATGGCCAAGGTTTCGCTCAAGAACGGCACCATTCAGCATGCGGTTGTTGGCAAGCACGGCGCTGCCGTGGTGCTCATGCAGCCTGCTCCGAGTGGTACGGGAATCATTGCCGGCGGCGCCATGCGTGCCGTGTTCGAGGTGATGGGCGTGACTGACGTCATCTGCAAGTGCCTGGGTTCGACCAACCCCTACAACGTCGTTCGCGCGACGCTGCAAGGTTTGTTCCGCACCAGCACTGCTTCCGAGATTGCTGCCAAGCGCGGCAAGACGGTCGAAGAGATTCTGGGGTAATCATGGCCGACAAGAAAATTCGTGTCACGCTCGTCAAGAGCCTGATCGGTACCAAGCAGCCTCATCGCGCTACTGTGCGCGGTCTGGGTCTGCGTCGTATCAACCATACGGTAGAGCTTGAAGATACGCCGGCTGTTCGCGGCATGATCAGCAAGGTTTTCTACCTTGTGAAATGCGAGGCTTGAAATGGAACTGAACAAGCTGCAACCCGGTGAGGGTTCCAAGAAGGCCCGTCGTCGCGTGGGGCGTGGTATCGGCTCCGGCCTGGGCAAGACCTGCGGTCGCGGTCACAAGGGTCAGAAGTCGCGTGCCGGTGGTTTCCACAAGGTCGGTTTTGAAGGCGGTCAAATGCCGCTGCAACGTCGCTTGCCGAAGCGTGGTTTTGTTTCGCTGACCGCCGCGCGCAATGCAGAGGTTCGCCTGAGCGAAATCGCCGCGTTGCCGATTGATGAGATTGATCTTCTTTCCCTCAAGCAGGCTGGGATCATCGCCATCGAAGCACTCTCGGCCAAGGTGATCCTGTCCGGTGAAATCGGCCGCAAGGTTGTTTTGCGCGGTATTGGTGCAACCAAGGGCGCTCGTGCTGCCATCGAGGCTGCTGGCGGCTCCATCGCCGAGTAATCAGAACAGGGTATCTACGTGGCCACTCAATCGCCAGTGTTAGGTAAGTCAGGCAAGTTTGCGGATCTCAAGCGTCGCCTCTGGTTCCTTCTTGGAGCCTTGGTGGTCTACCGGATCGGGGCTCATATTCCCGTTCCCGGGATTGATCCTGTTGAGCTTGCCAAACTGTTCGAATCGCAAAAGACGGGCATTCTCGGGGTGTTCAACCTGTTTTCGGGTGGTGCCCTGTCGCGATTCACCATCTTCGCGCTGGGCATCATGCCGTACATTTCCGCGTCGATCATCATGCAGTTGATGTCGATTGCTTCTCCGCAGCTTGAAGCGTTGAAGAAGGAAGGTGAGGCAGGGCGTCGCAAGATCACCCAATACACCCGGTATGGCACGGTTGGTCTGGCGTTGTTTCAGTCGGTCGGCATTTCGATGATGCTTGAGCAGCAGCCTAATCTGGTGCTCGATCCTGGCATTCTGTTCCGCATTACGGCGGTGTCGACGCTGGTCACTGGGACGATGTTCATGATGTGGCTCGGGGAGCAGATTACCGAACGCGGGATCGGCAATGGCATTTCCATTCTGATTTTCGCGGGTATCGCGTCTGGCTTGCCAGGCTCGATTGGTGGCCTGCTTGAGCTCGTCAGGACAGGGGCCATTCACCCCTTGTCGGCTTTGGTGATTTGCGCACTGATTGTTCTGGTTACGGCGTTTGTTGTCTATGTGGAGCGTGGTCAGCGCAAGATTCTGGTCAATTACGCGAAGAGACAGGTTGGCAACAAGATCTATGGTGGGCAAAGTTCCCATCTGCCCTTGAAGCTCAACATGTCGGGCGTAATTCCTCCGATCTTCGCGTCTTCGATCATTCTTTTCCCGGCCACTGCTGCGCAATGGTTCGGATCGTCTGACAGCATGCGTTGGCTCAAGGATATCGCTGCAACCTTGTCGCCCGGTCAACCGATCTACACACTGCTTTACTGTGGTGCGATCATTTTCTTCTGCTTCTTCTACACGGCGCTCGTTTTCAATTCGAAGGAAACGGCGGACAACCTTAAGAAGAGTGGAGCGTTTGTCCCCGGGATTCGTCCTGGCGAACAGACTGCGCGTTACATCGACAAGATCCTGATGCGTCTGACGCTGATTGGAGCTGCCTATGTCACGCTGGTCTGTCTGCTGCCCGAGTTCCTGATTCTGAAGTGGCAGGTTCCGTTCTATTTCGGCGGGACGTCACTGCTGATCATCGTGGTCGTGACGATGGATTTTATGGCGCAGGTTCAGGCTTACGTCATGTCACACCAGTATGAAAGTCTTCTGAAGAAGGCGAATTTCAAGGGCAGTGGGGCGTTGCCCCGTTAAGCAAGCGCTATGTCGAAGGAAGATGTCATCGAGTTTCAAGGCGAGGTCATCGAAACTCTGCCTAACGCAACATTCAGGGTAAAACTGGAAAACGGCCATATCGTCCTGGGCCATATTTCAGGAAAGATGCGGATGCATTACATCCGCATTCTCCCTGGCGACAAGGTCACTGTGCAGCTTACGCCGTACGACCTGAGCAAGGGACGTATCACATTCCGCTCGAAGTAAGACGGAACGGTTATTAGGAGTCAGAAATGAGAGTACAAGCTTCTGTTAAGCGGATCTGCCGCAAGTGCAAGATCATCCGTCGCAAGGGCGTGGTTCGTGTGATCTGTGAAGATCCGCGTCACAAACAGCGTCAGGGTTGATTTTGAGCCCCGTTTTCTTTAAACTTATGCGTTTCGCTTTTCCGCGATAAAAGGGTAAGTTCATGGCCCGTATTGCTGGTGTCAATATTCCGAATCACAAACACGCTGAAATTGCGCTGACTGCCATTTATGGCATCGGCCGTACGCGTGCCCAGAAAATCTGTGATGTTGCGGGCGTTGCCCGTAGCGCCAAGATGAAAGATCTCACCGAAGAGCAGATGGATCGTCTGCGCGAGGAAGTGGGCAAGTACACCGTAGAAGGTGACTTGCGTCGCGAGATCACCATGAATGTCAAGCGTCTGATGGACCTTGGCTGCTATCGTGGTGTGCGTCATCGTCGTGGTCTGCCTGTGCGCGGCCAACGTACGCGCACCAATGCCCGTACCCGCAAGGGGCCGCGCAAGACGATGGCTGGCAAGAAGTAATCTGAGGTAGATCATGGCAAAGACTGCTGCGAAAATTCGCAAAAAAGTAAAAAAGAACGTTGCTGAAGGTATTGCGCATATCCATGCGTCCTTCAACAACACCATCGTGACGATTACCGATCGTCAAGGCAACGCACTGTCGTGGGCAACCTCGGGTGGTGCGGGCTTCAAAGGCTCCCGCAAGAGCACTCCGTTTGCGGCCCAGGTGGCTGCCGAGGCAGCTGGCAAGGCTGCCCAGGAATGTGGCGTGAAGAATCTGGAAGTGCGCATCAAGGGTCCGGGTCCGGGTCGTGAGTCTGCCGTTCGTGCTTTGAACGCGCTGGGCCTCAAGATCACGTCGATTACCGATATTACCCCCGTGCCGCATAACGGCTGCCGTCCGCCGAAGCGTCGCCGCATCTAACAGGAGTAGAAGAACGTGGCTCGCAATCTCGATCCCAAGTGCCGTCAGTGTCGCCGTGAAGGTGAGAAGCTGTTTCTGAAGGCCGAAAAGTGTTTTACCGACAAGTGCGCGATCGAACGTCGTTCGTATGCGCCTGGCCAACACGGTCAGAAGTCTGGTCAGCGTCTGTCCGGTTACGGTCAGCAACTGCGTGAAAAGCAAAAGATCCGCCGTATCTACGGGGTTCTGGAGCGTCAGTTCCGCAAGATCTACGCAGAGGCCGATCGTCGCAAGGGTCAAACCGGCGAAAACATGCTGCAGCTGCTCGAAGGTCGTCTCGATGCAGTGGCGTTCCGCATGGGTTTTGGTGGTTCGCGCGCCGAGGCTCGTCAGGTGGTTCGTCACAACGGCGTGCTGGTCAATGGCAAGCGTGTGAACATTCCGTCCTATGCGCTTCAGCCTGGCGACGTCGTTTCCCTGGCAGAAGGTGCTCGTGCGCATCTGCGTACCAAGGCTGCCCTCCAGGCTGCTGAAGGTCGTGGTTTCCCCGAGTGGCTGGAAGTGGATGCCAAGGAAGCAAAGGGTACCTTCAAGGCTTACCCGCAACGCGCAGAGCTTCCCTCGACCATCAACGAGAGTCTGGTTGTCGAACTGTACTCGCGTTAATGCGGGTTCATGCAGTTCAAACGTGACAAGGATAGGACATGCAGAGTAATAGCCTCCTGAAACCCCGCATTATCGATGTGCAGAGCATCTCCCCGGTTCATGCCGTTGTGGTGATGGAGCCCTTCGAGCGTGGTTACGGGCACACCTTGGGTAACGCGCTGCGCCGCATCCTGCTCTCTTCGCTGCCGGGGTACGCTCCGACCGAAGTGTCGATCGAAGGAGTACTCCACGAGTACTCTACGCTCGACGGCGTGCGTGAAGACGTGGTCGACATCCTGCTGAATCTGAAGGGTGTCGTGCTCAAGCTGCACAATCGCTCCGAAGCAACGCTGCGCTTGTCGAAATCCGGTGAAGGCGTGGTCAAGGCTTCCGATATCGAAGTCACTCACGACGTCGAGATCATCAATCCGGACCACGTCATCGCGCATCTGGCTCCCGGCGGCAAGCTGGACATGCAGATCAAGGTCGAGCAGGGCCGGGGCTATGTGCCTGGCAATGTGCGCCCGCTGAACGGTGACAACAAGGTCATCGGTCGTATTGTTCTCGATGCGTCGTTCAGCCCGGTGCGTCGCGTGAGCTATCAAGTCGAAAGCGCTCGCGTTGAGCAGCGTACCGACCTGGACCGTCTGGTGATCGATATCGAAACCAACGGCGCTGTTGATCCTGAAGAGTCCATCCGGTTTGCCGCTCGCGTGCTGATGGATCAACTGTCGGTATTCGCCGACCTCGAAGGCACGCCGGTGGCTGCTGCCGAGCCCAAGGCGCCTCAGATCGATCCGATCCTGATGCGTCCGGTGGATGATCTTGAGTTGACCGTTCGCTCGGCGAACTGCCTCAAGGCAGAAAACATTTACTACATCGGCGACCTCATTCAGCGTACTGAAACCGAGTTGCTCAAGACCCCGAACCTGGGTCGCAAGTCGCTGAACGAAATCAAGGATGTGCTCGCTTCGCGTGGTCTCACGCTGGGCATGAAACTGGAAAACTGGCCGCCGGCTGGTCTTGAGAAGACCGTCTGAGCTGCAAGCAATAGGGAATAACGAAAATGCGTCACGGTAACGGCCTCCGCAAGCTCAACCGCACCAGCGCCCACCGCAAGGCTCTGCTGCAGAATCTTTCGAACGCACTGCTGCGTCACGAAGTCATCAAAACCACTCTGCCCAAGGCCAAGGAATTGCGCCGCGTGGTGGAGCCGCTGATCACTCTCGGCAAGAACCCGTCTCTCGCGAATCATCGTCTGGCGTTTGCCCGCCTGCGCGATCGCGAAATGGTGCTGAAGGTTTTCAACGAACTCGGTCCGCGTTTCGCCTCCAGGAATGGTGGCTACCTGCGTATCCTGAAGTGTGGCTTCCGTGTTGGCGACAATGCTCCGATGGCTTATGTCGAGCTGCTGGACCGACCGGAAACGGCCGAAGCTGTTGCTGCTGAATAAGCTGCCCGGCGCCTCAGAAAAAACCCGCCCTAGAGCGGGTTTTTTCTTGTCTGGCACAGGAAAGTCTCCGCAGTCCGGGCGTTTGCCGGTTTCGAGTTGCCGCGTGGCGCGCCATTGGCTTGCACCTGATGACGGCTTGGGGATTGTGCATCGCCCGTTGTCCGGCGTTTTCGGGGCTCCGTCCATGAAAATCACAAGCGGCATGGTTCAGGGCGTATCAGGCAGGGCGTTCGCGGACGTGCTTGTATCCTGACTGGCCATCCTTGACTGACGGTCGCGTGTGTTGTGGTGCGCCCAGGCGGACCGGCACGGCGGCTCAACTGAGGCCGCTTTATTCATTCGCGTTGTTTCGACGAGCCGGCGCGGCCCAATTGCCTGGGTTGAGATGACGGTTCGTCACTGTGCTTCTTCGGGCCCCTGCGCCGATAACATGCTCGTCCGGAGAACCCGGCTTCGGTCGGCCGGGTGAGCGGAGTCTTATTGGTTTGTCTTTGCTGACGACAGGAAAGGCGCGAGGTAGCGTCCGGTATGACTCTCCGGATGTTGACTCAGCGCCTCCGGAGTCCCGGCGGCCAGGATGCGGCCGCCGCCCGCCCCGCCTTCAGGGCCCAGGTCGACGAGCCAGTCTGCGGTCTTGATCACGTCAAGGTTGTGCTCGATGACAACGATGGTATTGCCGTGAGCGCGCAAGCGGTCGAGTACCTGAAGCAGGAGCTCGATGTCATGGAAGTGCAGGCCGGTGGTGGGCTCGTCCAGGATGTAGAGCGTGCGTCCGGTATCTCGCTTCGAGAGCTCGAGCGCCAGTTTTACGCGCTGTGCTTCGCCGCCCGAGAGTGTCGTGGCGCTCTGTCCCAGACGGATGTAGCCGAGCCCGACCTCCATGAGCGTGTCTAGCTTCCGCGAGACGCCCGGTACGGCTTCGAAGAAGCGCTGTGCTTCTTCCACTGTCATGTCCAGGATGTCGGCGATTGACTGTCCCTTGTAGCGGATTTCGAGGGTTTCCCGGTTGTAGCGCTTGCCGTGACACACGTCACAGGGAACGAAAACGTCGGGCAGAAAGTGCATTTCCACGCGAAGCATTCCGTCGCCCTGACAGGCCTCACAGCGTCCGCCTTTCACGTTGAAGGAGAAGCGCCCCGGGCCGTAACCGCGCGCCCTTGATTCGGGGACGCCGGACAGCAGTTCCCTGATCGGGGTCAGCAGGCCCGTATAGGTGGCCGGGTTGGAGCGCGGAGTGCGGCCGATCGGTGCCTGGTCGACGCTGATGATCTTGTCGAAGTGATCCATGCCATGCACGGCCCGGTAGGGTGCAGGCTCGATCGAACTGCCGTGGATGTCACGCGCGGCGATGGCGTAGAGGGTGTCATTGATCAGGGTCGACTTGCCAGATCCGGATACACCGGTGATGCAGGTCAGCAACCCGACCGGGATTTCCAGCGTGACGTCCTTGAGGTTATTGCCGGTTGCGCCCTCGAGCCGCAGCATTCTGGCTGGATCCGGACGCAGTCGTTTCGTCGGGACCTCGATTTTCCGCTTGCCGGTGAGGAAGGCGCCGGTAATGGAGTCCTGGCTTGCCGCCACCTCGGCGGGGGTGCCCGAGACGATCACTTCGCCGCCATGCTCTCCCGCTCCGGGGCCCATGTCGACGACGTGGTCGGCCATTCGGATGGCGTCTTCGTCGTGCTCCACTACGATCACGGTATTGCCGATGTCCCGCAGCCGGCGCAGCGTAGCCAGCAGGCGGTCGTTGTCGCGCTGGTGCAGGCCGATTGAAGGTTCGTCAAGCACGTACATGACGCCGGTGAGGCCGGAGCCGATCTGCGAGGCCAGCCGAATCCGCTGGGCCTCGCCGCCCGACAGGGTATCGGCCGAGCGATTGAGGCTCAGGTAGTCCAGACCCACGTCGATCAGGAATTGCAGCCGTGAGGCGATTTCCCGCATGACCTTGTCGGCCACCTGAGCCTTGTTGCCGCTCAGTTGCGTGCTGGCGAAATACTGCTGGCAGTCACGGATCGCCATGGCACCGATTTCGGGCAGGGACTTCGTTCCGATCCGGACGTTGCGCGCTTCCTTGCGCAGACGACTGCCGCCGCATTCGGGGCAGGGGCGTGTCGAGCGCAGCTTGCCGAGTTCCTCCTTGACGGCGACCGAGTCGGTCTCTTTCAGGCGGCGTTCCAGGTTCGGGATGATGCCTTCGAAGCTGTGCTCCTTGGTGACCGTACGCCCGGATTCCGACAGATAGCGGAAGGGCATGACGCGCTGCCCGGACCCATGGAGAACCACTTGCTGTACGGCTTCCGGGAGTGACTGGAAGGGCTCGTCGATCTCGAACTCGTAGAACGCTGCAAGGCTCTGCAGCATCTGGAAATAGAACTGGTTGCGGCGGTCCCAGCCACGGATGGCGCCCGCTGCGAGTGAGAGTTCCGGGTGAGCGACAACACGTGCCGGATCAAAGAAGTCATGGTGTCCGAGCCCGTCACAGCTTGGGCAGGCGCCCGCGGGGTTGTTGAACGAGAACAGCCGGGGCTCCAGTTCGGGAACGGCAAAACCGCATGCCGGGCAAGCATAGAGCGCCGAAAACGGGTGCTCCGTACCGGATTCCATTTCCACCGCCACTGCGCGGCCGTGCCCGTGTGCCAGCGCGGTCTCGAAGCTTTCGGCGAGGCGCTGGCGTGAGTCGGGGCGGATCTTGACCCGATCCACGACCACGTCAATGCTGTGTCGCCCTGCCTCATCCAGCTCGGGGATCTGGTCGATCTCACAGACCTTGCCATCGACCCGCAGCCGTACGAAGCCCTGTGCGCGCAGTTCCGCGATCAGATCGTTCTGGCTGCCGGGCAGTGCGGCCCCGAGCGGGGCAAGGAGCATCAGCGCCGTGCCTTCCGGCAAGGCCAGAACGTGATCCACCATCTGGGACACGGTATGAGCGATCAGGGGCAGATCGTGCTCCGGGCAGTGCGGTGTGCCGGCACGCGCGAAGAGCAGGCGCAGGTAATCATGGATTTCGGTGATCGTGCCGACGGTCGAGCGCGGATTGTGGCTGGTCGCTTTCTGTTCGATCGAGATCGCCGGAGAGAGGCCTTCGATCAGGTCGACATCCGGCTTCTCCATGAGTTGCAGGAACTGGCGGGCGTAGGCAGACAGGCTTTCCACATAGCGACGCTGGCCTTCCGCGTAGAGCGTATCGAAGGCGAGCGAACTCTTGCCCGACCCGGAAAGGCCGGTGATGACGGTCAGGCGGTTGCGCGGAATGTCGAGGCTGACATTCTTGAGGTTGTGGGTACGTGCCCCGCGGATGTGGATCCAGTCCATTGCTCGTGCTGCCAAGGGGAAACCGTTCAATATATAACGAGCCGTCCGGGCAGGGCCACGCATATTTTCCGCGCCGTCTGCCCATTCCGGGCGGTTCGCGGTAGCATCGCGCACTGTCGCCCGAGGGGCGCACGATCAACCGTCACCGCTCCGCCCTAAGGCCAGAACGGAGCAGGTTTTCTCGAAGGAGAGTGCATATGGCATCCGTAAACAAGGTCATCCTGGTTGGCAATCTGGGGCGCGACCCCGAAACGCGTTACGCCCCGAGCGGCGATGCGTTCTGCACGATCACGGTGGCGACCACCGACACCTGGAAGGATCGCCAGACCGGTGAGAAGAAGGAAGCTACCGAATGGCACCGTGTGGTTTTCAACGGCAAGCTGGCCGAGATCGCTGGCCAGTACCTGAAGAAGGGGCGGCCGGTCTATATCGAGGGCAGCCTGCGTACCCGCAAGTGGACCAACAAGGACGGCGTGGAGCAATACACCACTGAAATCCGCGCCGACCAGATGCAGATGCTTGGTTCGCGTGAGGGCGGCGAAGGCGGCGGCGGTGGAGCTTCCCGCGGTGGCTATGGCGGCGGGGACGATTACAACCAGTCGCGTGGTGGGGATGACTTCCAGCAGGCGCCGCGCCGGCCCGCAGCCCAGGCACCCCGGCAGGCGCCGGCTCCCGCCCAGGCTCCTGCCTCGGGCGGCTTCGGGGATTTCGACGACGACATCCCGTTCTGAGCCTTACCCGCTTGACCACCCGACCCCGTCTGGACTCCGTTCAGGCGGGGTTTTGTGTTTCTGAATGTTAAAGAGCGGAACTCTCTTGCACGTTTAGCACTCGATAGGGCAGAGTGCTAACATTCAGGCAGGTGAAGAACCTGAAGCAGAAGGAGATACAAGTCATGACTCAAGCCTTGGCCTTTCCGGTCCCGAATGCACTGGGCAACATCGATCAGTACGTCCAGGCCGTCAATCGCTATCCGCTGCTGACCGATGAGCAGGAGCACTCGCTCGCGCTGCGGCTCAAGCATGACAACGATCTGGATGCAGCCCGGCAACTGGTGCTCTCGCATCTGCGGCTGGTGGTGTCGATCGCACGCAATTACCTGGGCTACGGCCTGCCGCATGCCGACCTGATCCAGGAAGGCAACGTCGGCCTGATGAAAGCCGTGAAGCGCTTTGACCCCGACCGCGGTGTGCGGCTGGTGTCATTTGCCATGCACTGGATCAAGGCCGAAATCCACGAATACATCGTGCGCAACTGGCGGATGGTGAAGATCGCCACGACCAAGGCGCAGCGCAAGCTCTTCTTCAACCTGCGCAGCATGAAAGGCGACGTGGCTTCACTTTCGCCCGAGGATGTCGAGGGCATTGCGGCCAAGCTCGGCGTGAAGCCTGAAGAAGTCGTCGAGATGGAGACCCGCTTTGCCGGCGGCGAGGTGGCGATTGATCGCAGCCATGATGACGATGATGATCGCGCTGCGCCGATCGACTGGCTGGCGGACGAGTCGGCCGAGCCCGTCGAGGTTCTGGAAGCCGCGGAAACCGAGCGCCTGCATGACGAAGGCCTGCGCGGTGCGCTGGCCAGCCTGGATGAGCGCAGCCGTGCCATCGTCCAGCGTCGCTGGCTGGTGGAAGACAATCCCGCCACGCTGCACGAACTGGCTGCCGAATATGGCGTGTCGGCCGAGCGCATCCGTCAGATCGAAGTCAAGGCGATGCAGAAGATGAAGCTGGCGCTGAGCGCCTGAGCGCCTGTTGCCATCGTTCCTGCGCCCGGCCCTGGCCGGGCGTTTTGTTTTCAGAAGGCTTTTGCCACGTCGCACAAGGCGTCGAGAAAGACGCGCGTGCGCGCTGGCACAAGCCGACGCCCGGGCATCACGGCCCATACCGTGACGGCCGGCAGCTCCCAGTCCGGCAGCAGCCGGACCAGCAGGCCCTGACTGACCGCATCCTGTACGAAGCGGCTGGACATGCCCGCGATGCCCAGACCGTGCATGCTCAATTGGCGCAGCAGTGAGACCGAGTTCGCCTGCAGCAGGCCGGCCGGCAGGTCGTCCCAGAGTTCGTTGCCCCGTGTCAGCCGCCAGCGCTGGGGCTCGCCATTGCTTGCCATCAGATGCAGGGCGGTATGGCGCATCAGCGCATCAGGCTCGGTCGGTGTGCCAAAACGCTGGAGATAGGCCGGGCTTGCATAGAGCCCGCTGTGTATCTCGAACAGCGGCCGGGCGACCAGCGTGGCGTCGTCGGGCAGACGCTGCGCCACCCTCAGTGCGAGGTCGAACTGCTCGCCCAGGATGTCGACCCGCCGGGCGGACATGTCGAGCGTCAGCCGGACTTCCGGATAGGCCGCGGCGAATTGCAGCAGAAGGGGCGTCAGCAGCCATTCCGCGAAATCCGGCGGCATCGTGACGCGCAGCGAACCGCGTACCGCGGCCTGCCGGTGCTGGGCAAAGGCGGCGGCGGCTTCCGCCTCTTCCTGCAGACGGCGCGCGTGTTCGAGGATGCCCTGACCGAACTCGGTGATCAGCAGGCGGCGTGTACTGCGCGTGATCAGCCTTTCTCCCAGGCTCGCTTCCAGCGCAGCCAGGCGTCGCGAGACGGTGGATTTGGGCAGGCCGGCGCGTTCGGCGGCCGCCGAAAAGCTGCCGGCTTCAATCACGCGGGCGAAGAGCAGGAGATCGTTGGCGTCGAGATCCATGGCGGTAGATTGTTCCGACGGTGGAACAATGCTATCCGTTTTGATGGCTTCCGGTGCGTAAGGTGCGGGAATAAAGTGCACTCACCCCAAGATCTTTCAACGGAGAGCAAGCATGAACATCCTGCAAGTGAATTCCAGCGTCCGCGGCACCGCCTCGGCCTCCACCCGTCTGGCCAACAGCATCGTGGCCCGCCTCCAGTCGCTCAAGCCGGGCTCCAGTCTGGTGGTGCGCGATACCACGACCCAGCCGGTACTCGACGAAGCCGCGCTGGGCGCCATCTTCACGCCGGCCGACGCCCGCACGCCGGAGCAGGCTGCCCGCGCCGCGATTGACCAGGCCACCATCGCCGAAGTGCAGGCGGCTGACGTGATCGTCATCGGCGTGCCGATGTACAACTTCGGCGTGACCGTCCAGCTCAAGGCCTGGATCGATGCGATTGCCAAGGCCGGCGTGACCTTCCGTTACACCGAGAACGGCCCTGAAGGCCTGCTCAAGGGCAAGAAGGTCTATGTCGCCCTCGCACGCGGCGGTCTGTACAAGGACACCCCGGCCGACTCGCAAGTGCCTTACCTGCGCAGCGTGCTGGGTTTCCTGGGCATGACCGACGTCACCTTCATCCATGCCGAAGGCCTGTCGATGGGTGAAGAGGCTGCTAACAAGGCCTTTGCAGGCGCCGAAGCCGAGATTGCCGCCCTGGCGCTCTGAGCGGTTTGCGGGCGCAGCGCAGGCTGCGTCCGGTACAAGTTAAGGAGTGGATCATGAGCAAGAGCATTGAGGGGCTGACGTCCCGCAAAGTGGAGCGTCTTGTGGCTGGCCGGGCGACTTCGGACGGCGCAGGCGTGAAGCTGACGCGCGTGCTGACCCAGGATCTGCAACGCCGGCTGGATCCCTTCCTGATGCTCGACGCGTTCCGCAACGAGAAGGCAGACGACTACATCGGCGGCTTTCCGGACCATCCGCACCGTGGCTTCGAAACCGTGACCTACATGATTGCCGGACGCATGCGGCATCATGACAGCGCCGGTAACGCCGGCCTGCTCGGGCCTGGCGGCGCGCAATGGATGACCGCGGGCTCCGGCCTGATCCATTCCGAATTGCCTGAGCAGGAAGAGGGCCTGATGGAAGGCTTCCAGCTGTGGCTGAATCTGCCTGCCCGCGACAAGATGTGTGCACCGCACTATCGCGATATCCCGAGCGAGGCGATTCCCGAGACGGTGACGGACGCGGGCGTGCACCTGCGCGTGATCGCCGGCGAGAGCCATGGCACGACCGGCGCCGTGGTGCGCCCGGTGACCGAGCCCCTGTTCGTGGATGTGCATCTGCCTGCCGGTACGGTGTTCGAGCAAGCGCTGCCTGTCGGCCACAACGCTTTCCTCTACACCTATCGTGGCGAGGTCAGCGTGGAAGGCCGGGCGGTGCCTGACCGCAACATGGCGATTCTTGCCAACGATGGTGCCGCCGGCGTGCGCATCGAGGCGGCAGCAGACTCCTGTGTGATTCTGGTGGCGGGGGCTCCGTTGCACGAGCCGATCGCGCAATACGGTCCCTTCGTGATGAACACGGCCGAGCAGATCCAGCACACCTTGCGGGATTACCAGAGCGGCATGTTCGAGGCCGCCGTCGTCCAGCGTCGCTGACGGATTCGCCGGTTTCCCCTTTGCGGCAGGCCCTCACGGGTCTGCCGTTTTTGCGTATCAGTACTTTCGAGCATTCAAGAATCACCTTGGCCCGTCGTTGTCGCAGGGAACGCGACCGGCGGAAAGCCTTCGCTTTCTGCGCGTACGGGAGAATGTGATGAAACTCACCATCGTCAAAAGACTGTGGATCATGATGGCGCTGGCCAGCTTTTCCCTGCTGGTCGTCGGCGGCGTGGGGCTCTGGTATGGCGGCCGCGTCGATGCGGCGCTGACCGATGTGAACCAGGATACGGTGCCCAGCCTCAATGCCGGCGCGGTGATGGGGGTGCTGATGACCCGTGTGCAGGGAACGGTCCTCAATCACATCCTCAACACCGATCAAAGCCGCATGACCATCCTGGATCAGACCATCGCCGGGCAGTTCAAGGCCATTGATGCCGCGTTCTCGCGCTACGAGTTGCTGATCTCCGACGAGGAAGACAAAAAGCTGTTCGAAGCCTGCGTCAAGGCGAGGAATGACTTCAGGGAGATTGCCGACAAGGTGCTCGAATACTCCCGCCGCAATGAAAACGACACGGCCCGTCTGATGGCCGAGCGCCAATTGATTCCGGCCGGGCAGGTCGCCTCCGATGCAGTCAAGGCGATTGCCGAGTTCAATGCGAAACGGGCCGAAGACGGCGGCGCGCTGGCCGAGCGCGAGGGCGCGCGTGCGCGCACCCTCATGAGTATCGTGATCGTCTGCGCGATCCTCCTGACGGGCGTCATCGGTTTCATGCTCTTGCGGAGCATCCGCAATGGCCTCGCCAGCGTGCAGGAGCGAGTGGCGCATATCCAGCGCGAGCGGGATTTCACCACGCGCATTCCGGTCAATGGCGACGATGAGCTCGGCCAGACCGCCCGTGCGCTGAACCAGTTGCTCGAAACCATGCAGCAGAACCTGCGCAGCATCGCGGACAGCGCCCAGGCGGTCGCAGGCGCCTCCAGCCGCATGGCGACCACCTCGGATCAGGTTGCTACCGCCTCGCATGCGCAGAGCTCGGCGGCCTCCAGCATGGCTGCGGCGGTGGAGCAGATGACGGTGAGCATCGCGCACGTCGGTGACCGGGCCGCCGAAGCGCGTGCCCTTTCGAACGAGTCCGGCCGCCTGGCGGGTGAGGGAGAAGAAGTGATCGGCAAGACGGTGGCCGACATCAACGCCATCGCCGGCTCGGTCAATCAGGCGTCCGGCAGCATTCGCGAGCTGGGCGAGCAGTCCGAACGGATTTCTTCGGTGGTTGCCGTCATTCGCGAGGTCGCCGACCAGACCAACCTGCTTGCGCTCAATGCTGCCATCGAGGCGGCCCGGGCTGGCGAGCAGGGGCGCGGGTTCGCGGTGGTGGCTGACGAAGTGCGCAAGCTGGCCGAGCGCACGGCCCTGTCGACGCAGGAAATCTCCGCCATGGTCGAGAGCGTGCGCAGCGGCGCGCGCGCCGCGGTCGAGCGCATGCAGGCGGCGGTCGATAGCGTGGGTGTCGGGGTCGGACGCGCCGAAGGTGCCAGTACCTCGATCCGCGGGATCGGCAGCGCCAGCCGCGATGCGGTGAACATGGTCAGCGAGATCACCGACGCCATCCGCGAACAGGGCACCACCAGCACGGCCATCGCCCAGCAGGTCGAGCGCATTGCCCAGATGTCGGAAGAATCCAGCGCCGCCGCCGGCGAGAGCGCGGATGCCGCACGCGAGCTCGACCGCCTGGCCGAGTCGATGCAGAAGATCGTGGCGACCTACCGGCTCTGAATCGTGCCGGCTGGACAGAAACGGGCGCTGCGGCGCCCGTTGTCATGTCAGCCTTCCGGAATCGTCCCCGGGCCTTGGTACATACCCCTAAGTACCTGTTAAATCTCTTAAATAATCCTCTGCGGCGTCGTTAGCAAAGCATGGGCGTGCGCCTTTGCACGCATCGGAGTAAGCATGCAGATCCAGACCAACACTGCCGCGTTGTATGTTCAGCGCCGCCTGGGCGAAGTGTCCAGCGGGCTGGCGACGAGCCTGCAGCGGCTGTCGTCCGGGTTGCGGGTGAATTCCGCGCGTGACGATGCGGCGGGGCTGGCCATCAGCCAGCGCATGCTCACGCAGGTCAATGGCTATTCCCAGGCTCAGCGCAATCTCAACGACGGCGTGTCCATGCTTTCCACGGCCGAAGGTGCGATGGGGAACGTGACCGATATTCTCCAGCGCGTGCGGGAGCTTGCCGTTCAGGCTGCGAACGGTACGAATTCAACGTCTGATCGGCAGGCGCTGCAGAGCGAAGTCGACGAGCTCTTGCTCAACATCGATGACATCGGTCGCCGCAGTGCTTTCAACGGCGTCCAGCTGTTCTCGCAGAGCCGGACTTCGATCGGCGGCGACGCCGAGCAGCGTGGCGTGCTCGACAGTCTGGAAGACTGGCTGGGCGCTTCGGTCGAGCGGATCGCAACCTGGTACGGCCTGCGCGGCAACGGCGCCGACATCCAGGTGAATCTGCAGGACCCGGGCAGCGCAGGCGGCGTGCTGGCCTCCGTTTCCTGGTCAACCGTCGATGCCAACGGCAAGGCGCTCGACCTGAACCTGAACATCGACATGGCGGACTTCACGCCCCTCAATCTGCCCAATGGCGGCAGCTCGCCGATCTACAACGACCGCATCATTGCCCATGAGATGGTGCACGCCCTCATGGCCAACAGCATGAATGTCACCAGCGGCGGCATCCCGAACTGGTTCATGGAAGGTTCGGCCGAGTTCATTCACGGCGGGGATGAGCGCGTCAGCGGGGATCTCTCGAACATTGCCGGTATCCGCGCGGCATTGGCCTCAGACAGCGTTGCGGCTTCGGAAGGTTATTCCGCAGGCTATCTGGCGATGCGCTTCATCGAAAAGAACTTCGATGGCGGAGTGAAGGCTGTCATGACGCGTCTTGCTGCCGGCGACACCATGAACCAGGCGATCGCCACGGCCAGCGGGGGGACGTATGCCAACACCGCAGCGCTCGTCACGGCCGTGGATGGCGCGCTGGCGCAGGTTGCGGGCGCGGGCAGCACGACTGCTCAGAAAGCCCAGCTGGTCGGTCTGTTCAACGTGAATCTGGACAACACCGATACTGGCGCCATCGGCGGCCAGGATGCCAGTGGCCGCGCCGCGCTCACGGCCGCCAGCGTGATCGCCGACAGCGGCAACTTTGCCGGCTTCAAGCTGGTGTTGCCGACGGTGGCCGGAGACCCGGGCAGCAATACCTTCATGCTGCATGGCGGGGCTGAAACCGGCCAGACCCAGCAGCTCACGCTGGGGGCGCTCAATATCGGCGCCCTGGGCATCGCCGGCGTTGATCTGGTCAATGGCGCCTTTGCCGGTATTCGTGCCGTCGATCGCGCGCTCAACTATGTGAGTGCCGGTCGGGCAAAGGTCGGGGCGCAGCTCTCGGGCGTGGAAGCCAGCATTTCGCGTCTGAGCATGGCCAGCGAAAACAGCACGGCTGCGCGCGGTCGCATCATTGATGCGGATTTTGCTGCCGAAACCGGCATTCTCGCGCGTCAGCAGATCCTCCAGAATGCCGCGCAGGCCATGCTGGCGCAGGCCAATACCCTGCCCAGACTGGCTTTGAGCCTGCTCGGCTGAGCGGCTCGCACTGCGCGCCGGGTCAGGCTTCGTCCTCGGCGCCAGAGCCGGTGACCGCGCGCCCCAGGCGGTCATGCACCGCATCCCACTCTGCCGTGTGCGGCAGCTCCTCGACCAGGATCAGGCTCGCACCGCTGGCATCCAGCGCCCGCAGGTTGGCATAGAGCTCATGGGCGTAACCGGCCGCGTCAAAAGGCGCGTCGATGGCCATCGCGTACTGGCCGGGCGAGCTTTCGCCGGCGCGCGTCAGGACGGCACAATCGCGACCGGCCGTTCCGATCTCGGCCTCGCTCGCCATGCGCATCGCGGTGCGAGGCGCATAGTGGGCGGCGAGGCTGCCTGAGACGCGCGGTGCGGCGCCCGTTTCATCCTTCAGGCGTACCGGCCGGCCAATCACTGCCGCGATCGCATCCCGCCCGATCATGCCCGGCCGCAGGATCACCGGTTCGTTGCGCGAGAGATCCAGAATGGTCGACTCGATGCCGACGTCGCAGGCGCCGCCGTCCAGAATCATCGCGACGGCGTCGCCCAGTTCCTCGTCGACATGCGCAGCGGTCGTCGGGCTGATGCGACCGAAGCGATTGGCCGAAGGGGCGGCAATTCCACCGCCAAAGGCTCGCAGCAGCGCCAGCGCAACCGGGTGATCCGGCACGCGCAGGCCCAGCGTATCCTGGCCGCCGCTGACCAGATCGTTCACCTCCGGATCCTTCTTCAGGATCATCGTCAGCGGACCGGGCCAGAACGCACGGGCCAGCGCGATGGCTTCACGCGGAATCTCGCGGGTCCATTCGACCAGCTGCTCGGCGTCGGCCAGATGCACGATCAAGGGGTGGTCGGCGGGGCGGCCCTTGGCGGCATAGATCTGGCGAACGGCATCCGGGTTGGCGGCGTCGGCCCCCAGCCCGTAGACGGTTTCGGTCGGCAGGGCGACCAGGGCGCCGGCGCGCAGCAGCTCGGCCGCACGGGCGATGGATTCGGGCGTGGAGGCTTCAATCATTGCAGGACTTCTTCCAGAAAACGGAGCACCTGCCGCTTCGCGTCTTCGCGGGCAGCAGGGTCGGGTGCGACAGTTGTGCCCTTGCCGGGATTGACGCCGTTGGGCACTTCGGTGCGCAGGCGGGGCGACTTCAGGGCCGGATTGTCGAAATCATGATAGGCCCCCGGATAGCCGATGACCCGCATCGGCTCGCCGCGCGCGGCCACATCGCGCCCGAGTGCCAGGCAGGGCGCGGCCGGCGTCCAGTCATCCGCTTCGCCGATCAGCAGCAGGAGTGGTGCGGCAGGATGAAAGCGCTCCGGTGAGCGTGCGCGGGCGGAGCAGCCGGGGTAGAACGCGATGGCCGCGCGGAATCCGGGCGTCACCGGGTTCGGATGCGATACGGTATCGAGCACCACGCCGCCGCCATGGGACCAGCCCAGCAGTGCGATGCGATCCGGGATCACGCCGGATTGCTGCTGCAGCCAGGCGAGTGCCGCATGGGCGTCGCCGCGGCGGTCCGCCTCCTTCAGCGTGCGCTCGGCCATTTTCTGAGTGCAGAGTTCGCGGATGCCGCGTGCGGCGAAGCTGTCGAGCATCAGCGCGTCGTAGCCGTTCTCAGCCAGAAACTCGCCCCACATGCGGTGGCGGGCATTGAGCTGACCACTCGCCGTGATGGCACCGCCGCAACCATGCAGCATGACGACCGCCGGATGCGGCCCGGGCGTTGTCGCCCTGAAAAGCCAGGCCCGCAGCGGGGCCGGAGCAGATGACAGACCCGCCGTCGGGATGCTGAGCGCTTCGGGCGCTGGCAGCGCCTGCGCCGCCCGGGCCAGTGTCAGCAGGGCGAGGCAGGCGAGGCGGTGTCGCATGCTCAGGCCTGGTCCCGGATGCCGATGGCGGCGCGGGCGGCCAGGGCGACTTCCAGGGCGCGGGCCGGATCGGCATCAACGACCGTGAAGTGGCCCATCTTGCGGCCGGGGCGGGCGTGATGCTTGCCGTAGAGGTGCAGCTTGAGGTTCGGCACCGAGAGCAGGCGGCTCCAGTCCGGCTCACGATAGGCGCCGTGGCTGTCGGGGCCGGGCTGGCTCGGGTCGTACCAGATGTCGCCGAGCAGATTGACCATCACCGCAGCCGAATGCGCCCGGGCATCACCCAGCGGCAGGCCGCAGAGCGCACGCACCTGCTGTTCATACTGGCTGGTCACGCAGGCATCCACCGTGTAGTGGCCGCTGTTGTGCGGACGCGGAGCCATTTCATTTACATAGAGCGCGCCGCGTGAGACGAAGAACTCCACCGCCATCGTGCCGATGTAGCCCAGCTCCGCCGCAATGCGTTCGGCGATTTCCTGCGCGCTGTCGAGCTGGCAGACCGAGGACCGGGCCGGCGCGATCGAGACGTCGAGAATGCCGCCGGCATGGGCGTTCTCGGCCACCGGAAAACTCCGGCAGGCGCCGTGTTCGTCACGCGCCAGCACCACCGACACCTCGTAATCGAGCGAGAGCATCTGCTCGAGCACGCAGGCTTCGTTGTTGAAACCCTGGAACGCGGCGATGGCCTCCTCGCGGCTGGCGACCCGGGCCTGGCCCTTGCCGTCATAACCGAAGCGGGCCACTTTCAGGATGCCGGGGAAGAGTTCGCTGCCCGCTTCGCGCAGATCGGCGACCGAGTTGACCGGCATGAAGGCAGCATGCGGAATGCCGTGATTGCGCAGGAACATCTTTTCCGCGACACGGTTCTGGCAGATCGCGACGGCTTCGGCGTTGGGCCGCACCGGGATGAACTTGGCCAGGTATTCGAGCGTGGCGGCCGGCACGTTCTCGAATTCGGTCGTGACGGCGGCGCATTCCGCTGCGAGCAGATCGAGCGAGGCATAGTCGTCATACGGCACGCACAGGTGGCGGTCGGCGGCCTTGCCCGCCGGGCTGGCGGGGTCGGGGTCAAGCACCCAGACCTGGTAGCCCATCTCATGGGCGGCGAGCACGAAAAAGCGACCGAGCTGGCCGCCACCCAGCATGCCCAGTGTGGCGGGGGGCAGGATCATGCTCATTGCTGCGGATCTTCCAGCGTCATGTCGAGCACCGCCTGGGTCTGGCGGTCGCGGAAGGCATCGAGCATCAGCGCGATGCGGCTGTCTTCATTGGCCAGCATGGCCACGGCGAAGAGTGCGGCATTGGCGGCGCCGGCTTCGCCGATGGCGAAGGTCGCGACCGGAATGCCCTTGGGCATCTGCACGATGGAGTGCAGCGAATCCACCCCCGAGAGCGCCTTGCTCTGCACCGGCACGCCCAGCACCGGCAATGTGGTCTTGGCGGCCAGCATGCCGGGCAGGTGGGCGGCACCGCCGGCGCCGGCGATGATGGCCTTGAGGCCGCGGGCACGGGCGTTTTCGGCGTATTCGAACATCAGGTCGGGCGTGCGGTGGGCCGAGACCACGCGGGCTTCGTAAGGCACGCCGAAGTCGCGCAGGATCTTCGCGGCAGCCTGCATCGTGGGCCAATCCGAGTTGGAACCCATGACGATGCCGATGAGGGGTGTGCTGGACATGGTGGTTTACTTTGCGTCGAGTACGCGCTGGGCCGATTCCACGGTATTGGCCAGCAGCATGGTGATGGTCATCGGGCCGACACCGCCGGGCACCGGGGTGATCAGGGAGGCCACTTCGCGGGCGGAGTCGAAATCCACATCGCCGCAGAGCTTGCCGTCTTCGCCGCGGTTGATGCCCACGTCGATCACGACTGCGCCGGGCTTGATCATGTCGCCCTTGAGGAACTTCGCCCGGCCCACGGCGGCCACGACGATGTCGGCGCGCTTCGTGTGGAAGGCCAGATCCTTCGTCTGCGAATGGCACACGGTGACCGTCGCGCCGCGCGAGAGCAGCATCACGGCCATCGGCTTGCCGACGATGTTCGAGCGGCCGATCACGACGGCTTCCGCACCCTTGAGCTCGACGTTTTCGGAGTCGAGCATCTTCATCACGCCCCAGGGCGTGCAGGGGTAGAAGCTCTTGCGACCCTGCAGCAGCAGGCCGAAATTCTCGGCGTGGAAACCATCGACGTCCTTCTCCGGCGAGATCGCTTCGAGCACCTTGTCGGCGTCGAACTGCTTGGGCAACGGCAGCTGGACGAGAATGCCATGCACCGTGTCATCAGCGTTCAGCTCGGCAATCCTGTCGAAAACTTCCTGCGGATCGACGTCCGGCGCGTAGGTGAACTTCAGCGAGCGGAAGCCGGCCTTCTCGCAGGCCGAGACCTTGTTGCGCACATAGACGGCGGAGGCCGGGTCTTCGCCGACGAGGATCACGGCGAGGCAGGGTTGCACGCCCCGGGCGGTGAGTTCAGCGGCGCGCTGGGCGATCTCTTCGCGTACTTTTGCGGCGAGCGCGTTGCCGTCGATGTTGCGAGCAGTCATGGTCAGCCTAAGCTTTTGAAAAGCCGGCAATTATAACCCCAGTTCGGCTGCGCTTCAGCCCCGCATGCAAGGCCTGGCACGCGGACGATGCCTCGCCGGGCCGGGGAAGCCGCACAGGCCGCGCCATCACGGCACTGTAGCCTGCTTGAAAGAATGAGTGTGCCTGATTGGTGCGATACTCGAACGCGTTTCGGGCAGACGCCCCGGGCTGGTGCCTGAGCGTGCGGAAGGCCGGACGGAGCCTGCCCCCGGGCGGTGTTGCATGCAAATTGCTATCGCTTCCTGATCCCTCAACAGACTGAGAGCCCCTGATGTCGATCCATGTCGCGCTGAACCATGTCACGCACTATCGTTACGACAAACCGATTTCACTCGGGCCGCAGATCATCCGGCTTCGTCCGGCCCCCCATTCCCGCACCCGCATCCTGAGCTATTCGCTGCGCGTGACGCCGGGCGGGCATTTCATCAACTGGCAGCAGGATCCCCAATCGAACTACCTCGCGCGACTGGTCTTCCCGGACAAGACCCGCGAGTTCCGCGTCGAAGTGGATCTGGTGGCCGAAATGTCGGTGCTCAATCCCTTCGACTTCTTCCTCGAGCCGGAGGCCATGCACTATCCCTTCGCCTATGCCGCGGGGCTCGAGACGGAGCTGGCGCCCTATCTGGTCAAGCTGCCGCTCACGGCGCGTTTCGAGGCGCTGCTGGATTCGGTGCCGCGCGAGGCCACGCCGACCATCGACTTTCTCGTGGCGCTGAACCAGCGCCTGCAGCGCGAGATCCGCTACCTCGTCCGGCTTGAGCCGGGCGTGCAGACGCCTGAGGAAACGCTGGAGAAAGCCTCCGGCTCCTGCCGCGATTCGGCCTGGCTGCTGGTGCAGCTCCTGCGCCACCTCGGGCTGGCGGCGCGTTTCGTGTCGGGCTATCTCATCCAGCTCAAGCCGGATGTGAAGTCGCTCGACGGCCCCTCAGGCGCCGAAATCGATTTCACCGATCTGCATGCCTGGTGTGAGGTCTATCTGCCGGGGGCCGGCTGGATCGGCTTCGACCCGACTTCCGGCCTGCTGGCGGGCGAGGGGCATATCCCCCTGGCCTGCTCGCCCGAGCCTTCATCGGCGGCGCCGATCGAAGGCGGCCTGGAGCAATGCGAGGTCGAGTTCGAGCATCACATGCAGATCGAGCGCATCCGCGAAGCACCGCGGGTGACCAAGCCCTACACCGAAGCGCAATGGGCCGCGATCTGCCGGCTGGGCGAGCGCATCGATGCGGACCTGGTGGCGGGCGACGTGCGCCTGACCCAGGGCGGTGAGCCGACCTTCGTGTCGATCGACGACCGTGATGGTGCCGAGTGGAATACCGAAGCGCTGGGGCCGGCCAAGCGCGGCCTCTCGGCAGAGCTGCTGGCGAAGCTCAAGGCGAAATATGCGCCGCAGGGCCTGCAGCATTTCGGCCAGGGCAAGTGGTATCCCGGCGAGCAGCTGCCGCGCTGGTCGCTGAATCTCTACTGGCGCAAGGATGGCGAGCCGCTCTGGTGCAATCCGGCGCTGTTCGCGGACGAGAAGCGCGACTACGGCGTGACCGAGACCGTCGCCGGCGACTTTCTCCGGGCGGTGGCCGAGCGGCTGGGGCTGGCGCCGAAGTTCGCCTTTCCCGCGTTCGAGGATGTCTGGTACTACCTCTGGCGCGAGCGCAAGCTGCCCGCCAACGTCGATCCCTTCGACGCGCGGCTGGAAGACCCGCTGGAGCGCGATCGCCTGCGCCGGGTCTTCAGCCAGGGGCTGGACAAGACCATCGGCTGGGTGCTGCCGATCGCGCGTGATCCCTCCGGCAGCCACTGGCAGACCGGGCCGTGGTTTTTGCGCGAGGAGCGCTGCTACCTGATTCCCGGCGACTCGCCGGTGGGTTATCGCCTGCCGCTCGATGGCCAGCCCTGGGTGGCATCATCCGACTATCCCTGGCTGCATCAGAACGATCCGGTGCAGCAGCAGGCGCCCCTGCCGCCCTATGTGGCCTTGCGCCATCAGGAAGTTATGCGGCGTGAAATCGCACCCAATGGCATTGCCGGAGCGGGCGGGCGGGGCAGGCAGACCGCCGCCCTGAGCGAGCGCCAGCCTGGCGCCTTCGAATCGGCAGGCTGGATCACGCGGACCGCGATGTGCGCCGAACCGCGGGGCGGCAAGCTCTATGTCTTCATGCCGCCCACCCGGCAGCTGGAGGATTATCTGGAGGTGGTCGCTGCCATCGAGGCGACGGCTGAAGCCATGGCGGTGCCGGTGGTGCTGGAAGGCTACGAGCCGCCGAAGGATGCGCGGCTGCAGGTGCTGCGGGTGACGCCCGACCCTGGCGTGATCGAGGTGAATATCCACCCGGCATCGAGCTGGCTGGAGCTGGTGGAGCAGACCACGCATCTCTACGACGCGGCCCATCACACCCGGCTTTCCACCGAAAAATTCATGCTCGACGGCCGCCACACCGGCACCGGGGGCGGCAACCATTTCGTGCTGGGTGGCGCCACGCCGGCCGATTCGCCGTTCCTGCGGCGGCCGGATCTGCTCGCGAGCATGGTGAGCTACTGGCACAACCATCCTTCGCTCTCCTACCTGTTTTCCGGACTCTTTATTGGCCCGACCAGCCAGGCGCCGCGGATTGATGAGGCGCGCAACGACTCGGTCTACGAGATCGAAGTCGCGATGAAGGAAATGCGGCGGCAGAGCGAGCAGTTCGGCAACGTGCCGCCCTGGATGATCGATCGCCTGATGCGCAACCTGCTCATCGACGTGACGGGCAATACGCACCGCGCCGAGTTCTGCATCGACAAGCTGTTCTCGCCCGATTCATCGGCCGGCCGGCTGGGCCTTCTTGAAATGCGCGCCTTCGAAATGCCGCCACATGCCGAGATGAGCCTTGCCCAGCAACTGCTGATGCGCGCACTGCTGTCGCGCTTCTGGCAGGAGCCCTATCAGCCGCCGCGCCTCAAGCGCTGGGGCACCGAGCTGCATGACCGCTTCATGCTGCCGCACTTCATCGAGGATGATTTCCGCGATGTCGTCGAGGAGCTGCAGGATTTCGGCTATCCGGTCGAAGCCGCCTGGTTCGCGCCGCACCTGGAGTTCCGCTTCCCGCGCCTGGGCGACTTCTCGGCCAGGAATGTTGACGTCGAGCTGCGCCTCGCGCTCGAGCCCTGGCATGTGATGGGCGAGGAGGGCGCGGCCGGCGGTACGGTGAGATTCGTCGACTCCTCGGTCGAGCGCCTCCAGGTGAAGGTGCAGGGGCTTGTGGGGGATCGCCATGTGATCAGCTGCAACGGGCGCCTGGTGCCCCTGCAGCCCACCGGTACGGTGGGCGAGTTCGTCGGAGGCGTGCGCTACCGGGCCTGGCAGCCGCCGTCCTGCCTGCATCCGACGATTCCGCCGCATGCGCCGCTCTGCTTCGATCTGGTCGACACCTGGATGCAGCGTTCGCTGGGTGGCTGCCAGTACCATGTGGCGCATCCCGGGGGGCGCAACTACGCCACGTTCCCGGTCAATGCCTATGAGGCCGAAGCGCGGCGGCTGGCGCGTTTCTTCCGGTTCGGCCATACGCCGGGCCGGGTTTCGCCGCCGGCCGAGGAGCGCAATCCCGACTTCCCGTTTACACTGGACATGCGCAAATAGGCGGGCCGGATGTGCGCCTGAGGGTGACCGCCCCGCCTGCCGCCGGGGCGGGCAGGGCTCCGCGATCAGATTTGCGCGCTTTGCAGAACAACAGAATCCATCATGCCCCGACAGTTTCTCGCCGAGTATCCGGAAGACCCGGAACGCTACGACGAAATGTTCGCCGCCGACGGCGAAGCCCGGCCGCATTACGCGGCCCTCTACGACCAGCTGCTCGGCCAGACGGCGCCGCAGCTGCGCGAGCTTTTCAAGGACGTTGACCGCCTGATCCGCGACAACGGCGTGACCTACAACGTCTATGACGACGAGGAGGGGTCGAGCCGTCCCTGGGCCATGGATCCGCTGCCGCTGATCATCCCCAGCGACGAGTGGCGCACCATCGAGGCTGGCGTCATCCAGCGGGCGAAGCTCTTCAATGCCGTGCTGGCCGATCTTTACGGTGCGCAGACGCTCTTTGCCGAAGGGCGCCTGCCGCCCGCGCCGGTGCTGGGCCACCCGGGTTTCCAGCGCCCGGCGCACGGCATCACGCCGGCGGGCGGCGTGCACCTGCACGTGCTGGCCGTCGACCTTGCGCGCTCGGCAGACGGTCAGTGGTGGGTGCTCAACGATCGTACCCAGTCCCCTTCCGGCATGGGCTATGCGCTGGAAAACCGGATCATCACCTCGCGCCTGTTCCCGGATCTCTTCCGCGAGCTGCGCGTGCAGCGCCTGGCCCATTACTTCGCCACCCTGCGCGACTCGATCGCCGCGTTTGCGCCGCACGAGCCGGACGAGCGCGTGAATACCGTGCTGCTGACGCCGGGGCCGTTCAACGAAACCTATTTCGAGCATGCCTATCTGGCGCGCTATCTGGGCTTTCCGCTGGTCGAGGGGCAGGATCTGACCGTGCGCGACGGCTGCGTCTGGCTCAAGACGCTCTCGGGCCTGCGCCGGGTGCACGCCATCCTGCGCCGGATGGACGACGACTACTGCGACCCGCTCGAGCTGCGCGCCGATTCGGCGCTGGGCGTACCCGGCCTGATGGACGTGGTGCGGGCCGGGCGTGTGCTGCTGGCCAATGGCATCGGCGCCAGCGTGATCGAAACCGGCGCGCTGGCGGGCTTCCTGCCCGGGCTGTGCCGCCATCTGCTGGGCGAAGACCTGAAGATGCCGGGCGTGGCCACCTGGTGGTGCGGCGAGGCGCCGGCGATGGAAGAGGCGCTGGCGATGACCGACCGCCTGGTGTTCAAGAGTGCCGTGCCGCATCCGCAGGGGCGGCGCTTCGAGCCGGTGTTCGGCGAAGATCTCGATGAAGACGGACGCGCGCGTCTCGATGCCCGCGTGCGGGCCAACCCGCGCGACTATTACGCGCAGGAGCTGGTCGCCATTTCCCGTGCGCCGATGCTCGACCGCGGCCATGGCCGCAAGCTGCTGGCCCGGCCGGTCGGCCTGCGCGTCTTTGCGGTGGCGACACCCGATGGCTACATGGTGATGCCGGGCGGGCTGGCGCGCTCGGCCAGCGAGCAGGATGTGCGCATCCTCTCCAACCAGCGCGGCGGCGGCAGCAAGGATGTGTGGATCTGCGGCGAGACCGCCGGTTCGCCGGTCTCGCTGCTGCGGCGGCCGGTCGAGGCGGCCGACCTGGTGCGCAGCGGTGCCGGCCTGTCGAGCCGGGTGGTGGAGAACCTCTTCTGGTTCGGCCGCTATGCCGAGCGTTGCGACAATCTTGCGCGCTACCTGCGGGTGGCGCTGGACCGCGCGGCGGACAACAACGACAGCGGCGTGGAATGGCTCACGCTGGCCGAACTCGGTCATGCGATCGGCGTGCTGCCCGAGAAGTGCCCCGGGCGCGAGGCGGTGCGCGAGCTCGTCAAGGCGACCTTCGATTCGCATCACCCCGGCGGTCTGGCCTCGCACATCCTTCACCTGTCGCGGACCGGCTTTCAGCTGCGCGAACGCCTGTCTTCCGACAACTGGCGCACCCTCAATGCCCTGGCCCAGCGTGTCGGCCAGAAGCCGCATGACAAGGTGGGCATCTTCGAGGCCCTGGCCCTGCTCGACGAATACGTGAGCACCTTCATGACGCTCGCTGGCTTCGCGCTCGACGGCATGACGCGGGATCACGGCTGGCGCTTCCTCTCGCTCGGTCGCCGTATCGAGCGCCTGCAGTTCCAGACCGAAGCCATCGAATGCGCCATGCGCATGGGCGTCAAGGGCAATCCGGACTGGCTGCTCGAGGTTTCGGATTCCATCGTGACCTATCGCTCGCGCTACATGTCGCGGCCGGAGTGGATCGCCGTGCTCGATCTGCTGATCGCCGACGACTCCAATCCGCGTGGCATCGTGTTCCAGACCAGCGGGTTGCGCGACTATCTGGAGCGCCTCAACGACTCCCTGGGCGGCATGCCGGATACCGGCATCGAGGCGCTGCACCGGCGCCTGCTGGTGCTGGATCCGACGCTGGATTTCCATCCCGGCTCGGAGGCGCTGAAAGAGGCACTGGCCACGCTGCGGGCGGCCTCGGCGAGCCTGTCGGACCAGATCGGGCTGCATTTCTTCAGCCATTCGGATGACCGTTCGAGGGTGATCGCATGAGTCAGCGCTATCACGTCATCCATGAAACGCTCTATCGCTATGCCTCGTCGGTGAGCCTGTCGCAGCATCTGCTGCATCTCGCCCCGCGCAACTGGGCCTTCCAGCAGCTCGAACACTTCCAGCTCGACATCACGCCCGAGCCTGCGCAGAAGCAGACCGGGCAGGACTGGTTCGGCAACTCCAGCATGCGGCTGGCCCTGCGCCAGCCACACGACATGCTGCGCCTGATCGCGGCCAGCACCGTGAATGTGCTGAAACGGCCGGCCGGCTGGCGTGAAGCGCCCGGCGCGCCCTGGGAGAAGGTCGCTGCCCTGCTGGCCGCCTTCCCGACCACGGCGCCGCTCGATGCGCAGGAGTTCGCGCTGGCTTCGTCCCAGGTTCCGCTGCTGGAGGATGTGCGGACCTGGGCGCTGGCGAGCTTCACGCCCGGGCGCCCGATCCTGGAGGCTTCGCGCCACCTGATGTCGCGCATCTATCGCGAGTTCGAGTTCGACCCCAAGGCCAGCACCGTGGCCACACCGGTCGCCCAGACCTTCCAGCAGCGCCGCGGCGTGTGTCAGGACTTCGCCCAGCTCATGCTCTGCGCGCTGCGTTCGCTCGGACTCGCCGCCCGCTACATGAGCGGCTACATCCTGACTCATCCCGCCCCCGGCAAGCCCCGGCTGATCGGGGCCGATGCCTCGCATGCCTGGGTGGCGGTGTGGTGCCCGGAGAACGGCTGGGTGGGATTCGACCCGACCAACAATCTGCAGCCCGACCTGGAGCATGTGGTGCTGGGCTGGGGGCGGGACTTCGGTGATGTGAGCCCGATGCGCGGCGTCATTCTCGGCGGCGCGTCGCATGAGGTGGAAGTCCAGGTCACCATGATGCCGGCCGAGAACAAGCGCTTCGAGGATCTGCTCGAAGCGGTGCGCCAGCGCCCGCTGAGCCGTGAGCCCGCGCCGGCTGCCCTGCCGTCCGGCGGAAGCCCGGCCGCCCGACCGCGCTGAAGCGGATCCTTTTTGCGTGTCGGGAACGTTTGTTGCATGTTCCTTTGCAGGCAAACCGCCTGATACGCAAGGAGATGACCATGCTGATCGAACGCGAAATGTCGGATTTCTCGTGGTCCTGCGCTGCAGATGAATCCCCCTCGCTTCCGGAGCTCGCCCGGGCGGGCCATGCCGCGGCTTCGGCGATGGCTGCCGCGCGCCTCGCCACGCGGGAAGAAACGGCCGCACCCCGGCGCTCGATTCCGCTGATTCCGCCGAACTTCTCGCTGCGCTGAGTGCGCATTGTCGGCTTTGTCCTGACCACCCGCGGCAGTCCATGTTGCGGGGTGGGGCAGGCGCCGCTGGCCGGCGGCAAACACCGCTTGCCGTCCGGCGGATCATTCAGGAAAGCCGCCTGCCGCCCGGCTGCGACGGCCGGTGGCCGTGCCGGATGGCGGCATGAAAGAGGCATGCGGATTGCATCCGCCTCGCGCGTGGCGGGCCTGAGTTTCAGCGCGAATGTCGCGGACCCGGCAGAACGCCGGGCCTTCTGATCAAACGAGGGATTCACCTCAGGCCTGAAGCCCGCACATCTGCGCCAGGCAGGCGCAGAAAGCCCCCGCTCCAAGCCGGAAGCCGGCCAAACTGATGCCGACTCCCGACTCCCGACTCCCGACTCCCGACTCCCGACTCCCGACTCCCGACTCCCGACTCCCGACTCAGGCCGTCACCGGCAGCAGGAAGTCCGCCGCCAGCCGGTTGCCGATGTCATTGATGCGGATGATGAAACGGGTCAGGTATTCATGCACCCCGGTCTCCAGGATGTCCTCGATACGACCGTATTTCAGGCTGGAGGCCAGCTCGCCGGCGCGGCGCTGTGTTTCGTCGGAGCGGCCATTCGAAACCTGGTTCAGGAATCCCAGCATTTCGTCGGTGCAGTAGGCCAGCGAGCGCGGCATGTCCATCCGCAGCAGCAGGAGCTCGGCGACCCGCGCCGGCGTGATCTGGTCCCGATAGGTGCGGCGGTAGATCTCGAAGGCCGACACCGAGTGGAGCAGGGCGCTCCACTGGTAGTACTCACCGGATTCGTCGCGGCGCGGGGCCTCGTTGATGAAGTTGTACTTCACGTCGAGGATGCGCGCGGTGTTGTCGGCCCGCTCGATGAAGGTGCCCAGGCGCAGGAAGCAGTTCGCTTCGTCCCGCATCATGGTGGCGAAGGACACGCCGCGGAACTGGTGCGAGCGCAGCTTGACCCACTCGAAGAAATTGTCGAGCTCGTCCGCGCCCATCTTGCTGATGTCGAAGCGGCGCAGGTCCAGCCAGGTGGCGTTGATGGTTTCCCACAATTCGGACGTCAGCGTGCCGCGCACGGCATGGGCGTTTTCGCGCGCTGCGCGCAGGCAGGAATAGATGCTGCCCGGGTTGTTGCGGTCCAGCGCCATGAAATGCACGACATGCGAGGGCTCGACGTCTTCGCCGAAGCAGGCCACATAGGTTTCCAGCAGCCCGATGGAGTCGAGCGTTTCGCGCCAGAGGCGACGGATCTCGAGTTCGCTTTGCGGCACGAGCAGCATGCGGTTGTTCACGTCCAGCATGCGGGCGAGGTTTTCGGCGCGCTCGATGTAGCGGGCCATCCAGTACAGGTGATCAGCGGTGCGCGAGAGCATGCTCAGTCCTCCAGAACCCAGGTGTCCTTGGTGCCGCCGCCTTGCGACGAATTCACCACCAGCGAGCCTTCCTTCAGTGCGACGCGGGTCAGTCCGCCCGGCACGAAGCGCACTTCGTCGCCGGAGAGCACGAAGGGGCGCAGGTCGATGTGGCGGGGCGCGATGCCGGTGTCCACATAGGTCGGGCAGGTCGACAGCGAGAGCGTGGGCTGGGCGATGTATTTCTCGGGCGCGGCGAGGATCTTCTGGCGGAAGTCCTCGATCTGCGCCTTCGTCGAAGCCGGGCCGACCAGCATGCCGTAGCCGCCCGCGCCATGCACTTCCTTCACCACCAGCTCGGGCAGGTGCTCAAGCGTGTAGGCGAGGTCATCGGGCTTTCGCAGCATGTAGGTGGGCACGTTGTTGAGGATGGGCTCCTCGCCGAGGTAGAAGCGCACCATGTCGCCGACATAGGGGTAGATGGATTTGTCGTCGGCCACGCCGGTGCCGATGGCGTTCGACAGGGTGACATTGCCGGCCCGGTAGGCCGAGAGGATGCCCGGTACGCCGAGCATGGAGTCGGGCCGGAAGGCGAGCGGGTCCAGGAAGTCGTCGTCGATGCGGCGGTAGATCACATCCACCCGCTGCGGGCCTTGCGTGGTCCGCATGAAAACCTGCTCGTTGCGCACGAAGAGGTCCTTGCCCTCGACCAGTTCGACACCCATCTGCTGGGCGAGGAAGGCGTGCTCGAAGTAGGCGCTGTTGAAGCTGCCCGGCGTGAGCACCACCACGGTGGGATCGGGCACGCCCTTCGGCGCCACGGCGCGCAGGGTGTCGAGCAGCATGTCGGGGTAATGATCGACCGGCGCGACGCGGTTCTTCGCGAAGAGCTCGGGGAAGAGCCGCATCATCATCTTGCGGTTCTCGATCATGTAGCTCACCCCGGAAGGCACCCTCAGGTTGTCTTCCAGCACATAGAACTCGCCCGCGCCGGCCCGCACGATGTCCACGCCGGCAATCGCCGCATAGATGTTCTTGGGCACGTCCACGCCCTGCATTTCGGGCCGGTATTGCGCGTTGTTCAGCACCTGTTCGGCGGGGATCTTGCCGGCCTTGAGGATTTCCTGGCCGTGGTAGATGTCGTGGATGAAGGCATTGAGCGCCTTCACGCGCTGACGCAGACCCGCCGCGAGGTTCGTCCATTCCCGGGCCGGGATGATGCGCGGGATCACGTCAAAGGGAATCAGGCGCTCGGCGCCTTCCTCGTCGCCATACACCGCGAAGGTGATGCCCGAGCGATGAAAGAGCGCATCCGCTTCCTGTCGCTTGCGCGCCATGCGCTCGGCGCTCATGCCGTCGAACCAGTCCACATAGCCCTGGTAGTGCGGCCGGATCTCGCCGCTGGCGGCGTTCATTTCATCGAAGAATCGCGTGCTGGACGCGGGGGCGGAAATCTGACTCTGGATCGGTGCCACTCATTTTCCCCCTTGATGGAGCTGTTTTATCGGCGCTGTCCCTGTTGCGAGAACTGTGCCAACTGATGGCGGGCCTCCGGCCGTCGATTGGGCGGGCGACGTCCCCTTGGTGGTGCGTCCGGGCGGAGTGCTGTCCGGCATGGTGCATGGACCGGCCGCAGCACTCGCACCTGCGTGCCTGCTGCCGGATCGGAGAGCCCCCGGTCGGCACGATAGACCACGAGTGTTGCAGCGAGTTCGGGGCTGCGCAGGCATCGGGATCATACGTTCCTGCAGGTCCGAGCTGGTGCATGCGCCCCACCGGGTGGTGCATGCGCCAGCGTCTTCCCGGCAGGGCGGCATCGCGGCATGACTGCGCGGTGTGTTTATTTTTCATGTGAGCTTGACGCCGCCGTATCGGGCGCGTAATTTTAACTGCCTAGGCAGTGAATGCCGTGGCAGATAGTGACGCGGCAGTGTTTCCACAGGAACGTATCCCGATGACCGATGTGCAGCCCACCGATCCGGCGCTCCAGACTGACCCCTTCCGGTTGGAAGACAGCCTGGGCTACCTCATCGCCCGCATCAAGGGGCGGATGTCGGCCACGCTCGACGAAGAACTCGTCGGGCTGGACATCACCCATGCGCAATGGGTCGTGATGATGCACATCGCGGGCGGCAGCACGCCGACCTGCGCGGATCTGGCGCGCTTTCAGGGGCAGGACACCGGCGCGATGACACGCATGCTCGACCGGCTCGAGGAAAAGCAGCTGATCGCGCGCGAGCGCTCGACGGACGACCGCCGCGTGGTGGTGATCCGCCTCACGCCGCAGGGCGAGGCGCTGTATCCACAGCTGCGCGTGGTGGGCAAGCGGCTCATTGCCAGGATGACCGAAGGCTTCGGGCCGGAGGAAGTTGAAGTTTTCCGGGGCATGCTGCGACGCATGCTCAGCAATCTCGGCTCGACGGAGATCACATCATGATGAAGGTCCGCACGCTGGCGCTGCTCTGCGCCGGTATCGGGCTGGCTGCCTGTGCCACGCACAGCGACATCCAGCCGCATTCCAGGCTGAAGCAGGCTGACAGCCTGGGCCGCCTCAGCGCCGCCAACAGCGCTGAATGGACGGTTCGCGAGAATTACTGGCAGGCTTTTGGCGATCCGCAGCTCGACGCGCTGGTGAGCAGCGCACTGGCGGACTCGCCGAATCTTGCGCTGGCAGACGCCCGCATTCGCCGCGCCAATGCGATGACCGATGCGGCCGGCAGCGCGCTGTGGCCGCAGCTGGCGCTCAACGGCGAATCCATCGATCAGCGCTTCAGCGAGAAAGGCATGGTCTCGCCGACCTATGCCGGCAAGACGCGCACCAACAACCGCCTCGCGCTCGATGCCGGTATCGAGCTCGACGTGTGGGGCAAGTATCGCCGTGCGCTCGAAGGCGCCAAGGCGGCACGCGCCGCCAGCGAGCTTGAGGCCCGCGCGGCGCGTGTGGCCCTGGCCGCTGCCGTGACGCGTGCCTATCTGGAGTTCGACCGCCTGCACCGCCAGATCGCGCTGATCGACCAGCAGATCGGCCTGCGTCAGGAAACCGAGCGCCTGCAGGGCGTGCGCTTCAAGGCCGGGCTGGATGCCGAGATTGACCGCAACCTGCAGCATCAGGGCATTGCCCAGCTGCGCAGCGAACGCGCCCAGATCGAGGAACGCATCAGCCTGCAGGCCAACGCGCTGGCCGCGCTGGCCGGGCAGGGGCCGGAAGCCGGCAGCCGGCTGACGCCGCCAGCGATCAGTGGCGAACTGGATGCGCACCTGCCCTCGCAACTGCCCTCCGATCTGCTGGCCAACCGGCCCGATCTGCAGGCAGCCCGCCTGCGGGTTGAAGCTGCGGCCGCCGACGTCGATTACTCGCGCGCACAGTTCTACCCGAGCGTGAATCTGACCGCCTTCGCCGGCTTCAGCGCAATCGGTCTCGACAATCTGCTCGACCCGGCTTCCCGCATCTACGGCATCGGGCCGACGCTGCGCCTGCCGATCTTCGAGGCCGGCCGCTTGCGTGCCGGCCTGGCGGGCAAGGCGGCCGACTATGACGCCGCCGTCGAGCAGTACAACGCGAATCTCGTCGATGCGATGCGCGAGGTGGCAGATCAGGCGCGCAGCCTCGACGGTGCAGCCCGTCAGGGCGAGCGGGTCAGGGAAGCGCAGGCCGCGGCCGATCGTGGCGTGAAGCTGGTCGAGACCCGCATGGGGCAGGGCCTGGCGAGCCGCATCCAGCTGCTCTCCGCCCGCATGCAGCGCCTCGGGCAGGACCGCGCCGATATCGACGTCCGCGCCCATCGTCTCGATGCCGCCGTAGGGCTGGCGCGGGCGCTGGGGGGCGGTTTCACCGCCGCGCAGGATCCTTTCTCCCGCAGTGCCGGCCAGACCGGCAGTACCGAATCCAAGTCCTGAACGTCCTGAAAAGAGAAGACGACCATGAGCGATAACACTCCCTCCCCTTCCATCCAGACCGTTCAGGGTCAGCCGCGCAAGCGCAAGGCCCTGCTCGCGGTCATGGCCACCGTATTCGTGCTGGCAGGTCTGGCCTGGGCGGCCTGGTGGCTGGTCCACGGCCGCTGGTTCCAGGAAACCGATGACGCCTATGTGAATGGCCATGTCATGCAGATCACGCCCCAGGTGGGCGGCACCGTGCTGAGCGTGCGTGTCGAGGATACCGACAGCGTCAAGGCAGGCGACCTGCTGGTCGAGATCGACCGGGCCGATGCGCGCGTGGCCATGGAGCAGGCCGAAGCTGCGCTGGCGCAAGCCGTGCGCGAGATGCGCGGCGTGTTCGCCGGTAACAACACGCTGGCGGCGCAGGTGCGTGCCCGCCAGACCGAGGTGGATCGCCTGCGTCAGGATCTGGTCCGCCGTCAGGCCATCGCCGACACCGGCGCGCTGGCGATGGAAGAGCTCTATCACACGCGTGACGCACTGAAGACCGCCGAAGCCACGCTCTCTGCCGCGCAGGAGCAGCTGGCGGCGAGCAAGAGCCAGACCGATGGCATCAAGGTTGAAGCGCACCCGGCAGTGCAGCGCGCCGCTGCGCGCTATGAGGAAACCTGGCTGGCCTGGCAGCGCGCACAGGTCACGGCCCCGCAGGGCGGCATGGTCGCCCGCCGCAATGTGCAGGTCGGCCAGCGCGTGGCCGCCGGCACGCCGCTGATGACGGTGATTCCGCTGGATCAGGTCTGGGTGGATGCCAACTTCAAGGAAAACCAGTTGCGCCACATGAAGGTCGGTCAGCCGGTTACCCTGCGTGCCGACGTCTATGGCTCGGATGTGGAATTCCACGGCCGCATCGCCGGTGTGGGGGCCGGTACCGGCGCCGCCTTTGCCCTGCTGCCGGCGCAGAATGCCACCGGCAACTGGATCAAGGTGGTGCAGCGTGTGCCGGTGCGCATCGCGCTCGACCCGGAAGAGATTGCGCGCCATCCGCTGCGCATTGGCCTGTCGATGGTGGCGGAAGTGAATACCCGTGACGAAGAGGGCGCGAAGCCTGCTCCGTCTGCCGTGACACCGGTAGCCAGCATCAAGACGGCCGACACCGACATCGAGCAGGCGCGTGCGCGGGTGCGTGAAATCATCCAGCAGAATCTGGCCCACAGCTGAGCATCCGACATGGCTGCGCCCCAGGCATCGCACTCGCATCCGCCGCTTGAAGGCTCGACCCGCGTCATCGCCACGGTGGCGCTGGCGCTGGCGACCTTCATGAACGTGCTGGACACCACCATCGCCAACGTCTCGATTCCCGCCATTTCAGGGGATCTGGGCGTGTCCCCCAACCAGGGCACCTGGGTCATCACCTCCTTTGCCGTCTCCAACGCCATTGCCGTGCCGCTGACCGGCTGGCTTGCGCAGCGCTTCGGCCAGGTGCGCGTCTTCGTCACCTCGGTGCTGCTCTTCGTACTGGCCTCCGCGCTCTGCGGCATGGCCAACAGCATCGGCATGCTGATCGCCTTCCGCGTGCTGCAGGGGCTGGTGGCCGGGCCGATGATCCCATTGTCATCGGCCTTGCTGCTGCAGAGCTATCCACCCGCGAAATCCGCCGTGGCGCTGGCGATCTGGGCCATGACCACGCTGGTCGCGCCCGTCATGGGGCCGATTCTGGGCGGCTGGATTTCGGACAACATGTCCTGGCCGTGGATCTTCTACATCAACATTCCGACCGGTCTGATCGCGGCCTGGCTGTGCTGGCGGGTGTTCCGCACGCGCGAGTCACCGACCCAGCAGAAGCCGGTGGACTACATCGGGCTGGCGCTGCTGGTGATCTGGGTCGGCTCGCTGCAGATCATGCTCGACAAGGGCAAGGATGAAGGCTGGTTCGATTCCGGCCTGATCATCGCGCTCGCGGCAGTCGCCTTCATCGGCTTCTGTTTCTTCCTGGTGTGGGAGCTGACCGACGAGCATCCGGTGGTGGATCTGCGGCTCTTCAAGGGACGCAACTTCCTGATCGGTACGGCGGCCGTCTCGCTGGGCTACTGCCTCTTCTTCGGCAATGTGGTGATCATGCCGTTGTGGATGCAGCAGTTCCTCGGCTACACCGCCACCTGGGCCGGCCTGGCGACTGCTCCGGTCGGGCTGCTGGCGATCATCCTGTCACCCATCGTGGGCAAGAACCTGCCGAAGATGGATCCGCGCATGGTGGCCTCGGTCGCGTTCATGGTCTTCGCGCTGACCTCTTTCATGCGTTCGCACTTCACGGTGAACCTGGCCTTTATGGACCTCGTCTGGCCGCAGCTGATCCAGGGCGCGGCGATGGCGACCTTCTTCGTGCCGCTGTCGGCGATCAGCCTCTCCGGGCTCAAGCCCCAGCAGATCGCCAGCGCCACCGGCCTGCAGAACTTCGTGCGGATCACCGCCGGCGCCTTCGGAGCCTCGATCTTCACCACGCTCTGGCAGGACCGCGCCACGCTTCATCATGCCCAGCTCGCTCAGGCGATCGATCCCTACAACCCGACCGCCCGGGCCGCGCTCGACGGCCTGCAGTCGCAGGGCTATTCGCTGGAGCAGGCATTGGCCATGATCAACCGGCTGATTGACCAGCAGGCGGCCACGCTGTCGGCCACCGAGTTCTTCTGGTTCTCGGGCTATGTGTTCATTGCCCTGATCGCGGTGGTCTGGTTCGCCCAGCGGCGCCAGATCGGTGGCGGCGGACCGGGCACAGCTGACGCCGGCGCGCACTGAGCGCACCTGCACGCAAAAACAAGGGGCGCCGCGGCGCCCCTTGTGCTGTCTGCCGGGCCGGATTCAGCGGCCTTCCACTTCCCGCGCGTAAGCCTCCAGCCAGGCCTGCTGGCGGGCCGGCTCGGCCGGCACATCGAGCGCACGGCGCACCGGGCTGGCCTCGGGATAACCGCCGACTTCATTCTGGCTGTCGATCTGGCGGCCGGTGCCGTTCAGAATCTCGCGCAGCAGGCGCTTGTCCACGCTGTCGCGGTCGGCGGGGCGGGCGCCCACGCTGGCCAGCATCGCCTCACGCAGCCGGGCGGCCGGAATCGGGGCCGTGTCGAGCCGGACCGGTGAGGCCGCGAGTGCTGAGATGCCGCCCGACACGAGCGGCGCCGGCGCACCCGTTTTGAGGAAGGCGAGGTTGTCCTGCATGAAGGCCTCGCCCTGGCGGTCCGGCGCATTGCTGCCGATCATCGAGAGCGTGGCGGGCGTGTCTGCACCGTGCTGCATCACGTTGCCGATGAGGGCCAGGCGCGGCGCGGGCGGCGGCGTACGACCTTCCCATTCCTTCGGGTTGTAGCCCAGGCGGATCGCCCACTTGCCGGGGTTGTGGATGTAGTTGTTGATCAGCGCGCCGGTGCTGCCGCCCTTGAACCATGGATTGCGGTCCGCGTTGTTGGCGTAGAGGTTGCCCTGGATGAGCACATCGCGCACGTCGTCGTGCACCAGCGTGCCCATCGAATGCGCGCCCTTCTTGTGGGTCGAGGTCACCAGTCCTTCGGCGATGATGTTGCTCGACAGCGTGACGCGGCGGGCTGTGCCTTCCGGCCCGTCGTAGCGGGGGCCGGAGATGGAGAGGTTCTCGTCCGTGCCCCAGGCGACCGAGCAGTGATCGACCCACACGTTGTGGGCATTGCGTCCCTCGATCGACACATCGACTTCGTAGCCGTTGCCTTTGGGCAGACCGGCGTCGCCCATCCGGAAACGCAGATGCTGCATGACGACATCATGCGCCCGGATCTTCATGCCACCCCGGATCAGCGTGATACCGGGGCTCGGTGCAGTCTGCCCGGCGATGGTCACGAAAGGCTGGTCGAGCACCAGATCCTGCCGGTTGAGGTCGATCACGCCCGCGATTTCGAAGACGATGACGCGGGGGCCGGCGGCTTCGAGCGCCGCGCGCAGCGAGCCGGGGCCGTTTGCTGCCAGGCTCGTCACCCGGATGACCGTGCCACCCAGCCCGCCGCGTGTGGCGGCACCCGGTGCGGACTGCTCGGCCTGCGGGCGTGTCGCAGGGTTTTCCGGTCGTGCGGGGGCCTGCTGACAGGCGCCGATCAGGAGGGGCAGGGCAAGAAGGGGGAGCAGGCGAAACGGTCGCATGAGGGCAGGATTCCTGTCAGACGGAGGGTTGCCATTGTGCCCCGTCGGGCCGGGCGCCGGCGGCGGTGACGTATTTTTGCCACGCCGGTGAAGTGCGCTGCACAAGATCCACGAGGCCGTGATCGCCGCGGTCAATGGGCCGAACGGGCGGGTTTTGGTGCAAGTGCACAATCTTGCCGACGCACGTCGCTTGAGCCGGTCTGGCATAAGGCATAGCGTATGTCATTGAAAACAATAACGCTGGAGGCCCTCCTCAGGGGAGCGGAGGTCATGCATGGCATACGTGGACGACACGCGGCCGGCGCCGTCGCCGGTCTTGCCCGACATGCTGGATGGCGAGGCATTCGCCCGCCGCCTCGAGATGGCAGTGAAAATGGCAGGGCGACAGCGGCAGGAGGTTGCCTTGCTGCTGCTCTCCGTGCCGGCGCTCGATCCCGGCCAGACCGCCGCATGGCGCGAGTGCGCCAGGGCGATCCGCTGCGCGGTCCGGATCACCGATTGCATGGCGCTGCTCGACCACCAGCGCTTCGGCATCCTGCTGGCCGTTGATGATTTCCAGGGCGCCTGCGCGGCGAGCAACAAGGTGCATGCCGCGCTCAGCCGGGCAAGGGCGGGCGACCAGCCGGTGGCCGCCGGGCTGGCCATCTTCCCGATTCATGGCAGCGATGCCGGGCAACTCTTCAGCCTGGCGAGCGAGGCGCTGGCCCGTTCGGCCGCACAGGGCGGCGGGCTGCAGCAGGCAAAAGTCTGTTGCAGCACGGCTGAAGAGCTCCGGCGGCAGCTTCGCCAGCGCTTGGGCGAAGCCTTGCGGCAGGATGAAATCGTGCTCGGTTTCCAGCCGGTGGTCAGCTTGCGGACCGGCCTGCCGGTTGCGGCAGAAGTGCTGGCGCGCTGGGAGCATCCCGGGCTTGGCGCGCTCGACTCGGGTGAGTTTCTGGCCTATGCCGAGCAGCCGGAGTACGCCGAAACCTTCAATCTGCGCGTGATCGAGCAGGCGCTGCGGCAGCTTGCCTGCTGGCAGAAGCAGGGGATCCGGATGCGGATTTCAATCAACCTCTCCGCCTCCATGCTCGAAATGGCCGATTTCGAGTACTTCGTTGCCGCGCGGCTGGCTGCCAGCGGACTCGCCGCCCGCAGCCTCTGCTTCGAGATCAAGGATGCGGCACTCTCCCGCCTCTCAGAACCCGCCCGGCAGGCGCTGTTCGGCCTCGCCGCCAGTGGTGTCGGCCTGTGCATTGACGATTTCGGGCGCGGCGAGGGCTCGCTGTTTGCGCTGCGTGACCTGCCGGTCGAGATGCTCAAGTTCGATATCCCGCTGAGCACAGGCGCCTGCGGCAACGAGGAAGACGCCGAAATCTTCGAAACCCTGCTGACACACGGCCGCCGGCGTGGCAAGCAGATCATCGCCAAGGGCGTGGAGACCGCCGCCATGCGTGACCGACTGGCCCGCCTGGGCTGCGAGTTTGCCCAGGGCTATTACTACGCCCGGGCTCTGCCGGCGCCTGCCTTCGAGCGCTGGCGGGCCGAGCGCCTCGCCGGCTGAGAGCGCTCAGCAGCGCCCTTTCTTTGCCTGCCCCGGCGGACAGAAGTCGCCTTCATGAGCGCGGCCATGATCATGCTCATGTGCCGGATGCTCGTGCGCACCGACCGGGTCGATGAGGACCGTCCGGGAATGGCCGTGGACGGCGCAGCCGGCGAGCAGGCTCAGCAAGGCACTCAGGGCGAGAAGGGATTTCATGACAGGATTCCAGGCAAGGGCTGCGGATCAGGCCGGCTTGCCTTCGTCGCAGCAGAGGCTTCGCAGTCTAGTCAGCCACGCGGTGCTGCGCTGTCAGGATTCGTGTCCCCGGCCGGGCGCGATGCGGTTGGCCCGGACGCGCCGGACATGAAAAAGCCCGCAGCAGGCTGCGGGCTTCAGCGTGTTCAGACGCGGAGCATGGCACCCGGCATCCGGACCGCTTTCAGAACATCGATTCCTTTTCGGCCGTTGCGCTGATCTTGTGGATCGAGAGGTCGGCTCCGTTGTATTCCTCTTCCTGATCGAGGCGCAGTCCCACGACTTTCTTCAGCGTGCCGTACACGATGCCGCCACCCACGACGGCCACCAGAATGCCGCCCAGCGTGCCGATCACCTGCGCCCAGAAGCTCACGCCGCCGAGGCCGCCCAGCGCGTGCTGGCCGAAGATGCCGGCAGCGATGCCGCCCCAGGCGCCGCAGAGGCCATGCAGCGGCCAGACACCCAGCACGTCGTCGATCTTCCAGCGGTTCTGCACCAGCGTGAACATGTAGACGAAGAGCGCGCCCGCCACGCCACCCACGACGAGTGCGCCCAGCGGATGCATGATGTCCGAGCCGGCACAGACGGCGACGAGGCCTGCGAGCGGGCCGTTGTGGACGAAGCCCGGGTCGTTCCGGCCGATCACGACCGAGGTCAGCGTGCCGCCCACCAGCGCCATCAGGGAGTTCACCGCCACCAGACCGGTAATGGCGTCGATCTTCTGAGCGCTCATCACGTTGAAGCCGAACCAGCCCACCGTCAGGATCCAGGCACCCAGCGCCAGGAAGGGGATGCTTGAGGGCGGGTGCGAGAAGACAGCGCCCTCCTTGCTGTAGCGGCCGTGGCGCGCGCCCAGCAGGAGCACGGCGACCAGCCCGATCCAGCCGCCCACCGCGTGGACCACCACGCTGCCGGCGAAGTCATGGAATTTCGCGCCCAGCGCCGCTTCGATGGCCGGCTGGATGCCGAAGTTGTCGTTCCAGGCGATGCCTTCGAAGAAGGGATAGACGAAGCCGACAAGCGCGAAGGTGGCGGCCAGTTGCGGCGAGAAGCGCGCGCGTTCGGCAATGCCGCCTGAAATGATGGCCGGAATGGCGGCCGCGAAGGTCAGCAGGAAGAAGAACTTGACGAGGCCGTAACCGTTGTCGGCCGTCATCGTGTCGGCACCGGTGAAGAAGTGGATCCCGTAAGCCACGCCGTAGCCGATGAAGTAATAGGCGATGGTCGAGACCGAGAAATCGACCAGGATCTTGACCAGGGCATTGACCTGGTTCTTCCGGCGCACCGTGCCCAGCTCCAGGAAGGCGAAGCCGGCGTGCATGGCAAGCACCATGATGGCGCCGAGAAGGATGAAAAGAACATCAACCGAGGTTTTGAGTTGCTCCATTATGGAACTCCGTTTTGCGCGATGGCGGAGCTTGAAGCATCAGTCGGGCCTGTTTTCTCAAGTTGTTGAATTAAATGGAATCATGCTTTGTAAAAAATACTATGCGCTTTCGGGTATGCGCATTATTGGGGCGAAATGATGGATGTGTGCGCCGTTTTGGTGATTGGTTTCTGCACGGCCGCCTGGGTGGATGCATCAATCCGTGCGTGTCGCTGCACGGCAAGCGGGCGCCTCTGATTCAGGCGGCGAGGACCACACGGTTGCGGCCGGCATCCTTGGCGGCATAGAGGGCGTGGTCAGCCGCGACGAGCAGGCTGTGCAGCGTGCGGTGATGCTCCCCGGGCAGTGCCAGTCCGACGCTGATGCTGAGCCGGATGGGCACCTGCTGCCAGACCGGCTGGAGTTGCAGGGCGGCGTCACACAGTCGCTGGGCGATCTGCCCGGCCTGGGCGGGCGTGGTTTCGGGCAGGAAGACGCAGAACTCCTCGCCGCCGAAGCGGGCGACCAGATCGTCCTGACGCAGTTCGCGTCGCAGCAGGGCGGCAAAACTGCCCAGCACATGGTCGCCCGCGGCGTGACCGTGCTGATCGTTGATCTGCTTGAAGTGATCAAGATCCATGAACAGCAGCGCACAGGGTTTCTGCTGGCGCTGATGAGCAGCCAGGAGGCGCGTCGCGGCTTGTTCAAAGCCGATGCGGTTGCTCAGACCGGTCAGTGCATCATGGGTGGCCTGATGCTGCAATTCGAGATTGAGCCGCAAGGCGACATGCAGGATCACGCTGAAGGCGAGGGCCACGATGCACAGGGCTCCTACCAGCAGCAGGGGCATGCGGGCCGGGCCGCTGGTGAGCACCGCCGCACCGGGATAGGCCTCCGGCGCTGGCGGGTTGTGCAGCACATGCCAGCCGGAGAGGGTCAGACCGACCAGATGGATCAGCCCGATGATCAGCAGGGGGAAGAGCATGCCCCAGGCAACGCCGGGGGACGCCGGTTTGCGCAGATGCGCGCGCACCATCTGCGCACAGAGCAGGAAGGCCGCGGTGCCGAGAATCGAAACGGCGCCCGTGCGCAGCTCGGTCCAGGGCGTAATCCAGTAGGCGTATCCATACAGCAGCGCGCCTGCCAGCGTGGCGAGGCCCAGGCGCCGCACCGGGCAGGGCTGGGCCAGGTCGCGGGCGAGTGCGAAGGGCATGAGGACCTGGCCCGCGCCCATCAGCAGATTCGAGAGCAGGATGGCCAGCAGGGTGGCGATCGCCCCGCGCAGGCTGGAGAGCAGCATGCCGCAGCCCTGGAGCAGGAATACCAGGGTCCAGAGCGGGAGCGAGGCGAACCGCGGCATCATGCGCGCAGCCGTAGCCATGCCGACCGACGCTGCCACCAGCATCAGTCCGACGCTCATCATGACCGTGCGGATGTCGAACAGCGCTTCCATGCGGGAAGTCAAGCAGGTTTCAGTCCTGTTCCTGCTGCTGCAGGCGCCACATGGCGGCGTACTGACCGTCCCGTGCGAGCAGGCCGGCATGGGTGCCGTGCTCGACGATGCGGCCCGCCTCGAGTACCACGATCCGGTCGGCATTCATGACGGTCGACAGGCGATGCGCGATGATCAGCGCGGTGCGACCCACTGCGGCCGCCTCGAGCTGGGCGGCGATGGCCTGCTCGGTGCGGGAGTCCAGCGCTGAGGTGGCTTCGTCGAAAATCAGGATCGCCGGATTCTTGAGCAGGGTCCGGGCAATGGCGACCCGCTGTTTTTCGCCGCCGGAGAGTTTCAGGCCGCGCTCGCCTACCGTGGTGTGATAGCCGTCGGGCAGGGCGCTGATGAAGTCATGCAGCTGGGCCGCACGGGCCGCGGCGAACACCTCCTCCTCACTCGCGTCGGGCCGGCCGTAGCGGATGTTGTAGAAGATGCTGTCGTTGAACAGCACGGTGTCCTGCGGCACGATGCCGATGGCGCGGCGCAGGCTGTCCTGGCGGAGCGTGCGCAGATCGTGGCCGCCGATCAGGATGCGGCCCGCGGAGACGTCGTAGAAGCGGAACAGCAGGCGCGCCAGCGTGGATTTGCCGCCGCCCGAATGCCCGACCACCGCGAGCGTCTGGCCCGCGGGGATTTCAAGCGAAAGGTCTTCGAGCACTTGCCGGCGCGGGTCATAGGCGAAGCTCACATGCTCGAAACGCACATCCAGCGGGCCGGAGGGCAGCGGCCAGGCGTCGGGCGCGTCGCGGATCTCGCGTTCGGTGCCGAGCAGCCGGAACATGCGTTCGATGTCGGTGAAGGCCTGACGGATTTCGCGGTAGAGCACACCGAGAAAGTTCAGCGGCGCGTAGAGCTGGATCAGGAAGGCATTCACCAGCACGATGTCGCCGATGCTCATGCGGCCTGCTGCCACGCCGGCTGCGGCTTGCCACATCATGGCGGTGACGCCGCAGGCGATGATCGCGGCCTGGCCCATGTTGAGTGCCGAGAGCGAGAGCTGATTGCGTACCGCCGCCTTGCTGTAGGCATCGAGCTGAGCCTCGTAGCGCCGCGCTTCCCAGTCCTCGTTGTTGAAATACTTGACCGTCTCGTAGTTCAGCAGGCTGTCGATGGCGGCCGAGGAGGCGCTTGATTCGAGCTCGTTGGCCTTGCGCCGCAGCACCGCGCGCCAGTTTGTCACCCGGATGGTGTAGGCGATGTAGGCCGCGAGCGTGAGGGCGGAGATCAGTGCATAGACCGGCTCGTACTGGTGCAGCAGGATGCCCAGCACCAGCACGATCTCGACCAGGGTCGGCAGGATGCTGTAGATCGCGAAATTGATCAGCGTGCCGATGGAGCGGTTGCCGCGCTCGATGTCGCGGGTGAGACCACCGGTCTGGCGCTCGAGGTGAAAACGCAGGGAGAGGGCGTGAACATGGCGGAACACGCTCAGTGCGACCGACTGGATCGCGCCCTGGGAGACGCGCGCAAAAAGGATTTCGCGCAGCTCGGTGAACATCGAGGTCGAGAAGCGCAGCAGGCCGTAAGCCAGCAGCAGGGCCGCAGGCACCACGATCAGCGCCTGCTGGGGCGTGAGCGTCAGGGCGTCGATGATCCGCTTGAACACCAGCGGTACCCACACGTTCGCCACTTTCGCAGCCACCAGGCAGAGCAGGGCGGCGCCGATGCGGCCGCGCCAGCGCCACAGATAGGGGGCGAGCTGGTTCAGGGTGTCCATCGGCTTGAATTCGCCGGGGCGGGGTGGCTCGGGCAGGAAGGAGGCGGGGCGTCGCATGCGCCGATTGTAGGCGAAGTCCCTGCAGCAGAACGTTTGCCCGCCGAGGTAAGCCTTGGTAAATGGCAAGGCGGGCCGCGGCCGTGCGGCGCAGAATTCCGGTTCTCCTCCGCTCGTTTCCGTTCTGCCCATGCCTCGTATTCCGCGACGCATTCTCCTGCCGCTGATCATTGCCTGCGCCCTGTTCATGGAAAACATGGACTCGACCGTGATCGCCACCTCGCTTCCGGCCATTGCCCGCGATCTGAACGAGGATCCGATTGCGCTCAAGCTTGCGCTCACCTCCTACCTGCTGAGCCTGGCCGTGTTCATTCCGGTGAGCGGCTGGATGGCGGACCGCTTCGGTGCGCGAACGGTGTTCCGCAGCGCGATCTGCGTGTTCATGGGCGGTTCCATCCTGTGTGCGCTGTCCGGCACGCTCGAAGGCTTCGTGCTGGCGCGTTTCATCCAGGGCATGGGTGGCGCGATGATGGTGCCGGTGGGGCGGCTGGTCGTGCTGCGCAGCACCAGCAAGGATGATCTGGTCCGCGCGCTCTCCTGGCTGACCATTCCGGCGCTGGTGGGGCCGGTGATCGGGCCGCCGCTGGGAGGCTTCATCAGCACCTGGTTCCACTGGCGCTGGATCTTCTTCATCAATATTCCGATCAGCATCATCGGGCTGGTGCTGGCGGGACGGCATGTCGAAAACATCCGCGAGCCGGTCGTGCCGCCGCTGGACTGGAGCGGTTTCCTGCTCTCGGCCTTCGGGCTTTCTTTTCTCATGCTGGGCCTGGCGACCGCGGGCCGGCATCTGGTGTCGCTGCCAGTCTCGCTTGCCGGCATCGTGCTGGGGACCGCGATGATGGTCGGCTATGTCCGCTCGGCGGGCCGGAAAGCCCATCCGGTGCTCGATCTCGGACTGCTGCGGATTACCACCTTCCGCGTCGGCGTGTTCGGCGGTTTTCTGTTCCGGATCGGGATCGGCGCCATTCCCTTCCTGCTGCCGCTGTTCCTGCAGCTGGGCTTTGGCCTGAACCCCTTCGAGTCCGGCATGCTGACTTGCGCGTCGGCGGCCGGCGCGATGTTCATGAAGACGCTGGCCGCCCGCATCCTGCAGCGCTTCGGCTTCCGCCGCGTGCTGATCGGCAATGCCGTGTGTGCGGCCCTCTCGCTGGCGCTGATCGCGGGCTTTACCCGCCATACGCCCCACTTGCTGATCACCGCCACGCTGCTCTTGGGCGGCTGCTTCCGCTCGCTGCAGTTTACGAGTCTGAATGCCCTCTCCTATGCCGACATCGAGAAGCCGCTGATGAGCCGGGCGACGAGTCTGGCCAGCGTCATCCAGCAACTTGCGGCCGGGACAGGGGTCACGGTGGGGGCTTTTGCGCTGCAGGCCTCGGGCTGGCTGCAGGGGCATGGAACGGTGATGGCGGCGGATTTTCCGCCTGCGTTCCTGTGTGTGGCGCTGGTTTCAGCCTGCTCGCTGCTGTGGCTGGTCCAGTTGGGGCAGCAGGCCGGCGCCACGATTTCGGGGCACCGGCCTGCAGGGTGAAGCGAATTACTTGCCGGTCATGATCTTGACCATCAGCGCGGTGGCGCTGGGGCTCGCGGCGACTGGCGCGTAGGCGTCCTTCATCAGTGCGATGGTCGTGGCAGAGCCGCGGAAGGGCGAGAACTTCACGCCGGCCTTCTCGAGCTTGGCCTTGAACTCGGCATCTGTGGCCGCGCGCAGCTTGGCGGCGTGAGCAGCGGATTCAGTCGCGGCTTGCTGGAACTCGGACTTCTCCTTGTCGGAGAGCTTCGTCCAGAGCTGCTTGGAGACCACCATCGCGATCGGCGACACCAGGTGGTAGCTGAAGGTGTAGTAGGGCGCGACCTTGTAGTGCTCCGAGGTGTAGTAGGACACCAGGTCGTTTTCGGCGACGTCGATGTCACCGCTCTTGAGCGCCGCAGGCACCTTGTCGAAGGACAGGGTCGAGGTCTCCGCGCCGAGCGCCTGAGCCATCGCGATCAGGTCCTTGCGGTTGGGCAGGCGGATCTTCACACCCTTGAAGTCCGACGCGTAGGGCAGCAGCTTGTTGCGCGAGTAGAAGGAGCGGGCACCGCCGTCATACCAGCCCAGCGCGATGTAACCTTCCTTCTCCATCATGACCTTGAGGTCGCGGCCGACTTCGCCATTGAGCGAGTGCATCATCTGCTCGGGGTCGCGGAACAGGAAAGGCAGGCTCAGGATGCGCATTTCGGTCACATCCTTTTCGAACGCGGACGAGGTGAAGAGCGCGATATCGACTTCGCCCTTCTGGAACTTCGGGAGCACTTCCTTCTGTTCGCCAATCTCGTTGCAGCAGAGGACCTTGCCGGTGTACTTGCCGCCGGTCGTGACCTTGAGACGGTCGAAGAAATACTGCAGGCCCTGGTGTTGCGGGTAATCCACCGCCTCGCGGACCCAGCCCTTGAGTTCGGTCGCCCCCGCTGTGGCCGACATTCCCAGCATCAGGCCTGCCAGCAGGCCCAGCGTGATTTTCTTCATGCCCATCGTTCAAGATCCTCGCTTCGCGTTCAGAAACAAACAGCCAAAATTGCCACTTATCCCATCAGAATGCCCACAGCCGCCTTGTTGAGCAAGTACAAGCGTCGTACAAACACAACAGACCATCAGGGCAAACCCTTGCGAATCCGCTCGATACCGTCCGAAATCAGTCGCGAGGCGATGCTGACCGGCGAGGGCAGGCCGGGCAGCGCATCCACGCCGAACCAGTCTGCCGCCTCGATTTCATCGGCCTGCGGCGTGATGTGGCCGCCGGCATAGTCGGCATGAAAGGCCAGCATCAGCGATTGCGGAAAGGGCCAGGGCTGGCTGGCAAACCAGCGCAGGTTGGTAATCCGGATGCCGGTTTCCTCGAACACCTCGCGATGCAGGCAGCCTTCCACGCTTTCGCCGGCCTCCACGAAGCCAGCCAGCGCGCTGAACATGCCGGGCGCGAAATGCGGCGAGCGGGCCAGCAGCAGGCGGTCGCCGCGGCGCACGAGGCACATGACCGCCGGCGCAATCTGCGGATAGTGGCGATGGCCGCAGGCCGGGCAGAGCTTGGCGGGCTCGCCGGGCGCCGTGCCGGTCGGTGTGCCGCAGGCGCCGCAATGCCGGCTGGCCAGATCCCAGCCCAGCAACTGCTTGGCCCGGGCAGCGAGAAACCATTGCCCTTCCTGCAGCACGCCGTGGCAGGCGCGCAGGTTCAGCGCCTGGAGCTTTTCCGGCAGCGCGGGGGCATCCCAGCGCCGGGCGCGACAGCCCGACTCGCCGGCACGGCCAAAAAGGAAATCGGCTCGCGCAGGCCCCAGGGCTTCCAGCGTGGCGGTGTCGGGCAAGCTGCCGTCGTGATTGAGGATGAGGGCGTCGTCGGCAAAGGCGAACTCATGGCCGGCAACGGAGGCGGCGGGCGTCGCCTGGAATAGCGGGATGAAGTTTTCTGGCCACATGAATCGGTATTTGGGCGGTGGATATCCGGGCACTCGAGCGGCAGGCCGGATCGGATGTCATGAACGGCGATTATCCTTGTCGAACCCCTGTTGCGCACGAGGAGATTGTCATGGCCGAGTCAAGCGAATCCCGTCCCGCAGCGCCTGCCCGGCGTCGCAAATCCCCGGCCGGCGCTCCGCCGTCAGGCGCCCGCAAGCCGCGCAGCGCCCTGATCATCAGCGGTGGCGCGCCGAATGCGACGCTGGTGGCCGGCGCCCTGGCGGCCTTTCACGAGCATGGTCTGGTGTTTGACGTGATCTCCACCGCAGGGGCCGGTGCCTTGCTGGGGCTGATGTATTGCGCGCCGAAGAATGGTGATCCGGTGAAAACCCTTGAGGGCCTCTGCGACATGGGTGTCGCTGATCCGCTCTACGACCGCTTTCCGGTCAATTTCAAGGTGTTCAACAAGCCCGGCGTCATGGCGGACGCCTACCGGCGTGCGCTGGGCCTCAATCCCTTCATCCAGAAGCTGATGGACTGGCCGGCCCACGACCCGTTCTCCCAACTGGTCAAGGACAGCACCGCGCTGATGTTCGCGAGCGCCTGCCCGAGTGACCTCAACGCCAGCTCGCTGGGGCTGTGTGCGCATGTGCCCTTTGCGGAGGAAGTGATCGACTTCGCCGGCATCGCCACGATGACGCCCGAGTTCTTCGTGAACGCCTTCGACCTGCGTCAGCGCAAGATGCGCAACTTCAAGAAGACGGAGCTGACACTCCTGCACCTGCAGGCTGCGCTGTCCTTCCTCTTCCTGTATCCGCCGACCGAAATTCCTGGAGACGATGGCGGGCTCTTCATCGAAGGGGCGACCTTCGACTGCCTCAACTTCCAGGGCCTGCTCGACCGCGAGCCGGACCTCGAGGAGATCGTGATCTTCGACATTCTCGGGGCGGACTGCCTGCTGCGGGCACCGCGCGACCTCTATGACGCCTGGGTGATGTCCATCCTGACACCGCTGGTCGAAATCGCGCGGGACGACGTCAAGATCTTCGAGTCGGAGCACCTCGCCAAGTATCCCCGCCTGCACCGGCCGCACCGCGTGAGGCTCGTCGAGAGCATTCCGGAAGAGCGCCTGCCGCAGGTCTTCGACTGGTCGCGCAGCAACCTGCAATACCTCTACCACGCCGGTTACGAGGCCGGCGCGCGGGCGGCGCGCGGCGAGCTGGCGCACCTGGCGGGGCGATAGCCAGCTTTTTCATCTTTTTTACACCCGCTTCGCTAAGCTGCGGGGCATGAACACGGCATGTCCCGCCTCCCTCATCCGGCCCGCGCTGCGCGGCTACCTCGTTGCCACGGCAGGGGTCGCGTTGCTGACCGCGCTGTCGCACCCCCTAGTGGGGCAGGTAGAGCCCACCAACATGGTGATGCTCTACCTTCTGCTGGTCGTGGCCGTCGCGCTGCGCTATCCCCACGGGCCGGCCGCCTGGAGCGCGATTGCCGGCGTGCTGGCCTTCGATTATTTCCATGTGCCGCCGCGCCTGTCTTTCGAGGTCGGCGACGTGCAATACCTGCTGACCTTTGCGGTGATGCTGATCGTCGGCCTGCTGCTGGCCCAGCTCACCACCCGGCTGCGCCTGCATGCGGTGGCGGCCCGGGCCGGCGAGCTGGCGGCGCAGCGGCAGTACGAACTCGCACGGGCCTTGTCCGGCACCATTGCGCCGGAGCAGGTCTGCGCGCTGCTCGCGGCCTTTGCTGCCGAGCGCTTCGGTGGCCGCGCCGAGCTCTGGTGGCAGAGCTCCAGCCATGCGCTGGGCCGGATCGGGCCGCCGCATACGGCCGGCAACGAGGCGCTCTATCGTGCGCTGGTGGAGACCGTGATGCGCGAGGGCCGCGCGCATGACCAGGAAGACCTGGCCAGCCCGGGCGAACACCTGCTGATGCTGCCGCTGGACGCGCCGATGCGTCGGCGCGGCGTGCTGGTGCTGTGCGTGCCCGAAGCGCAATGGTCACCCGAACTGCCTCTGGCGCTCGGCAACGTGGCACTGGTCACCGCGATTGCGCTGGAGCGTCTGCATTATGTGAGCGTGGCGCAGCAGGCAACGGTGGAGATGGAGCGCGAGCGCCTGCGCAGCACCTTGCTCTCCGCACTCTCGCATGACATCCGCACCCCGCTCACGGTGATGGTCGGGCAGGCCGAAGCGCTGGCCGAAGCACCGGCCGGGCGTGTGCGCGAGCAGGCACAGGCGCTGCGCGAGCAGGCCCTGCGCATGAGCGAGCTCGTCAACAAGCTGCTCGACATGGCGCGGCTGCAGGCCAGCGGCGTCAGTCTGCGGCGCGACTGGCAGTCGGTGGAGGAGATCGTCGGGGCGGCGCTGGCGCATCTGGGTGAAGCTCTGGCGGCCCACCGCATCACGCTCGCCCTCGCGCCGGATCTGCCCCTGCTGGAGTTCGACGCCGTGCTGATCGAGCGCGTGCTGTGCAATCTGCTCGAGAACGCGGCCAAGTTCAGCCCGGCCGGCCGGGAAATCCGCATCGAGGCGCTGGGGCGCGGTGAGGTGATCGAGATCGCGGTGGCCGACGAGGGCGTCGGTGTGCCGGCCGAGCATCCGGAGCGTCTGTTCGAAGCCTTCGTGCGTGGCGAGGCGCAGGGCGCAGTGACCGGGCTGGGTCTGGGGCTGTCGATCTGCCGGATCATCGTCGAGGCGCATGGCGGATCGCTCCAGGCCGAAAACCGCGCGCAGGGCGGCGCCCGCTTCAGCTTCACCCTGCCATGCAGCGCCCAGCCGCCGATGCTGCCGGAAAGCGAGTCGGCCCATGTCTGAGCTGCCGCTGGCCCTGGTGGTCGAAGACGAGCCGCAGATCCGCAGCCTGCTCTGCGATGCGCTGGCGGCCTTGCCCATGCGCTGCGCGGCCAGTGGCTCGATGGCTGCTGCGCGCGATGCGCTGGCGGCGGAGCTGCCGCAGCTGGTGGTGCTGGATCTTGGTCTGCCGGATGGTGACGGCAAGCGCTTCGTCAGCGAGCTGCGCGCCTGGAGCGAGCTGCCGGTGCTGGTGCTCTCGGCGCGCAGCCAGGAGCGCGACAAGATCGATGCGCTTGACGCCGGTGCCGACGACTATCTGACCAAGCCCTTTTCCAAGGGCGAGTTGCTGGCCCGGGTGCGGGCGCTGCTGCGCCGCGCGGTGCGCGCCGAGCAATCCCTGCTGCGCTTCGGCGACAACGAGATCGACTTCGTGCACCGGCGCGTGACGCGCGGCGGCGAGGAAGTGAAGCTCACGCCGATCGAGTACCGCCTGCTCTGCGCGATGATTGCCGGCCAGGGGCGGGTGCTGACGCATCGCCAGCTGCTGCGCGAGGTCTGGGGGCCGGCCTTTGCGGACAGCGCCCACTATCTGCGCATCTACGTCGGCCACCTGCGCCACAAGCTTGAGGCCGAGCCTGCCCGGCCGCGCCACTTCATTACCGAGACCGGAACCGGTTACCGCTTCCTTCCCTGATCCTTCCCCGGAGTTCCCCACCATGAGTCAAGACGGCGCCCCTGCGCAAGCGCTCCCCAAACTCGTCCTTGCCGCGCTCGGCGTGGTCTACGGCGACATCGGCACCAGTCCGCTCTACGCCCTCAAGGAGGCCTTCGCGCCGGACAGTCCGCATGCGCTGCCGGTGACGCCGGAGAACGTGCTGGGCGTGCTCTCGCTGATCGTGTGGAGCCTGCTGATCATCGTGACCTTCAAGTACGTCAGCATCGTGCTGCGTGCCGACAACCACGGCGAGGGCGGCGTGGTGGCGCTGATGGCGCGCGTGCTCTCGAAGGCGGCCGACACGCCGCGCAAGAAGGCCATCGCGATCTCGCTGGGGATTCTCGGTGCGGCACTGTTCTATGGCGATGGCATGATCACGCCGGCCATCTCGGTGCTCTCCGCGGTCGAAGGGCTGGAGGTCGCCACGCCGGCGATGAAGCCTTTCGTGCTGCCGCTGACCATCGCCATCCTCTGCGGACTCTTCTTCATCCAGCATCACGGCACCGAGAAGGTCGGCAGCTTTTTCGGCCCGGTCGTGGTGATCTGGTTCCTGAGTCTGGCGGTGATCGGCGTGATCAACATCATCGCGCATCCGCAGGTGCTCTCCGCGCTCTCGCCGCATCATGCGCTGGGCTTCGCGCTGGAGAGTCCGAAACTCGCCTTCCTCGCCATGGGCGCGGTCTTCCTCACCATGACCGGCGGCGAAGCGCTGTATGCCGACATGGGGCACTTCGGCGCACGGCCGATCCGCTACGGCTGGCTGCTCTTCGTGATGCCCGCGCTGCTGCTGAACTATCTCGGTCAGGGCGCGCTGATGATCAGCGATCCGGCCGCGGCCGCGAATCCCTTCTATCTCGCGGTGCCGGGCTGGGCGCTGTATCCGATGGTGGGGCTGGCCACCGCCGCCACGGTGATCGCCTCGCAGGCACTGATTACCGGGGCCTACTCGGTCACGCTCCAGCTGATCCAGCTGGGCATGGCGCCGCGCATGTCGGTCAAGCACACCTCCGGCGCGCAGATGGGCCAGATCTACATGCCTTTCGTGAACTGGACCCTGCTGCTGCTCGTGCTGGCCACCGTGGCGGGCTTTCGCAGCTCGGGTAACCTGGCGGCGGCCTATGGCATCGCGGTGACCCTGACCATGCTGGTGACCTCCGCGCTGGCGATTTCGGTGGCCCTGCGCGACTGGCGCTGGCCGCGCGCGCTAGTCGTGCTGGTGTTCGCGCCCCTGGTGGCCATCGAGCTGATCTTTCTGGCGTCCAACGGCATGAAGATTCTCGATGGCGGCTGGTTTCCGCTGGTTTTCGGTGCCTTCCTGAGCCTGCTGCTCTTCACCTGGCGGCGCGGCCGTGCGCTGCTGGCCGAGGCGCAGCGCAGCGATACCGTGCCGCTCGAATCCTTTGCCCGCATGCTGGATTCCGAGCCCATTCATCGCGTGCCGCACACCGCCGTCTTCCTGAATCCGCGGCCGGCCCAGATGCCCGGCGCGCTGCTGCACAACCTCAAGCACAACCTGGTGCTGCACGAGCGCACGGTCTTCGTATCGGTGATCATCGAGTCGGTGCCGCGGGTGCCGGTCGAAGACCGGGTCGAAGTCCAGCATCTGGGCAAGACCTTCTCGCGGGTGCTGGTGCGCTTCGGCTTCATGGAGGAGCCCGACCTGCCGGAAGCCCTCTCGCACTGCGCGGCGCAAGGCTTGCCGCTGGATGCGCAGCAGGTCTCCTATTTCCTGAACCGGGAAACCATCCTGCCTTCCATCGAAGTGCGTGGCATGGCGTTGTGGCGTGAGCGGCTGTTCGAATTCATGTTCCGCAACGCCTCGAGCGCCGCCAACTTCTTCAAGCTGCCGACCGCCCGCGTCGTGGAGCTGGGCAGCCGCGTGATGATCTGAGTTTTCCACGACTCAAGAGGCGTTCGCCCCCTGCCGTAGAACCATGACGAAAGCCAAGCACACGGGCGGACTCATGACACAGGGCAGGGCAAGCTTGCAGGACTGGGTGGATCGCATCCGCGAACGTGACATGCCGGTTTTCGGTCGCACGGTGCAGGAAGTGCGCAGCGTGACCGAAGACGACATGGCCTCCGCTTCGCGGCTCTCGCGCGCCATCCTGCAGGATGCGGCGCTGACCACCAAGGTGCTCAAGCTCTCCAACAGCGTCACCTTCAATCCTTCGCGGCAGGTGGTGAATACCATCAGCCGCGCGGTGGTCGTGCTGGGCTTCGATCTGGTCGGCCAGATCGTGCTCTCCATCCAGCTCATCGACGCGTTGCTCGCCGGCGGCCTGCGCGAGCGCGTGGTGGCCGAGATGGCGCGCTGCTTCCATGCCGCCGTGCAGGCCCGTACCGCGGCGCTCGCTCGCGGCAGCAAGCTCGGCGAAGAGGTGTTCATCGCGGCCCTCCTGGGGCATGTGGGCGAGATGGCCTTCTGGTGCTTCGGCGGTCCGCAGGCCGATGCGCTGGACGCCGCGCTGCGCGGCCAGCCCGACGAAAAGCCGGAAGAGCTGCAGATGGACATTCTCGGTTTCCGGCTGGCGAGCCTTTCCGGCGCACTCGCCCGCGAGTGGCGGCTGGGGCCGCTGGTCATCGCCGCTGCCCAGCCTTCCGGCAGCCCGGGCGAAGAAGAGCGGGCGATCATCGAGGGCTACCGCCTGGCCCGCGCGGTCGAAGCCGGCTGGGAAACGCCGCAGGCCCGTGCCGCGCTGGCCGCCTTTGCAGACTTCACCGGTCAGGTGCTCGCCGAGATCACCGACGAGCTGGCCGCCAATGCCGGCGAGGCGGCGCTGGTCGCGGCCCAGTTCGGCGCCGAGGAAGCCGCCCGCCTGATCCCGCTGCCCAAGGGCAAACTGGTTGATATCGAAGCCGAGCTGGAGGAAGCCGATCCGGTCCCCGACCCGCTGCTGCAGCTGCGCATCCTGCGCGACCTGTCGATGCTGCTGGCCGCCCGGCCCAGTCTCAACGAAGTCCTGCAACTCGTGCTCGAAGGCATCTATCGCGGCCTCGGCATGAACCGGGCCGTGTTCGCCCTGCAATCCGCCGACCGGACCAAGGTCATCGGCAAACTGGCGCTGGGGCGCGAAGCCGAGCAGCTCGCCAGCCGCTTCAACTTTCCGCTCGATCAGCGTCCCGGCGAGATCGTGAATCAGCTCTTCAACCGTGCGGCGCCGGTCTGGCTGCGCGGCGAGAATCCCGAAGGCCTGCGGCTCGAGCGTCTGGAGGCCGTCACCGGCCGGCGCGACGGCATGCTGGCGCCCATCGTGGCCAGCGGTCGCGTCATCGGCCTCTTCTACGCTGACCGCGCCCCCGGCAACCCCGCAGACGAAGAAACCTGGCACGGCTTCCTCCACTTCGTGCAGCAGGCCAGCCTCTCCTTCGAACATGTGGCCGGCATGAAGCGCTGAGCCCTGCTGCGCGGCGTGTAGGGAGCCCGGCAATGCCGTAAAATCCGCGCTTCCCTCCGCACCCGATCAGAAAAGGAAGTGCCATGCCCGTGAATCTGCCCCTGCCAGTCGCCGATCAACTTCTGCCGGTTGCCGGCGTGCGCCTGGGGACGGCCGAGGCCGCGATCCGCAAGCTGGGTCGCCGCGATCTGAGCCTGATCGAGCTGGCGCCGGGCAGCCGCGTGGCGGGGGTCTTCACGCAGAACCGCTTCTGTGCGGCGCCCGTCACGGTGTGCAAGGAGCATCTTGCAAGCGGTGGCATCCGTGCGCTGGTGATCAATACTGGCATCGCCAATGCCGGTACCGGCGCGCTGGGCATTGCCAATGCGCGTGCGAGCTGCGAGGCCGTGGCCGCTGCGCTGGGCCTTGCTGCCCGCGAAGTGCTGCCGTTCTCGACCGGCGTGATCCTCGAGCATCTGCCGGTCGACAAGCTCGTCGCCGGCCTGCCTGCCGCGAAGGGCGCACTGAAGAGCGATGGCTGGTATCAAGCCTGCCACGCGATCATGACCACCGACACCCAGCCCAAGTGCGCTTCGCGCCAGATCGTCATCGGTGGCAAGACCGTGACCCTGACCGGTATGAGCAAGGGGGCCGGCATGATCCGCCCGAACATGGCCACCATGCTCGGCTTCCTCGCCACCGATGCCGACGTGGCCCAGCCGCTGCTTGACGCCCTGGTGAAGGAAGCGGCGAACCTGTCGTTCAACAGCATCACCGTCGATGGCGATACCTCGACCAATGACAGCTTCATCCTGATCGCCACCGGCGCCTCGGGCGCGCCGGCGATCACCGATGCGGCCTCAGGCGACTACAAGCAGCTCCGCGATGCCGTGGTCGATCTGGCGATCTGGCTCGCGCAGGCGATCGTGCGCGATGGCGAGGGGGCGACCAAGTTCATGAGCATCGTCATCGAAGGCGGCAAGGACCGAGACGAGTGCCGCCAGGTGGCCTACGCCGTGGCCCATTCGCCGCTGGTGAAGACCGCCTTTTTCGCCTCCGACCCCAACCTCGGCCGCATCCTTGCCGCGATCGGTTATGCCGGCGTCACGGATCTCGATGTGAACGCGCTGCGCGTGTGGCTGGGCGATGGCCGGGAAGAAGTGCTGGTGGCTGAAAACGGTGGTCGCGCGGCGAGCTATGTTGAAGAAGCCGGTGCGCGCATCATGAAGAGCGCCGAAATCACCGTGCGGGCCGACCTCGCGCGCGGTGACGCCGCCGCCACGGTGTGGACCTGCGACTTCTCCTACGACTATGTGAAGATCAACGCCGACTACCGCTCCTGAGCTTCCTCTGCCGCACACACAAGCCCGCGCCTGCCGCGGGCTTTTTCATGCCTGGACGGGAGCGGCCGCAAGGGCGTCTGCGGACTTTCCCTGAGCGAGGACGTGGCGTGCCGATGCTAGGCTCCGCCCAAGGCCGTGCGCGGTCCTTTCCGGGAGGCGTGATGAGAAGCTTGGCGATGCTGCTGTGTCTCTGTGCGGCGCCCGCAGTGCTGGCGCAGACGGTGATCCGGGAGCCGATCACCGAAGGCGAGCGCGGCAAGCTCGATGCCTTCATCAATGGCCGGGAAATCCTGAAGATCAGTGATTTCGGCTCGATGCAACTCGACTCGGTCGGGCCGGTGGAGCATTTCATCTTCCGCAAGGCCGTGCTGCTGGGCGGGCTCGATGCCCGCTTCGAGAACTTCCTGGTGCCGAATTCGGCCCGTGCGCGCGAACTGGTTGCGAGCGGCGCCGTCTGCTGCAGCGGCGCGGCACAGTGGCATCTCTACTTCCAGAAGGACGCCGAACGCATGTTCGAGTCCGACGAAGTGATCGGTCAGGGGGGCTATGAAAAAGGGCTCTATACCACGAAAGAGAATCTCGCCCGGTTGAAGCTCGCGCGTGCCGAAGACCTGCGCGCGCTGCGGGCGGTGTCCAGCAATACCTGGGTGATCGACTGGGGCACGCTGGAGCGCCTGCCGTTCAGGGCACTCTATTCCGCGCCCACGCGTCCGCAGCAGTTCAGCATGGTGAAGTTCGGCCGGGCCGATGTGACCTTGCAGGACTTCACCGCGAACCCGGGCATGAGTGCCGAAGAGCAGGGCGTCACCCTCTATCCGGTGCCGGGCGTGAAGATTGCCTTGCTGGGCACGCGGCATTTCTTCATCAGCCGCACTCATCCGGACGGGCCGAAGATTTACGAGGCCTTGCAGAAAGGGCTCCGGGTCATGCGCCAGAGCGGGGAGTTGCGGCGGATCCTGGTCGACTCCGGCTTCATCAACCGCCATGTGCGGGACTGGACCCTGCTCAATCCGCAGACAGGTGGCTGAGGGCGAGGCTCTGCCGCACGGAGGCATGCAGGCACAGCATGCCACGTGGAGCCTGGGAGCGGCCGGGAAAAATTCCGGCCGCCGTGGCTTTCAGTGTCGGCCGGGCGCGCGGCGCAAACTTCCGGAAAGCGTCGAGCGGAGTGACCGCTCTGATGTTGGATGAATGCCGGTGGCATTGCGGAGGCAGGGCGCCCGGCAAGAGCGACCTGCCTGCCCTGCCACGGGATCAGAACGGTGCCACGCCTGCTGCCTGCCACGGATCGATCCGGTCAACGCCCGCATTGGCCATCACCTTCGGCGGAATGCCGGCGGGATTTTCGACCGTGTAGCTGTAGTAGCTGGCCGGATCGAAGGCGCTGCCGCGGGTCGGGATCGTGCCCGAATTTTCCAGCATGTTGTTGCGCTGGACCAGGTCTCCCGGCGCCGACTCGGCGTAACCGACATAGGCCGGATGCAGCACATTGCGGAAGTAGTTGCCTTCGACCACCACGTCGGCTTCCATGGTGGAGGCAATGCCATAGAGCGCGTTGCCGTCATAGAAATTGTTGTAGACGTGGACTTCGCCAAAGCGCACGCGCGGATGGCGCTGGTCGGTCTGGAACCAGTTGTGGTGAATCGAGGTTTTCAGGTAGCCGGTGTCGGTGCTGGCGCCGTCGCTGTGGCCGATCAGCATGGTCTTGCTGTGGTTTTTGAAGTGGCTGTAGCTCACCGTGATGTAGGAGGTCTGACGCGTGATGTCGAAGAGACCGTCATGCTCCTTGCCGTCCGGATACACGTCGCCATCCGAGAAGCTGCAGTGATCCACCCAGACGTGGTGCGTGTTCTGGTTGATCTTGAGCGTGTCGTCCGGCGCGCCCTGGAAGAATACGTTGCGGATGATGATGTTCTGCCGCTTGTAGATCTCGAAGCCGCCATTGACGAGCCTGGCGCCGGGCAGGCCGACCACGGTCTTGTCGGAGCGCAGCGGTACCATGCCGTTCAGGTCGATCACCCCGTTGATCAGGATGATCAGTTTCTCGTTACTGTCGGTCGCAGCCTTCAGGTCGGCCAGTGTGCTGACCTTCACCGCGCGGCCACCCGCGCCGCCCGTGGTAGTCGCCAGCCCGAAAGCGGGAATCGCGGCAAAACCATCGACCTGGTTGAGCGTCGCCGTGCCGCTGCTGGCACTGCTTGAGCTGCTCGATGGCGCCGCGCTGCTGCTGGCGGAGGAGACGGCCGACGAGGACGCGCGTGAGGAGGATGCGCTCGAGGCCGGCGCCGACGAACTGCTGCTCGCCGCCGACGATGCCGCGCTCGATGAGGAACTCGTCGCTCCCGACGGAATGGAGCATTCATTGGTGCCGCCGGCGACCTTGCTGCCGGCACCGAAGGTAACCTCGCCGCAGACGAAGCTGCCAGAGAGCGTCCGGTAGGTGAATTGATCCGCACGGCCGTAGGCCACACTGGTGTTCGTGGCAACGCTGCAGGTTTTGCCTTCGGTACAGATCGTGGTGTAGCCGGCCGGGCGGTTGGCCGCCGTCGCGGACAGGCTGCCCAGTGCCAGCAAGGCAGCGAGAAGGATGCGTCTGCTCATCATGGTCTCCCAGTATTTGCCGGCGATATGCCGGCGGCGTTGCCCCGGCACGAGTCCGTGCCGGGGATCTGTTGCGGAAGGGAAGGGGCGGCGCTCGCCTAGCGGGCGGCGCCGGGGCCGGTGTTGTGGTATTCGGCCAGATAGGGTTTGGCAGCCGTGCCGTATTGCACCGGGTTGCTACTGCTCCAGGCGGCCCAGGGCGGATTCATGATCTCGGCGCCAAGCCAGGAGTCGCGCACGATCATCTTGCCGATCGTGGCGCCGGCGCTGGAGGATTCCGGCCATTGGCGGGCCAGCGACACCGTGCTGGCGCCGGCGTCCACGGTGAAGGTGCAGCCGGTAAACAGGAAGCCGTAGGGGTGGGCGCCCCAGGTGCTGGGGGCTCCGATGGTGCTGCTGTTCTTGCGCTCGCGGGTGAAGTAGATGGCCGACTTGTCGAACACCGCGGTGCCGCGTCCGAAGATGAAGTCGGTGTCGCCCTGGATGAAGCTCTCGGCGAAGTAGCTGCGCGCCACCACGTCCGCGGCGGTGCTCTTCACATAGAGCGTGTCCTGATTCCCGATCAGGCGGGTCTTGTAGAAGAGGTTGCGGTCGCCCACCACCATCAGGGCGACAGCCTGTGATTCGCCATTGGCGGATTCGCTCCAGGTGTTCTGGATGGTGAGGTTGAGCGCTTCGAAGTTGTCGGCATTCACCACGAAGAGTGCCGAGCAGGTGGTGCCGATGCTGCTGCTCTTGCTCGCGCAGGCGTCGTAGGTGGCCTTGATGCTGGCGGGCGTCGTGCCGGTGAAGACCGCGCCGCCCGGGTTGGCCAGCGCCGCATATTGCGCGCCGGTGAGCTTGGCGGCCGTCGGCAGTGCGATCACGGTTTCGGCCGGATCGCTGCCGCCGCCGTAGAGCGTGAGCGTCACGCCCTTGGGCACGATCACCAGCTCGTTGTAGGTGCCGGGCATGAGCTTGATGTATTGCCGCGTGGTCTTGCCGGTCAGCGCGGCGGCGGTCACGGCGGCCTGCACCGTGCTGTAGGTCGCGCCCGACTTGGCGACGAGGAAATCCGGCGTGCCGGGCATGGTGATCACGGTCGAGCGGGGCTTCCAGTTGTCCGTGACCAGGCTGCCGACGGTTCCCGCCGCGGCAAGGAAAGCGTCCACGTCGTACGCCGCGGCGACGGCGTCGCTGAGCTGGGGCCGGGTGGCGGTGCTGGCGGGCCAGCCGCTGGAGCCACTGCTGGCCGAGCTCGTCGATGACAGGCTGCTGGACGCAGCCGGCGACGAGGATGACGCGCGCGAGGAAGACGCGGAAGAAGGCGAGGACGAAGCTGAAGATGAAGACGAGGCTGGCGTGCTGCTGGCGGAGCTGGCCGAACTCGCGCTGCCCGAGGGCACCGAGCATTCATTCACGCCGCCGGCGATGCGGCCACCGAACGTGGCTTCGCTGCAGCTGAAGCTGCCGCTGAGGGTCTTGTAGAGGAACTGGTCGGCCCGGCCGAAAGCCACGCTGGTCGTGATGGCGACCGAGCAGGTCTTGCCTTCGTTGCAGAGCGTGACGTAGCCGGCGGGCCGGTTGGCCGCCAAGGCCGGGAATGCGGACAGCAGCAGTCCTGCTGCGGACAGCGCGAGGATGTAACGCATGATGTCTGTCTCCTGAGCGTGTGCGGCTCCTGGCGGGCCGCTTCTTCTGTGTGTCGTGGATCCGCCCGCCGCGAAGCAGGAGGAGTCCCGCTCAAGCTAGGTCACGATTCCGTGATCGACAAGGAGCACCGGACATGCGGATGGCATGCCGCACTTCCGTACAGGTTCAGATGACAGCCGTGTTTCAGTCCTCGCCGGAAGCCTCCGGGTTGGCCGCTGCCGCGGCTTCGCGCTGCTTGTCCTTGCGGCTTTTCCGTTTGCCCTTGATGCCGCCCGTGCCGGCGCCGGGGCGCGGGGTTTCCCGCGGCTCGAAGCCCTCGATGAATTCGCGTTCGAGGCGGATGCCGCAGCGCTTTTCGATCAGGCGGAAGTGGGCCTCGGTGTCGGCGCTCACGAAGCTGATGGCGAGGCCGGCTTCGCCTGCGCGACCGGTGCGGCCGATGCGATGCGCATAATCGGGAGCGGCGCGCGGCAGATCGTAGTTGATCACGACCTGCAGGCCGGCGATGTCCAGCCCGCGCGCCGCGACATCGGTGGCGACCAGTACCTGCAGTCGTCCTTCCCGGAAGGCGTCGAGGGCCGCCGTGCGTGCGCCCTGGCTCAGGTCGCCATGCAGGGCGGCGGCCGGTATGCCGCGTCGTGTCAGCTTGTCGGCCAGCATGTCACAGGCATGGCGGGTGGCGACGAAGACCAGGATGTCCTGCCATTGCTCTTCGCGGATCAGGTGCTGCAGCAGTGCTGTGCGGGCAGGGGCATCCACGGTGATGACGTGCTGCTCGATCTGTGGCACGTCGGCCGCTTCGGCGATGCGGACCGGCGACTGCAGGATCTGATCGGCCAGCGCCTGCACGGCCGGCGGCAGGGTGGCCGAGAACAGCAAGTTCTGGCGCCGTGCTGGCAGGAGGGCGATGACGCGTTGCAGTTCTTCGGCGAAGCCTGCGTCCAGCAGACGGTCTGCTTCGTCCAGCACCAGAACGCGCAGCGCATCCAGCCGCAGCGCGTTGTGGGCGACGAGGTCCAGCAAGCGGCCTGGCGTGGCCACCACGATGTCGGCGCCGCCACGCAGCGCCATCATCTGCGGATTGATCGATACGCCCCCGAAGGCGGTCACCGTTTTTACCGGACTTGCCAGGCTGCGCGCCAGCGTCTGCAGGATTTCGCCGATCTGCCCGGCCAGCTCGCGTGTCGGCGCCAGGATCAGCGCATGTGGCGAGCGGCTCGCCGACCCGGCTCCGGTACGCTTCATGCCGGCCAGTTGCTGCAGGATCGGCAGGCCGAAGGCCAGGGTCTTGCCGGAGCCGGTCGGCGCGGAGGCGAGGAGGTCTGCGCCTTGCAGTGCGACCGGCACGGCGGCGGCCTGGATGGCGGTGGGCTCGAAGATGTCTTGCGCGGCAAGGGCGTCGAGCAGGGCGGGGGCGAGGCCGGTAGTGGAGAAGGACATGGTGTCGGGATGCGGGGTCAGGCCCGGATGATAGGCAAGTCCGGCCTTGCCGTCAGATTCGCCTGGCCCGTCGTGCGGGCCGCGCAGGCTCAGTCGGATGAAAAGCGGACGCTCAGCTGCCACTGACCGGACGCGTCGGCCCGGCCGCGCGCGACGAGCTGGCGATTGCCCGGGTTGGGGCTGTCCCACTCGGCGCGGGGCATCGACGCATCCAGAACTTCCAGCTCGACGGGCGAGCCGGCAAAGCGCAGATGCAGCGTCTTGCCGCCCTTGCGCAGCAGGGCTTCGCTGCCGGCGAGCGTGATGTCGGCGTCCGTCATCATTGCCCAGCGGATCGTGCTGCCGGGCCGGGCGCCGGAGAGCTGGTCCGTGAGCTGCACGCGGCGGCCTTCCACGCGGGCGCTGCGGGTGGCACGGCGGAGCTGGCCGGGCAGGAAGACCGGCGTCAGGTCGATCCGCGCCTCGTCTTGGCCCGCCATCTCCAGCGTCGCCATGCCTTGCGCGTCATGCAGGGTGCCGTCGAGGGTGAGCGTGTTGTGGGCATCGCTGCCGAGGCGGAACACACGCCAGCGGGGCGAGCCCTGCTTCATGTTCCAGAGATCGATGCCGCGGCTCTCCAGTGAGTTGTAGTCCTGCATGCCGAGGTCTTTTGCCCAGCGCACGCCATCGAGGTCCAGCACGAAGGCGCCGGCGTCCATGTGCGCGTGATTGTGGCCGGCGCCACCGCCCTTGATTGCGAAGTAGAGCGCGTCCGGATCATTCCACGCCGAGCGCCAGATGGCGACGGGTTGCGGGCCTTGACCCGAGAAATGCAGTGCGGCCGGTTGCGTGCTGCCGGGGGCGGGCCACCAGAGTGCCGCCAGCGGCGCGAAGCGATCACTCAGGCCCTGGCCCTTGCGGATCATCTCGCGCCGGGCCGCGATCAGGTCCGGGCTCTGCAGTTCGCGGGCCAGCAGGAAAAGTGGCGGCGCCAGTTCCGCGCCCTCGCCGCCGTCGGCAAAGTTGAAGCTCTTGCCGCTGGGGCCGAGTGACTGCGCCATGAAGTTCGCACTCTGCTTCAGGCCTGGTGCATCCATCAGGCCCCAGTCGGCGCCGAGGCTGCTGCGCAGCGCGGCGATCAGCAGCATTTCGTAGGCGGTGCCGTAGGACCAGTAGCCGGGGCCTTCCGGATAGACACCGTCCGGCCGGTAGGCGTCCAGCGCGATGAAAGCGTCTTTCCGTGCGGCGGCGAGCAGGTCGCGTGCGAGTGCGGGCTCGTCTTCGGCTACTGCCAGGGCGCCCAGCACCATGCCGCCGATGCAGACCTGGCCCCAGTTGTTGGTCAGCGTGAAGGTTTTGTGGCCGTGCCGGGCCTGGGCAATGCCCTTGTCCACGATGGCGCGGCGGAGCGTCGCGCGGTCCTGTGGCGGAAGCGCCTGGAAGAGCCAGTCATAGCTCAGCGCGAGCCCGGCGGTCATTTCGGCCACGTCGAGATAATGGGCCGGATTCCAGTCGCTGAAGGCTGCCACATTCAGCATTTCGCGCCGGGCACGGTCCGCGAACTGCGGTTCAAGGGTTATCCGGTAGGCAAAGCTCCAGAGCAGGCTGCGCCGGATGAATTCGCGCGAGACACCCAGGAGGCGCTTGCCTTCGAGCTGGCGCTTGAGCGGCGGCAGGGCGAGATCCTTGCGGGCGCGGGCGAGGAGTTGCACGACCAGCCGGTCCAGGTCGGCGTCCTGGCTGCGCCGAAGGGCCAGCGCCTGCCAGTCGGCGTCAAGTGCGATGAGGCGCGGATGGGCGGGCAGCCCGGCTTCGTCGCTGTGCGGCGCGGCCGGCCCTTGCGCTTGCGGCGTCAGACTCGAACAGGCCGCGAGCAGGCAGAACGTGGCGAGGGTGGCGATGGCCAGCGTGGCAGGGCGGGGCAGGCGCATGTGAGCTCCAGACGGGGCGCCCGATGCGCCCGGGTTCAGTGCAGCGTGCGGGGGCCCACGAGGAAGAACTCGGGGATCTCCGCATCGAATTCGGTGCCGTCTTCGGTGACGAAGCGATAGCTGCCTCGCATGCTGCCAAACGCCGTGCTGAGCGGGCAGCCGCTGGTGTAGCGATAGCTCTCGCCCGGGCCGAGCAGGGGCTTTTCGCCGACCACGCCTTCACCCTGGACTTCCTCGGTGTTGCCATGGGCGTCCGAGATGATCCAGTGCCGGCTGATCAGGCGTGCCGGCACCGTGCCTTCGTTGCGGATGGTGATGTGGTAGGCAAAGGTGAAGCGCGGCTCGGCCGGGTCGGATTGCTCCGGCAGGTACTGGGGCTGGGCTTCGACATGGATGCGCGGAATGGGCGGATTCATTTTTTTGCTGGCTTCGAGTCGGGGGCGACTGGGATAATAACGCTTTGCCCCCGCCTGAGTTCAACATGTCTGACACGTCCTTCATCCTCGCCCCCAGCCTGCTTTCCGCCAACTTCGCGCGCCTTGGTGACGAAGTGGAAAAGGTCATTGCCTCGGGTGCCGACTGGCTGCATTTCGACGTGATGGACAATCACTACGTGCCCAACCTGACCATTGGCCCGCTGGTCTGCGAGGCGATCCGGCCCTGCACTGCAGCGCCGATCGATGTGCATCTGATGGTGGAGCCGGTGGATGCGCTGGTGCCGATGTTCGCCAAGGCCGGTGCCAACATCATCACCTTCCACCCCGAAGCCTCGCGCCATGTCGATCGCACGCTGCAGCTGATCCGTGATCACGGCTGTCAGGCCGGCCTGGTGTTCAACCCGGCCACGCCGCTGGACTGGCTCGATCACGTCATGGACAAGATCGATCTGATCATGCTGATGTCGGTGAACCCGGGTTTCGGTGGCCAGAGTTTCATTCCTTCCATCCTGCCCAAGGCCCGTGCCGCACGTGCGAAGCTCGACGCCTGGAAGCGCGAGTCCGGCCGCCGCATCCGCCTTGAAATCGATGGCGGCGTGAAACCCGCCAACATTGCCGAGATCGCCGCGGCAGGGGTCGATACCTTCGTGGCGGGTTCCGCCGTTTTCGGAGCCGGCCGCGACAGCGATCCGAACCGTTATGACACGGTGATTCGCTCGATGCGCGAGGCACTGGCGGGGGTCACACGATGAACGGACGCAGTCTCTGGCTGAGTGCCGGCACGATCCTGCTGGCGGGAGGCTGTGCCTATTTCCAGCCCTTGCCGGAAGAGGGCGAGGGGCCGGTGCGGCGGCCCGCCGCGACGGCCAGGACGACGCCTGCGCCGGCCGCGTCCGAGCCAGCCGAGACGCTGGATCCGCGTTTCGTGCGCCCCAGCTTCACCGTGCTCGAGTACCACGAGGCCGCCTCCGGCGCAGACATCGTGCGGGCGATTTCGGACCGCGTCCGGCGCAATATCCGGCTGCCTCGCGGCAGCAAGTTTCCGCCGCATGCGGAAGTCACCATCGAGACGATGCTCTCGCCGCGCGGCTACGTCATGTCGCCCCGGGTGGCGCGCAGCAGCGGCTACAAGGCGCTGGACCAGGCGGTGATGGATGCGCTGCGGCGCGCCCAGCCGCTGCCGGTCACGCCGGCCATGCGCGAGAAGGACGCCTCCGAGCTGCTCAGGCTCCGCTTCCGCCCGGCGCAGAAGTAAAGCCGTCCGGCAAGATTCAACAGGATGACTGCAGCATGAAAACCTTTTCTCCGCGGGCGATTTTTTTCGATCTGGATGGCACGCTGGTCGATTCCGTTCCCGATCTGGCGGAAGCCGCCCGTCGCATGCTTGCCGAGCTGGGCGAGCCCACGCGCACCGACGAGGAAGTCGCCACCTTCGTGGGCAAGGGCATTCCGACCATGGTCGAGCGGGCGCTCAGCGTTGGCCGTTCGCCGGTGTCGGCGGAACGCCTCGCGCAAGGCGTGGCCGCCTTCATGCGTCATTACGAGGACACCAACGGCAAGCTGACCCGCGCTTATCCCGGTGTGGCGGAAACACTGCCGCGCTTGCGCGAGCGCGGGCTGAAGCTGGGCGTGGTCACCAACAAGGCCGAGGCCTTCATTGCTCCGCTGCTTGAAGAACTCGGCCTGGCGGCTTATTTCGACTGCTTCATCGGTGGCGACACGCTGGCGAAGAAGAAGCCCGATCCGGAGCCGCTGTGGCATGGCTGCGAGCTGCTGGGCGTGACGCGGGAGGCCGCGCTGATGGTCGGGGACTCCGGCAATGATGCGCTCTGCGCTCGCCGCGCCGGCATTCCGGTACTGCTCATGACCTACGGTTACAACGAGGGCGTGGCCGTGGACAGCGAAGATTGCGACGGGTTACTATCGTCGCTCACCGGGCTCCTGCCACTTCTGGCCTGAGCGCCGGCCCAACGGAATTCCCTCATCTTGACTTTCGACACCCTGTTTCTCGCAGAGGAGACCTTCCCGATTTGCGTCGCCGCAGCCTGGCTTCGCAACGGGCGTTCGTGGCGCGCACTCTGATGCAGCGTTGCGGGCCGGCTCACGCAGCCGGTCAGGTTCTTCCCGAAGTGCAGAAACCGGAGTGATGATGACCGAACAGGAATTCCTGGTGCTTGCCGCCCAGGGCTACAACCGCATACCCCTCACGGTCGAGACCTTTGCCGATCTCGACACGCCGCTCTCCATCTACCTGAAGCTCGCCAACGAGGCCAATACCTACCTGCTCGAGTCGGTGCAGGGCGGTGAGCGCTTCGGGCGCTACTCGATCATCGGCCTGCGCGCCGCCACCAGGATCGAGGTGCGCGGCCGCAGCGTGCTGCTGCTTTCCAACGACCGCATCGTCGAGCGGCGTGATTACGGTGATCCGCTCGCTTATGTCGGCGAATACATGCAGCGCATCAAGGTACCCGGCAAGTTCAGCCTGCCGCGCTATTGTGGTGGTCTGGTCGGCTGTTTCGGCTATGACACCGTGCGCTACATCGAGCCCAAGCTGGCAGCACATCAAGCGAAGGATGAAATCGGCGCGCCCGACATCATCCTGCTGCTGTCCGAAGAGATCGCGATCGTCGACAACCTCTCCGGCAAGCTGACCCTGGTGGTCTATGCCGAGCCGGAAGTGCCGGGCGCCTACAAGCGTGCGCAGAAACGCCTGGCCGAACTCGTGGCGAGGCTGCGCGAGCCGGTTGCGATTCCGGCTGACACCCGTGTCGAGCCGCAAGCCGCGGTGTCGAGCTTTGGCGAGGAGGCCTTCAAGGCCGCCGTGCGTCGCGCCAAGGATTACATCGTGGAGGGCGACATCATGCAGGTGGTGCTCTCGCAGCGCATGAGCAAGCCGTTTGCGGCGAGCCCGCTGGCGCTCTACCGCAGCCTGCGGGCGCTGAACCCTTCGCCCTACATGTTCTATTTCAATTTCGAGGATTTCCAGGTCGTCGGCTCCTCGCCGGAGATCCTGGTCAAGCTCGAAAACGAAGGCGACGCGCAACGCGTGACGGTGCGCCCGATTGCCGGCACCCGCAAGCGCGGCGCCACGCAGGAGGAAGATCTCGCGCTCGAGCGCGATCTGCTCGCCGATCGCAAGGAGCTGGCCGAGCACCTGCAGTTGCTGGATCTTGGCCGCAATGACGTGGGTCGTGTGGCTGCGACCGGTACGGTCAAGGTCACCGAGCAGTTCACCATCGAGCGTTATTCGCACGTCATGCACATCGTGTCGAACGTCGAAGGCACGCTGCCGGCCGACCAGGATCGCCGCGCCGCCGCGCTGGCCGTGCTGCGCGCCACCTTCCCGGCCGGCACGGTGAGCGGCGCACCGAAGGTGCGGGCGATGCAGATCATCGATGAGCTGGAGCCCGTCAAGCGTGGCATCTACGCCGGCGCCTGCGGCTACATCGGCTTCGATGGCGACGTGGATGTGGCGATTGCGATCCGCACCGCGGTGATTGCCAACGGCAAACTGCATGTGCAGGCCGGCGCCGGCATCGTCGCGGATTCCGATCCCGATGCCGAATGGCAGGAAACGCTCAACAAGGCGCGTGCGGTGATCCGCGCGGCCGAGATTGCCGAAACCGGTCTCGATACGAAACTGGAAGGCTGATGCGGGCGGGCGCCGGAGCGGGCCCGCATGCATCCGGACGGCGACCGGCAGCATGCGGTCGTCATGACTGATCCGAATCACGAAGGAGCATTGCCATGCAGAACTTCAGCTATTTCAACCCGACCCGGATTCTCTTCGGCAAGGGGCAGATCGCGGCGATTGCCGCACGGATTCCGGCCGGCAGCAAAGTGCTGATCACGTATGGCGGCGGCAGCATTTTCCGCAATGGCATTCACGCCCAGGTGGTGCAGGCCCTGCAGGGTTTCGAGTTTCTCGAGTTCGGCGGCATCGAGCCGAATCCGCGCTATGAAACCCTGATGCGTGCGGTGGAGCTGGTGCGTCGCGAGCAGGTCGATTTCATCCTGGCCGTGGGCGGCGGTTCGGTGGCTGATGGCAGCAAGTTCATCGCCGCGGCAGCGAAGTTCGACGGCGAACCCTGGGACATCCTTGCCAAGCGTGCGACGGTGAACGCCGCGCTGCCGCTGGGTGTGGTGCTGACCCTGCCGGCCACCGGGTCGGAGTCGAACACCTTCGCGGTGATTTCGCGCGAATCCACCGGCGAAAAGCTGGGCTTCGGCAGCGAGCATTGCTATCCGGTGTTTGCCGTGCTGGATCCGGAAGCCACCTTCAGCCTGCCGCCTCGCCAGGTGGCCAATGGCATCGTGGATGCCTTCGTGCATACGATGGAGCAGTACCTGACCTATCCGGCCGACGCGCCGCTGCAGGACCGCTTTGCCGAAGGCATCCTGCATACGCTGATCGGGCAGGGGCCGCTGGCGCTCGCCCGTCCGGATGACTACACCGTGCGCGCCAACATCATGTGGTCGGCCACGATGGCGCTCAACGGCCTGATCGGCTGCGGCGTGCCGCAGGACTGGGCGACCCACATGATCGGTCATGAAATCACAGCGGAATACGGGCTGGACCATGCCCAGACGCTCGCGGTGGTGTTGCCCGGCGTGCTGCGAAGCCAGCGCGAGATGAAGCGCGAGAAGCTGCTGCAGTATGCAGAACGGATATGGGGAATTTCGGCAGGCAGCGACGCGGAACGGATCGAAGCGGCGATTGCGCGGACCGAAGCCTTCTTCGAGTCACTCGGTGTCGGAACCCGGCTGTCCGCTTATGAGGTGGCGGCTGCCGAGGCGCCGGTGAAGATCAGTGCGCGGCTGCGTGCGCATGGCTTCCTGAAGCTGGGCGAGCATGGCCGTGTGACGCCCGAGGTGGTGGAGTCCATTCTCGCCGAAAGGGTTTGAGTGTGGCCGGAAAGCCCTTTTCGAGGGGCTTTCCGGCAGACCGGCAATCAGTTGGTGATGGTGATTTCCTGGTCGCGGCTGTTGCTCTTGCCGCTCCTGGTTTTCGCGGTGACCTGGAATTTCGCGGTGCCCGAGGCGAGCGGCACGAAGGTGATGGTGGAGGTGTAGTTATCCTGTTTGGCCGTGAAGGGAATCGTGGTGCCGGCGGTCTGCGTCCATTCGAAGCTGACCTGATCCGCAGGAATGTCGCCGGTGGTCACGGCCTCGGCCTTCAGCGTGGCAGTCTGGCCGACCTTGACGTCCTTGTTGCCGGTGATGCTGGCCACGGTGATCGAGTCGCCCAGGATGCCTTCGTCGCCGGAGTCGCCGCCACCGCCGCCGCAGGCGCTGAGCAGGACCGCCACGGACAGGGCCGCTGCGCTACTCAGGAGGGTGCGGCGGGCAAGGATGGAATGAGTGTTCATGACTGTTCTCCCGGTTTGCGTTGAGTGACGATCTCTGAAGCTGATCGTTGAAGCGAGTCTAGGGAGTCGGCAGGCGTGTCGATGTCGGAAGGAACCGAGATGCGTGTAGGACGAATGGAGAGTAGGGGGCCGGACATCCGGGGTGATGCGGATGTCATCATCCGGATGGCGGATGCGCCGCTGGCAGGCGGCGTCCGCAACGCCTGGCGCAAGCCGGCAATCGAGGCCTGATGCGCGTTCCCCGGCGCGCGACCCGAGCACATGGGGATTTCCGGCTGAAGTGGCTGAGCGCCTGACGCCCGCCCGGCCGGCTGAAACAAGATCGAAGAATGCCCTGGAGAATGACATGCTGCTGATGATCGACAACTACGACAGTTTTACCTACAACCTCGTGCAGTATTTCGGCGAGCTGGGGGCCGACGTGCGCGTCTTCCGCAATGACGCGATCAGCCTCGAGCAGATGGAGGCGCTTGCGCCGGAAAAAATCGTGATTTCGCCCGGACCCTGTTCGCCCGCGGAGGCCGGTATTTCGGTGGCGGCCATCCGTCATTTCGCCGGCAAGCTGCCGATCCTCGGCGTGTGTCTGGGGCACCAGAGTATCGGTGCGGCTTTCGGCGGCCGGATCATCCACGCCAAGCAACTCATGCATGGCAAGACCTCGCCGATCCGGCATGCCGATGTCGGCATCTTCCGCGGCCTGCCGCAGCCTTTCACCGCGACGCGCTACCACTCGCTCGCGATCGAGCGCGAGAGCTGCCCCGACTGTCTGGAGGTGACGGCCTGGACCGACGACGGCGAAATCATGGGCGTGCGCCACAAGACCCTGCCGATCGAGGGCGTGCAGTTCCATCCGGAATCGATCATGACCGAAGGTGGCCATCATCTGCTGCGCAACTTTCTTGAATCCTGATCGGGGCGCGGCCGTGACACGCCCGGAGCATGCGTCATGACTCAGGCCTGGGCCATGGTGGCGATCAGCCTGATCGTGCTGGTGGCGTACCTCTTCGACTTTCTCGGGCGCTTCATCCGGGTGCCGGCCGTCGTTCTGCTGCTTTTCTCCGGGCTGGCCCTGCGACTGGTGTCCGACACCCTGGGCTGGCAGCCGGCCTTGCCGGCCGACCTGCTGCCGGTGCTGGGAACCTTCGGTCTCATCCTGATCGTGCTTGAAGGCGCGCTGGATCTGCGGCTGACGCGTCAGGCCACGCCGCTGATCCTGCGCAGCAGCGCCTGCGCGGTGCTGGGCATCCTGCTGGTGGCGGCTGCGCTGACCGGCCTGTTTTCGCTCTGGTTCGCCGCGCCGCTGCAGGCCGTGATGGCGCATGCCATGCCGCTGGCGGTGATCAGCTCCGCGGTGGCGATTCCCGCAGCCGCGGCGCTGGTGCCGCGGCTGCGGGAATTCGTGGTCTATGAAAGCTCGATTTCCGACATCGTCGGGGTGGTGCTGTTCTATGCCGTAATCGGTGAAGTCGGCCCGCTGGGGAGCATGCTGCTGCGGCTCGCCGGTGAGGTGGGCTTGTCCATTCTGGTGGGGCTGGTGGCAGGTCTGCTGATCTACTGGCTGATCCAGCGCATCGAGCATCATGTGCGGGTGCTGCCGATGATTTTCGGCATCACGCTGCTCTACGGCCTGGGCAAGATCCTGCATCTGGCGCCGCTGATCATGGTCCTGCTGGTCGGGCTCCTGCTCAACAACAGCCAGTTGCTGGGGTCGCGTCTCAAAAGCAGCCCGAGCTACGAGCGGGATCTGGACGCTTTCAAGCATCTGACCGCGGAATTCACCTTTGCTGTACGCAGTTTTTTCTTCGTCCTGCTCGGCTTCGCGACCGCCCCGGCGGACCTGCTGGCGCCTTCCGCCTGGCTGCTGGCGGTGCTGATCGTGGCACTCTGCGTGATCCTGCGCTGGCCGGTGCTGCGCCTGGTGGCTGGAGAAAAGGCCGAGCCCCTGATCTGGTTTGCGCCGCGCGGCCTGATCACCGTGCTGCTTTTCCTGAGCATTCCGCCTGCACTGGGCATTGCCGGATTCCCCGGCGCTGCGCTGATGCTGGTGATCCTGATGTGGGCGCTGCTGCTGACCCGGGGCGTGATGCGCATCCGTCCCGAATCCGGCGAAGGCCTTACTGAACCCGTTCCTGCCCATCCGACCCAATTTCCGGAGCAAACATGACACCGCAAGAAGCCCTGCAACGCGTGATCGAACACCGCGAGATCTTTCATGACGAGATGGTGGATCTGATGCGCCAGATCATGTCGGGCCAGGTCTCTGCGCCCCTGATCGCCGCCATCATCATCGGCCTGCGCGTGAAGAAGGAAAGCATCGGCGAAATCGCCGCCGCGGCAACCGTGATGCGCGAACTTGCCAGCCGCGTGCCGCTTGCCTGTGATACGGCCGGGCTGGTCGATACCTGCGGCACCGGCGGCGACGGCGCCCATACCTTCAATATCTCGACTTCGGCGATGTTCGTGGCCGCAGCCGCCGGCGCCCGCGTGGCCAAGCATGGCGGGCGCTCGGTGTCCTCACAGTCGGGCTCGGCGGATGTGCTCGAGTCACTGGGGGCCAATCTGTCGCTCACGCCTGAGCAGGTCGGTCGCTGCATTGATGATGTCGGCGTGGGCTTCATGTTCGCGCCGAACTATCACAGCGCGATGAAGCATGCTGCCCCGGTCCGCCGGGAGCTGGGCGTGCGTACCCTCTTCAACATTCTCGGGCCGCTGACCAATCCGGCCGGTGCGGCGAATCAGGTCATGGGCGTGTTTCATCCCGATCTGGTCGGCATCCAGGTGCGTGTGCTGCAACAACTGGGCTCGCGCAATGTGCTGACGGTGCACGGCATGGAAGGGCTGGACGAAATCTCGATTTCAGCCCCCACGCTGATCGGCGAGCTGCGTCACGGCGAAGTGCGCGAATACCGCATCACGCCCGAGGACGTCGGGCTGCCCCTGCATGCGTCGTCTTCGATCCGCGCCACCAGCGTGGAGGAGTCGAAGGCCATCCTGCTCGGCGCGCTGGAGGGCAGGATTGCGGCTGCGCGGGACATCGTGGCTTTCAATGCCGGCGCCAGCCTCTATGCAGCGGCCGTGACCGATTCGCTGGCGGGGGGCGTCGAGCTTGCGCTGGACACCATCGCCAGCGGTGCCGCGCGGCGCAAGCTGGACGACTTCATCGCCTTCTCGCGCGACGCGGGCTGAGCAGGGCAAACCGGCCAGGCTTCCCGCGCTGGCCGGCGCTGACCTATTTCCTGGCGTGTGCCTTGCTGCTTGAGGCGGCTTTCTTGTGCGCCGTGCCGCTCGCGGCTTTCTTCGGACTGCTCTTGGCAGGCGCTGCGGCCTTTTTCGTGCTCGACGCACTGCGCGCGCTGTGGTTCGTGCCGCGTTTGGCGGTCGCATGCTTCTTCTTGCCGGCCGACTCTTTCTTGACCTGCGCGGCTTTCAGGCGGGCGAGCTCGCCATCGACCGGGCAGCCGTCGAGCTGTCGCGCGGACCAGCCGATTTCGGGGTTGCCGTGGTCCAGCGCCTCGCGCAGCCCGGCGACCAGACCCGGCTTGGGCATCGGGATGACCGGCGCTTCGGTGTAGTCGATCTCGTTGATGACCCAGTGACGCTTGTGCAGCAGCATGTGCAGCGTACTCGAGCGCTCGAAGGCATGGCCATCCGCGCCGTCGTACTCGAAGCGCGCGCTGATCGTGGCGCGCTCGCCCTTCACGCTGGCCTTGCCCAGGGTGAAGCGGGCCGGCCGTTCTTCGGCTCCCGAGTAGAGGTCGCCATGCGCGAAGGGCGGTACTTCGCCCGGCCTGGCTTCCAGATAGGCATCGTTGTAGCGGCGAGCGGCGCCGAGCACACAGACCAGCTCGGGCCCGAGGTATTGGGAAAAATCCGCCAGCTCGAGGCCGCCCGGGGCGCCCATGGTTTCGCTGGCAAGGCGCGCGGCGTAGAAAGCCTGCGCCGCATCCTCGGGGGTGCTGGCCAGCGCCAGCGCGGGCAGACAGCCCAGCCCGAGGAGGAAAAGGGGAAGGAATCGCATGCGGGCACTCCAGGTTGAAGAGGCGTGATTCTAAACCGGGCCGGCGGCGATGAACCGGCGCGCCGGCTTTGCGGCTAACATAGGACCCCCTTCGTCTTGCCCGGGTTCCCGCAACCGATGTCCGATATCCTGCAAAAAATCCTCTCGACCAAGCATCAGGAAATTGAAGCCGCGCTGAGTGTGCGCTCGCGCGAAGACATCGTGGAGGAGGCTCGCGAAGCGCCACCCGTGCGGGATTTTGCCGGCGCCATCCGGGCCAGGATCGCTGCGGGCCAGGCGGGCGTGATTGCCGAGGTCAAGCGCGCGAGCCCTTCCAAAGGCATCATCCGGCCGGATTTCCAGCCAGCGGCGATCGCCCGGTCCTACGAGAAGGGGGGCGCAGCCTGTCTGTCAGTCCTGACGGATGAGCAGTATTTCCAGGGCTCGGCCGATTTCCTGCGCGAGGCGCGCGAGGCCTGCAGCCTGCCGGTGCTGCGCAAGGATTTCATTGTCGACCCCTATCAGGTCTTCGAAGCCCGTGCGATGGGGGCGGATGCGATCCTGCTGATCGTGGCGGCTTTCCTGCCGCCGGACGGCGTGGTGACTGCGGCCACCGGACGGGTTGCCGTGATGCAGATGCTGGAGCTGGAGCAGCTGGCGCACGACCTCGGCATGTCGGTTCTGGTCGAGGTGCACAGCGCCGAAGAGCTGGATCTGGCCCTGCAGCTCACGACGCCCTTGCTGGGCATCAACAATCGCAACCTGCGCACTTTCGACGTGACGCTGGAAACAACTTTTTCGCAGCTCGCACGGATTCCTGAAGGCCGGATCGTGGTCACCGAAAGCGGCATCTTTACGCCGCAGGATGTGGCAGCCATGCGTAGCCGTGGCGTGCACGCCTTCCTGATCGGGGAGGCTTTCATGCGCGCCCCTGAGCCCGGCGAGGAGCTGGCCAGGCTGTTTGCCTGAGGCTGTCCGGCAGAAACGAAAAGGCCTGATCCGTGGATCAGGCCTTTTTCATGGATCGCGAGAGCGCTCAGTCGTGCTTGACCGCCATCACGTGCTGAACGAGTTCGGCGAGTGAATTGACGCCCATCTTTTCCATCACCCGTGCGCGGTGGACTTCCACCGTCTTGATGCTGATGCCGAGATCGTCTGCAATCTGCTTGTTGAGCCGCCCGGCCACGATGAGCTCCAGCACTTCCTTCTCGCGCGGCGTGAGGCCGTCGATGCGGCGCTGGGCGTCCGCCTCCAGCACGCGGCTGTCGTGGTGCTTGCGGTCTTCGTCGAGCGCTCGGTGGATCAGATTCACCATGTCCTGGTCGTTGAAAGGCTTCTCGATGAAGTCGACCGCGCCGTTCTTGAGCGCCGAGACGGCCATCGGCACGTCGCCGTGACCGGTGATGAAAATGATCGGCAGCGTGGAATGCATGCCGGCGAGTTTTTCCTGCAGTTCCAGCCCGCTCATGCCGGGCATCCGGATGTCGAGGACGAGGCAGCCGCTCATGCGTGGCGACCAGGCGGACAGGAAGGCTTCGGCAGAGTCGAAGGCCTGGGCCTTGATGCCGGTCGAGTCGAGCAGCCAGAGCAGGGAGTCGCGCAGGGCTTCGTCGTCATCAACGATGTAGACGAGTTGTTCGACGGCTGGTGCTGCATTAATTGTTGTCATGGTCGGATTCAAGCTTGTTCTCCAGTGCCAGCGTGAAACGGAAGATGCATCCCCCTTCGGGGTTGGCGTCCACCCAGAGGCGCCCCTTGTGGAATTCGATGATGGATCGGCAGATGTTCAGGCCCATCCCCATCCCCTCTTTTTTCGTTGTAAAGAAAGGCGAGAATAGTTCGTCCAGATGTTCCGCGCTGATTCCACTGCCCCGGTCGGTGACGGATACCTCGATGCTGTTGTGTTTTTCGCACGCATCGATATGGATGACCCGTTCGTCCAGGGGTTTGTCCTGCATGGCCTCTGCGGCGTTCTTGACGAGGTTCATCAGCACCTGTTCGATCATGATGCGGTCAGCCAGAACGGGTGGCAGATCGTCGGGAAGATGGGTGACGATCCGGGTGCCGAGCCGGCGGGCTTCGATTTCCGCAATGCCAAGGGCCTCTTCGGTGACCTGGCTTAGACTGATGATGCTGCGCCGGGGTTCGCTCTTGCGTACGAATTCGCGGATGCGGCGCACGATGTTGCCGGCGCGGTTGGCCTGCACGCTGGCTTTTTCCATGGCGCCGACGATATCTTCGAGCCTGAACTGGCCGCTCTTGAGCCGGTTCACGCAACCCATGCTGTAGTTCGAGATGGCCGAGAGCGGCTGGTTGAGTTCATGGGCGAGGGTCGAGGCCATTTCGCCCATGGTGATCAGGCGCGAGGTGCGGGCAAGCCGTTCTTCCTGCTCCCGATTGAGTTCTTCCGCGCGCTTGAGGGCGGTGATGTCGGTGGCTACCACCAGACGGACAATGCGGCCGTCCACCCAGCGCAGGGCGCGCTCACGGATGTGAAACCACTGCGCGGTGACCGGGTGCTGGAGCTCCCCGTCGAAGAGTTCCCGCGGAACGTCTGCGCTGCGCAGCCTGCGCGGGTCGACCGGGTAGTCCCCCAGCTCGCGCTCCGGAATCGCGTCACGCGAGGTCGTGCCGGCACGCAGGTGCTGGCTGTCGTAGGCGCGGTTGGAGTAGAGCAGGTCGCCGCTGGCGGCTTCCGCGACGTACACCGCCGCGTCCAGCCCGTCGAGCACGGTGGTGATCCGTTCGTTGGCGGCCTGGAGCTCGGCGCGTGCACGGCGTTGCTCGGTAATGTCGGTCATCGCGATCATCCAGCCGGTCTGCTCGCCCTGGCTGTTGACCAGGGGCGAGACGTGCTGGCGCACATCCATCGGCCGCCCGTCCCGGCGACGCACGGCCAGCTCCACGCCCTCGGTCTTTGCGCCGTGGACCATGTTCTCGCGCATGCGCTGCCAGTTTTCCTCGCGCTCGTTTTCATCCCAGAACACATAGGGCGGCATCTGGCCGATGAGCTCGGCGCCGCCCCAGCCGACAAGCTCCGAGAAAGCCTTGTTGACGTACAGGATGCGGCCATCGGGCGACACGGCCTGCAGCCCGGTCAGGACCGAATCCTCCATCGCCTTGCGGAAATCGGAGTCTGCTCTCAGGGTTTCTTCGCGTGACTTGCGGTTGGTGATGTCGTGCGCCACCGCATAGATCCGCTTTTCCTCGACGCGAGGGGTGGCACTCCAGCTGAGCCAGCGCCAGCTGCCGTCACCGCATCGGCAGCGAGCTTCGAACTGCGCCGGGCGGCCCTGGCCGAGTTCGGCAAGACTCTGGCGCACCGCTCCCGCATCGTCGGGGTGAACGATTTCGGGCAGGGAGACGCCTTCGGTGAGCGCGTCAGGTTTGCGACCGAGGATGTTCAGCACCGCAGGATTGATCCGCTCGAACAGCCCGGCCGGATTCATGGTGCAGAAGATATCGAGCGACAGGGTGAAGAACAGGTCGCGTTCTTCCTCGATGCGCCCCGCGCGCTGCCGCTGCTGCTTGGCGATGATGAGGCCCCAGCCGGCGATCGTGATCAGCGCGATGATGAACAGGCGCAGGCGGTCGGAGTCGCCCGGCGCGTTGCTGCCGCCCGTTGCCAGCCATGCGACAGCCGGGGCAACAATCAGCAGCAGCACCGAAAGCGCTGACGAAAATGACTTCGGCCAGCGCACGGCGAGCCGGCGGGATTCGTCCTTGGTACCCATTCTTGATCCGCAGGGAGGTTGTGCCCGCCATTATCGCGCATGCAGCGCCAGGGGGAGGGCGCTCAAGTGCCCGGAAAAACGGACAGCGGGGCATCCGGTCCATGCTGATGACATTTGGCGTCCACGCTCACGGCAAGTTTTCATTCAGCCCCGAAAAGGTGCCGACCCTTGATTACGCTCAGGAAAGATGATGACGAATAAATACTTGTGCGCTGCAACACGATGATTATTCAAGTTTTTTTATAGGGCCTGAACCAAATTTGATGGGGCTTTGACATTGCACCGGGCTGGGGCTTCTTTTATATTGCCCGATCGAAGAATCCTGCGTGTGCTTGTCTGTACGGGCGTTTCGAGGGTATCCGGGTTTGTCCCTGTGTCATCTCTGCCACCTTCAGCACTCTCCTCATGCTTCGGTTTGTGCGTGATTCGCGCAGGCTTCAAATAAAACGGCTGCCCGGAGTGCTTCCTGCCGGGCTGCTTCATCGACCCCTGGTTAGGAGAGAAACATGGCAGTAGTGCCGCACGTTCTTCTGCAATCCGACGCGGATCAGCAGGAGACCCTGGAATGGTTGGACGCCCTTGATGCCGTGGTCAAGAATGAAGGTCCGGAGCGCGCGCGCTACCTGATCGAACGTCTGATCGAAGATCTGCGCGATTCCGGCGTGGTGCTGCCCTACAGTGCCAACACCCTCTACCAGAACACCATTCCGACTGCGGACCAGCCGAACTATCCGGGCGACCCCGAAATCGAACTGCGTATCCAGGCCTACCTGCGCTGGAATGCCATCGCCATGGTCGTGCGTGCCAACAAGCACACCAACGTCGGCGGCCACATCGCCTCCTACGCTTCGTCCGCCACGCTGTATGACGTTGGCTTCAACTGGTTCTGGAAGGCGCCGACGGCCGACAAGGAAGGCGATCTGATCTACTTCCAGGGGCACTCGATTCCCGGCATCTATGCCCGTGCCTTCCTGCTTGGTCGCCTGACCGAAGAGCAGCTCGACAACTTCCGTCAGGAAGCTGGCGGCAAGGGCCTGTCGTCCTATCCGCACCCCTGGCTGATGCCGGATTTCTGGCAGTTCCCGACCGTGTCGATGGGGCTCGGGCCCCTGCAGGCCATCTATCAGGCCCGCTTCATGAAGTATCTGCAGGACCGTGGCATCCAGAACAACGAAGGCCGCAAGGTCTGGGCCTTCCTGGGCGACGGCGAGATGGACGAAGTCGAGTCCCGCGGCGCGCTGGGTCTGGCCTCGCGCGAGAAGCTCGACAACCTGATCTTCGTGATCAACTGCAACCTGCAGCGTCTGGACGGCCCGGTGCGTGGCAACGGCAAGATCGTGCAGGAGCTGGAATCCGAGTTCCGCGGTGCCGGCTGGAATGTTGTCAAGCTGATGTGGGGCTCCAACTGGGATGCCCTGTTCGAGCGCGACAAGAAGGGGCTGCTCAAGCAGCGCATGCTTGAAGTGGTCGATGGTGAATACCAGACTTACAAGTCGAAGAACGGCGCCTGGGTGCGCGAGCACTTCTTCAACACGCCGGAACTCAAGGAACTCGTCGCCGACTGGACCGACGACGATATCTGGAAGCTCAATCGTGGCGGCCACGACATGTTCAAGGTCTTCGCGGCCTACAAGGCCGCTGTCGAGACCAAGGGCCAGCCGACGCTGATCCTGGCGCACACCGTCAAGGGTTTCGGCATGGGTGAGTCGGGCGAAGCCCAGAACACCAGCCACCAGCAGAAGAAGATGTCGCTGGATTCGCTGCGCGCTTTCCGCGACCGTTTCCACATTCCGGTGTCGGACGACCAGCTCGAGTCGATGCCTTTCATCAAGTTCGAGGAGGGCTCGCCCGAACTGAACTACATGCGTGCCCGTCGTCAGGAGCTCGGTGGCTATCTGCCGGCACGCCGTCGCAAGGCTGCCAAACTGGATGTGCCGGCACTGACCGCTTTCGACGCCCAACTCAAGGCTTCCGGCGAAGGGCGTGAATTCTCGACCACGATGGCCATCGTGCGCATGTTCAACACCATCCTGAAGGACAAGGCGATCGGCAAGAACGTCGTGCCGATCGTGGTGGACGAGTCGCGTACCTTCGGTATGGAAGGCATGTTCCGCCAGTACGGCATCTGGAACCAGGAAGGTCAGAAATACATTCCGCAAGACCATGACCAGCTCATGTTCTACAAGGAATCGAAGGACGGCCAGGTCATGCAGGACGGCATCAACGAAGCCGGCGCCATGGCCGACTGGATCGCCTCCGCCACCGCCTACTCGGCGCATGGCGTGCAGATGATTCCGTTCTACATCTTCTATTCGATGTTCGGCCTGCAACGCACGATGGATCTGTGCTGGGCTGCCGGCGACTCGCGCGCCCGCGGTTTCCTGATCGGTGGTACCGCCGGCCGCACCACGCTGAACGGCGAAGGCCTGCAGCACGAAGACGGTCACAGTCATGTGCTGGCTCACACCATCCCGAACTGCGTGAGCTATGACCCGACCTTCTCCTACGAAGTCGCGGTGATCTTCCAGGACGGCCTGCGCCGCATGTATGCCGAGCAGGAAGATGTGTACTACTACATCACGGTGATGAACGAAAACTACGAGCATCCGGCCATGCCGGAAGGCTCGGAAGCCGACATCATCAAGGGCCTGTACAAGTTCCGTGACGGCGCCAAGAGCAAGGGCCCGCGCGTTCAGCTGATGGGTTCCGGCACGATCTTCCGCGAGGTGATCGCTGCGGCCGAGCTGCTGCGTGCCGACTGGGGTATCGAGTCCGACATCTGGGGTGCGCCGAGCTTCAACGAGCTGGCACGCGACGGGCAGTCCGCCGCCCGCTGGAACATGCTGCACCCGCTCGAAGAGCGTCGTGTGTCGCATGTCGAAGCCAAGCTCAAGGGCTCCGAGGGCCCGGTGGTGGTGGCGACCGACTACATCCGTCTCTACGCCGAGCAGATCCGTCCGTACGTGCCGAACAAGTTCGTGGTGCTGGGAACCGATGGTTTCGGTCGTTCCGACACCCGTGAGGCACTGCGCGACCACTTCGAGGTGGATCGCCGCTGGGTGACTGTGGCCGCTCTGGCTGCACTGGCCGAAGAAGGCAAGATCGAACGTGCGAAGGTGGCGGAAGCCATCGCCAAGTACGGCATCGACGCCAACAAGCCGAACCCGCTGTTTGCCTGATGAATCAGTGAAGGCCGGGCAGGGGAGGACCGCATGACGCGGCTCCCCGCTTGCAGGCCGGCCTTCTCACGGAGAAAACAATGAGCCAACTCATCGAAGTCAAAGTCCCCGATATCGGCGATTTCAAGGATGTCCCGGTCATCGAGGTGTCCGTCAAGCCGGGTGACAGCGTCAAGATCGACGATCCGCTGCTGACCCTGGAGTCCGACAAGGCCACCATGGAAGTGCCGTCTTCGGCCGCCGGCGTGGTCAAGGAAGTCCGCGTCAAGGTGGGTGACCGTGTCGGCGAAGGCGCAGTCGTGGTCGTCCTGGAGGCCGCTGGGGAAGCCGCCGCGCCCGCTCCGGCCGCTGCTGCACCGGCACCGGCACCGGCGCCTGCCGCAGCACCGGCCCCCGCTGCTGCACCGGCTGCGCCCGCAGCCGTGGGCAAGATCGAACTGAAGGTGCCTGATATCGGCGACTTCAAGGATGTACCGGTCATCGAAGTGTTCATCAAGGTGGGCGACACCATTGCGCTGGACGCTCCGGTGGCCACGCTCGAATCCGACAAGGCCACCATGGAAGTGCCGGCGGTTGCCGCAGGCGTGGTCGAGGAAGTGCTCGTCAAGGTGGGTGACCGTGTTGCCGAAGGCGCCGTGCTGGCGATCCTCGAAGGTGCTGCCGCAGCGGGTTCTGCGCCTGCTGCCGCCTCCGCACCGGCGCCTGCTGCTGCAGCGCCGGCTCCGGTCGCTGCTCCGGCGCCCGCCGCTGCTCCTGTTGCTGCGGCTTCGGCCGTGGCGGCGACCGCATCGGCCGCCATGTCGCATGCCAGCCCGGGCGTGCGTCGCTTTGCACGCGAACTGGGTGTCGATATCACCAAGGTCGCTGCCACCGGTCCCAAGGGGCGCATCCTCAAGGAAGACGTCCAGAACTACATCAAGGGCGTGATTGCCCAGGTGGCTTCCGGCGCCGTGGCAGCGGCGCCCGCCGCCGGTGCAGGCGTAGGCGGTATCAACCTGTTGCCTTGGCCGAAGGTCGACTTCAGCAAGTTCGGCGCTGTCGAAACCCAGCCGCTGTCGCGCATCAAGAAGATCTCCGGTGCCAACCTGCATCGCAACTGGGTGGTTATCCCGCACGTCACCAACCATGATGATGCTGACATTACCGAACTGGAAGCCTTCCGCGTGCAGATGAACAAGGAGCTGGAAAAGTCCGGCACCAAGCTCACCATGCTGGCCTTCATGATCAAGGCTGCGGTGGCTGCGCTGAAGAAGTTCCCCGAGTTCAATGCTTCGCTCGATGGCGACAACCTGGTGCTGAAGAAATACTTCCACATCGGTTTCGCTGCAGATACGCCGAATGGCCTCGTCGTGCCGGTCATCAAGGATGCCGACAAGAAGGGTGTCATCGAGATTGCCAAGGAAATGGGCGATCTGGCCAAGCTGGCTCGCGACGGCAAGCTCAAGCCTGACCAGATGCAGGGCGGCTGCTTCTCGATCAGCTCGCTGGGTGGCATCGGCGGCGTGTATTTCACGCCGATCATCAATGCACCGGAAGTCGCGATCATGGGCGTGTGCAAGTCGCAGATCCGCCCGGTCTGGGACGGCAAGCAGTTCGCCCCGCGCCTGATGCTGCCGCTGTCGCTGTCCTGGGATCACCGCGTGATCGACGGCGCTGCCGCGGCCCGCTTCAATGCCTACTTTGCCGGCGTGCTGCAGGATTTCCGCCGCGTGCTGCTCTGAGGCGAGGAACTGAACAATGAGCCAACTGATTGAAGTGAAGGTTCCCGATATCGGGGACTTCAAGGATGTGCCGGTCATCGAGCTGTTCGTGAAGCCGGGTGACACCATCGGTGTTGATGACAGCATCGCTACGCTCGAATCCGACAAGGCCACGCTGGATGTGCCTTCTCCCGCCGCAGGCGTGGTGAAGTCCGTCTCGGTCAAGGTCGGGGATCGTGTGTCCGAAGGCAGCGTGCTGCTGATGCTGGATGCCGTGTCTGCAGGAGCGGCGGCAGCGCCCAAGGCTGAAGCCCCGGCCCCAGCCACTGCGCCGGCTGCTGCGCCGGTGGCAGGCAGCCACAGCGGCGCTGCAGATATCGAGTGCGAGATGCTGGTGCTGGGCGCAGGCCCTGGCGGTTATTCCGCGGCATTCCGTTCGGCCGACCTCGGCATGAAGACCGTGCTCGTCGAGCGTTACGCGACGCTGGGCGGCGTCTGCCTGAACGTGGGCTGCATCCCCTCCAAGGCGCTGCTGCATGTTGCCAACGTCATTGACGAGGCTTCGCATTTTGCGGATGTCGGCGTGGCCTTTGATGCGCCGAAGATCGACATCGATCGTCTGCGTGCGCACAAGCAGAAGGTCATCAACAAGCTGACGACCGGCCTGACCGGCATGGCCAAGGCGCGCAAGGTGGATGTCGTGCGCGGCTACGGCATGTTCATCGATCCGAATCACGTCGAGGTCGAGCTCACCGCAGGTGAAGGCCAGGGCCGTACCGGCGAGAAGAAGGTCATCAAGTTCCAGAAGTGCATCATCGCGGCTGGTTCGTCGGTCGTGAATCTGCCCTTCATCCCGGAAGATCCGCGCATTGTCGACTCGACCGGCGCGCTTGAGCTGCGCAGTGTTCCCAAGCGCATGCTGGTCATCGGCGGCGGCATCATCGGTCTCGAAATGGCGACCGTGTATTCCACGCTGGGAGCCCGGATCGATGTGGTTGAAATGGGTGACGGCCTGATGCCGGGTGCTGACCGTGATCTGGTGAAGGTGTGGGAGAAGCAGAACCTGCATCGCTTCGACAAGATCATGCTCAAGACCCGCACGGTGGGCGTGACCTGCCGTCCGGATGGAGTACTGGTCAAGTTCGATGGCGAGCAGGCACCGGATGTCGAGCAGAAATATGACATGGTGCTGGTGGCCGTCGGTCGCAGCCCGAACGGCAAGAAGATCGGTGCCGAGAAGGCTGGCGTGATCGTGACGGATCGCGGCTTCATTCAGGTCGACAAGCAACAGCGCACCAACGTGTCGCACATCTTCGCCATCGGCGACATCGTCGGCCAGCCGATGCTGGCTCACAAGGGCGTGCATGAAGCGCATGTGGCGGCTGAAGTGGCCGCCGGTCAGAAGTCGTACTTCGATGCTTCCGTCATTCCGGGTGTGGCTTATACCGAGCCGGAAGTGGCGTGGGTCGGTGTGACTGAAACCGAGGCGAAAGCCAAGGGCCGCAAGATCGGCGTGGGCAAGTTCCCGTGGGCCGCTTCGGGCCGCGCGATTGCCAACGGTTGCGACTACGGTTTCACCAAGCTGATCTTCGATGAGGAAACCCATCGCATCATCGGTGGCGGCATCGTTGGCCCCAATGCCGGCGACATGATCGGTGAAATCACGCTGGCGATTGAAATGGGCTGCGATCCGGTGGATATCGGCAAGACCATCCATCCGCACCCGACCCTGGGCGAATCGATCGGCATGGCGGCGGAAGTGTTTGAAGGTTCGTGTACCGACCTGCCTCCGCAAAAGAAGAAGTAATCCGCGCGGTATGCCGGAGAGGGAAAGGGCCGCCGTTGTGCGGCCCTTTTTCATTCTTTGCTCAGACGCTGGTCTAAGGGGTATGCCCTTCTGGCGCTGCAACATGAGGCCATTAAGATCTGACGGGATGGCACCGGACGAGGGCGTGCTCCTTGCTGGAGTGTTCCGTTGCGTAATGGTGCAAGAGATCTGTACAACCAACGGGAGCGGATGATGACAAATGTGGTGATCGTTGCAGCGGTGCGTACGGCGGTAGGCAAGTTCGGCGGTTCTTTGGCCAGGGTGCCCGCGGCAGAGCTGGGCGCGACGGTGATCCGAGCCTTGCTGGGCAGGACGGGTGTCAGTCCTGATCAGATCAGTGATGTCATCCTGGGGCAGGTGCTCACGGCAGGGGTAGGTCAGAACCCGGCACGGCAGGCGGTGATCCGCGCCGGGCTGCCCGAAACCGTGCCGGCGATGACGATCAACAAGGTGTGCGGTTCGGGGCTCAAGGCCGTCATGCTGGCAGCCCAGGCCATTCAGTGCGGCGACGCGGAAATCGTGATTGCCGGCGGCCAGGAAAACATGTCGGCCAGTCCGCATGTGCTCAATGGTTCGCGCGATGGCTTCCGCATGGGGGATGCGAAACTGGTTGATACGATGGTGAATGACGGCTTGTGGGACGCGTTCAACAACTACCACATGGGCATCACCGCCGAAAATCTGGCCAAGCGCTACGAAATCTCGCGTGAAGAGCAGGATGCTTTCTCGGCGGCATCACAGAACAAGGCCGAAGCAGCGCAGGCTTCGGGCCGTTTCCGCGACGAAATCGTGCCGGTGGTCATCCCGTCCAAGAAGGGTGATGTGGTTTTCGATACAGACGAATTCATCAAGCCGGGCGTGACGGCCGAGCAGCTGGCGGCGCTGAAGCCTGCTTTTGACAAGGCGGGTACGGTGACCGCCGGGAATGCGTCGGGCATCAATGACGGGGCTGCGGCGGTGATGGTGATGAGCGAGGAAAAAGCTGCCGCGCTGGGGCTGAAGCCAATGGCCCGGATCCGGTCATTCGCCTCTGCCGCGGTAGATCCCGCCTATATGGGAATCGGTCCGGCGCCGGCTTCGCGGCGCGCGCTCGAAAAAGCCGGTTGGACGCATCAGGAGCTGGATCTCATTGAAGGCAACGAAGCTTTTGCTGCCCAGGCTTGCGCGGTAAACAAGGACATGGGCTGGGATGCCGGCAAGATCAATGTCAACGGTGGCGCGATCGCGATCGGCCATCCCATTGGCGCCTCCGGCTGCCGCATCCTGGTGACGCTCCTGCACGAGATGCAGAAGCGCGATGTTCGCAAGGGTCTCGCGACGCTGTGCATCGGCGGCGGCATGGGAGTTGCGCTGACCGTTGAACGCTGAGGTCTTGCAGGGGCTGTCGATAGCCGCGTCGCCCGGCTTGAGCGACGCGCTTGTCCGATCCGGAACTCAGCGCGCCGGGCTGCTCCCCAGCAGGCCATCCAGCACCGAAAGCCCTTGCTGAAGCAGTGCTGAGGAACCCTCAGTCGTGCCTTGGGGCGTTATCTGGTCGATGAGTTGGGGCAGGGCCCGGGCAAGCCCGGACGCGAGTTCCGAGTGATCGAGCCCAGCCCGGCCCGCGAGGGTTCCGATCAGCTCACTGCCCAGCGCGCGGGTCACTTCCGTAGCGTCGATCGGCATGTTCTGCCCGGTGCCGACCCAGGAAGCCGCATGATCTCCGAGCCCGGCCTGCTGGAAGCGGCCGAGCAGGCCCTCCAGTCCGCCGTGCTGCTGCAGGAGGCTGGCAGCGATCTCGACCAGCGCGCCTGCGCCGCCGGCCTCTTGTCTGTTGCCGAGCGATCCGATGACCTGATCCAGTAAGCCCATGACGTTCTCCTTTCCCGATGGTTGGTGGCCGGCGCGACTCATCCGCTGTGCAGGCCGGCAGTCCACTACAATACCGAGGCTTCTCTTTTCGGATTGATACAGAATGAATCAGGATCTGCTCAAACAGGCCGTTGCCAAGGCTGCTCTGGCCTACGTGCCGGAGGGCGAAATCATCGGCGTCGGCACCGGCTCGACGGCCAACTTCTTCATAGATGGCCTCGCTGGCATGCGCGACAGGATCAAAGGGGCGGTAGCAAGTTCCGAGGCCAGTGCAAAGCGGCTCGAGGCGCAGGGCATCCGTCTGTTTGACCTCAATGAGGTGGATAGCCTGTCTGTTTACGTGGATGGCGCAGACGAAGTGGACGCCTCGTTTGCCATGATCAAGGGCGGCGGTGCGGCACTGACACGCGAAAAGATCGTGGCTTCGGTGGCGAAGCGCTTTGTGTGTATTGCTGACGGTTCAAAGAAAGTGGCTGTGCTCGGCCGTTTCCCGCTGCCGGTCGAAGTGATTCCGCTGGCACGTGCGAGCGTGGCAAGGCAGCTTGAAGCGCTGGGCGGCCGTCCGGTGTGGCGTGAAGGCGTGGTGACCGACAATGGCAACGTCATTCTTGATGTGCACGGTCTGGAAATCACTGATCCGGTCGGGCTCGAAACCACGATCAATCACATCGTCGGGGTCGTGACCAACGGCCTGTTTGCACGCCGGCCGGCTGACGTGCTGCTTCTGGGGACGCCTGAAGGTGTTGTGACGACCGTTCGTTACAACTGACATATTCCTGTCATCATCCGCGGGAATAATGCTCCGCTAATTGTCGCTGGCAGAAGGAATGCAATGACTGAACATACCGTGAAGCAGTACGACGAAGAGCTCGACGGCATCCGCACGCGCGTGCTGCAGATGGGCGGTTTCGTCGAACAGCAGGTGGTCCAGGCCATGGATGGCCTGTTTGATGGCGATCTCGCCACTGTCGAGCATGTGATCGACAACGATCACAAGATCAACGAGTTGCAGGTCGAGCTGGATGAGTCCTGCACGCAGATCATTGCGCGTCGTCAGCCGGCGGCCAACGATCTGCGCACGATCATGAGCGTGTCACGTGTGGTGACTGATCTCGAGCGTATCGGTGACGAGGCCAAGAAAATCGCCAAGGCCGCCCGTTCCTTGCTGTCCAATGAGCATGCCGGCCCGCCCCGTGTACAGATGAAACACCTGGCGCGCCAGGCCGTGGATGCGCTGCGCAAGGCGCTGGATGCACTGGCTCGCCTTGATGTGGATGCCGCGGCCGAGGTCGTCAAGGACGATCACGAGCTTGATGCCGAGTTCAAGGCCGTGATGCGTCAGCTGATCACCTTCATGATGGAAGACCCGCGCACGATCTCGCGTGGCATCGACGTGGTGTTCGCAGCCAAGGCGCTCGAGCGCATCGGGGACCATTCGAAGAACATTGCCGAACACACGATTTTCCTGGTCCGCGGCCGTGACGTGCGCTACATCGGCGTGAATGAAGTGCTCAAGGAAGTTGGCTACCGTCCGCCGGTTTGAGCGCCTGCTGTAGCTGGAGAGGGCGGCCTGGCCGCCCTTTTTCATTTCCGGCGCAGCTCGACGATGTCGAAGGAATACTGGTTGGACTCATCCGCCGCAACACGGCTGCGCGAAATCTCGGAGAAGGCACCAGAGTCAAATGCCGGGAAGCGGGTGTCGCCTTCGATGTCTGCATCGATTTCGCTGATCCAAAGCACATCGGCTACATCCAGGGCTTCGGCGTAGATCTGGGCGCCACCGATCACGAATGCACGCTCGGCATCCGCGCAGACAGCAAGGGCGTCCGCCAGCGAGCTGACGACGCGAGCGCCTGGTGCCGAATATCCGCTCTGGCGACTGATGACAATATGAGGCCGGCCGGGAAGGACGCCGGGCAGCGATTCCCAGGTCTTGCGCCCCATGATGAGCGGGCAGCCTTGCGTGCATTGCTTGAAGTGCTGCAGGTCGGCACGCAGGCGCCAGGGCAGGGTGTTGTCGCGGCCGATCACGCCATTGCGTGCGCGCGCAACGATCAGGGCAATTTTAGGCCTGCGGCTCATACCGCAACCTTGCCGGCAATGTGCGGATGCGGATCGTAGCCTTCGATGGAAAAATCTTCGAAGCGAAAGGCGAACAGGTCTTTCACTTCCGGATTCATCACGAGGCGCGGCAGCGGTCGTGGTTCGCGCGAGAGCTGCAGTCGGGCTTGCTCAAGGTGATTCAGGTACAGGTGGGCGTCACCCAGGGTATGGACGAAGTCCCCCGGCTGGTAAGCGCAGACCTGCGCGATCATGTGGGTGAGCAGCGCGTAGCTGGCAATGTTGAAGGGCACGCCCAGAAAAATGTCGGCACTGCGCTGGTAGAGCTGGCAGGAGAGCTTGCCGTCGGCCACATAGAACTGGAACAGCGCATGACAGGGCGGGAGCGCCATGCCTTCGATCTCTCCCGGATTCCAGGCGGAGACGAGGTGCCGCCTCGAGTCAGGGTTCCGCTTCAGACCCTCCACGAGCTGTGAGATCTGATCGATCGTCCGGCCGTCAGCGGTTTCCCAGCGACGCCACTGCTTGCCGTAGACCGGGCCCAGGTCGCCGTTTTCGTCCGCCCACTCATCCCAGATCGACACATTGTTGTCTTTCAGGTAACGGATGTTGGTGTCGCCCTGCAGGAACCAGAGCAGTTCGTGGATGATCGAGCGCAGATGCAGCTTCTTGGTGGTGACCAGCGGGAAGCCGTCGGCCAGGTTGAAGCGCATCTGCCAGCCGAAAACCGAGCGGGTGCCCGTTCCGGTCCGGTCGGTTTTTTCGTGCCCGTGCTCAAGCACATGGCGCATGAGTTGCTGGTATTGGTGCATCGGTCCGTGTCCCACAATAATCTTCCCGATTCTACTAGCTACCGGGCCGATCGCTATCGGCCTGACGCAGGCAGACGCGTCGCACGAGGTCCTCATCGCCATCTGTCCGGACGCAAACGGAGCCCTGCGGGTCTCGATTAGACTTTGCAATCCCTGACATTTTTTTGCGGAGTTGCGAAGTGCTTGGCGCTGACCCGGAGTCTGGAGTGATTCGTGACACCTTGCCTGCGGACTTCGCTGCTGCGGAGGCCACTGGGCCGGAGGCTCCGTCCGAGCATTTGCGCGAGGCCGTGCGCTGCATCGAGTCGCTGGCGGCCCGGCACGAGCCTTCTGCGCTTGAGCGCCTGCGCCTCCTGTCTGCGCTGGATGATGCCTGCCAGGCGCCTTCGCGTGCGTGCGCCACGAGTTTCGTTACGCAGGCCGTCACAGTCAGCCGGGAAGGTCTCCTGAGGCATGTTCCGGATTTCTGGCAGACGCTGCTCGAAGCCTACGATCTGCTCCTGTCCCGCCTTGCTTCACCGCCCGGCGCGGCAGAGTCTGGGGTGATTGCCGCGCTTGCCGTCCGGGCACTGCGCGCCGGTCAGCACTGCGCCCGCTGGGCAGCATTTGCCGGCGAGCCGCTGGATGGCGCGTGCTGGCAAAGGCTGAACCAGGTCTATCTGAGCGCGCGTGACAGGCAGGCAGACGTCCTCGGTGTCCGGGTCAGGGCCGACCGCGATACCGAGACCTGCGTCGAGCGCGAATATCTGGCACTGCTGGCCCAGCACACACTTGCCCTGCAGCAGCTTGATGCCGCGTCGGTCGAGCTGGCGCTGCGGCTTTGCCGTCAGGCGCTGGCCCAGCTGGAGTTCGGTCGGGTACGCGGCATCTCGAGTCAGCTCTGGATCGATCCGGCTGCGGGCCTGCCGCCCGCCCGCATGCTTGAAGCCGACATGCCCGGCAAAGGGGTGCTCTTCTTTTCGGCCGCGGCGGCGGTGCCCGCCCTGCAGCGCCTGCTGGACCTGGCCATCCGCGGGCGTGTGCCGCCGGAGCTCGTGCCGGCGGGGGGGACGGTACAGCTTGCCGCGGTGCTGAGTTACATGATCCGTCAATGGTCTGCCGATGCGCCGGTGCGCAATCAGGCCCGGCAGGCGCTCTCCGGGCCGGTCGAGGTTGTGTGGGGTTTTTCGGCGGTCGTGCAGGGGCTGCATACCGGCGCCTCGCTGGGCGCTTTCGAGCCGGATCCCGGCTGCGTGCTCCGCGACGTGAGCAGTGCAGGTGTCGGGATCGAGCTTGTTGATGGGGGCAAGGGCGGGCATGAAGTGGGCGCCTTGCTGAGTCTGCGTCTGTCGGATGACGATTTGCCGCGAATCGGAGTCGTGCGGCGCTGGATGCGGCAGGAGGGCGCGCGCCTTCTGCTGGGATGTGAGTTTCTGGGGCGGGAGGCGCAGTTGCTGACCGTCGTGGCGGGTGGCCAGGCGCTGCATGCGCTGGCGATCGATCCGCTGCAGAGCGGTGTGCCGGTGCGATTGATCCTGCCGTCCGACATGGCGAACCAGAGTGTCCTGCGGCTGATCGATCATCCGGGGATGGGCGTGCTCCAGGCGCTGACGACGGCCGAACCCGGCGGCGACCATGTCCTTCGCAGCTATCTGCCGGGGTGAGCGCCATACGGTTGCGGATGGGCTTTTCTTTGCAAGTCGTTGATCTCCCGACACTATTCGAGAGCCTGCAGGCTGCGCCCGATCGGGTACAATAGCCAACCTTTTTGTTTCAGACCATTGTTCGTGAAAACCACCTTTCTCGACTTTGAGCAGCCGATCGCCGATCTTGAGTCCAAGATCGAAGAGCTTCGTTTTGTTCAGGATGACTCCGCTGTCGATATCTCGGAGGAGATCTCCCGGCTGGAGGTCAAGCGTCAGTCCCTGATCAAGGACATCTACGCCAAGCTCACGCCCTGGCAGATTGCCCAGGTCGCACGCCACCCGCAGCGTCCCTATACCTTCGATTATGTCGAACACATGTTCACCGATTTCGAAGAGCTGCATGGGGATCGCTCTTTTGCGGACGACAAGGCCATCGTGGGTGGCCTCGCGCGCTTCAACGGGCAGAGCTGCATGGTGATCGGGCATCAGAAGGGGCGCGACACCAAGGAAAAGATCCTGCGCAATTTCGGCATGCCGCGGCCCGAGGGCTACCGCAAGGCCCTGCGCATGATGAAGCTGGCCGAGAAGTTCGGCATTCCGGTCTTCACGTTCGTCGACACGCCCGGCGCCTATCCCGGGATTGATGCCGAAGAGCGTGGTCAGTCCGAGGCCATTGGCCACAACCTGTATGTCATGGCCGAACTCAAGGTGCCCATCATCACGACGGTGATCGGTGAGGGCGGCTCCGGTGGTGCGCTCGCGATCGCGGTTGCCGATCAGGTAAACATGTTGCAGTTCTCGACCTATTCCGTGATTTCTCCGGAAGGCTGCGCCTCGATTCTCTGGAAAAGCGCCGACAAGGCCTCCGAAGCAGCCGAAATCATGGGTATTACCGCGTCGCGCCTGAAGTCACTGGGCCTCATCGACAAGGTGGTGAATGAACCGGTGGGGGGCGCCCATCGTGACTACCGTGCCATGTCGGTCTCCCTCAAGCGCGCGCTGCAGGATGCGCTCAAGCCGCTGGCCGACCTGTCTGCGCAGGAGCTGGTCGAGCGTCGCTACGAGCGACTGCAGGCCTACGGCAAGTTCAAGGAAGTGTCTCTCTGATCTCCCGCCCGTGGCAGGGGGCGCCCGCCACGGGGCTGCGCAGCGCCTGCAGCTGCGTACAATTCCGGCATGTCCCAGCCGAAACCTCCCGATTTGTCCGATGCCCTGCTGGCCGCCTGGCCGGCGGGCGGGCGTCTGCATCTCTGTGTTGCCTGCAGCGGAGGGCTCGACTCGACCGTTCTGCTGCATGCGCTGGCCTCGCTGCGTAGCCGGGTCCATTTCGATCTGTCTGCGCTGCATGTGCATCACGGCCTGAGCCCTCGGGCGGATGACTGGGCGGCGCACTGCGTCCGGATGTGTCGCGAGCTCGATGTTCCCTTGCGCGTGGCGCGCGTCAAGGTCGAGCAGGAGGGGGGCAAGGGACTGGAGGCGGCCGCCCGCGCGGCGCGGCATGCAGAGTTCGCCCGCGAGCCGGCAGACTGGATCGTGCTCGCACATCATGCCGATGATCAGGCCGAAACCCTGCTGCATCGCCTGATCCGCGGGACGGGTGTGGCTGGCGCTGCCGCCATGCGGCAGCAGGAGCCGGGGCGAAGGCTGTGGCGCCCGCTGCTGGATTGGGCGCGGTCTGATCTGTTGTCCTGGGCGGAAGCGCACTCGCTTTGCTGGATCGAGGACGAGAGCAATGCGGATGAGCGTTTTTTCCGGAATTTCCTGAGGCACGGAATTCTTCCGGCGCTCGAAAACCGTTTTCCGGCGACGAGCCGCAATCTGGCGCGTGCCGCCGCCCATTTCTCCGAGGCTTCCGATTTGCTGGACGAGGTCGGGGCCCAGGACTGGGCTTGGGTCGGGGCGCCGCAAGCCGGGTCGCGTGTACGCTTCAGGGCGCTCAGTGCGGCGCGTCAGCGCAACGCCTTGCGGGCAGCGCTGCGACATTCCGGGCTGATGGCGCCGGACGCTGCGCGGACCGTCCGGCTGTGCGAGGCACTTGCGGCAGAAGGCGCTGTGCGGGAGCGGCTGGCTGACAAGATCTGCTGTGCCTCGCAGGATCGTCTCTGGTTCGAGGCTGAGTCGCGGGCGCTTCCCGTGCCTTGTGTGTGGCGCGGCGAGGCGGTTCTCTCCTGGGGCGCCGGCGTGCTTTGCTTCGAGCCGGATCTTGCGGGCGAGGGCATTGTGCGCCCGGCCGCACTTTTCGAGTTCCGTTTGCGGGCGGGGGGCGAGCGTCTGAGCCTCGGGCCGGGGCGGCCGCGACGCAGCGTGCGCCATCTGTGCCAGGAGGCCGGAATTCCGGCCTGGTGGCGTGATGAACTCCCCTTGCTGTGGCGGGATGGCGAGCTGGTCTGGGTGGGGGGCGTGGGGGCCGAGAGTCCCCTGCCCGGGCTGCGGATTTTCTGGACCGGTCCGGACGGCCTTGCCCGCGCCTGAGCTTACTGCCCGTCTTCCGGCTTGCCGGTCGGCAGTTGCAGGAAGAAGCAGGTGCCGCCTGCCGGGGCGGCTTCGAACCAGAGGCGGCCATTGTGCTGCTCGGCTATCGAGCGGCAGATCTTGAGCCCCATGCCCATGCCTTCGGGCTTGGTCGTGAAGAAGGAGTCGAAGAGGCGGTCCGCGATTTCGGGCCGGATGCCGCTGCCCCGGTCTTCTACTGCAATCCGGATGCCGCCCTGGATGCTCCGGCTGTGAATGCTCAGCACGCGTTGGTCTTCGGGCGTTTCGCGCATCGCGTCCATGCCGTTGCGGATCAGATTGACCATGACCTGCTCGATCATGACCCGATCCCCGTAGACCGCAGGCAGGTCCATGGCCAACTCGATCTGCATGCGCACCTTGCGGCGCAGGGACTCTGCTTCCAGCAGTCCGGTGGCCTCCAGCACGGCTGCGTTGGCGTTCATCTTGTCGCGTCGGGACTCGCTGCGGCGTACGAAACCGTAAATGCGATGGATGATCTTGCCGGCGCGCTGGGCCTGATGGTTGATCTTGCCGAGAATGTCGGTGAATTGCCGTTCGTCATAGCGCCCGGCCTTGAGCGCGTTGAGGCAGCCGGCGCTGTAGCTGGCGATGGCGGAGAGGGGTTGATTGAGTTCGTGGGCCAGGGTGGAGGCCATTTCGCCCATGGTGACGAGTCGGGCGGTGGATTCGAGCTGTTCCTGCTGGTCGCGTGCCAGGGCTTCGGCGCGCTTGCGCTCGGTGATGTCGAGCATCGAGCCGACCCAGCCAGTGTGGACGCCGTTCGCGTCGATCAGCGGGGCTTCGTAAATCATCAGATCCAGGAGTCTGCCGTCACGATGAACGAAGCGCGCCTCGTAGGTGTGTGGGCTGGGTGTGGTGCCGCCTGCCACGTCGGCGACCGGGAGGCGGGGTTCCTCCTCGCCTTCGGGCCAGAACGGCATCGGCTCTGCCCGGCCGACGAGCGCTTCGGTCGGCCAGCCGACCATGCGGCAGAACGCGGCGTTGACATGGGTGATGCGCCCCGCCAGGTTGCGGGCACGCATGCCGACCAGGGTCGAGCGTTCGAGTGCGAGGCGGAAGGCGTGCTCGCGCCGCAAGGCGGTTTCGGTTTCCTGCAGCCGGAGCATGCGGTTTCGCAGCGTCCACAGGCTCCAGGTCAGGATCAGCGTGAAAGCCAGCAGCACACCTACGACGATGGAGGGCATGAGCCGGGTGGTGGCCCGGTAGGATTCGACCCGGATGCCCAGTCCGCCCATCTGGTCGAAGCTCACGCCGAAACTCTGGCTGTCGCCTGGTGACTCCGCGCGGGTGGTGGTGGCCAGTTCGTTGTCGAAATCGTCGCTGAACGTGATCCGGTAGCGTTCGGCAAACCACCAGGGAACGTGTTTTTCCAGTACGCGGGAGAGCGAGAATACGCCGACGGCATAGCCGTTGAAGTCGTTCGCGCCGAAGACCGGCAGTACGACCTCGAGCATCCACAGGCCGTCGTCCTGCTTGTAGGGGTGGGCATAGGACGGGCGGTTAAGCGTGCGTGCCCGCCCGATGGCGACCGGGTGCTCCCGGCTCAGCTGGACCGGGGCCGCACTGGCCGGCAGGGTGCTCAGCATCTGTCCGTCGGAGTTGAGCCAGAGGATGGCAAAGAGGCCGGAGTCGCCCTGGAGCAGTTCGCGCACCTTGTCCTGGGCGGCTTCCGAGTGCAGTTCGCCCCCAACGCCGAACTCGTTGCCGATCCGGGCGAGCTGGTCGACGGTGCTCTCGAAGTGGTAGCGCAGGTTCTGCTCCATCCACAGCGTGTCGCTGACCAGGGCTGCGCGGCGTTCTTCATGCTCCTGACGCAGCCCGAACCACAGGAACAGCGAGATGACCGCAACTAGGGCTGCGATGGCGAGGGCAGGCAGGCGCCAGAACCAGATGCCGGTGCGGGCGCCTTGTGCCGCGCCTGAGGGGAGCTCGTCGGAGTTCATGCCGTGATGTTAGCGTGCGGCCGGGGCCTGGGCCCGGCGCGCACTCTCCGGCGGGGGTGAGTGCGCGCCGGTGTGTTGCGTCCGGGTTCAATTAGCCCGGGCAGGGCGGGGCGTCTGCTGATAAAATAAGCGGTTTTGACAACAACAACTTAGGCCTCGTGCCCCAGAACCACGGAGAGAAACATGGCAATTGAACGTACCCTGTCCATCATCAAGCCCGATGCTGTCGCGAAGAACGTGATCGGCAAGATCTACCAGCGCTTCGAGGATGCAGGGCTGAAGGTCGTCGCGGCCAAGCTGGTGCAGCTGTCCGCGCTGGAAGCCGGACAGTTCTATGCTGTGCACAAGGAACGCCCCTTCTACAAGGATCTGGTGAATTTCATGATTTCGGGCCCGGTGATGATCCAGGTGCTCGAAGGTGAAGGCGCCATTGCAAAGAATCGTGAGCTGATGGGCGCGACCGATCCGAAGAAGGCTGCGCCCGGCACGATCCGCGCCGACTTTGCGGACTCGATCGATGCAAACGCGGTGCACGGTTCCGACGCGCCGGAAACCGCTGCGGTGGAAGTGGCTTTCTTCTTCCCCGGAATGAACGTTTACAGCCGATAAGCATCAACAGGTCCGGCGCCTTCGTCGCGCCGGACCGGATTCAAGACCCATGCAGAACCTTCTCGATTTCGATGCAGACAGCCTGATCGCCTGGTTCGCCGAACGCGGCGAGAAGCCTTTCCGTGCCCGCCAGATTCTGCGCTGGGTGCATCGTTTCGGCGAAACCGACTTCGATGCGATGACCGATGTGGCCAAGAGCCTGCGCGCCCAGCTCAAGGACATCGCCTGTGTGCAGCCGCCCGTGCCGGTGCGTGACAACGTCTCGTCCGACGGCACCCGGAAGTGGCTCATGGATGTCGGCAACGGCAATGCGGTCGAGACGGTCTATATCCCCGAGGCCACGCGCGGCACGCTGTGTGTTTCCTCGCAGGCTGGCTGTGCGCTCGACTGCGCGTTCTGCTCGACCGGCAAACAGGGCTTCAATCGCAACCTCACGGCTGCCGAAATCATCGGTCAGCTCTGGCTGGCGAATCGCCTGCTCGGTGCCGAGCCCAACGGCGAGCGCATCATCAGCAATGTGGTGATGATGGGCATGGGCGAGCCGCTGGCGAATTTCGACAATGTGGTGTCCGCGCTCAGGCTGATGCTGGACGATCATGCCTACGGGCTCTCGCGTCGCCGGGTGACGGTCTCCACCTCGGGCATCGTGCCGGCCATGGATCGCCTGCGCGAGGAGTGTCCGGTAGCGCTGGCAGTGTCCCTGCATGCGCCCAACGACGCGCTGCGCGACCGCCTCGTGCCGATCAACCGGAAATACCCGCTCAAGGAACTCCTTGCTGCCTGCAACCGCTATCTCGACCGCGCGCCGCGCGACTTCGTGACCTTCGAATACATCATGCTCGAAGGCATCAATGATGGCGATGAACATCTGCGGCAGCTCATCGACATTGCCCGTGAAGTACCCTGCAAGTTCAACCTCATCCCGTTCAATCCCTTCCCGGATTCCGGATTCCGTCGCTCTTCCGGCCCGGTTGTCAGGCGTTTTTCGCAACTGCTCAATGACGCCGGTATCGTGACGACCACGCGCAAGACCCGCGGGGATGACGTCGATGCGGCCTGCGGCCAGCTGGCTGGTCAGGTTCAGGACAAAACGAGGCGCACGGGCAAGCGCGTCCTAACACTCAAAGAGGTACGTTGATGACCGGAAAAATGTCGAGGCTCGCAGTCCTCCTGATGGCCAGCGCCCTGCTGGCCGCTTGCGTCAATCCCGGAACCGGCAGCGTGATGCCGGCCGAGCCGCAGCGCTCGGTGGCAGAGTTGCCTGCCACCACGGCCGGGCAGCGTGCCGCACGGGTTCACGTGGAGCTGGGCTCTGCCTACATGCAGAGCGGCCGGAACGGCGTGGCGCTGGATGAAGCGCGCGCCGCCATCGCGTCGGACGCCACTTACGCGCCCGCCCATATGCTGATGGCTCTGATCTATGCCGAGCAGGAGCAATACCAGTACGCAGGCCCTGCATTCGAACAGGCCTATCGACTCGCACCCGGCGACCCGGAAGTCAACAATGCCTACGGATGGTATCTCTGCTCGCAGGGCAAGGAGGCGGAGGGCTTGCCGCGTATCGAGCAGGCCGCTCGCAATCCTTACTATGCTCGCCCGACACGGGCCTGGACCAACGCGGGGCTGTGCCTGCTGCGCATGAAGGATGATGCCGGCGCAGAAGCGCGCTTCCTGCGGGCGATGCAGGCCGATGAAGGCAATGCACGCGCCGCCATCAATCTGGCGCAGATCAGTTACCGGATGGGCAAGAACCTGGGGGCCAAGAAGTGGATCGACCAGGCCCTCAAGGTCATGCGGGTGAGCGATGCCTCGGTATTGTGGCTGGCAGCACGGATCGAGCGGCGGCTGGGGAACGAAGCGAATGTGAATGACCTCGGATCCCGGCTGCGCAAGGAGTTCCCCGAGTCCTCCGAATACCAGGCCTACCTGCAAGGGAAATTCGAGTGAGCGACGTGAATCCGGACATGCTCGAACCCGGGCAGGATGACGAAGACAATGTATGGGATCTGCTTCGGCAGGCCCGGGAAGCACGCGGCTTGTCGCTGGGCCAGGTATCGGCGCACCTGAAGCTGACCGTACGGCAGATCGAAGCGATTGAACGCGGTGATCTGAGCGTGTTGCCGGGGCAGACCTTTGCCCGCGGCTTCGTCAGGAACTATGCGCGCTTTCTGGATCTCGATCCGGCCCTGTTCCTGACGGAAGCGCCGCAAGGCGACCGCTTCGTCATCGACGAGGCCTCCGAGCGGGCCATCGGTTCCGGTCTGGGTCAGATGCCGATGCAGGGCGCGCGGCGCTTCTCGGCGTTGCCGGCCGTGTTTCTGGTCCTCCTGTTGCTGATCATTCTGGGCTCGGGCTGGCATTACGGCTGGTTCGAAGCGCGCGAGGACCAGCGTCTGCTCGAGTCGGCCAGCCAGGTGCTGGCCGCCGCCGAGGCGCCTGCTGCGGCGAGTGCTGTTTCCGTCGTCCAGCCGGCTGCGGTGGCCGAATCCGCCCCCGCGCCGGCGATGAGCGCGGCAGCGCCTGCCGTCAGTGCGCCTGCGGAGGTTGCGGCGTCTGCGCCGGCGGCGGTCGCTTCTGCGCCCGCGGCAGCAGCGGCTTCATCGGCAGCCCCCGCACCCGCGCCGGTCACTGCGGAGGAGGCAAGCGGCTTGCCGCGACTGTTGTTCAATTTCGACGGAGATTCCTGGGTCGAAGTGAAGGATGGCAGTGGCAAGACCGTCTTTGCCCGTCTGAATACCGCAGGCAGTACGCAGGAGATTCAGGGTACGCCGCCTTTCGACATGGTGATCGGCAATGCACCGCAGGTCCGGCTGAGCTGGAAGGGCGTGCCGGTGGACCTCAAGTCCGTGACGCGGGGTGATGTGGCACGGATCAGCGTGAAGTAACAGGATGAACATGAAGCAGGAAACTTCCCCGGCGAGCGCGCAGCCTCGCAAGCTGACACGTCAGGTTCGGATCGGGCGTGTCTCGGTTGGCTCGGGCGCGCCGATCGTCGTGCAGTCGATGACCAACACCGATACGGCCGATCATGTCGCTACCGCGATCCAGATCGCGCAACTGGCGCGCGCCGGTTCGGAGCTGGTGCGGATCACGGTCAATAACGACGAGTCGGCCAAGGCCGTGCCGAAGATCGTCGAGCAGCTGGCGAAGATGAACATGGAAGTGCCGATCATTGGTGACTTCCACTACAACGGCCACAAGCTGCTGACCGACAATCCCGAGTGCGCGCAACTCCTCGCCAAATACCGGATCAATCCCGGCAATGTGGGGCAGGGGCAGAAGCGCGATGCGCAGTTCGCGCAGATCGTCGAGCTGGCCTGCCGGTACGACAAGCCGGTGCGTATCGGCGTGAACTGGGGCAGTCTGGATCAGTCCGTGCTGGCACGGATGATGGACCTCAATGCGCAGCGCGCCGAGCCTTGGGATGTCAGTGCGGTGATGCGCGAAGCGCTGATCGTTTCGGCACTCGAATCGGCCCGTGCGGCAGAAGATGTGGGCCTGCCCGGCGACCGGATCATCCTCTCGTGCAAGGTCTCCAGCGTTCAGGATCTCATTGCGACCTACCGCGAGCTTGCCCGCCGCAGCGACTATCCGCTGCACCTCGGGCTCACCGAAGCGGGGATGGGCAGCAAGGGCATCGTGTCCTCCACGGCGGCACTGGGCGTGCTGCTGCAGGAGGGCATCGGCGACACCATCCGCGTGTCACTGACGCCGGAGCCCGGCGCCTCGCGCACCCAGGAAGTCATCGTGGCGCAGGAAATCCTGCAGAGCATGGGTTTGCGCGCCTTTACGCCGATGGTGACGGCCTGCCCAGGCTGCGGTCGCACCACCAGCACCTTCTTCCAGGAACTGGCTCAAAGCGTGCAAAGCTATGTGCGCGAGCAAATGCCCGTCTGGCGCGAGCAGTATGATGGCGTGGAAAACCTCACCCTGGCCGTGATGGGCTGCGTGGTCAATGGCCCGGGCGAGAGCAAGCATGCCAACATCGGCATCTCCCTGCCGGGCACGGGTGAGACGCCTGCGGCGCCGGTCTTCATCGACGGCCAGAAAGCCATGACCCTGCGTGGCGACAACATCGCCGCCGAATTCCGCGCGATCCTCGATGATTACGTGGCCACCAAATACACCAAGAAGATCTGATCGATGAGCAACAAACTGCAAGGCGTCCGGGGCATGAACGACCTGCTCCCCGACGAGGCGGAGCGCTGGGAAGCCTTTGAAGAAATCGTGCGTGACTGGCTCAAGAGCTATGGCTACCGGCCGATCCGTACCCCCATCGTTGAGTACACCAAGCTGTTTTCGCGCGGCGTGGGCGAACACACCGATATTGTCGAGAAGGAAATGTATTCCTTCGAAGATCGCCTCAACGGCGAGCAGCTCACGATGCGCCCGGAGGGCACGGCCTCCTGCGTGCGCTCGGTGATCGAGCACAACCTGATCTTCCAGAACCCTCAGCGCCTGTATTACAGCGGGCCGATGTTCCGCCACGAGCGCCCCCAGAAGGGGCGCTACCGGCAGTTCCATCAGGTCGGTGTCGAGGCGCTCGGCTTCGCCGGCCCGGATGTGGATGCCGAACACATCGTGATGTGCCGTCGTCTGTGGGACGACCTCGGGCTCGAGGATGTGTCGCTCGAACTCAATTCCCTCGGCGATGCTTCGGAGCGGGCCGAGCACCGGCAGGCGCTGATCGCCTATCTGGAGCGCTATCAGGATCAGCTTGACGAGGATGGCAGGCGCCGTCTTCACACCAATCCCCTGCGCGTGCTCGACACCAAGAATCCTGCGCTGCAGGAAATCGTCGAAGGTGCGCCCCGACTGCTGGAGTACCTCGGCGAAGAGTCGCTGAAACACTTCGAGGCAGTCCAGGCGCTGCTTCGCGAGGCGGCTGTGCCGTACCGTATCAATCCGCGCCTGGTGCGCGGGCTGGACTACTACAACCGCACCGTGTTCGAATGGACGACGACCCGTCTGGGGGCGCAGGCCACCTTCTGTGCCGGCGGCCGGTACGACGGTCTGATCGAGCAGCTCGGGGGCAAGGCGGCTCCGGCGTGCGGTTTCGCGATGGGCATGGAGCGCGTGATGCTGATGTGGCAGGAAGGGCTCGATACCGGGCGTCTTTCCAGTCCGGACGTCTACCTCGTGCACCAGGGTGACAAGGCGCAGCCCTTTGCTTTCCGCGTGGGTGAAGAGATCCGCAGCGCCGGCTTTTCCGCCGTCTTCCATTGCGGTGGTGGCAGCTTCAAGTCGCAGATGAAAAAGGCTGACGCCTCGGGCGCAGCATATGCCGTCATCGTGGGCGATGACGAAGCTGCGGCCGGCAAGGTTTCGCTCAAGCCCCTTCGCGACGGCGGCGAGCAGATTGCCGTGACACCGGAAGAGCTGGTAGGTTTGCTGGCGGACCACCTTTACGGCACCGATGAGCAGGCCGGCTGAGAATCATTTGAATCACTGACGAAAGAACAAGCACATGGCAGCGTACGACCTCGAAGAACAGGAACAGCTCTCGGCCATCAAGGCCTGGTGGGAAAAGAACGGCAACATCGTCGGCGGTATTGTCCTGGCGGTTGCCGTTGCCGTCGCCGGCGTGCAGGGCTGGCGCTGGTACGACAACAAGCAGGCGGTCGAGGCGGGCGCGATTTACGGCGCGCTGGCTCAGGCTGCCGAGGCAAAGGATGGTGGCAAGGTCGCCGTGCTGGCTGACGAACTGATCAAGAAACACGCCTCCACGACGGCTGCGGCCCTGGGGGTGATGCAGGCCGCCCAGACAGCGATCGAAGCGGGTGACAGCAAGGCCGCGCGCGGCCGTTATGAATGGCTGGTTGCGAGCAAGGCAGATCCGCTGCTCATCGATCTTGCGCGTTTGCGTCTGGCTGCGCTGCAACTGGATGCCAAGGAATTCGATGCCGCGCTGGCCACGCTGCAGGCTGCCCCGGATGCAGGGTTTGCCGCGCGCTACGCTGATCTGCGGGGTGACATCCTGTTTGCCCAGGGCAAGAAGGATGACGCCCGCGCTGCCTACAGGCTGGCGCTCGACGCAGCCAAGGCCAGTGACACCCGGAATCCTGCCTTCCGCGGCATGCTGCAGACCAAGCTTGACGCTCTGGGAGGCGCATGATGAATCGCCGGATCCTGCTGGCTTCGGCCTTGCTCGTGGCACTCGCCGCGTGCTCCTCCAAGTCTTCCAAGCCTGACCTGACGCCCGCGCCCCTGCCGGTTTTCAAGCCGACGGCTGAACTGAGCACCTTGTGGAAGGACAGCCTGTCCTCGCTCGGCGAGTCGCTCCTGGCGCCCGCATTTAATGGCGGCAGCGTCTATGCGGCGGGGCAGAAGGGCGATATCGCACGCTTCGACGCCGCCGGCCGTCAGGTCTGGAAAGTGCGTGCGGAGGCTGCGCTGAGCAGTGGCGTTTCGACCAATGCCCGACATGTGATTGTCGCCAGCAGTGACGGCGTGCTCAGAGCCTATGACGCCGCTGACGGAAAGAGCCTGTGGAACGTGACCCTTGGCGGTGTCGTGCTCTCCGCTCCGCTGTTGACGGATGATCTGGTCGTGGTCCGGGTTGGCGACAGCCAGCTGGTTGCCTATGGTCTGACCGACGGCGCGCGCAAGTGGGTCTATCAGCGCGCGCAGGCCCCTCTTGCCTTGCGCAGTCACTCCGGCATGGGCGCAGCGGGTGGCCTGGTGTTTGCCGGCTTCCCGGGAGGCAAGCTGGTTGCGCTGACCGCAGCGGGCGGCGTTCAGCGCTGGGAGTCGACCATTGCCCAGCCGAAGGGCTCGAATGAAATCGAACGTCTGACCGACATCGTGGGTGAGCCGGTTGTGCGTGGGGATGCCGTGTGCGTTGCCGCGTTCCAGGGGCGTGTCGCTTGCGTTGACGCAGCCACCGGCGGCCAACGCTGGGCGCGCGACATTTCCTCTGCCGTCGGCATCTCGGCTGATGCAGCGGCGGTGTATGTCACCGATACCGATGGCTCTGTCTATGCGCTGGATGCTTCAACCGGCGCGACGGCCTGGAAGCAGGACAAGCTGGCGCGCCGCCGTGTCGGCCGGCCGCTGGTTGCGGGGGACGCAGTGATCGTGGCAGACGGCATGGGCTACCTGCACGCGCTGGATCGCAAGGACGGCAGTTTTCTGGCCAATATGCGGGTGGATTCGTCGGGCGTGCGTGCGCCGCTGCTGGCGCTGCCCAACAATGCGTTTGCCGTGCAGTCGGCAGACGGTGATGTTTATGCCCTGACTCTGCGTCGCTGAGCAGCAGGGCCGGAGTTTTCGTGAAACCTACGCTGGTACTCGTGGGCCGACCCAATGTCGGCAAATCCACGCTTTTCAATCGGCTGACCCGCACGCGCGATGCGCTCGTGGCGGACATGCCGGGCCTGACGCGTGACCGTCACTATGGTCTTGGGCGGGTCGGGTCGCGCTCCTACCTGGTGGTGGATACCGGCGGCTTCGAACCGCTGGCCAAGGATGGCATCGTGGCCGAAATGGCCCGGCAGGCCGAATCGGCGATCGCCGAAGGCGACGCCCTGCTGTTCCTCGTCGACGGCCGTGTCGGACTGACGCCCCATGACAAGCAGATTGCCGATACGCTGCGGCGCTCCGGCAGGCCGGTCTATCTGGCCGTGAACAAGGGCGAGGGCGCGAATCGCGACACTTTCAGCGCCGAATTCCATGAGCTGGGTTTCGGCACGCCCTACGTGATTTCGTCCGCGCATGGCGAAGGCGTCCGGCAGCTGATCGATCTTGTCATGGAGCGTTTTCCGGAGGATCCGGAAGATCAGGATGCCGACGAGAAGGGGCCGCGCGTTGCGATTGTCGGTCGCCCCAATGTGGGCAAGTCGACGCTCATCAATGCACTGCTGGGCGAAGACCGCGTCATCGCCTTTGACATGCCGGGTACGACCCGAGACGCCATCGAGGTGCCGTTCGAGCGCAACGGCCGAGCCTACACGCTCATCGATACCGCAGGACTTCGCCGGCGTGGCAAGGTGTTCGAGGCGATCGAGAAGTTCTCGGTCATCAAGACGCTGCAAGCGGTGGAAGAGGCCAATGTTGCTGTGCTGGTGCTTGATGCCAGCCAGGATATTTCCGATCAGGATGCACACATTGCGGGCTTCGTGCTCGAAGCCGGGCGTGCCCTGGTGCTGGCGATCAACAAGTGGGATTGCGTTGATGATTACCGGCGCGAACGCGTCAAGGCGGAAATCGCGCGCAAGCTCTATTTCCTGGATTTCGCGCGGCATCACTACATCTCGGCGCTCGAATCCACCGGTATCGGCCCGCTGCTGAAGTCGGTCGATCTCGCGTATGCGGCTGCCATGGTCAAGCTCGCTACGCCCAAGCTCACGCGGGCGCTGCAGACGGCCATCACCAAACAGCAGCCGCCTCGTCAGGGCGTGTTCCGGCCAAAGATGCGCTACGCGCACCAGGGCGGCCAGAATCCGCCTGTTGTGGTGATACACGGCAATGCGCTGGATCACATTCCCGATGCCTATCGCCGCTATCTCGAGCGCAGTTTCGTGGAAACATTCAAACTGCAGGGCACGCCGCTGCGGATCGAGTTCCGCTCCGCCCGGAACCCCTATGCGGACAAGGACTATCCCTGATACCCTTTCCCCCTTTGGGCAGTGCCTGCTGGCTGCCCGCCCATGTTTCACTGAACACGTTTTCCAATAACAATACTGACGAGGGCCACAAACCATGAGCAACAAAGGCCAGATGCTGCAAGACCCCTTTCTCAATACGCTGCGCAGGGAGCACATCCCCGTATCCATCTACCTGGTGAATGGCATCAAGTTGCAGGGGCATGTCGAGTCTTTTGACCAGTACGTCGTGCTGCTCAAGAACACCGTGACCCAGATGGTCTACAAGCACGCCATTTCCACGGTCGTTCCCGCACGCGCCGTGAGCATTCCGCACGAACCCGCCGGTGAAGCGCCCGCCAAGGACTGAGCCGTGCTCCCGGTAACCCCATCCTCGGTTACCGGCTCCTGCTTTCATCTGAATCCGGATCTGTCCTCAGCGTGTGGCTGCGGGCAGGTCCTGTTCTGTCGACCTCATGTTTGATCGCCCCGAATCCGAAGGTAATCGTGCCGTACTTGTCCAGCTTGACTTTGGCGAGGGCGGGGTCAGCGAGCAGCTGGCCGAATTGCAGATGCTGGCGGGCTCTGCAGGGGCTGAAACCCTGGCGCTTGTACAGGGGCGCCGTCGCGCACCGGATCCAGCGCTCTTTGCGGGCTCCGGCAAGGTCGACGAGATTCTGGCTGCCGCACAAGCTGTTGCCGCCGACATCGTCATCTTCAATCACGAGCTTTCGGCCGGTCAGCAGCGCAATCTGGAGCGTGTGCTGCAGCGGCGAGTGATCGACCGCACGACGCTCATCCTCGATATTTTCGCGCTGCGCGCGCAAAGCCATGAGGGCAAGCTGCAGGTGGAGTTGGCTCAGCTTGAGCACCTTGCTACGCGCCTGGTAAGGGGCTGGACCCACCTTGAGCGCCAGAAGGGCGGGATCGGTCTGCGCGGCCCGGGTGAAAAGCAGCTTGAAACCGATCGTCGTCTGCTGGGCAAGCGGGTGGCCCTGCTGAAAGACCGCTTGCGCCAGCTGGAAAAGCAGCGCAAGGTCCGCAGGCGTTCGAGGGAACGCAGCGAGATTCCGGTGGTCTCACTGGTCGGATATACCAATGCAGGAAAATCCACCTTGTTCAACGCCCTGACCAAGGCGGGCGCCTACGCGGCCGACCAGTTGTTTGCCACGCTCGACACCACGTCGCGCAGGGTGTACCTCAGCGAGGCTCAGCGCAACATGGTGCTCTCTGACACCGTCGGCTTCATCCGCGACCTGCCGCACTCGGTGGTCGCTGCGTTTCATGCGACGCTGGAGGAAACTTCCCGTGCAGACATCCTGCTGCATGTCGTGGATGCTTCTTCGCCGGATCGCGAAGCGCAGATCGATGTCGTCAATGGCGTGTTGCAGGAAATCGGTGCAGGGGATGTTCCGCAGATCCAGGTGTGGAACAAGATGGATCTGACTCAGGGTGTCCCGGGAGTCGAAGAGGATGGCTATGGTAAAATTTCGCGCATTTTGCTCAGCGCTCGGACGGGTGACGGGCTGGGTTTGCTGCGTGAAGCCCTGGCGTCCCGGTTGTTCCCGATAGAGGTTGCTGGTGAGGCCGATCAGGCAGAGCCAGTTTTTCCAACGGAAAGTTCAGACCAGAAAAGCTCATGATTACCGGACTCATCATGTCAATCAACGATCCTCGCTGGGGCAGCCAGAAGCCCGAGGACGGAAAGCGCAATGCCGATCAGGGGCCGCCTGATCTCGAAGACATCTGGCGTGACTTCAACAGCCGCCTCGGTGGCATGTTCGGTCGCAAGGGCGGTGGCGGTTCCGGCGATGCGCCGCCACCTCCGTCCCCGGTGTCCGCCCGGCAAATGGGTGGGGGCGTCGGCCTGGTGATTCTCGCGGCGCTGGCGCTCTGGCTGGGCAGCGGCTTCTACACGGTGGATGCGAGTCAGCGTGGCGTCGTGCTGCGTTTCGGCAAGCTGCAGGAAGTGACCAACGAAGGTCTGCGCTGGCATTTTCCCTATCCGATAGAGAGTGTGGAGCTCGTTAACGCCACGCGCGTGCGGACCGTCGAAATCGGTTTCCGGGCGAGCGACAGGGCCAAGAACCTGCATGAGTCACTGATGCTGACGGATGACGAGAACATCATCAACATCCAGTTTGCCGTGCAGTACACCCTCAGCGATCCGGCGGCCTTCCTCTTCACCAACAAGGATGGCGACCAGACTGTCCGTCAGGCTGCCGAGTCCGCCATGCGGGAAATCGTCGGCAAGAGCAAGATGGATTTTGTGCTCTATGAAGGGCGCGAGGCCATCGCGAAGGAAGCTCAGCTGCTGATCCAGCGCATGCTGGACGACTATCATCTGGGCACCTACAAGAGCAGCGGGATCCAGGTGTCCAAGGTCACCATGCAGAATGCCCAGCCGCCCGAGCAGGTTCAGGAAGCTTTCAATGATGCGGTCAAGGCCGGCCAGGATCGCGAGCGCCTGAAGAACGAAGGTCAGGCCTATTTCAATGACGTGGTGCCCAAGGCGGAGGGCTCGGCAGCCCGGCTGCGTGAAGAGGCAAAGGGCTACGCTTCACGCGTGGTTGCCCAGGCGGAAGGTGATGCCAGCCGGTTCAAGCAGGTCTTTGCCGAATACTCCAAGGCCCCCGAAGTGACACGCAACCGGATGTATATCGACGCGATGCAGCAGGTCTACAGCAACACCACCAAGATCCTCGTCGATGCCAAGGGCAACGGCAATCTGCTCTACCTTCCGCTGGACAAGCTGATGCAGGTCAGCGCGCCGTCTGCCGACGCCGCTGCTCCGGCAGCTGCGGCAAACTCTCGCCCGGCTGCCGACCTGCCGCAGGTGCGTGCCGAAACGGAAGTCCGCCGTGAGTCGCTTCGCTCGCGTGAAAGGGGAGATCGCTGATGAACGCCCGTCTTCCCGTGATTCTGGGGGCGCTGCTGCTGGCGGCTGCGCTTCTGTCCATGTCCGTCTTCACGCTGGATCAGCGCAACTACGCGCTGGTGTTCCAGCTTGGGGAAATCAAGCGCTTCGAAGTGGAGCCCGGACTGAAGTTCAAGCTGCCCCTGGTGCAGGACGTGAAGTTCTTCGATCGCCGCATCCTCACGCTTGATACGACCGAGTCCGAGCTGTTCCAGACCGCCGAAAAGAAGAATGTGCTGGTCGATTCTTTCGTGAAATGGCGCATCAAGGATCCTTCGGTGTTCTATCGCGCTTTCGGCGTCGAGGAAACACGTGCGCGGCTGCGTCTCGAGCAGACCATCAATGCCGTTCTGCGTGAGGAGTTCGGCAAGCGCCAGGTGCATGACGTGATCTCCGGCGAGCGCCACAAGCTCATGGCGGTGGTCAAGGGCAAGGCCGCTGCAGAGTCGATCCAGTACGGCGTCGAGATCGTTGACGTGCGCGTCAAGCGTGTCGAGCTGCCCAATGATGTGAGCGAGTCGGTCTATCGACGCATGGAGGCCGAGCGCAAGCGTGTGGCCAATGAGCTGCGTTCGACCGGCGCTGCTGAAGCAGAGCAGATCAAGGCAGATGCCGATCGCCGGCGTGAGGTGGTGGTGGCGGAAGCCTATCGCGATGCCCAGATCCTCAAGGGGGAGGGGGACGCAAAAGCCGCCGCGGTCTATGCGGAAGCCTTCGGGCGCAGCCCCGAGTTCTATCGCTTCTGGCGCAGCATGGATGCCTACAAACAGTCTTTCCGGAACAAGAACGACATGCTGGTCGTCGATCCTTCGTCCGACTTCTTCAAGTACATGAAGAGCGGCGGCAAGGATTCCGGCAAGTAAGATGCTGCGTGACCTGATGGCCGCACTGGCTTTGATGCTGGTGATCGAAGGCCTTGCTCCCCTGTGCGTGCCGGCAGCCTGGCGCGCCACCTTCCAGCGCATGACCGGCTGGGCCGACGGGCAGATCCGCTTTGCGGGTCTGCTGTCGATCCTGGCCGGCGTGCTGCTCTTCACTTTTGTCCGTTAAGAATCTCATGGCTTTACCGCGCTGGGCGCTGCCCGAATATTTCGAAGACGTGCTGCCGCATGAGGCGCAGCGGATCGAGCGCTTGCGTCGCGTGCTGCTCGACGAGTTTCGCCTTCACGGCTATCAGTACGTGATTCCGCCGATGGCTGAATTCGTCGATTCGCTCGTCTCCGGAACCGGGCAGAAGATGGCTGACGCCATGTTCAAGTTCGTGGATCAGCTGACCGGGCGCTCGATGGCCCTGCGTGCTGACACGACACCTCAGGTTACCCGTATCGATGCGCACCTGCTCAATCGCAGCGGTGTGACGCGGCTGTGTTATTGCGGTCCGGTGGTGCATGTGCTGCCCCGCACGATGACCGCCTCGCGCGAGCCGCTCCAGATCGGTGCCGAGCTGTATGGTCACGCCGGTATCGAAGCGGATGTGGAAGTTCTGCGCCTGCTGTCGCGCACGCTGACGCTCAGCGGTGCGGACGCTGTCCGGATCGATGTCGGGCATATCGGGCTCTTCCGCGCGCTGAGCCGTCTTGCCGAGCTCACGCCCGAGTCGGAGGAGACGCTGTTCAACATCCTGCAGGGCAAGGACGTGCCTGCGCTGCGTGACTTCGTCGCCAATATTGCCGAGCCCGCACGCTCCGGGTTGCTCGCGCTGCCGGGGCTCTACGGTGATGCCAACGTTCTGGTCCGGGCACGCGATGTCTTGCCCGACCTGCCCGGCGTACATTCGGCACTGGACGAACTCCTGCACCTTGCCAGGCATTTTGGCGAGCGCAGCCTGAGCTTTGATCTGGCAGATCTGCGTGGCTATCACTACCACACGGGCTTGATGTTTGCCGCCTACTGCGGCGCTTCGCCCACCGCCATCGCGCTGGGCGGGCGCTACAACGAAGTCGGCCGCGCGTTCGGTCGTCCGCGTCCGGCCACCGGCTTCAGCCTTGATCTGCGGGAGCTGGCTGCGTTGGGGCCGGATGCCGCGATTCCGGGTGCGATTCTCTCGCCGCTGGAGGCCTCGGCGGATCTTGAAACGCTGGTGACGCAGTTGCGCGCTGCCGGTGAAGTGGTGATGCCGGAACTGCCCGGGCATGCGGGAGACTGGCGCGAAGCCGGTTGCGACCGTCGTATCGTGTTGAAGGATGGCGCATGGCGCGTCGTCGCTCTGGAAGACTGAGGAAGATTCAAAATGGCAAAGAATGTGGTGGTCGTCGGCACGCAGTGGGGCGACGAAGGCAAGGGCAAGATCGTCGATTGGCTGACGGATCATGCTCAGGGCGTGGTGCGTTTCCAGGGCGGCCACAATGCCGGCCACACGCTCGTGATTGGCGAGAAGGAGTACAAGCTCAATCTGGTGCCTTCGGGCATCGTTCGCGAGGGCGTGCAGTGCTACATCGGTAATGGCGTGGTGCTCGACATCCACCATCTGCTCTCGGAAATTGCCGTGCTGGAGAAGGATGGCATCGAAGTCCGCTCACGCCTCAAGCTGAGCCCTGGCTGCCCGTTGATCCTTGCCTATCACTCGGCCATCGATCGTGCGCGCGAGGCTCGCAAGGCTGCTTGCGACAAGATCGGCACCACCGGCAAGGGGATCGGCCCGACCTATGCCGACAAGGTCGCGCGCCGCGCGCTGCGCGTCTATGACCTCTTCAATCCCGAGCGTTTCGCGATCAAGCTGCGCGAGGTGCTCGACTATCACAATTTCGTGCTGACGCAGTATCTGGGCGCCGAGGCGGTCGACTTCCAGACCGTGTTCGATCAGGCGATGAAGGATGCCGAGGCGATCCGTCCGATGGTCTCGGACATCTCCGATGATCTGTATGCCGCCAATGCTGCCGGTCAGAACCTGCTTTTCGAGGGCGCGCAAGGCACGCTGCTGGACATTGATCACGGCACCTATCCTTTCGTGACCTCGTCGAACTGTGTCTCGGGACAGGCTGCGGCCGGCTCGGGCGTCGGTCCGGGCATGCTGCACTACGTGCTGGGTATCACCAAAGCCTACTGCACACGCGTCGGCGGCGGCCCCTTCCCGAGCGAACTGGATATCGAGACCAAGGGTACGCCCGGCGAGCAGATGTCCACGGTGGGGCGTGAATTCGGCACCGTTACCGGGCGCAAGCGCCGCTGCGGCTGGTTCGATGCGGCAGCACTGCGTCGCTCGGCTCGCATCAACGGTTTGACCGGCCTCTGCATTACCAAGCTTGACGTGCTGGATGGTCTGGACGAGCTGAAAATCTGTACCGGTTACATGCTTCACGGCAAGAAGATCGAATTGCTTCCGATCGGTGCAGATGATGTGGCAGCGTGTGAGCCGATTTTCGAAACCATGCCGGGCTGGAAGGGCACCACCTTCCGGGTCAAGCAGTGGGATGCCTTGCCGGTCGAGGCGCGCAATTATCTGAAGCGGCTGGAAGAGGTGTGTGGTGTGCCGATCGCGATTGTGTCGACGGGCCCGGAACGCGATGAAACCATTCTGAGGCAACATCCGTTTGCTGTCTGATCCGTGCAAGAAGGCCGGCGTTTGCCGGCCTTCTGTTTTGGCCGGCTCGCCGGCGTGCATTCCGTTTTTCGTGCGGACCGAACAGTTGTCTGGCGGCAACGGAAAAGAAAAAAGCCAGCTCGATGAGCTGGCTTTTCCTGCGAATCTGGTGCCCAGGAGAGGACTCGAACCTCCACACCTTGCGGCACTAGTACCTGAAACTAGCGCGTCTACCAATTTCGCCACCTGGGCAATTCGCTGCAGCAGCAGCGAAGAACAGAATTATAAGGCACAATTTCAAAGAGTCAACAGGAGAACAAGAACAAAATGAAGAAAACCAGAATTTCCAAGATCCGCCGCGCAGATCCCTTTTACGAACGCGAGGCGGAGAAGTACGAATCCCCCTTGCCTTCCCGCGAGTACATCCAGCAGATACTGGAGTTGGCGGCCTGTCCGCTTGCGATCTCCGAACTGGCGGTCGAGCTCGAGATTACCGAAGAGGAAATGCCGCATTTCGAGCGACGCCTGGGGGCCATGGAGCGCGCCGGGCAGTTGATGCGCAACCGGCGCGGGAGCTACATCCTGCCGGACAAGGCGGATCTGATTCGCGGCAAGGTGGAAGGGCATCCGGACGGTTTCGGCTTTCTGGTGCCGGAGGACGGTGGCGAAGACCTCTTTCTCGGGCCGCGTGCGATGCGCGAGGTGCTGCATGGCGACCGCGTGCTTGGGCGTGCGGTCGGCGTGGATCAGCGCGGCCGGCGTGAAGCCAGGATCATCGAGGTGCTGGAGCGGGCCAACTCGCGTGTCATCGGTCGCGTAGTCGTCGAGGCCGGCGTGGCGTCGGTGTTGCCGGAAAACCGGCGCATCAGCCAGGCTATCCTGCTGGCGCCGGGCGGGCGCCACAAGCCTGCCGCAGGCCAGGTGGTCACGGTGGAGTTGCTGCAGCAGCCGAGTCAGTACAGTCAGCCGATCGGCCAGATTGTCGAGACGCTGGGCAATTACGCCGACGACGGCATGGAAATCGAAATTGCCCTGCGCAAGCACGATCTGCCTTTCGAATTCCCCGAGGCAGCGAAGGCCGAGGCGAAGAAGCTGCCAACGGCCGTGCGCAAGAAGGACTGGCAATGGGAGGGCGGTGTGCGCGAAGACATCCGCCATCTGCCGCTGGTGACGATCGATGGTGAGACCGCGAAGGACTTCGATGACGCGGTCTATTGCGAAAAGCAGGGCAGGGGGTATCGCCTGATCGTGGCGATTGCCGATGTCAGCCACTATGTGACATCGGGCTCCGCGCTGGATGCCGAGGCGCTCAACCGGGGGAACTCGGTTTATTTTCCGCGTCGCGTGATTCCGATGCTGCCGGAAAAGATTTCCAACGGTCTTTGTTCGATCAATCCGGAGGTCGAGCGCCTGTGCATGGTCTGCGACATGTCGATCAACGTCAGCGGAGCGATCAAGGCTTACCGGTTCTACCCGGCCGTGATGTATTCCCATGCCCGCCTGACCTACAACAAGGTTGCCGCGATGCTGTATGGCGACGCGGAGGGCGTGCGTGACGAGGCGCTGCGCGAAACGCATGCCCCCTTGCTGCCGCATCTCGAGGCGCTGGATACGCTGTTCCGGATCCTGCTCAAGGCGAGGGCCAGGCGCGGCGCGATCGAGTTCGAAACGGTCGAGACGAAAATGATCTTCGATGCCGGCGGCAAGATCGAGCGGATCGTGCCGGAGTCTCGTAACGATGCTCATCGCCTGATCGAGGAATGCATGCTGGCCGCGAATGTCTGCGCATCGGAGTTCCTGCAGAAGCACAAGCAACCCGCGCTGTACCGGGTGCACGAGGGGCCGGCGGCCGAGAAGCTCGAAAAGCTGCGGCAGTTCCTTGCCGAATTCGGACTTTCGCTGGGGGGCGGAGACACTCCGAAGGCGGCGGATTTTGCGAAGCTGGTCGAGCGCATCAAGGATCGGCCGGATGCACAACTCATTCAGACGGTGATGCTGCGGTCGATGCAGCAGGCCGTCTATTCACCGGAAAACGTCGGCCATTTCGGCCTGGCCTATGAGGCCTATACCCACTTCACTTCGCCCATCAGGCGCTATCCGGATCTGCTGGTGCACCGCGCCATCAAGGCGGTGCTGCAGGGCGTGAAGTACATGCCCGCCACCGGGCCTGTCGAGCTGCTCAAGGACACCCGGCGCAAGAAGGGAAGCAAGCAGCCGGACGAGGCGTTCGCACGCGCAGCGAGAGAGGCGGAGAAGAGGCGCGCTTCGGTGGAGAAGAACGGAATCTGGGAAGACGTCGGTGTGCATTGCTCGCAGACCGAGCGGCGCGCCGATGAGGCCAGTCGTGATGTGGAAACCTGGCTCAAGTGTTTCTACATGCAGGACCGGATCGGCGAAAAATACAGCGGGGTCGTCACGGCCGTGACCTCCTTTGGTATCTTCGTGACCCTCGATGAGCTCTTCGTTGAAGGGCTGGTGCACATCTCGGATCTGGGCGCGGATTATTTCCATTACGACGAAGCGCGACATGCACTGGTCGGCGAGCGCAGTGGCCAGCAGTTCAGGCTGTCCGACCGGGTGAGCGTGGAGCTGGTCCGGGTAGATCTGGAGTCGCGCAAGATCGATTTCCGCCTGGTCGAGGGCGTAGCCCGGCCGACGGCGCGGCTTGGCAAGACGGCACGCGAACGTCATATCGACATCCTGCCGGAAGAGGCTCCGCCGGCAGTAAAGGCGCCCCGCACGCGTCGCGCAGCGCCGGCAAAGCCTGCTCCGGAGGCGTCGCCGGTACCGGTCGCGGAGAGCAAGCCTGCGTCGCGCAAGAAGGCCTCCGCGCCGGTCGTGGAAGACGACGAGCCGGTCAGCTGGCGTGAGCTGGCGGGGGTGCCGCCTCGCGGCAGCGATACGGTGAAGGCCGCGCTCCTGGGAGGCACCGGCCGTCACACCAAACCAGAAGATGCACCCGTGTCACGGGCTCGCAAACCATCGGGTGCAAGTGCGCCCGCAACCGCAAGGAAGAAAGGAAGCCGTCGTGGCTGATTCGCGTTTCATTCATGGGTTTCACGCTGTATCGGCCAAGCTGCGCCACGATCCGGATGCCATTCTGGAGTTGCATGTCGCCGCTCAGCGTGGTGATGCCCGGGCGCGCGAACTGCTGGCAAAGGCCGAAGCCGCGGGGTTGCGGATCATTCCGACCGACTCCGCCCGGCTTGACGGCATGGCGGGGACCCATCGCCACCAGGGCGTGGTGGCGCGAATCGATCCGCGCCACAAGGTGCTGCATCTGGGCGATATCCTGGAGGATCTGACGGAAAACGCCCTGTTCCTGGTGCTCGATGGCATCACCGATCCGCACAATCTCGGCGCCTGCCTGCGGGTGGCGGACGCTGCCGGCGTTCATGCGGTGATCGCGCCCAAGGACCGTGCTGTGGGGCTCAACGCCACGGCGGTAAAAGTGGCGAGCGGCGCGGCAGATACGGTGCCCTATATTGTCGTGACCAATCTTGCGCGCACGCTGCGGGAGTTGAAGGATGCGGGTGTGTGGTGCATCGGTGCGGCGGGAGAGGCCACGAAAGACGTCTATGAAATCGACCAGAAAGGCCCGGTGGCCTGGGTCCTCGGGGCTGAGGGCGATGGCCTGCGCCGGCTGACCCGGGACACCTGTGACGAGCTGGCAAGGATTCCCATGCTGGGCTCGGTCGAGAGCCTTAACGTGTCCGTCGCCTCGGGCATCTGCCTCTTCGAGGCCCGCCGGCAGCGGCGAGCCTGAGCACTGGCCGGGCGCCGGGGAGGCGCCCGTACTTGCCTCAGTCCCGTTGTTTTGGCGGGTATTTGCGGGCGTTCATTTCAATCTTGTTGCGCACGGCGGCGTCGAGATCAATGCCCAGCACCATGGCTATCCGCATCAGGTAGAGAAAGACGTCAGCCACTTCCTGCCGAACATGCTCGGCTTCGGGGGTTGCCATGATCGCCTCGGCTTCCGCGTCGGTTTTCCACTGGAAAATCTCGGCCAGCTCGCCCACTTCTCCGGTCAGCGCGAGGAGCAGGTTGCGCGGATTGTGAAAGCTGTCCCAGTCCCTTGCGCGCGCGAACTCCGTCAGCACGGCCTCCAGCCGGGCGGTGTCGATCAGCGGGTTCTCAGAATGTGTAGCCAACCTGGACCTCCTCGGGTTCGAGCCGCTCAAGCAGTTGCAGCAGGGGTTTGAGTTCGCGATAGCGGCGGCAGGTGGCCTTCAGATAGTGCATGACCAGCGGCATGTCCTTGAGGTAGCCCTCCTTGCCGTCACGGTGGCACAGGCGCGCAAAGATGCCGAGCACCTTGATGTGGCGCTGGGCGCCCATGAACTCGTAGTCGCGATGAAAGTCCGAGAAGTCGGGTCTGACCGGCAGGCCGAGCTTGCGTGCGATCTCCCAGTAGCGAACCAGCCAGTCGAGCGTCTGCTCTTCTTCCCAGTGGATGTAGGCGTCCTTGAAGAGCGAAACCAGGTCATAGGTGATCGGGCCGTACACCGCGTCCTGGAAATCGAGCACGCCGGGGTTCGGGGTGCTGAGCATCAGGTTGCGGCAGTGGAAGTCGCGATGCACATAGACCTTCGGCTCGGCAAGATTTACCGCCAGGATCTGCTCGAACACCGCCATCAGCGATTGCGTTTCCTGCTCGGAGAGGCTGACGCCCTTGTGACGGGAGACATACCACTCGGGAAACAGCATGAGTTCGCGCAGCAGCAGGGCTCGGTCGTAGTCGGGCAGCTTGCCCGGCTGACTCGCGCGCTGGATGGCGGCCAGTGCGCCCAGCGCATCGGCATAGAGTTCGCTGGCGTTTTCAGGAGTGAGCGCCGAGAGGTAGGTGGTGTTGCCAAGGTCGGAGAGGAGCAGGAAGCCCTGTTCCAGGTCCTGCGCGAAAACATGCGGGACGTGCACGCCCGCTGCCTCGAAAAGCCCTGCGACATGCAGGAAAGGACGGCAGTCTTCATGGCTGGGCGGGGCGTCCATGACGATGCGCTGGTCGCCCTCTGCGAGGGTTACGCGAAAGTAGCGGCGGAAGCTTGCGTCGGCGGACGCTACCGACAGCTCGTAGGGTGTGCCGCCCAGGGTTTGCTCAAGCCAGGCATGAATTTGTTGCAGGCGATCCAAGGTGTGCTCCGGTAGAGGTGTTGCGCTCATGTAAAATGCCGGCCAATCTTACCAAACGCGGCAGGCATGGCTTGTTGCCTTCCCGATCACCTCTCCTGCGCAAGGTTTTCATGAACCGAATCCGTGTCATGCATCAGGAGCCGCCCGTCCGGGCGACTCGTCGCCGGCAGTTGGCTCTGGCCGTGATGGCCGCTCTTCCGATCGTGGCGCAGGGCCAATCCCTGACTGTGGATCCGCGTCTGCTGGGCGACAAGGCGTCGGTGCCGGAGGCGGCCGCTTCGGCGCCTCGTGCAACGCCGGACGACACGGGGAAAGCGCCGAAAACCGTCCGACCTGCCGACACTCGCCGCGCGCCGCTCAGCGCACCCGCACCCGCACTGGCTGCTGCTCCGGAGGCGAAGGAAAAACTCGACCCGCGCGCCACCCGGATCGAGGCGCGTCGCATCGACGGTCGCGACCAGGTCAATATGGTCGCGCAGGAAAATGTGCGTCTGGATCGTGGCGACATGACGCTGACCAGCGACAAGCTGTTCTACGACCAGATCGCCAATGAAGTGACGGCAGAGGGTTCGGTCAAGCTGGTTCGCGGTGGCGACCAGATCGAAGGGCCGAAGGCGCGGGTGAATCTCGATACCCTGTATGGCGAGGTCGAAACGCCCAACTATGTGCTGCAGCGCGAGCGCAAGGTCTCGGGGCAGCTGAGCGGGCAGGGCCGCAGCGTCGATCCCAATGCCAAGGCGCTGACCCGGATGGTGCGAGGCTCCGGCGAAGCCGATCTGCTCAAGCTCGAAGGCGAGAACCAGTATCAGCTCAGCAACGCGACCTACACGACCTGCCCGGCGCCGGATCCTTCCTGGTACCTGCGCATGAACGAACTGAATCTCGATTTCGATCGAGACAAGGGTGAGGCCTGGAACAGCACCCTCGTTTTCAAGAATGTGCCGATCGCCTACACGCCGTGGGTGGACTTCCCGCTCAGCGGTGGCCGGCAGTCGGGCTTCCTGCCGCCGACCCTTGGCAGCTCGACCAATAATGGCATCGATGCCTCGCTGCCCTATTACTTCAATCTCGCGCCGAATTACGATGCGACGCTGGCGCCGCGCTGGATGAGCGAGCGTGGCGTGCAGCTGGGGGGCGAGTTCCGCTATCTGAATGCGAAGTCCAATGGCAACCTGCGCGGCGAATACATGCCCGAGGACAAGGTCGAGCAGCGCTCCCGTTCCGTCGTTGCCTGGAAGCATCAGCAGGACTTCGGCTACGGGCTGAGCGGCGCGGTCGATGCGACCCAGGTTTCGGACAAGACCTACTTTACCGATCTGAGCTCCAAGATCGCGGCGACCTCGCAATCCACGCTGAACCAGCAAGCAACGCTGAACTACAACAGCGGCAGCTGGCTGACGGGCGGCGTGCTGGTGCAGCGCTATCAGGTGCTGTCCGGTTCCGAGCCCTACAGTCGTCGTCCCCAGTTGTCCCTGACGGCGACCCAGGCGGATTTCCACGGCCTCTCGATGACGATGCCGATGGAATACACCAGCTTCGCGAGCGCGAGCGCGGTCGATGGCCAGCGCAGCATGGCCTATCCCCAGATCTCCTACCCGATGCAGAGCTCGGCGTTTTTCCTGACGCCGAAGGTCGGGGTGCACGCTTCGCACTACCAGCTCGATGAGCCGGCGAGCAATGGCGATACCTCGCTCAATCGCAGCGTGCCGATCCTGACGCTGGATTCCGGCGTGGTGTTCGAGCGTGAAACGGAGTCGAATGGCGTCGCGCAGATCCAGACCCTGGAGCCGCGGCTCTATTACGCGCGCTCGGCCTATCGCGACCAGAGCGCCTTCCCCGTGTTCGACACGGCCAAGGCGGATTTCAATTTCGCGCAGATCTTTTCGGAAAATGCCTACTCCGGCAGTGACCGCATTTCGGATTCCAATCAGCTCACTGCAGGTTTGCAGTCGCGCATGATCGAAGCGCAGAGTGGCGAAGAGTGGATGCGCTATGCCCTGGCGCAGCGTTTCTATTTTTCGGATCAACGCGTGACGCTGCCCGGCGAAACCACGCGCGAAGGGCGGGTGGCCAATATCCTGGGGGGCGTGTCGGGGCGGGTACAGAAGAATCTGTGGGCCGAAACCGCTCTGCAGTACGACCCGCGTGTCGGCCTCTGGCAGCGCGCAGTTGCCGGGTTCCGTTACCAGCCGGCTTACGCCAAGGTGGCCTCGGTCAGCTACCGCTACAAGCGGGACGAGTCCCGCAACATCGACTTCTCCGCGCAATGGCCGTTGTGGGGGAACTGGTATGGCGTCGGCCGCTATGACCTCAATCTGCGTGAAAAACGCGCAAGCGAGGTCATTGCCGGTCTCGAATATCAGGGGGATTGCTGGGTGCTGCGCACAGCCTGGCAGACCCTGGTGACCTCGACCACCAAGCGGAACAACTCGTTCTTCATCCAGCTGGAGTTCAACGGCCTGGCTTCGGTTGGATCAAGCCCGGTGAACCTGCTCAAGCGCAGCGTGGGCGGATATGGCAAGATCAACGACCCGGCCGTCGGCGACCCGATGTTCGGCGGTTCCGACGATTAACGGTGTTCCTCTCCCCTACCTGCAAGCTTTTGACGACGATGATGAAGAGTCTGTTTCGCGGCCTGATGACCGCACTTGTATTGCCGGCCTGCTTCCAGCTGCATGCGGCAGAGCTTGACCGGGTGGCCGCGGTCGTCAATGACGATGTGATCACGGCCTCCGAGCTGCGCAGCCGGCTCGCCCAGGTGGAGCATCAGCTTGCCGGGCAGGGCACGCCGCTGCCGCCGGCGAGCCAGTTGCGCCAGCAAGTGCTCGAGCGCATGGTGCTTGAGCGCATCCAGCTCGAGCGCGCCAGGCAGATGAACGTGACGGTCGACGACGCCTCGCTGGATCGCGCGATCCAGCGCATTGCCGAACAGAATCGCGTGACCCTGGCCGAAATGCCCAAGCTCGTCGAAAAGGAAGGCATGAGCTGGGCGCAGTTCCGGGACAGCATCCGCAACGAAATCATCATGGTTCGCCTGCGCGAGCGTGAAATCGAGCCCCGCCTGAGCGTGAGCGATGCCGAAATCGAAGCCGCCATGACGGCCGGCAACGAATCCCCCGCCGGCCGTGAATACCTCATTTCGCACATCTTCCTGGCCGCCAGGGATGGCGCGACGCCCGAGCAGTGGATGGCGCTGGGCGCCCGTGCCGACGCACTCATGAAGCAGATCAATGCCGGCGAAGACTTCGGCAAGCTCGCCGCCAGCTACTCCTCTTCGCAGGACGCCATGCAGGGCGGTTCGCTGGACTGGCGCCCGATCGAGCGCATCCCTTCCGTGTTTGCCGATCAGCTTGCCGGCATGAAGAAGGGGCAGGTCAGCCGTGTGCTGCGTACGACCTCCGGCCTGCACGTTTTCAAGCTCGTCGATCAGCGGGATCAGGCCCCGAAAAAGGTGGAGATCGAGCAGACGCATGCCCGCCACATCCTGATCCGCACGGCGGACGTGAGCAACGAAGCCCAGGCAAGGCGCCGGCTGGAAGACTTGCTGGGGCGCATCCGGAACGGTGCGGACTTCCAGGAGCTGGCGCGCTCGAACTCGTCCGACATCACCTCGACCAAGGGGGGGGATCTGGGCTGGGTATCGCCCGGCGATACGGTGCCTGAGTTCGAAGGCGCGATGAACGCACTCAAGCCCGGTGAAGTGAGTGGCGTCGTTCAGACACCGTTCGGCTGGCACCTGATCCAGGTGGTCGAACGTCGCAAACTGGATGTCACCGCCGATCAGAGCAAGATGGCGGCGCGTCAGGCCGTGCGCGAGCGCAAGGCAGACGAAGCCTATGAAGACTGGTTGCGCCAGTTGCGCGATACCGCCTACGTCGAAATCAAGCCCGAGTAAGCCCAGGCATCCGGATGCAAGCCACGATCGCGATTACGACGGGGGAGCCCGCCGGCGTCGGCCCGGAGATCTGCGCAGCGCTGAGCAGGGCAAACCGGCCGGTCCGCTTTGTCCTGATCGGCCATCACGCGCTGCTGGTCGAGCGCGCCCGGATGGCCGGAGTGCAGGCTGCTTTCGTGCCTTACCGGCGTGACGCCGTTACACCGCCGGGCGTTCTCGAGGTGCTGGATGTCGATCTGCCCGCGCCCGCACGGCCTGGCAAGCTGGTGTGCGAGAACGCGGCCTATGTGCTGCGCACGCTGGATCTCGCCATCGATGGCTGCCTGAGCGGCGAGTTCGCCGCAATGGTGACGGCTCCGGTGCAGAAGAGTGTCATCAACGAATCCGGGATTCCTTTTACCGGGCATACCGAATATCTCGCGGAGCGCACTGCAACCCGGCGTGTCGTCATGATGCTGGCGGGGCAGTATGGTCCGGAGCGTCAGTGGATGAGGGTCGCGCTGGCCAGCACGCATCTGCCGCTCAAGGGGGTGCCTGCCGCCCTGACGCCCGAGGAGCTCGAGGCGGTGCTGCACATCCTGCATGATGATCTTCGGGACAAGTTCGGTCTGCCGGCTCCGCGCATTCTGGTGGCGGGGCTCAATCCTCATGCCGGTGAGGGCGGGCATATGGGGCGTGAAGAGATTGACGTGATCCAGCCGGTGCTTGAGAAGCTCCGGGCGGCAGGCATGCAGCTGATCGGCCCGCTGCCGGCGGATACGCTCTTCACCCCTCACCAGCTGGCGCGGGGGGATGCCGTGCTGGCGATGTATCACGACCAGGGGCTGCCGGTGCTCAAGTTTGCCACCTTTGGTGGCGGCATCAATGTCACCCTGGGCCTGCCCATTATCCGTACCTCGGTCGACCATGGCACGGCGCTTGACCTGGCCGGCACCGGCAAGGCCGATCCGGGCAGTCTGTTTGCCGCGGTCGATTGCGCCCTCGCCATGATCCGGGCGCGTCAGTGAGTCTGTCATGAAGAAAACCACCGGCCTGCTGGCCGTCGTTCTCGGTCTGTGCGCCTGCACGACCAACATTGCACCGGTCTCTGCCCCCACGCCCGCTCCGGTGCCCGTGCCTGTTCCTGTCGTTGCCAAGGCGCCGCCCAAGGTGGCGCTCGCTCTGGGGGGCGGTGCGGCGCGTGGTTTCGCGCACATCGGCGTCATCAAGGCGCTCGAGACCCAGGGGATTCGCCCGGACATCATTGTCGGCACCAGTGCGGGCAGCGTGGTCGGTGCGCTTTATGCCGCGGGCAATGATGCCTTTGCACTGCAGAAGATGGCATTCCAGATGGAGGAAAGCTCCTTTTCCGACTGGAGCGTGTTCGGCCGCGGCCTGCTCAAGGGCGAGGCGCTCGAGAAATTCATCAATCAGCAACTGGCCAACAAGCCCATCGAAAGCCTCAAGCGGCGCCTCGCCGTCGTCGCGACCGATCTCGCTGCAGGCCAGCCTACGGTTTTCGTGAGTGGCAACCCGGGCACTGCCGTGCGTGCTTCCTCTGCCGTACCGGGCGTGTTCTCGCCGGTCGTGATTCGCGGCAAGGAATATGTCGATGGCGGCGTGACAAGTCCGGTGCCGGTACGCGCCGCACGTCAGCTGGGTGCCGACATCGTCATCGCGGTCGATATCTCCGAGCAGCCCACCGGAAAATCCAATCAGGGCGGGATCGACCTGCTGCTCGACACGATCTCCATCATGAGCGTGACGCTGGGCAGCTTCGAAATGCGCGATGCCGACGTGGTGATCCGGCCTGATGTGAAAGGCCTGCCAGCGGCCAATTTCCAGCAACGCCATGAAGCCATCCTGCGCGGCGAGCAGGCGGGCTTCGCGGCCATCCCCCGAATCAAGGAACTCATCGCTGCACGCAGCCAATAACCGCGTGCAGGTTGCCATGCCTCAAGGTCATACCGCGCGCAAGCGCTTCGGCCAGAATTTCCTGTCCGACCCCAACATCATCCGCAAGATCATCACGGCCATTGCGCCGGATCCTGCCCAGCACATCGTCGAGATCGGTCCGGGCCTGGGCGCGCTGACCGTGCCGCTGCTGGCAGCCTGCGGCCATCTGGACGTGGTGGAAATCGATCGCGACCTGATTGCCCGGCTCAAGGAAACCTATGCGCCCGAGCAGGTCACCATTCACGAGGGAGATGCGCTCAAGTTCGACTTCGCGCGCCTGCCCGCACCCCTGCGTGTGGTCGGAAACCTGCCCTACAACATCTCCACACCGCTGCTGTTCCATTTCGCAAGCTTTGCCGAACGCGTGCGCGACATGACCTTCATGCTGCAGAAGGAGGTCGTCCAGCGCATGGTGGCAGAGCCTGACAGCGAGGAATACGGACGCCTCTCGGTGATGCTGCAGTACCGTTTCAACATGGCCCATCTGTTCGATGTGCCGCCCGGCGCCTTCCGTCCCGCGCCGAAGGTCACTTCTGCCATCGTCTACCTCCAGCCCAAGCCGATGAGCGAATGCTGCTGCCGTGATGAAGCGCTGTTTGGCAGGATCGTGACCGCCGCATTCGGGCAGCGCCGCAAAACATTAAGGAATACCCTGAGAGAATGGATGACGGATGCCGATTTCGAGGCACTCGCCATCAGTCCGCAGGCGCGCGGCGAAACGCTGTCGGTCCAGGATTACGTGCGCATGGCTGATCACATCAGTCAGCGCGGAGTTTGAAGCAGCGCTTGTGACGCAATTGGGCGCGGGATGTCACATCACTGCGCCACAATGGCGGCTTGATTTTCAGGGAGAAGAGAATGGCCAAGGCAATGATTCTGGCTGCGGGGCAGGGTACCCGCGTGCGTCCGCTCACGAAGGACATCCCCAAGCCGATGATTCCGATCCTCGGCAAGCCGGTTCTGGAATACATCATCGAGCACCTCGCGCGCTATGGCGTGAAGGAAATCATGATCAACGTGGCATTCATGCACCGGAAGATCGAGGAGTATTTCGGCGATGGCCATCGCTGGGGCGTGGAAATCGGCTACTCCTATGAAGGCGCCTACGAGCACGGCGACATCCTGCCCAAGCCGATCGGTTCGGCCGGCGGCATGAAGCACATCCAGGACAACTCCGGTTTCTTCGACCAGACGACCCTGGTGCTTTGCGGGGATGCGCTGATTGATCTCGACATTGGTGCGGCACTGCATGAGCACCGCAGCAAGGGCGCGATCGCCAGCGTGGTCGCGCTCGACGTGCCGTTGGCGGAGGTGAAGAACTACGGCATCGTGGTGGCCGACGAAGAAGGCCGCATCCAGTCCTTCCAGGAGAAGCCGACGCCCGAAGAAGCCAAGAGCACGCTGGCCTCCACCGGCATCTATATCTTCGAGCCCGCCGCACTGGATCTGGTGCCCTCCGGCAAGGTGTATGACATCGGCAGCGAGCTCTTCCCGGCGCTCGTGGCACAGAACCTGCCGTTCTACGCCCAGAAACGCTTCTTCAACTGGATCGACATTGGCCGTGTCACCGATTACTGGGCGGTGCTGCAGCGCGTGCTGCGCGGCGAAGTCGCTCAGATGGACATGCCGGGCAAGCAGATCCGGCCGGGCGTGTGGGTCGGTCTCAACACCCACATCGACTGGGACTCGGTCAATATCGTCGGCCCGGTCTATATCGGCTCCAGCGTGAAAATCGAACCGGGCGCCACCATCATCGGACCGGCCTGGATCGGCCACGGCAGCCATATCCGTGCGGGGGCAACCGTTGTCCGCAGCGTGCTCTTCGAATACACCCGGATCGGCGTCGGCATGACCTTTGCCGAGATGGTGGTCTCTTCCCGCTATTGCGTGGACCGCAACGGACACACGGTATACGTGGGCGATGACCGCACCATGCTGCGCTGGGGGGATGCGCGCGGCTGATGGAGGTCGATACCCTTCATCCCTTCGCGACGCTGGGGCCGGAGCGCGTCCTTGATGCCATCGACGCCGCCGGCCTGCGCACGGACGGGCGTCTGCTGGCGCTCGGCAGCTATGAAAACCGCGTGTACCAGGCCGGGCTGGATGCGGGCGGCTATGTGGTGGCCAAGTTCTACCGGCCGGGGCGCTGGAGCGAAGAAGCGATCCTTGAGGAGCATGCCTTCACTCGCGCGCTGGCCGCAGCAGAGATTCCGGCTGTACCGCCCATCGTTTTGCCGGATGGTTCGACCCTGGCGCATTGCGAGGGTTTCCGGCTGGCCGTTTTCGAGCGTCGGGGCGGTCGAGGACCCGAGCTGGATGATCCCGCGGTGCTTGCCTGGATCGGGCGTTTCATTGGCCGGATTCATGCGGCGGGTCAATCGATGACTTTTCGCCACCGCCTGACGCTGGACGTCCATACCTGGGGTGAGCAGGCTTCCGCCTTTGTGCTCGATTCCGCCCACCTGCCGCCCGATTTGCGTGAAGCCTATGCCCTGGCGGTAGCTTCCGCACTCGATGGCGTGCGCCGATCCTATGACCGGGCGGGCAGTGTCAGGCTCATCGCGCTGCATGGAGACTGTCATCCTGGCAACGTACTGTGGACGGATGCCGGGCCACATTTCGTCGATTTCGACGATGCCTGCACCGGGCCGGCAGTTCAGGATCTCTGGATGCTGCTCAGCGGCGAGCGCGCCGAGATGAGCAGACAACTCGGTGTGCTCGTGGATGCCTACGAGGACTTTGCCGAGTTCAATCCGCGCGAGGCGGGGCTGATCGAGGCCTTGCGGAGCTTGCGCATGATTCACTACGCGGGCTGGCTGGCACGCCGCTGGGACGACCCCGCCTTTCCCGCAGCTTTCCCTTGGTTCAATACACGCGGCTGGTGGGAGGAGCATGTCGGTAACTTGCGTGACCAGGTCGCCCGCATGGCGGAGCCCTGGCATTTCTGAGCACTGATTGACGGAGCAATACGATGAATGTGATTCAGGGCGAACTGCCCGGCCTGCTGATTCTCGAGCCCAAGGTCTGGGGCGACGCACGAGGCTTTTTCATGGAGAGCTACAACGAGAAGGTCTTTCGTGAAGCCTCCGGTCTGAAACTGGACTTCGTGCAGGACAATCACTCCCGCTCGGCACGCGGCGTGCTTCGTGGCATGCACTATCAGATGAAGCAGCCGCAGGGCAAACTGGTCCGGGTGGTCAGCGGGCGTGTGTGGGATGTGGCTGTCGATATGCGGCGCAACTCGCCTACTTTCGGAAAGTGGCAAGGTGTGGAACTGTCCGCTGAAAACAATCGGCAGTTCTGGGTGCCGGCAGGCTTTGCCCATGGATTCGTGGTGCTGTCCGAGACGGCTGACTTCCTGTACAAGACCACCGACTATTACGCGCCCGAACATGAGCGCTGTCTGGCCTGGGATGACCCGGTCGTGGGCATTTCCTGGCCGCTGGAAGGCATCGAACCGCAACTGTCGGCCAAGGACCGGGCCGGTCAGCGCTTCGTGCAGTGCGAAACCTACGCCTGAGGAGAATCGAATGGCATGTGTGCTGGTGACCGGTGGTGCGGGCTATATCGGCTCTCACACCTGCGTTGAACTGCTTCAGGCCGGGCATGACGTTGTCGTGGTCGACAATTACTGCAACAGCAAGCCCGAGTCGCTCAGGCGGGTCGAGGCGCTGGCAGGGCGCAAACTTGTGGCGGTGCACGAGGTCGATGTGTGCGACCGAGACGGACTGCGTCGGGTGTTTGCCCAGCACCGTATCGAGGCGGTGATTCATTTCGCTGCACTGAAGGCGGTCGGTGAGTCGGTGGCCAAGCCGCTGATGTACTACGACAACAACATCGCCGGTACGGTTGCCCTGGCGGAAGTCATGGGTGAAGCAGGCGTTAAGACCCTGGTGTTCAGTTCGTCGGCCACTGTTTATGGCGATCCGGCCAGCGTGCCGATCCGCGAGGATTTCCCGACCGGCCCGACCAATCCCTATGGCCGTACGAAATGGATGATGGAGTTCGTGCTGAGCGATCTTGCTGCAGCCGACCCCGAGTGGCGAGTGGCGCTGCTGCGCTATTTCAATCCTGTCGGTGCCCATCCTTCAGGCCGGATCGGAGAGGATCCGAACGGTATTCCGAACAATCTGATGCCCTTTGTCTCGCAGGTCGCGGTCGGCAAGCGGGCGAAACTGTCGGTTTTCGGCGGGGATTACCCGACGACCGATGGCACCGGCGTGCGCGACTACATCCATGTGGTGGATCTCGCGATCGGCCATGTGCGAGCGCTGGATTATCTGGCGGCCAACAAGGGCGTCCTGAAACTCAATCTGGGCACGGGGCAGGGCTACTCGGTGCTGGACGTCGTGCGGGCGTTTGAAGCCGCGAGTGGCAAGCCCGTGCCCTACGAAATCGTTGCCCGGCGTGCCGGCGACGTGGCGCAATGCTATGCCGACCCTGCGCTGGCCGCGGAATTGCTTGGCTGGCGTGCCGAGCGCGGCCTGGCAGAAATGTGTGCGGACTCCTGGCGCTGGCAAAGCGCCAATCCCGACGGTTACCAGTAAGCAAATCATTCATCCAATAAAACAAAGAGGAAGCAGATCATGGCATTGCAACCCGTCATCCTTTCCGGGGGCTCTGGAACACGTCTCTGGCCCGCATCGCGCGAAACCTATCCGAAGCAGCTCCTGCCGCTGACGGGCGACGAATCCCTGCTCCAGATCACCGCGCTTCGGCTCAACGGTTTCGGCGCGGACATCGCCCGTCCGATCGTGGTGACCAACGAGGAATACCGTTTCATCATCGCCGAGCAGATGCGCCAGATCGGTCAGCACACCGATCGCATCGTGCTCGAGCCCGTGGGCCGCAATACCGCACCCGCCATGCAACTGGCCGCGCTGGTGGCCGCTCAGGACGGTGCCGATCCGGTGCTGCTGGTGATGCCCGCAGACCAGATCGTGACCAATGTGACGGCTTTCCAGGCTGCGCTGGCCGAAGGTCTGAAACAGGCAGAGCAAGGCGCACTGGTGACCTTCGGTATCGTGCCGGACCGTCCCGAAACCGGTTACGGTTATCTGCGCACGGGTGAAGTGCGCGCGGGCGCGCAGACGGCACGCAAGCTGTCTGCCTTTGTCGAAAAGCCTGACGCAGAGCGTGCCGCAGCCTATGTGGCCAGCGGCGAATACCTGTGGAACGCCGGCATCTTCATGATGAAGGCTTCGGTCTGGATGAAGGCCCTCTCAAGTCTGCGCGCCGACATTGCACAGGCCTGCTCCGTGGCCATCGAAAAGGCCGGGCGGGACGCGGATTTCGTGCGCGTCGACAAGACCGCCTTCAGTGCCTGCCCGTCGGACTCGATCGACTACGCAGTCATGGAAAAGCTGGGTGAGCATCCCGAATTGGGCGAGGCCGTGGTGGTGCCGATGGATGCCGGCTGGAGCGATGTGGGCGCATGGGATGCGCTGTGGCAAGTGAGTGACAAGGATGCCGGTGGCAACGTGACGCGCGGCGAAGTGATGCTCGAGGACACCGAGTCCTGCCTCGTGTTTTCCCACAGTCGCCTGGTCGCAACGGTCGGCGTAAAGGATCTGGTCGTGGTCGAAACGCCTGACGCCATCATGGTGGCTGACAAGGGGCGCGCTCAGGACGTGAAGAAAATCGTCAATCGCATCAAGGCGGAAGGCAAGACGCTGGCGGCGAGCCATCGCAAGGTCTATCGCCCGTGGGGCTGGTATGACAGCATCGACATGGGCGGCCGCTTCCAGGTCAAGCGCATCGTGGTGAATCCGGGCGCCAAGCTTTCGCTGCAGATGCACCACCATCGCGCCGAACACTGGATCGTGGTGAGCGGAACGGCGGAAGTCACGAACGGCGACAAGGTGCTGCTGCTGTCGGAAAACCAGTCCACCTACATCCCGCTGGGCACGACTCACCGTCTGGCCAACCCGGGCAAGGTGCCGCTCGAGATCATCGAGGTGCAGTCCGGTTCCTATCTCGGCGAAGACGACATCGTGCGTTTTGAGGATACCTACGGTCGCACCGTCTGAGTCCCTGCACTACTTGAAAATGAAAGGCCACTCCTGGTGAGTGGCCTTTTTCATTCGCGTGACCGGGTGTTCAGCCGAAACTCAGGGCATCGGCGAACGCGACGCCTTGCAGCAGCGCGGCAGAAACCTGCGACATGGTCAGTCCGAGGGCTTCGCTTTGCGCGCGCAACTGGTCGGGCAGGAAGGATTCCGAGGAGATCGCGAGCTTGAGCAGCGGGGCGTAAGCGCCGCCCGCCCCCAGCAGCGCGTCGCGCACATCCGGTGGCAGCGAGAGTTGCTCAAGCACCGTGTCCAGCCGTGTGCCGAGCAGCACGTCGAGCAGGGAGAAGGCGCCGGTCAGGAACAGATTGTCGAGATGTACCTTGTCGAAAAACTGGGCGCCGAGGATTTCCATCATCCGCGCGCGCGCGATCGCGGCCTGCATGACCGCGGGCGCCGAAGGGTCGCGACTGGCGGAGACCAGCAGCAGCCCCAGCCATTTGTTGAGTTTTTCGCGGCCGAGAATGGTGACGGCATGGCGGAAGGACTGCACCTCCACCATCAGTCCGAAGCCGGGCGAGTTGATGTAGCGCAGCAGCTTGTAAGGCAGGGATACGTCACGCTTGAGAGCCGTTTCGATTTCGGTGATGTCGGCGTCATTGCGGACCAGATTGAGCAGATGCACGATCTGGGCATGCGCCGGCGCAAGTTCCTTGGCGGGCGTCACGCCCCGCAGGAAGAACCAGCCCGCTGCGCCGGTGTAACCCTGCTGCACGGCGCGCGCGAAAGCCGGCACGTCGGGCAGGCCCCAGGCCAGTGGCAGGCCCGGCGTGCTGTCGGGCGACGCGACCTTGTTGACGTCAGCGAGGGTGAAGCGGCAGTCCACGCCATCGGGCCAGGCCGCACCGGGCTGGAACCAGGACAGGGCCAGCGGGGTGCCGGCTTCGTTGAAGCGACGGATCAGGTCCTGGATCTGCGGATACTGCAGCGCCGGCGCGGGGAATTCGACCAGCGTATTCTCCGGCAAGGGCCATTCGAGGAGTTCCGGGGTGGGAACGAGCCGCCCGAGGCTCACGAAGACCGGGTGTACCGTCGGCCAGTGAGGCCGCAGGTTTTCCAGCGCCTGGATGGCCTGCTGGATATTGGCAGCGTGCACGATGATGCGGTTGGCGGTGATCGCCCGCTGCTGATTGACGACGGGTTCGCGCGTAATCAGAACGCTGGAACTCATGAAGGATTCTCCGATGACCGGGCCGCATGCCCGGCATCGTGATCAGTTCCGGGCGTCGGCAGAAAAGGTGAAAGCGTCTGCGTAGAAGTGGGTTAACGGCAACTGGCAGCGTTCGCTGAAATCCTTTTTTGCAATCTCGATCATGCCCGGCGCGCCGCAGGCATAGACCTGGTGGTGCGAAAGGTCGGGCAGGTCGGTCATGACGGCTTCATGAACAAGACCTCGCCGGCCTGTCCAGTCAGCCGCGGTTTCGTCCGAGATGACCGGGATGTAGCGCAGTCCCGGCAGGGCTGTTTCCCAGCTGCTTGCGAGTTCGTGCAGGTAGAGACCGGCCCGGTCGCGTGCGCCCCAGTAGAGCGCGATGTCGCGTTGCGAGCCGCGTGCGATCAGGTCCTCGATGATGGCCTTGAGCGGCGCGAACCCCGTGCCGCCAGCGAGGAGTACCAGGGGATGCTCCACGCCGGGCTCCGGTGCGTCCTTCAGATGGAAGCTGCCGAGCGGGCCTTCGATGCGCAGGATGTCTCGCGGCTTCATGGTCGTGAAGACCTGGGGCGTGAATTTTCCGCCGGGGATCAGGCGGACATGAAGCTCGAGCTGGTTGTCGGGGTTGGGCGTGTTGGCCACCGAGAAACTGCGGCGCTCACCGCCCGGCAGCAGAAAGTCGATGTACTGGCCGGGCAGGAAGCTGAAATTCTCGCTGGGTGGCAGGCGCAGTACCAGGCGCATCACATCGTCTGCAAGCCGGTCGAGCGACTGTACGCGGCAGGGCAGCTTGCGGACCGGGATGTCGTGAATGGAGCGTACGTCGCGCACTTCCATTTCGAGGTCTGTCTTCGCGCGGGCGCAGCACATCAGCGCCATGCCCGCTTCGCGTTCGGTTTCCGGCAAGGTGGTGAAGGGCGCGTGTCCGTGGTCAACGCTACCCTGCGTCACTCTGGCCTTGCAGGCGCCGCAGGCGCCGTCACGGCAGCCGTAAGGCACCATCAGGCCGGCGTCCAGTGCGGCATGCAGCAGTGTGGTGTCAGCGTCGGCCGGGAAGGACTGGCCGCCAGGCTGGAGGGAAATCCGGTGAGTCATGGGGGGAGGTTCGGCAGTTTCGGAAAGGCGCACATTATCGCCCAGGCTCGCTGCGCCGGCACAGCGCGGGGCAGGGCAAACCGGGCCACTGAAAGTGCAGGCTTTGCGATAATCGCGCCATGAATCGACTCCTGATCATTGGCAGTGGCGACGTGGCCGCACGCGCCATGCCCTGGCTGCGCCGGCATTTCGAGGTGAGCGCCCTGGTGCGCAGTGACGAGGCCGCAAGCCGCTGGCAGGGTTTGGGGGCGCGTGTGATCCGCGGCGATCTGGACCGGCGCGAGTCACTCCGGCGCCTCGCCGGGCTGGCCGAGTACCTGCTCATCTGCGCGCCGCCGCCTGACGCCGGCGAGGACGATCCGCGCATCCGGCGTCTGCTGGCAGCGCTCACGCGGGGCGGGCGTTTCTTGCGCAGTGTGGTCTATGTCAGCACTTCGGGCGTGTATGGTCACTGCGACGGCGCCGTGGTCCAGGAGCATCGCGCGCCCGCGCCACGGAGTGCGCGGGGCCGGCGTCGTCTCGCGGCTGAAACGCGGCTGCGGGCGCATGCCCTGGCGAGCGGCGGCGCGCTGCGCATCCTGCGGGCACCCGGCATCTACGCGGCAGAGCGCCTGTCGCTGGCCCGTCTGGAACGCGGGGATCCGGTGCTGCGGGCAGAGGAAGATGTCTTCACCAATCACGTTCATGCCGACGATCTGGCCCGGGCGGCCTGTCTGGCGCTCTTTCGCGGGCCGCGGCTGCGTGTTTTCAACACCTGCGATGATTCGGACTTGCGGATGGGCGACTATTACGATGCAATGGCCGACCTCGCTGGCCTGCCGCGCCCGCCGCGCTTGAGCCGCGCCGAGTGTGCACGGCGTCTCACGGCGCTCAGCATGAGCTTCATGAGCGAATCCCGCAGGCTCAGCAACGCGCGCATCCGGCGCGAACTGCGCTGGCAGCCGCGTCATCCCGATGTGCTGGAAGGCTTGCAGCACGCACTGGCGCAGCGTTGCAAGGAACAACAAGGAAACTGAAATGGCCTATCCCTGGCTCAAGGCAATCCATGTCTTTTTCGTCATCAGCTGGTTTGCCGGCCTTTTTTATCTGCCGCGGATCTATGTGAATCTGGCCGAGGTCAGCGATACCGCCGGCGCCGAGTACGAACGCCTGCTGGGCATGGCGCGGCGTCTCAAGCGTTTCATGATGCCGCTGATGCTGGGCACCTGGATCTTTGGCCTCGCCATTACCTTCACGCTGGCCGGGCCGGGCATGTGGTGGAGTCAGCCCTGGCTGCACGCCAAGCTGCTGCTGGTGCTCTGCCTGACCGCCTATGACGGCTACTGCAGTGTGCTGCTGCGGCAGTTCCGCGAGCGCCAGAACCGGCGCAGCCATGTGTGGTTCCGCTGGTTCAACGAAGTGCCCGTGCTGTTTCTGCTGGGCATCCTCATCCTTGTCATCGTCCGCCCCTTCTGAACGCCATGTCCGAAACCTTTTTTGCGCCCTGTCCGCGCGGGCTCGAGGCCCTGCTTGCCGAAGAGCTGCGTGCCTGTGGCGCCACCCATGTCGAGGTGACGCACGGCGGTGTGTCCAGCGAAGGCGACTGGGCCTATGCCTACCGTGCGAACCTCGAGAGCCGGATCGCGACCCGTTTGCTGTGGAAAGTCGGTTTTACCCGTTACCGCAGCGAGGAAGAAATCTACCGGCTGGCGAGCGCGGTGACCTGGGCACGGCACTTCGACACCATCAACACGATGCGGATCAATGTCACCTCGATCAAGTCGCCGTTGAAGAGCCTCAACTTCGTGACCCTGCGCATCAAGGACGGCATCTGCGACCACTTTCGCCAGATCCGCGGCGGCCGGCCGGACGTCGATACCGTGTCGCCGGACATGCGCATTCATGCCTTCCTGACCGAAGAAACCTGCACGCTCTATCTGGACACCTCCGGCGAGCCGCTCTACAAGCGTGGCTTCAAGCGTGCCAAGGTCGAAGCGCCGCTCAAGGAAAACCTTGCGGCCGGCATCCTGAAGATCAGCGGCTGGCAGCCAGGCCAGACCCTGCTGGATCCGATGTGCGGCAGCGGCACCTTCCTCATCGAAGCGGCGCAGATGGCACTGGATATCGCGCCGGGTCTCGCGCGCAGTTTTGCCTTCGAGAAATTCCGTCATTTCGATGCCGAACTCTGGCGTGAAATCCGTCGCGCGGCCGAGCGCCGGCAGCGTGATGAGCCGGAGTTGCCGATTTTCGGCTCCGACATCGATCCGCGCCAGCTAGCCAATGCCGAGGCCAACCTCGCGGCTGCCGGGCTGGCTGGCAAGGTGGAGTTGCTCGTTTGTGATGTGCTTGATCTCGAAGCGCCGGATGACGAGGGCGTGATGGTCAGCAACCCGCCTTACGGTGTCCGTCTCTCGTCGGGCGACGAGCTGCAGGACTGGTATCCGAAACTGGGTGACACACTCAAGCGTGGCTATGCCGGCTGGAACTGCTACTTCCTGACGGCCGATCTGGAAATGGCCAAGCGCATTGGCCTCAAGGCGACCAAGCGTACTCCGCTCATGAACGGCGACCTCGATTGCCGGGTGTTCGAGTTCAAGGTCGTGGCGGGGCAGAACCGCGGCTAGTGCTGCCTGGAGAGGCGGGCTTCTTCAAGGAGCCTGCTTGAAACGTGGTGCGGGGCTGGCTGCTTCGGCCTGTCGTCCATGAAAAATGCCACACCAGACACGATACGGCATTTTCCCTGAGCGTGAAATGACGAAGAAATCGTCGCGAGCGGGCCGAGGTCGCCGGGAGCAACGCAGCCATACTGGCGTACGGCGAGTCGCGCAGCGGCGAGATCGGTTCGCGCAGCAGATTGATTCGTGATTTCTAGATGATGTCGAGATTCTGGACACCTGCAAGCAGATCGCGGTCGGAATGCTTGCTGTTGAGCTTGATCTGCAGGCGCAGGTCATTCACCGAGTCGGCATTGCGCAGTGCGTCTTCGAAGGTGATGAGACCGGCTTCGTAGAGTTCGAACAGGGCCTGGTCGAAAGTCTGCATGCCGATTTCGCGGGAGCGTTTCATTACGTCTTTCAGCTCGTGCACCTCGCCCTTGAAGATCAGATCGGCAATCAGCGGTGAGTTCAGCATCACCTCGATGGCCGGCACGCGCCCCTTGCTTTCCTTTTTCGGCAGCAGGCGCTGCGAGACGATGCCGCGCAGGTTCAGAGACAGATCCATCAGCAGTTGCGCCCGACGCTCTTCCGGGAAGAAGTTGATGATCCGGTCAATGGCCTGGTTGGCGCTGTTGGCGTGGAGCGTGGCCAGACAGAGGTGGCCGGTTTCGGCGAAGGCGATGCCGTAGTCCATGGTCTCGCGGTCGCGGATCTCGCCCATCAGGATCACGTCCGGCGCCTGCCGCAGCGTGTTTTTCAGTCCGGCTTCCCAGGTTTCGGTGTCGAGGCCGACCTCGCGTTGCGTCACCACGCAGTTCTTGTGGTTGTGCACGTACTCGATCGGGTCTTCCAGGGTAATGATGTGGCCGTAAGTGTGCTCGTTGCGGTAGTCGACCAGCGCCGCGAGCGAGGTGGTTTTACCGGTACCGGTACCGCCGACGAAAATCACCAGACCGCGTTTGGACATCGCGATGTCCCGCAGGATCGGGGGCAGGCCCAGCTCGTCGAGCGTCGGAATGCGGGCTGCGATGGTCCGTGCCACCATGCCGATGCGGCCCTGCTGCACGAAGGCATTCATCCGGAAGCGGCCGATGCCGGAGGGCGAAATCGCGAAGTTGCATTCCTTCGTTGATTCGAACTCCGCCGCCTGCTTGTCGTTCATCACCGCCCGGGCGATTTCCTGGGTGTGCTGCGGCGACAGGATCTGGTTCGACTGCGGGATGATCTTGCCGTCGATCTTGATGGCGGGCGGAAAGCCGGCCGTGATGAAAAGGTCGGAGCCCTTCTTGCTCACCATGAGCCTGAGCAGATCCTGAACGAACTTGAGCGCCTGATCGCGTTCCATGCGGTCTCCCTGTGCCGGCCTGGCCGGCGTCATGCGTTGTGGTTGGGCTGAACTCAGTTGCCCGGGAACAGATCCTTGTTGGCTGCACGAATGCGTGCTTCGCCCGGCGATACGATGTTGCGGCGGACCAGGTCCTGAAGGTTCTGGTCGAGCGTCTGCATGCCGTACTGCTGGCCCGTCTGGATCGAGGAATACATCTGCGCCACCTTGTTTTCCCGGATCAGGTTACGGATGGCGGGGGTGCCGATCATGATTTCGTGTGCGGCGACGCGCCCCTGACCGTCCTTGGTCTTGAGCAGCGTCTGCGAGATCACCGCACGCAGCGATTCCGAGAGCATCGCGCGGATCATTTCCTTTTCTTCGGCCGGGAACACGTCGACCACGCGGTCAACGGTCTTGGCGGCTGACGAGGTGTGGAGTGTGCCGAACACCAGGTGGCCGGTTTCTGCCGCAGTCATCGCGAGGCGGATGGTTTCAAGGTCGCGCAATTCGCCCACCAGCACGATGTCCGGGTCTTCACGAAGCGCGGAGCGCAGCGCGTTGGAGAAGGAGTGGGTGTCGCGGTGCACTTCGCGCTGGTTGATGAGGCAGCGCTTTGGCGTGTGCACGAATTCGATCGGGTCTTCGATCGTGAGGATATGGCCGTATTCGTTCTCGTTGATATAGTCGATCATCGCCGCCAGCGTGGTCGACTTGCCCGAGCCGGTCGGACCGGTCACGAGCACGATGCCGCGCGGTTGCTCGGAGATGTCCTTGAAGACTTTCGGGCAGTTCAGGTCTTCGAGCGAGAGCACCTTGGACGGAATGGTCCGGAAGACCGCGCCGGCGCCCCGTTCCTGCACGAAGGCATTGACCCGGAAGCGCGCCAGGTTGGGCACGGCGAAAGAGAAGTCGCATTCGAGGAACTCCTCGTACTGCTTGCGCTGGCCGTCATTCATGATGTCATACACCATGGCGTGCACGTCCTTGTGCTCGAGCGGCGGCAGGTTGATCCGGCGGACGTCACCATTGACGCGGATCATCGGCGGCAGGCCGGCGGACAAGTGAAGGTCGGACGCTTTGTTCTTGACGGAAAAGGCCAGCAGTTCAGTGATTTCCATGAGTTCTTCGCTTTCCGGATTCGGGATGGGGCCGCGGGATGCGGCTGTTATACTTTTCGACCATTCTGGCGGATAGGTTGAATCGATTATATGCCCGGCATAGCTGAAAACCTGCGCACAGTCAGCACACGCATCGAAGCCGCCGGGCGGAAATGCGGACGGCACCACAATGCGGTGCGGCTGCTTGCGGTTTCCAAGACCTGGCCCGCAGCGGCCGTGCGCGAAGCGCATGCTGCCGGGCAGGTCGCGTTTGGTGAAAATTATGTCCAGGAAGCCATCGACAAGATGGCCGAGCTGGGCGATCTTCCGATCGAGTGGCATTTCATCGGGCCGATCCAGAGCAACAAGACCCGCCTCATCGCGAACCATTTCGCCTGGGTGCACTCGGTAGACCGGCTGAAGATTGCTCAGCGCCTGTCCGAACAGCGTGACGTGCACCTGCCGCCACTGCGGATCTGCCTGCAGGTGAACGTCAGCGGCGAGGAGAGCAAGAGCGGTGTGGCGCCCGATGAGCTGCCCGCGCTGGCGCAGGCCGTGGCCGCGTTGCCGCGGATCGAACTGGCGGGCCTGATGTGCATTCCGGAGCCGGGGCCGGACGAGGCGCGCCTGCGTGGCCGCTTCCGGCAACTGGTCGAGCTGCGCGATGACCTGCGCGCCATGACCGGCCTGCCGCTCGACATGCTGTCGATGGGCATGTCGGATGACCTCGAGCTGGCCATCGAGGAGGGCTCGACCATGGTGCGCGTCGGCTCGGCGATCTTCGGTACCCGAGTGCGGCAGGCAGTCTGACATCCCATCAATCGCTTTCAATCAAGGCAAACATGAAGATCACATTCCTGGGCGGCGGCAACATGGCTTCCGCCCTGATCGGCGGGCTCCTCAAGCAGGGTTTTGAGGCGGGGGATCTCCAGGTAGCGGAAATTTACGAGAGTGCGCGCGAGCGGCTCGTTCAGGACTTCGGCGTACGCGCCGTGGCCGGACTGGACCCCACTGCACTGGCCTGTGACGTTCTGGTGCTGGCGGTCAAACCGCAGCAGATGCGCGAGGCACTGGCCCCGGTGGCAGGGCAGCTTGGTGCGCAGCTGGTGATCAGCATCGCCGCGGGCCTGCGCCTGGCGGATCTTTCACGCTGGCTGGGCGGGCATGCCCTGCTGGTGCGGGCCATGCCCAATACCCCGGCCTTGATCGGTCAGGGCATGACCGGCCTGTTTGCGGCCGCGGCGGTGTCCGCGGCGCAGCGCGAGACGGTCAGCCGGATCCTGGCGGCGGTGGGTGAGAGCGTGTGGGTGGACGATGAATCTCTGATCGATGCGGTGACGGCGGTATCCGGCAGCGGGCCGGCCTACGTCTTCCATTTCATCGAGGCGCTCGAGCAGGGCGGCGTGAAGCTCGGACTGCCGGCGGAAGTCGCGCGCAAGCTTGCCATTCGCACGCTGGTGGGGGCTTCCGCACTGGCTGACGCCAGCCCGGAGTCGCCCGCGATCCTGCGCGAACGGGTGACTTCCAAAGGCGGAACAACCGCAGCCGCGCTGGGCTGCATGGCCGAGGGTGGATTTCTGCCGCTGATCGAACGCGCGCTCGACGCTGCGGCAAAACGTGGTGCCGAGCTGGGCGACCAGCTGGGCAAGGATTGAGGAGATCGCGATGCTGAGTGGAACCTTTGCCCTGATCCTGCAGGCCGTCGCCAGCTTTTTCACTGCGCTGCTGCTGATCCGCACCGTGATGCGCTTTCTGCGGATTTCCTTTGTCGGCCAGCTCGGCCAGTTCGTGCTTGCCACGACCAACTGGGCGGTCATTCCGTTCCAGAAGATCGTGCCGGGCGTCGGTCGGCTTGATCTCTGCTCCTTGCTGCCTGCCTGGCTGATTCAGGTGGCGGTTGTGTTGATCCTGCAGTTCTTGGCAGGGGTGACGAACCCCGCGCACCTTGTGCCCGCCGCGCTGTTGCTGGGGCTGCTCGGGCTGGTGAAATCCGCTCTGCAGATGCTCATGTGGGTGGTGATCATCGGGGCGGTGCTGTCCTGGGTGAATCCACATTCGCCGCTGGCCGGCCCGATCCATGCTTTCACACGCCCCTTCCTGGCGCCGATCCGCCGGGTCGTTCCGCCCATTGCGAATGTCGACCTCTCGCCTCTGGTGCTGCTGCTGATCCTGCAGGTTCTGCTGTTCTGGCTACCCTGAACGGGATGGACGACTCGCCGGCAATCCGCCTGCAGGCCGCTGGCGTCGTGACGCTGAGCCTGCATGTGCAGCCGGGGGCGCGGCAGACCGGTTTTGCGGGTCTGCACGGCGAGGCATTGAAAGTCAGGCTGGCCGCGCCGCCGGTGGATGGCAAGGCAAACGCCTGCCTGCTGGCCTTCATTGCGGAATTCACCGGTGTACCGCGGCGCGCGGTGACGCTGCTCAGCGGCGAGACATCGCGGCAGAAAGTCCTGCGGATCGAGCAGCTGGATGACGCGGCCTTGCTCCGTTTGCGGGCTGCCGCCCGCTAGCCGCCCTCTACGCGGTTCTTGCCGGCTTTCTTGGCCCGGTACATGGCTTTGTCGGCCCGATCGATGACTTGCTGGACCTCCTGGTCATCCGGCATGACCTCTGCGACGCCCGCACTGAAGGTGATCAGCAGCTTCTGGTTGTCATGCAGGAAGAAGCGGCGGGTCAGCTCGCGCTGCAGGCGCCGCAGCGCGGAGAGGCCGTCTTCGAGGCCGGTGTCCGGCAGCAGGATGAGGAATTCCTCGCCACCATAGCGGCCGGAAGAGTCCTGCGGCCGGATGTTTTCGCGGATCACCCGGGCCAGATGCTTGAGGGCTTCATCCCCGGTGGTGTGGCCGAAGGTATCGTTGAGCTTCTTGAAATCATCGACATCAAGCAGCGCGATGGAAAGACGGGTCTTGCGTCGCTGCATGCGCGCCAGTTCGCGCGCGATCATCTCGTCAAGCCCCTTGCGATTGAGTGCGCCGGTCAGCGGATCGTGACGAACGAGTTCGCTGGCGGTTTCAAGCTCGGTTTCCAGGCGTGCGATTTCACGGTTGGCCTGGTCGACCGCGGCGCGCAGGCTCTGCAGTTCTTCCTGGGAGTGGAGTGCCTTCGATTCGATCTGGCGTGTTTCGCGGACGATTTCAGTAATGAGCCCGGAGAGCTCGGGCAGGCTTGAAGCGGATGCGACCCGGTCGGCAAAGACGCTGACCTTTGCGTGGTAGTCGCTGGTGCTGTCAGCCAGCTCGCCCAGACGCTGCACGAAGTGCTCGAGCATCTCGCGCAGCTTGTCCTGTGCGTCGGTCAGACTGCGTTTGAGGGTGCCCTGCTTGAAAATCACGTCGCGCAGACGTTCGCCCAACTCCTCGAGCGAATGCTTGTCGAGCGGCTTGCGGAAAAGCTCGAGCAGTACCGACATCTGGTTCTGCAGGTACTTGTCTTCCACGACCAGTTCGCTGATGTTTTCGATCAGGAGCTGAAGCAGGTTCAGAAGGGCCTGGCGGATGTAGCTCTGATCCTGCGCAACCCACTGGACCTTGTAGGAAAACTGTTTCAGGCGTTCGCTGAAGGCCTGCTCGGTGCCGGGCTCGGGCTTGCGCAGCATGTTGCCCAGCGCCTTGGCTTCACCTGCGAGCTCCGGCGTGTCGATGAGCAACATGCCGATCGCCGTGTCCAGCGTGTCGGCCAGAAGACTTCGCCAGGCGTCCGTTGCTGTCGGGATCGTCGTTGTTGCGGCGGCCGTGGGCGCTTGCGCCGGTGGCGTGGCCTCGTCGTCAAGAGGGGTCGGAGCACTCATGGCGCCTGGAATCTGCGCCCAGCCCTTGATCAGGCCACTCAGTCGGGTGTGGAGAAGCTCGGGGTCAACGCTGCTTTCCAGCACGCGGGATAGCGCTTCCTGCTTGACGACGCTGTTGAGCCCTTGCTGGCGCCTTTCCAGCTGCTGGAGCAAGTCCCTGATCAGCGCATTCCAGGGGAGTTCTTCCCGGGCGCCAAGGCTGGCGACGAGTTGCTGGCGGAAGTCGCTCCAACCCGTCAGGCCTGCTTCGAACTGGCGCGCGATCCGCAGCTGCTCCGGGGTGGCGCGCGGCAAGGCGGTGGCAATCTGCTTCAGCTGTCGTTCGGGGAACGGGTCTTCCGCGGCGATGCCGGAGATTTCGTGATAGAGCTCGCGGAAGTTTTCCGGCGTGGGCTGGATGCGGCGCATTGCGAGGCGCCTCAGGGTTTCCCGCGCGATTTCTGACGGACTGGTGGGTTCTGCCATGTTCAGGCTGTCTGAGGGGTAGGGGTGGAGGCGCTATTCGACGAGGCCGTGCTTGAGGCCGTAGTGGGTCAGCTCGGCATTGTTGCGAAGCTTCATCTTTTCGAGCAGGCGAGCCCGATAGACGCTGACAGTCTTGACGCTCAGGTTGAGCTGCTCGGCGATCTGGGTCAGTGTCTTGCCCGACGCGATCATGCACAGCGTCTGGTATTCGCGGTCCGACAGTTTTTCGTGGGGTGGGCGATCGAAATCCTCTCCGATCGAGTTGGCCAGTTCTTCAGCCACCGCCGCGCTCACGAACTTCTTGCCGGAGGCGACCTGCCGGATGGCGACGACGAGCTGTTCCGGAGCTCCCTGCTTGGAGAGATAGCCCGCAGCGCCCGCCCGCAAGGCGCGGATCGCGTATTGCTCTTCCGGATGCATGCTCAGCATGAGTACCGGCAGCTTTGGGAACTCTTTCTTGATGAGTTTGAGCGAGTCGATCCCGTTGCGGTCCGGCATGGAGACATCCATCAGAACGACGTCATAGTCGTTCTCCCGGATCAGTTGCAGCGCTTTCACGCCGCCGTCGGCCTCGCCCGTGACCTGAAGGTCTTCGGTGCCGGAGAGAATCTGCTTGAGCCCTTGCCGGATGATGGCGTGGTCGTCTGCGATCAGTACCTGGATTTTGTCGGTCATTGCGTTGGCCCGTTATTCTGGTTTCGGTTTGTCCCCGCCTGCAGACGGGAGAGCTCGGCTTTGGCTTGCAATGCTGCGGGATGCGCAGGAGCTCGCAGCGTGACAGTTGTTCCACGCGGCGTGCGGTTCTGCAACTCCATACGCCCTCCCAGTCCGTTGAGTCTTTCCCGTATGCTCCGCAGCCCGAAGGACTTTGGCTTGCGCAGGTCCTGCTCTGCCAGGCCGCGGCCGTCGTCGCTGATTTCCAGAACGATCTCGTCATCCTCCTGCATCAGTCGGATTTCGACATGGCTGGCGCCAGCGTGCTTGCTGATGTTCGTCAGCGCTTCCTGATAGGTGCGGAAGAGCGCCAGGGCGGTGTCTTCGCCGGTTTCGATGTCGTAGTCGGCGCACAGGACGGAGCAGGGGATGCCGACGCGGTGGGAGTAGTCTTCGGCGTAGCTTTCAATGGCGGCTGCCAGGCCGAACTCCTTCAGGATGCCCGGGCGCAACTCGCGCGCGACGCGGCCTGCGGTGCTGATGGCGTCGTCGAGCATTGTTTCGATGTCTGCGATGTGGTCGAGCAGCAAGGGCTCGTTCTTGCCCAGCTTGCCGGCGAGCAGCTTGGCCGAAATCTTGATGCCGACGAGCGTCCCGCCGAGTACGTCATGGATATCGCGGGCAATGCGGTCGCGCTCTTCTTCCTTGACCCGCTGCAGGTGCTCGGAGAGTTCCGCCAGTTGCGCACGGGAAGCACGGAGCTCGGCCTCCGTGACCTTGCTGTGGGTGATGTTCCACATCGCGCCTTCCCACAGAAGCGTGGCCTCGTCCAGACTTCGCGGTGAGCAGCGCATGTTGACCCATTTGATGTCCGCCCCAGACGCAAGAATCCGACCTTCCCAGTTCAGGGTGGCGCCACGGCTGCCCGCGTCAAGCAGTGCGGACTCGAGGCTGCTGCGGTCGTCGGGCAAAACAAAGTCCAGTACCGGGTCCTGTCTCCGCATGAGCTCTCCGGCCGGCACGCCCATCAGCATCATGCTGGCTTCGCTCACGAACAGGAAGCTGGGCGCCCCGCGGCCGATCTGCCGCATCTGGAAGAGTACGCCGGGGATGTTGGCGGAGAGCGTGCGGAAGCGGAGCTCATTGGCACTCACCGCTTCCAGGGCAGCTCTACGTTCCTGGCGGATTCTGGCCTCGCGCCGCTCCCGCTCAATGACCGGCGCCAGGCGATCCAGGCGATCCTTTCTCAGATAGTCTTGGGCACCGGCCTGCATCATCCGGCAGGCGGTCTCTTCGTCGAGCATGCCGGAGACGACAATGAAGGGCGTGTTCTCGCAGAGGCTGATGACCGAGTGCAGTGCATCAGCAGCGGTGAAGCCAGGCAGAAGATAGTCGGAGATGACGACATCCCAGCGATTCTCCTGCAGCGCGGCATCCAGATCGTGCAAGGTGAAGACACGGCGGGTTTCGAGGGTATAGCCCTCTCTGGTCAGATGGTGTTCAAGCAATGCAGCGTCGTTTTCGTCGTCCTCGACAAGGAGGACTTGCAGTGACGCAGGGCGCTGTACAACGGGCATGGGGTCTCCGATGGCAGGCGGATTCGTACCAGACGCACGATAACACGCCCGAAATGATGTCGTTCCTCGGAGCTGATGTATAATGCGCGCCCTGATCGCGGGATGGGGGTTTGAAATGCCCGATTTGCCCGGTCAGTCTCTCGGAATGCCGCTTTAGCTCAGTTGGTAGAGCAACCGCCTTGTAAGCGGTAGGTCATCTGTTCGATTCAGATAAGCGGCACCAAACGTTCCGGAACTGCGCTTGCTGGTCTTGGCTCTTGTGCCAGGACGTTTGCTGGGCTAATATTCGCGGTTTTCGGTAATTTGCTACCGGATTTTTCAGGATACTGAACATGGTTGTCATCCGTCTTGCACGTGGCGGCGCTAAGAAGCGCCCGTTCTTCAACATCGTTGCGGCCGATTCCCGTAACCGCCGTGATGGTCGCTTTATCGAGCGCGTGGGTTATTACAACCCGGTTGCTTCCGGTTCTGAAGTTGCGCTGTCCGTGAACGCCGAGCGCCTTGCTTATTGGCAACAGAACGGCGCGCAGCTTTCCCCGACGGTTGCCCGTCTGGTGAAGCAGGGCGCCAAGGCTGCAGCCTGATTGCTCGATGGCCATGATCTTGATGGGGCGCATTGTCGCCCCTTTCGGTATTCATGGCTGGCTGAAGGTTCAGCCTCTCGGGGATGATCCGCTGTCGTGGCGCAGAATGCCGCAGTGGTGGATCGGGCGGAATCCCGAATCACAGTCTTCAGAAGACTGGCGGGCCGTCAGTCCGAATGGATTAAGGCCTCATGGCAAGGGTGTCGTGCTGGCCCTTTCGGAGATTTCTGACCGGACGGCCGCTGAGGCGGTTGATGGTTGGTACCTCGCGGCGCCTCGTGAAGCCTTGCCGAAAACGGCCAAGGATGAGTACTACTGGACCGATTTGGTCGGGCTGGCGGTCGTCGGACGTGGCGGTGTGGCTTTGGGGCGTGTGGATGCGCTCATCGAGACTGGTGCGCATGCCGTACTCCAGATTCAGGATGGCGAGACCGAGCGCTTGATCCCTTTTGTTGCTGCCTATGTGGAAGAGGTTGATCTCTCCCTAGGGGTGATAAGGGTTGATTGGGAGCAAGACTGGTGATTGAAGCGCCTGAGGGTTGTCGGCGGTTCGATGTCATCACGATTTTTCCCGAGATGTTCGCGGCCTTGCGTGATTTCGGAATATCGCGACGTGCTGCGGAGCGGGGTTTGTGGTCTCTGCACTGCTGGAATCCGAGGGACTTTACCGAGGATTTGCATCGGTCGGTGGATGATCGTCCTTATGGTGGCGGTCCGGGAATGGTCATGCTGGCAGATCCCTTGTCCCGGGCGATTGGTGCTGCTCGACGCGAGTCTCCGGCAAGCAGGGTGATTTATCTGTCGCCGCAGGGGCGGGCGCTCGATCACGAAGCGGTTGTTCGTCTGGCAGCATGTCCTTCGCTCGTGTTGCTGTGTGGGCGCTACGAGGGGGTTGATCAGAGACTGCTTGATGAAGTCGTCGATGAAGAGGTTTCGGTCGGGGATCTGGTGGTTTCTGGCGGAGAGCTTCCTGCAATGCTGATGATGGATGCCATCATCAGGCTGCTGCCAGGAGCCCTCAATGACGCGGATTCTGCGGTCGAGGACTCTTTTGTAGATGGGTTGCTGGACTATCCTCACTATACGAGGCCTGAGGACCGTGCCGGAGCAAAAGTTCCCGCCGTCCTTCTTTCGGGTAATCATGCTGCCATCCGGCGCTGGCGCTTGAAGCAGGCGCTGGGAGTGACCAGTCTGAAGCGTCCGGATCTTTTGGCTGGACGGGTGTTGAGCAAGGAAGAAAAATTGCTGCTTGAGGAGTTCAGGCAGGAATCGAGACTCGCGACTTTTCGCGAGGAATGAAGAGGCGCGCATCAGGTGGCGATCTGCTCTGCGCGTGCGGCCGATATGTGGCCTTTGATATTTGAATGGAGATACGCATGAACCTGATTCAACAACTCGAGCAAGAAGAAATTGCTCGTCTCGGCAAGGTTATCCCTGAGTTTGCTCCTGGTGATACCGTCATCGTCCAGGTGAAGGTCAAGGAAGGTAACCGTGAGCGTCTGCAGGCTTACGAAGGCGTCGTGATCGCCAAGCGCAATCGCGGCCTGAACTCTTCTTTTATCGTTCGCAAAATTTCCTCGGGTGAGGGGGTCGAGCGCACATTCCAGACCTACTCGCCGCTGGTTGCCAGCATCGAGTTGAAGCGTCGTGGTGATGTGCGTCGCGCCAAGCTGTATTACCTGCGTTCGCGTTCGGGCAAGTCTGCACGCATCAAGGAAAAGCTGAGTTTCAAGAAGGCCTGACGAAGGCATTCATTCCGGCCTGCCTGTTTTGGGGGTGGGAGCTGGCGATAGTGACAGGGCCCCGCTTTGACGCAATGCCGCTCAGTTAAGACTGAGCGGCATTTTTCTTGATGGGGTAGTGGGTTTTGGTCATGCGTACGGCACGAGGGGATCTGCGCTCG
>NZ_JBDIVF010000007.1:0-170561 GCF_039631355.1 Uliginosibacterium paludis | reverse complement strand
CACCCCGCAAACCCGCACGGCTACGTTGCCGAGAGGTCAAGAAAGGCGGTTTTTGGAGGTGAAGTGTCGAACTCGGGTGCCATCGACATTTTCCTGGCAGTACTGAAACACGGGAACTTCCGCTCCGCCGCCCTGCTCCGGAAACTCGGTTTCGCGCTGGCAGACGAAGACTCGATCGCACGGCACCGGGATTCGCCGGACGAGATCGTCATGGTGAAAGCACTCGGCACACGCGCGCCGGCGTAAGACCACGCTCCATGGCGTAGAGCGCGATGCCTGGTCAGCCTTCAAGACGGCGCAGCCCACGCGCCCGAACCGCGACCCGGCAAAGCCCGGGCTTTTACGCAGGCATCACGCAAAGCCGCATCCAGCGGAATTCCGGCCTCCTCACTCCTGCTTCACATAGCGCAGGCCCAGCGGCCCTTCGAGCTGGCCGTCAGGCAGGATCTTCAGGACGAGGCTGAGGCCCTGGCCGTCGCCGATCCTCACCGTGTCACCGTCGATGCGGTAGCGGGTTTCGGTTTCCGTACCGATGCCCAGCACGGTCGTGCCCTGCACCACCTTGCCGCCCGCGCTGAAACGCAGGCTGCTGCTGCCGACACCGGCATCGAGCACATAGCGGCCTTCCAGGCTCTTGCCGCAGGCGGCAAGCATCAGCAGCAGGGGGATGCAGATCAGGCGTTTCATGGGGCGTCCTTTGCGTGATTCAGCTGCGCCCGACCAGGCGGGCGCGATGGGCGAGCTCGGCTTCGCCAAGCTCCTTCTGGCTCAGCACATAGTCGGGAGTATCCAGCAGGCGACGGATCGCCAGATCAATGAAGGCACGAACGCGCGCCGGCTGCGCCGTGCGGCTGCCGTAGTAGATGAATACGCTCTTGTCATCGGCCACATGCTGGCTCAGCAGGGGCACGACCCGCCCCTCGCGGATGTGTCGTGCCACCGAGCTGCCGACGAGCTGGCCGATCGCGCGGCCCGAGAGCACGGTTTCCACTTCGAAGTCCGCATCATTGGTGGTGAGCGCCGGCGTCACATCGAGTGACACCACTTCGCCATCGACCTTCACCGACCAGGGCAGCAGACGGCCGCTGTTGGGATGGCGAAACACGGTGCAGCGGTGCAGCGGCAGCTCGCTCAGCGAAGCCGGCATGCCGTAGCGGTCGATGTATTCGGGCGTGGCACAGATGATGAGTTGCAGCGCATAGAGGCGGCGTGCGATGACCCCCTCCTTCGCCTGGGCGCCGATCCGGAAGCCGACGTCGACGCGGTCTTCCACCCAGTTGCCGATGCGGTCGTCGAGCTGCACATCCGGCTGCACCTCGGGATAGACGCCGCTGAACTCATCCACCAGCGGCGCGATCACCGGCACAAAAGTCGAGCGCGGGCCAACGATGCGCAGCGGACCGGCCGATTCGTCCTTGGCGCTGCGGACGCGCTGCAGCGCGCGGTCCAGCGCGGCGAGCGCCGGCTGGGCGGCTTCGAGGAACTGCTGGCCTTCATCAGTCAGCGAGATGTTGCGTGTCGTGCGATGCAACAGACGCACGCCCAGATGCTGTTCCAGCTGGGCCAGCGCCTGGCTCGCCGCCTGCGGACTCATGCCCTGCGCCGCAGCCGCCTTGCGCAGGCTGCCGGTTTCCACCGCCTTGGCAAAAGTGGCAATGGAACGAAGTTCGTTGATGGGCATGGCGGCTTCCGGCGACTCTGATAATCAATTTTTACTTGATAGTCGTTCAATAAACAACCGTCTATTCACTTGATACCGCGAAACCTAAAGTTCAGGCCATCACGAAACGGGAGCAGCCATGAACAACATCGAAGGAAAAGTCGTCGTCATTACCGGTGCCAGCAGCGGTCTGGGTGAAGCCACGGCCCGCCTGCTGAGCCAGCAAGGGGCTCTGCTCGTGCTAGGCGCCCGTCGCCTGGACCGTCTCCAGGCGCTCGTCGCAGCGCTGCAGGCGCAAGGCGGGCAAGCGCTTGCCGTGGCTACCGACGTGACCGACCCGGCAGACGTGCAGGCGCTGGTGGATGCCGCGCTGAGCGCCTTCGGCCGCATCGACGTGCTGATCAACAACGCCGGCCTGATGCCGCACTCGCCGCTGGAGCGCCGCAAGATCGCGGACTGGGACCGCATGATCGACGTGAACCTGAAGGGCGTGCTCTACGGCATTGCGGCCGCGCTGCCGCCCATGCAGGCACGCAAGTCGGGCCACATCATCAATGTGTCTTCGGTGGCCGGTCACAAGGTCGGGCCTAGCGGTGCGGTATACGCCGCCACCAAGCATGCGGTGCGCGCACTCAGCGAAGGCCTGCGTCAGGAAGTAAAGCCCTGGAACATCCGCAGCACGATCATCTCGCCCGGCGCGGTGGCCACCGAACTGCCGGCGAGTGCGACGGAAGCCGATGTGGCGCAGAACCTGAAGAGCTTCTATGACGCGTACGCGATTCCGCCGGATTCCTTCGCCCGCGCCGTGTCCTTCGCGATCAGCCAGCCTGACGACGTCGATATCAACAAGATCCTGTTCCGCCCGACGCGGCAGGAATACTGAGCCCGCATCATGACCCGCATCCTCATTCTCGGCGCGAACGGCCAGCTCGCCCGCCACACCACGCCCGTGCTGCTTCGCCAGCCGGACGTGGCCCTCACGCTCTACCTGCGTCGCGCCAGTCGCCTGCCCAATCCCGACCCGCAACGCGTGCGCATCATCGAGGGTGACGTGCTCGATCGCGTCAAACTCGAAAGCGCCATGCAGGGGCAGGACGCGGTCTATGCCAACCTCTCCGGCGACATGGCCAGCCAGGCGCGCACGATCATCGACGCGATGCGTGCGATCGGCCTGAAGCGGCTCGTCTTCATCAGCTCGATGGGCATCTACGGCGAAGTGCCCGGCGAAAAGTACCGCCACGTGCTGGATCCCTACCGCGACTCGGCCGCCCTGATCGAAGCCTCGGGGCTGGACTACACCGTGCTGCGACCAGGCTGGTTCACCCGAGAACGCAAGGTGAGCTACCAGCTCACCCGCAAGGGCGAGCCCTTCATCGGCCATGAGGTCTCTCTCGACTCCCTGGCTGATCTCATCACCCGGCTCGCGCTGGATCCCGCACTTCACACCGGCGAAAGCCTCGGAGTCAGCAAGGCATGACACACACCACGCCCCCTCCCGCACATTCCAAACGCATGGTGCTCCTGCTCATCATGGCGAGCTATCTGATGCTGGTGATCGACATCTCCATCGTGCTCACCGGGCTGCCGCGCATCCAGGCCGCACTGGGCTTCACGCCGGCCAGCCTGTCCTGGATCCAGAATGCCTACACCCTGGCTTTCGGCGGCTTCCTGCTGCTGGGTGCACGCGCCGGCGACATCCTCGGCCGCCGCCGCATGTTCATCACCGGCCTGGGCCTCTTCACGCTGGCCTCACTCGCCATCGGCGCAGCAAGCACGCCCGCCTGGATGATTGCCTTTCGTGCGGTGCAGGGTCTGGGGGCGGCCGTGCTCGCGCCCTCCACACTGGCGCTGATCTCCACGCATTTCGAGGAAGGTACCGAGCGCAACCGGGCACTGGCCTGGTATGCCGCCGCGGCCGGCATCGGGGCCACACTGGGCCTGGTGCTGGGCGGCCTGCTGGCTGACCTGCTGTCGTGGCGCGCCGGCTTCCTCATCAATCTGCCGATCGGCATCCTGCTGATCATCGGTGCCCTGCGCCATATCCGCGAAACCGAGCGTCATACCGGTCGCTTCGATCTGGCGGGCGCACTGAGCTCCACGCTGGGCATGTGCGCGCTGGTCTTCGGCATCGTCGAAGCCGCCGAGGCAGGCTGGACGTCGCCGCTCACGCAGGCCGGCATCGCAGCGGGTGTCGTGCTGCTGGCGGCCTTCATGTGGATCGAGCGCCATGCCAGCCAGCCGCTGCTGCCCCCGGGCATGCTGAGCAACCCGCAGCGCAACGGAGCCTACGCGGCGCGACTGCTCTTCCTCTCGGGCATGGCGGGCTTCTGGTTCTTCACCGCCCAGTATCTGCAGGGCGCGCTCGGTTTCTCGCCGATGCAGGCCGGACTGGCTTTCGTACCGGTCACCGTGCCGCAGTTCCTGGCCTCGGCGAGCGTGCCGCAGATTGCCCGCCGGCTCGGCCAGCGCCGCATGCTGCTCATCGGGCTGGCGCTGTGCGTGCTGGGGCTGGCCTGGCTGGGCGTCACCGCAAGCGGCATGTCCTACCTCGGCGGCGTGGTGCTGCCCATGCTGCTGATCGGCTTCGGCCAGGGCTGGGTGCTGGCCCCGCTGACGGTTGCCGGGGTGGCCGGTGTCGAGGCCCGCAATGCCGGTGCTGCGTCAGGCCTGGTGAACGTGGCCCATCAGCTGGGCGCCTCGCTCGGGCTGGCAGTACTGATCGTGGTGTATGCCGGCGGCCACGCACCGGTATTCGATGCCATGGGCATGGCACGCCACACCGGCACGACCATGACGGTTGCCGCCGGGCTGCTCTTCGCGGCCTTCCTGGTCGCTGCACGCAGCATCCGTTTCACACCGACTGCATCCGGCAGCGCTCGCGCGGTCCGCGCATCCTGAATCCATCTCAGAAAGAAAGGGTATCAACATGACAAATACATCTTCTGAATCATCCCCCGCCATCAGCGTGACCCGCTCCGGCAGCCGCCAGACTTTTGCCGGCCCGGCCGAATGGTTCACCGGCACGGTGAATGTCGAAATGCTCTTCGTCGCGCCCGAGCCGGCCAATGTGAGCGGCGGCCTGGTGAGCTTCCTGCCTGGCGCACGCACCGATTGGCATGCCCACCCGCTGGGTCAGACACTGGTGGTCACCGCAGGCTGTGGCCGCGTGCAGCAATGGGGCGGCCCGGTGCAGGAGATCCGCCCCGGTGACGTGGTGACGATCCCGGCCGGCGTGAAGCACTGGCACGGCGCAGCGCCCGACACCGCAATGAGCCACATCGCGATCCAGCAATCGCTCGACGGCCAGAACAGCGAGTGGATGGAAAAGGTCAGCGAAGACCAGTATCCGCGCTGAGACCGCCCCCCCTCCCCAAAGCCTCCGCAACTCGATCCGAGACGAAAAAGGAATACCGCATGTAGACACGCACACTTGGCACACACGGCCCCGAGGTTTCAGCCATCGGTCTTGGCTGCATGGGGCTCAGCTTCGGCTACGGCCCCGCCACTGACAAGGCCGCAGCCATCGAACTGATCCGCCGTGCCTGCGAACTGGGCGTCACCTTCTTCGACACGGCCGAAGCCTATGGTCCCCACACCAATGAAGCACTGCTTGGTGAAGCACTCGCCCCCTTCCGCAGCAAGGTGCTGATCGCCACCAAGTTCGGCTTCCGCAACGGCAGGGTCGGCGACGGGCTCGACAGCCGGCCCGACAACATCCGCGCCATGGTTGAGGCCTCGCTGCGCCGCCTCGATACCGATGTCATCGACCTGCTCTATCAGCACCGGGTTGATCCCTCCGTGCCGATGGAAGACGTGGCCGGCACGGTGAAAGACCTGATTGCTGAAGGCAAGGTGCGCTACTTCGGCATGTCGGAGGCCGGTGTGGAATCAATCCGCCGGGCGCACGCAGTGCTGCCGGTCACCGCCTTGCAAAGCGAATACTCGCTGTGGTGGCGCGAACCCGAGGAGGCCATCCTGCCGCTGCTGGAAACCCTGGGCATCGGCTTCGTGCCATTCAGCCCGCTGGGCAAGGGCTTCCTGACCGGCGCGATCGATGAGCACACGCAATTCGACGCGAGCGACTTCCGCAATGTGGTGCCGCGCTTCGGTGAAGACGCCAGGCGGGCCAATCGTGGCCTGGTCGAAGTGCTGGGCGATCTGGCGATGAGCAAGCGGGTGAGCCGCGCACAGATCGCGATAGCGTGGCTGCTGGCGCAGAAGCCCTGGATCGTGCCGATTCCCGGCACCACGAAAATCCAGCGTCTGGAGGAAAACATCGGCGCTGCCCAGCTGAGCCTCGCGCCGCAAGACCTGAGCGACATCGCGCAGGCGCTGTCGGCGATCGAAGTCCAGGGCGCGCGCTATCCGGCTCACCTGCAGAAAAACGTCGGCCGCTGAAACCGCCCGCCGGCCCCGCGAACAGCCATGCCTGGATGCCCTGTCAGCCGCCGCCCTCCCGGCACCCATGACATGCGCATCCGGCTCATTGCCCTGGCGCGCCTGGGCCGACCGCTCATCCTGCCGGGCAGCACCCCGGCCTTGCAGCAGCACGCAGCCGTCCCCATCTGAACATGAATCACTTTCCAGCCCTCTTTCTCGGCACCCTGCATTCGCTGATCCAGGCGAGAGCCTGGTACATGACCCGCATGGGTGCTGCTTGCCGGCCGGGCGCCTGCCGCACCGGCCGGCCACGATCGGCGCTCTGGCAGGAACTCTTCCGGCCCGCAGGAGTCCGCAGGACAGGGTGCAGCGCGCAGGCAGCGGCCCGGTGTGCTGCCGTGCCGGAAGTGCAGACGGATGTCATGATGGCGCCCCCCGGGCACGCGCGGCATCCATGATCGCCCGCAGCCGCACCCCGACCGAACAGCCCCCTCCCCCGGAGAAACACACGATGCAAGGCAGCAAACGGATCAGGAATTCGCTTCTGGCAGTACTCGCACTCGCTTTCGGACTCAGCTTCGCGCGCGCAGCGCTCAATGGCGAGAACGTGAGCGGCCCCGGCTGGCAGACCGCGGCCCGCCACTCCAGCGGCTTGGCCCCCGACCCGGTGCGCTGGCGCGACTCGGCCATCGTGCAGGTCTACGCCGCGCCTACGTATGGCTGGCGCGGGCTGTTTGCGGTGCATCCCTGGATCATTTTCAAGCGTGCCGGCGAAACCGCCTACACCCGCTACGACGTGATCGGCTGGGGCGGCGACAACGTGGTGAAGAAGAACCACGCCCTGCCCGACGGCTACTGGTACGGCTCGAAGCCGCATGTGCTGGTGGATCACCGCGGTGAGGGCGTGGACGCCATGATCGACGCGATCCTGGCGGCCATTCCGCGCTATCCGCACGCGCATGTGTATCACGCCTGGCCCGGCCCCAACAGCAACACCTTCCTCGCCCACATCGGGCGCGAGGTGCCCGCGTTGGGCCTCGATCTGCCGGCCAATGCCATCGGCAAGGACTACCGGCCGATCGCCGATCCGGTCGGCATGTCGTCTTCCGGTCGTGGCGTGCAGGCTTCGCTCTTCGGGCTGCTGGGCCTCAATGCCGGTCTGGAGGAAGGCCTCGAGCTGAACATCCTGGGCCTGGATTTCGGCATCGACTTCAACAGCCCCGGCCTGCGCCTGCCCTTTGTCGGCCGCATCGGGCTGGATGACACCACGCGCAGCGGCACTGAGACCGAGCCGCCAGCAAAGTAAGGCCCCGACTCAGCCGGCGTTGATGGCCGCCACAAGATCTGCGGAGCGCACCGGCTTCAGGAAGTGGCGGTCGAAGCCGGCTTCGCCCGCGAGCTTGCGGTCTCGCGCACGACCATAGCCCGACACGGCCAGCAGGCGTCCGCTGAATCCCGCCTGGCGCGCACGCTGGGCCAGCTCGTAACCGGTCAGGCCCGGCAGCCCCACATCGACGATGGCCACGTCCGGTTTTTCGGCCAGGATCAGGGCCAGGCCACTGACGCCGTCCCGCGCGGTGCGCACGCTGTGTCCTTCCAGCGCCAGCGCGGTCTGCAGACCTTCGAGCACGTCTGCGTTGTCTTCCACGACCACGATGCGCTGCGGCCGGCTGCGCGGGGAAGTCACTTCGGCGCGGGTCTTGCCGGGCGCGTCGATGGCCGGCAGCAGCACGCTCATGATGGTGCCGGGCCCGGCATCGCGCACCGCGATCTGACCGCGGTGCATTTCCACCAGGCGTTGCACCAGCGTGAGTCCGATGCCCATGCCGCCCTGGCGACGATCCAGCGTTCGCTCGCCCTGCACGAAGAGATCGAACACGCGCGGCAGGAGCTCGTCCGGGATGCCGACGCCATTATCTTCAACCTCCAGCATCGCCCGGCCGTCACGCGGCATCACCCGCACCACGATCCGGCCGCCGGCAGGCGTGTACTTCGTCGCATTGGTGAGCAGGTTGGTGACGATCTGCTCGATGCGGATCGGGTTGCCACTGACCCACACTTCCTCGAAACATGACTCGAGCGCGTGCTTGTCGAAGCCACCGGCCATCTGCATCGATGAGATCACCCGCTGCACGAGGCAGGAGAGCTCCAGGGGCGCCATCTCGACCTTCTGCCCGCTGAGCACGCGGGCCACATCCATCAGGTCGTCCATCATGTGGGCCAGATGGCGCGTCTGCCGCTCGATGATGCGCCGCGCGCTGCGCGCCACATCGGAATCGCCCTCGACACGGTTGAGCACCTCCACGCCCGAAGCGATCGCCGCCAGAGGATTTCTCAGCTCATGCCCCAGCATGGCGAGGAACTCGTCCTTGGCCCGGTTGGCCTTCTCGGCCTGGATGCGGGCCTCTTTCTCCCAGGCGATGAGCTGGCTGCGCTCGCGCTCGGCATTCTTCTGCTCGGTCATGTCGAGGGTGACACCGATGACATGCTCGAGCCGGCCGTGCGTGCCGTAGATCAGGCGCACGCGGGACGAGAGCCAGACCGCCTCGCCGTCCGGCAGGAAGACGCAATACTCGATGTTGGCCACGTCATGCCGCTGGCGCAATGCATCGATCAGCAGACGGCCAAAGCGGATCCAGCTGCCGCGCGAGATGCGCCGCGTCCAGGTGCGCAGACGTTCCAAGCCCGACTCGTCCAGAAAGCCGAACAAGCCCGCCTGGCCAGGCGTCCAGCTGAATTTCCCGTTGTCCACGCGGTAGTGAAAAAAACCTACCTGCCCGCTCTCCTGTGCCAGATCGATCAGATGCTGGCTCTCGCGCAGGCGTTGCTCGGCAAGGATCAGGCGCGCTTCGGCCTGTTTTCGGGTCGTAATGTCGACCGCCGCGCTGATCGCCCCGCGGGAGCTGCCCTGCGCGTCACGCAGCGGCACGGCATTCACGATCGCGAAGGCGGGTGCCCGTCCTTCAACGCGGATTTCGAGCTCCATGCCGTAAGTGGGCTCGCCCCGCGCGGCTGCGCGCTGCAGCGGCAGCTCTTCCATCTGCAGGCTTCGTCCCTGATGCAGGAACTTCACCTGGGGCTGCACGCCGGTCCCCACATGGGTGCGGAAGATCGCCTGCATGGCGACATTGTGCTGAACGCTCAGACAGGCACGGTCCTCCGCGAAGGACAAACCGATCGGACAACTCGCGAACAGGGTTTCGAACTCGGCCATCCGCCTGCTGATCTCGTCGCGGTTGCGGCGGATCACCGCATGCGCGTGCTCGTCCTGCCTGCGCGCGGCGCTGAGCGCATCGCGCAACTGCGCGATTTCCCTGACCGGAATCCGGCCCTCGAGCCGATTGAGCTTGTTGCCGGCCAGCAGCCCCAAGGGTCGCGTCATCTGCCTTGAAACCAGCAGCGCGAGCGTCACGCCCAGCAGCAGGCAGGCCAGGATGGTGCCCAGCGCCGCGAGAATCGACTGGTAGTAGGCCTGATCGATCGGCGCCGAGGGCGTACCGACCAGCACACGCCAGCCCGCCACCGGCAGGGTCTCCCATGCCACATAGCTGTACTGGCCATCGCCCGAGCGGAAATGCCCGGTGCCCAGTGGCCGTGCGGAAAGCAGCGCCAGATTCACCGTTTCGCGCTGTCCGACCAGCTGGCCAGGCTGCTCGCTGTGCGCGGTGATGCGCCAGTCGCCGTCATAGAGCACCGAGAGATCCGAAGGATTGAGCCCGGCACTGTCGATCAGCTCCTGCCAGGCACGCGCCGGAATGCGCACGCCCAGCACATAGCTCGCCGTGTTGTTGATCATGACCGGCACTTCAACCGTGGTATGCGCGGGCCAGCGCTCTCCGGCCGGGATCAGCCCGGAGACAACCGGCCGGCTGATCTCCATCACCGGCAGGCCGCTGGCCGCCGCATGCTCGCCTGCGGAGGGCTTGCCGGGCCGGTCGGTATCGAAGAGCACCGCGCCCTGCGCCGAGCGCAGGTACACGCTGTGCCAGCTCTCCCGCCACAGGCGGCGCCGGAACACCGCTTCTTCGAACGAGAACGGCAGAAAGCGCTGCAGCTCGACCGAATAGGACAACAGTGTGAGCGTATCGATCGTGGCATTGAGCTCGCGGCTCACGCTCTGCGCCAGCATGCCCGAAGCGCGCTGCATGCCTTCGTAGAGGCGGCGATCCTGGCTGCGGATCTGGTCGAAGAGGTTGTAGGCCATCAGCGCCGAAATCGGCACCGCCGCCACCAGCGTCATCACCGTCAGATAGTTGCGCAGCGAAGCGGTCGGCCAGCGAAGCCAGCGCGGAGGCATGAAACGCAATCTCGACCCCATGGATGACTCCTTGCCGGAATGGCCGGCCGCGAGCCCCTGCGCGGACAGCCGGTGATGCTGGAAAAACGCGCCGGAATGCGACGCACGAGCCGGAAAACATGCCGGCAAGCACGATGCCCGGCCCGGGTGCCGGCAGGCTTTCATGCACCCGTCCGCCACCTTAGCGCGCCTGGCGACGGAACACCCCCCAACCCGGCCTTTACGCCAGCCCCTGCCCGCGAAACCCTGCGCGATGCGTGGCAAGGCACGCCGATTGCCCTGCTGCCTTCCAGGCGACCACAACGGTGGATCACCGCGATGCGATCAGGAACAGGAGCGATTCATGGCACAGGATAGCAGTCGAAGCCCGGCCTCCGGCCACCCTCACCCCCACAAGCCCCCGGCGCGGCCTCCCCGCTCCGGATCAGCGGGCCGGCCGGCAGAACCCCGTTCATTCAGTCAGCATGAATCATCACCCGCTCTTGCTGCAGCGCCTGCGGCCCGGGCGCTGCGCGGAGAGCGGCGATGAATCCGGCAGGCCTTCACGAACCCGCCCTCCGCGAACGCGACACCGCTGTTTCCTCGTTGCCGCCTGACACCGCGCCTGCCCCGGCCGGATCCAGGCTCTTCCGCTCTTTCTGGATGGGCGGATTCGAGGGCGCCGACCATGTGAACAGCCATGGCGTGGCGCTGGACATGCATGAGAGCTGCGGCCATGCCGGACGCATTGGCGAAGACTTCCGGCTCGCCGCCGTTCATGGCCTCACCACGCTGCGCGAGAGCATCGGCTGGCGCCGCGCCGAACCCCGGCCGGGCCGCTACGACTTCCGGCGCGCGCTTGCCATGGCGCAGAACGCGCGCATCAACGGCGTGCAGATCATCTGGTCGCTGATGCACTACGGCACCCCGCCCGATGTGAGCCTGCTCGACGACAGCCTGATCCCGCGCTTTGCCTGGTTTGCCGCCGCAGCGGCCTCGGCACTCGCGCCGCTGCATGACGACAGCCATCCGCCGATCTACAACCCGATCAACGAGATCGGATTCCTCGCCTGGGCCGTCACCTCGACACGCCTGATCCATCCTCACGGCCCGCCTGAAGGCGTTCATGTCGGCACGGTGGAGAGCGGCTACAACGTCAAGCGCCGGCTGGTGAAAGCCACGCTCGCGGCAATGGAAGCGATCCGCGAAGTCGATCCGCGTGCGCGCTTCCTGCAGATCGAGCCGATGGTGCATGTGGTGCCGCCTGCTGATCGGCCGGAGCTCGCCAGCCTGGCGCAGCAGATCAGCGATTACCAGTGGCAGGTGTGGGACATGCTCGCCGGCCGCATGGCGCCCGAACTGGGGGGCTCGCCCGAAGCGCTCGATCTCATCGGCATCAATCACTACCACGACGGCCAGTGGGAAGCGCTCACCGAAAAACGCCTGCACTGGCATGAGCGCGACCCGCGCCGGCGCCCGCTCTCCGGCTTCCTTGCCGACAACTGGCAGCGCTACGGCCGCCCGCTGATCCTCGCGGAAACCGGCCACTTCGGCGCGGGCCGGGCCGCCTGGCTGGATGAAGTGGCCTCGGAAGTGCACCGGGCGCACGGCCACGGCGTGCCGGTGGAAGGCATCTGCCTGTATCCGCTGACCGACCGCCACGACTGGAACACGCCATCCCATTGGCATCACAGCGGCCTGTGGGACGCCTCGCCGCACGACCTCGCCACGCCCGCCACCGTTCTGCCCCGCACCCGGCTGCTCCACAACGAGCTGGCCGCCACGCTCAACCTCTGGCGCGAAAGGCTGCCGGGGCTCGACCTGAAAGGAATGTCATGACCACCCTCCTCGTTTTCTCGCATCTGCGCTGGGGGCATGTCTACCAGCGCCCGCAGCATCTGCTCTCCCGCCTGGCCGCCCACTACAAGGTACTGTTCATCGAAGAGCCGGTGTTCGACCGCGGCCCGGCGCGCTTCGAGTGCAGCACGCCGAGCCCCGGCGTGGAAGTGCTCTGCCCCCACACGCCGGTAGAAGCGCCGGGCTTTCATGACGACCAGCTGGCCGCGCTGCGCCCCCTGCTCTCCAGCCATCTGCAGCGCCACGGCATCGACGACCTGGCGGTGTGGTTCTACACGCCGCTGGCGCTGCCGCTGCTCAGCGAGCTCAAGGCGCGCACGGTGATCTATGACTGCATGGACGAGCTCTCTGCCTTCAAGGATGCGCCGCGGCAGCTGCGCCAGCGCGAAACCGCGCTGCTGAAGCTGGCCGATCTGGTACTGACCGGCGGCCCCTCGCTCTACCAGGCGCGCAGCGGCATGCATCCGAACGTTCATTGCCTGCCGAGCGCGGTCGATGCGGCGCATTTCTCGCCGGACGGTCTCGACTGGCAGACTCCGCCGGCAGATACCGCACGGCACGCGATGGCCGGCATCGGTTCGCCCCGGCTGGGCTTCTGCGGCGTGATCGACGAGCGCCTGGATACCGGGCTGCTGGCCTCGCTGGCCGAAGCGCGCCCGCTCTGGCAATTCATCATGGCCGGGCCTGTCGCCAAGATCGATCCGGCCAGCCTGCCACGGCGCGACAACATCCACTGGCTGGGCATGCAGGCCTATGCAACGCTGCCCTTCCTGCTCGCGCGCTGGGATGTCTGCCTGATGCCTTTTGCGCTCAACGAGGCCACGCGCTTCATCAGCCCGACCAAGACACTGGAATATCTCTCGGCCGGCAAGGCCGTGGTCAGCACCGCGATCGCCGACGTGGTCAGCCTGTATGGCGACGTGGTGCGGATCGGCGAATCCGCTACGGATTTCCTCGCCCACTGCGACCGCCTGCTCGCCCGCACCGAGGCGCAGTGCCGACAGGACGTGGCCGATGGTCTGCGGGTTGCGCGCCGCGCCTCCTGGGATCGCAGCGCCGGCCTGATTCATGAGCTGATCGAAATCGAACTGCACCGGCATCCGGCCGCGCAGGCACCGCTGCGCAGTCTCGACAGCCCTGCTGCAGCAGCCGCGGCGGCGGGTGCATCCGATGCCGCCCCGCCCCCCGCACGCGGCCACATGCGGCCGCCCCGCTCGGTTCGCCAGCTGATCATCGGCGCCGGGCCCACCGGGCTCTCCGCCGCGTACCACCTCGGGCTTGCTTCACAGGAGGGCACCGATACCCTGCTCATCGAGCGCGAAGCCACGGTGGGCGGGTGGTGCCGCTCGGTGCAGCAGCAGGGCTTCACCTTCGATCATGCGGGGCACATCATGTTTTCGAACGACGCCGATGTGCAGGCGCTCTACACCCTGCTGCTGGGCGACAATGTGCACTGGCAGGATCGGGAAGCCTGGATCTACAGCAAGGGCGTGCACACCCGCTACCCCTTCCAGGGCTCGCTCTACGGCCTGCCGCCGGAGGTGCTGCGCGAATGCGTGGTGGGCGCCATCGAAGCCCGCTTCGGCCCGCTCGAGGGGCAGCGCGCAGCCCCTGCCGACACCACCCCGCCCGCGAACTTCCGGGACTTCATCCACAAGGTCTGGGGCAAGGGCATCGCGAAGCATTTCGCCGAGCCCTACAACACCAAACTCTGGACCGTGCCGCTCGAAGAGATGGAAACCTCCTGGCTCGGCGGCCGGGTGCCGCTGCCGGATCTGGAGCAGATGGTTCGCGGCGCGCTGGAACCGACCCCACGCCCGATGGGCCCCAACGCGCGCTTCGGCTATCCGCTGCGCGGTGGATTCCAGGCGCTGATGGATGGCTTCCTGCCGCATCTGCGCTGCGAGCTCGCCCTCAAGACCGGCGTGCTGCAGCTCTCGCCCTCGCGGCAGACCGTGCGGCTCGATGATGGACGCACGATCCGGTTCGAATCCCTGATCAGCACCATGCCGCTGCCCCGCCTCGTCGCGGCCTGTGGCGACGAAGCGCCGCCCGCGGTGCGCGCTGCAGCCGCAGCCCTGCGTCAGGTGTCGGTCCGCTGCGTGAATATCGGTGTCGGGCGGGAAAACATCACCGACAGGCACTGGGTGTATTACCCGGAGGACACGGTCTTTCACCGCATCTTCATGCAGGGCAATGCGAGCCCGCACTGCAACCCGCCCGGCGGCTTCGGCTTCACCTGCGAAATCAGCTACAGCCCGCACAAGCCCCTGCCCTGCGAGGGCGAAGCGCTGACCGCACGGGTGATCGAGGACTGCCGCCGGATCGGGCTGCTCACGCCGGACGACCCCATCCTCTTCGCCGGCCAGCTTGACATGCCCTGCGCCTATGTCGTGTATGACCATGCCCGCGCCGCGAATGTCGCGCTGATCCGCGACTGGCTCGCCGGCTTCGGCATCGTGCTCGCCGGCCGCTACAGCGAGTGGGAGTACTACAACTCCGACCACGCTTTCCTCGCCGGCAGGCGCGCGGCGGAAGAATCCCTCGCCGGCACCCTGCAACGCCAGGCCGGGCCCCGGCCAGCCAGCGCGCAGAGGGCCGCCTCATGATCATCGACGCGCACATCCACTGCACCGGTCAGGAAACTGAGCGCCAGGTGCTTGACGCGCTGGACGAGGCCGGCATCGACCAGGGCGTGCTGCTCGCGCCCTTCCTGACGCCGCCCTATTCGCTCGATGACGCGGCCTCGCTGCGGCGCGCGAATGCCCACCTGGCAAAGCTGGTGAAGGGCCATGCCGACCGGCTGGTCGGGCTCGCCGTCGTCGATCCGCGCGACCCGGCCGCCCCCGACGATCTGCGCCACGCCATCGAGACTCTGGGCCTCACTGGCGCGAAGATGGTCCCGACCGGCTGGTATCCCTATGAAGACCGTGTGCAGCCAGTGTTCGCGGTGGCCAGCGAACTGCGCCTGCCGCTGCTCTTTCACAGCGGCATCTTCATCGACGGCCGCTCCGGCCGCTTCTGCCGGCCGGCCTTCTTCGAGGTGCTGCGCGAGCACCCTGGCGTGCGCGTCACGCTGGCGCACCTGGGCTGGCCGTGGACGGATGAAGCCATCGCCGTCGGGCTCATCGATCGCATCCACGGCGTGCCGCCCGAGCGCGTCACCTTCCGCTTCGACCTCTCCTTTGGCTCGCCGCCGGCCTATCGCCGCGAAGTGCTGGCAAAAGCGCTCGACGTGCTCGGCCCGGAGCTCCTGCAATTTGGCAGCGACTGCTTCACGCCCTGCCCGGGCAGCCAGTTCGCCGAGCGCAAGGGCTGGCTCGGCGAGCTGCTCGACAGCCTGCAGGTCGAGCCCGCGGCGCGCGAGCAGATCTTCGGCGGCACAGCGAGCCGCTGGCTGCAGGCTTCAGTCCGCACGCCCGCAGCCGCGGTCTCCACGCATGCCGCCTGAATATTCACGAACCCCGACATGACCACCATGAGCTCAAGCAGCAAGATTCGCACGCCTGCGCCGAACGAGCGCATCCACATCCTTGAAATCCTCGGCAACGCCATCTCGGGCGGCATGGAAAACCATGTGCTGCGCCTGATCGAGCGCCTGCCCCGCGAGCGTTTCACGATCACCGCACTGTGCCCCTTCGAGAGCCCCTGGACCGAGCTGCTGCGCGACCAGGGCGTTGAAGTGCTGGTGACACCCATGCCGCCGGACGACGTGCCCTGGTGCTCGCTGCAGCTGGCCAGCACGCTGATCCGCAACAGCGGCGTCGACCTGCTGCACGCCCACCTGCCCAACGCCAACATGCTCGCGGCGCTGGCCGCGAGCCTGACCGGCAAGCCGCTGCTGACCACGATCCACGCACGCACGCTGAGCACGCAGGATCTGGAAATCCACCGCGCGACCGGCAACCATCTGGCGGTGGTCTGCAAGCAGACCTACTTCCAGGCGCTCGCGCTGGGCGTCAATGGCGCACGCCTCTCATGCATTCCGAATGGCGTGGATACGCAGCGCTTCAGGCCGCGAGAGGAGTCGCCCGGCCGCAGCGGCCTCTTGCGCCAGCGTCTGGGCATTCCCGATGCGGCGCCGGTGGCGGGCTTCGTCGGCCGTATCCACTGGGAAAAAGGGCCGGATGTGTTCGTTCAGGCCGCCCTGCTCGCGAGCCAGCGTGCGCCCGACGCGCACTTCGTGCTGGTGGGAGACGGCCCGATGCGCGACGGTCTGGCAGACCTGGTCGCCGAATACCGCCGGCAGGACCGCATCCACTTTGCAGGCCTCGTCGACGATATGCCATCTGCCTATCAGGACATGGACCTGACGGTCTCCTCCTCCTACTCCGAAGCCATGCCGCTGGCGGTAATGGAAGCGATGGCGAGCGGCTTGCCGGTGATCGCCACCCGGGTCGGCGGCGTGACCGAAATGCTCGAGCAGGGCGAAACCGGCTATCTCGTGGCGCCGGGTGACGCCAAGGCGATCGCGGACATGCTGGCCTTCCTGCTGCGCTCGCCTGCCGAAATGCAGCGCCTCGGTGCGCGCGGCCGGCAGCGCTGCGTCGCCCTCTTCGAACTCGAGCAGAGCGTGGAGCGCACGGCCCGCGTGATCACCCGACTGCTGCCGACCACGACCACCCAGGCGCGCCGGGTGAGTGCGGCCGTGCTGAGCGATCCGCCCAGCGCCGGCTGAGCCGGAAATGGTGCGCCCAACCGGGCGCTCGGTCTCCCGCCGGATAGAAGGCCCCGAGCGCACGCATGCTGCGCCCGGGGCCTTCGCGGGTCGGGCTCAGAAGGAATACTTCAGCCCCACGCTGGCCTGATCCACCCAGTTGTCCGAATCGCCGGCGAACTGGAAGCGGTGACGCTCCCATTGCGCAAGGGCCGTCCAGCGCGGATCGAGGGCGACCGAAATGCCGCCGCCAAACGAAGGGCCCCAACCATAGACCTTGCCGGTCGCCACACCGGAGCCCGCTGTGGCGGTGGTCTTGGTCTGTCCGTAAGTGGCGCCCGCCAGTGCGAACAACGACACCACATCCCCCCGCAGCGGCGCCCGCAGCACGAGGCTCAGATTCAGGCCCTGGGCGCGTGTGTCACCCCCACCGCGCTCGGCGTTGCCCATGTTGAGATAGGCCAGCTCCAGCCCGACGAAGCGGTTGAACATGCCGCCGCTGAAAACCTTGCCGGCCATATCCGGGTCTTCGCAGGAGCCGCTGCCACAACGCGTGTCATAGAAGGCACCGCCGAGCGTGGCGCCGACATAGCCGTTGCGCGTGCGCGGAATCCAGGAATAGCGCTCGGCCTCGGGCGTATCCGACAACCAGCCCGAGCCGCTCATGCTGCTCATGCCGCGCGATGAGGATTCCGACGAGCTCATGCCGGTGCCGCCCGGATAGGTCTGCGCGCTGGCCGGCGCGAGCGGCAGGAGGGAGAGAACGCCGGCGAAGGTAATGAAAAGCGATGCGGTTGGCTTCATGTGATGGACTCCGGATCTGTAAGGTTTGGCGAAAGCCGGCGCGGGCGGAATGCCCACGCCGGTGCAGAGCGCCTCTTCGGGTGGCAAGCCCCGTTCCCGTGCACCCGGCACTCAGGCCGCAGAGCTGACCGGCATCGGGAAATGCCGCCGGCCCGCATCCAGCCGGTAGCGGAAGTAGGCAACCGTCTCGCGCAGCCCGTCATCGAGGCTCACACCGGGGCGCCAGTCGAGCTCGGCCCGCGCACGCGAGATGTCGGGCCTGCGCCGGCGCGGGTCATCCGGCTGACGCGGCAGATAGACCAGCGGCGAGCGGCTGCCGGTAAGCGAGAGCACACGGTCGGCCAGCTCCAGAACGGTCACTTCGACCGGATTACCCAGATTGACCGGCCCTTCGACCGCAGAATCCATCAGCCGCAGCAGGCCCGCAACCGTGTCATCCACATAGCAGAGGCTGCGCGTCTGCATGCCATCGCCATGAATCGTGATCGGCTCTCCCCTGAGCGCCTGCACGATGAAATTGCTCACCACGCGGCCATCACCCTCATGCAGGCGCGGCCCGTAGCAGTTGAAGAGACGCGCGATACGCAGGCTCAGCGGGCGCTCGGCGAGGCTGGAGATCATCAGCGCCTCGGCAAAGCGCTTGCCTTCGTCATAACAGGCGCGCGGGCCCACCGGATTCACATGGCCGTGGTAATCCTCGCGTTGCGGATGACATTGCGGATCGCCATAGACCTCGCTGGTAGAGGCCTGCAGCAGCCGCGCACCGCTTGTCTGCACCAGCTCCAGCAGGCGCCAGACGCCCAGCGCGCTGCTCAGCGCGGTCTGGACCGGATGCTGCTGGTAGTAGGCAGGGCTCGCCGGGCAGGCGAGATTGAAGATCCGCGTGGCCCGCGCAGCGAGCGCGGGCAGCGGCCGGGTCAGGTCATGCTCGATCAGGCGGAAGCGCGCATGCCGGCGCAGATGCGCCACATGCCCGGCGTGGCCGGTCGAGAAGTTGTCCAGCGCAATGACCTCGTGCCCCTGCTCGAGCAGACAGCCGCACAGATGGCTGCCGATGAAGCCCGCTCCACCGGGCACCAGCACCGGACCATGGTCCGCCTCCTTCTTGTTCATCGGATCTCTCCCGGATTCCCGGCGAGGATGCCGGCTCATGCGCAGGGCAAATCGTGTGCCTTCTCCGGTGGCGCCACCGGCACCAGGCGGAAGCGGTTCGCGCTGGCGCGCAGCACCTCGGGCGCCGTAATCGCCTGGGCACAGCCATCGGCCTCCGGGCATATCCGCACGGCGCAGGGCCGGCATGGCCGGTCGGCCCAGAGCACGGTGTGCAGCACCGGGTCCGGCGGTGCCCAGCGCGCCACCTCGGCACCGCAGCTGATGACCACACTGGGCGTGCCCAGCGCCGCCGCGATATGCGATACGCCGGTGTCATTGCAGATCAGCGACTGGGCACCTTCGATCAGCGCGCCCAGCGTCCACAGGCTGGTCAGCCCGATCAGGCTGATGGCCGGATGCCACATGTGTGCCCGCACCGCCGCCGCGATCGGCGCTTCGCTCGCCGATCCGCTCAGCACCACCGCATAGCCTTGCGCGGCCAGTGCATCCGCCACCTCGGCGAAGCGCTCGGGCAGCCAGCGGCGGGAAGGCAGTTGCGAGCCGGCGTGAATGCAGACATAGGGCTGTGCGCTCAGCGTCGGGCACAGCGCACGCAGCGCCGCGCGATCTTCTTCCTTCACCGGAAACTCGAGCGCCCGCCCCTGTCGTGGCATGCCCAGCGCATCGGTCAGACTCAGCAGGCGCTCGACCTCGTGGCCGGCTTCGGGCCAGCGCACGAAGCGCTGCGCATCCTGCGGCGGCACCCAGGCTTCGTCATCGAAGAAGCCTGCGGTGTGGCGCGCGCCGAAACGACTCAGCAAGGGATTGGTGATGCGACCACTGCCATGCAACTGGATCGCCAGGTCGAAACGATGCGCGCGCACATCATCGAGAAAACGGGCGAAGGCCTCCGCCTCGAATGGGGTCTCGGGCAAGCCGGGATAGCCGGGGAAAGCAATCATGCCGTCGAGCCAGGGGCAGCGCTCAACGAAAGTGTGTGCCCAGGGCAAACCGATCAACCAGATCTGCGCCGCCGGGTGGGCCGCGCGGATGGCCCGCAGCGCGGGCACGGCACACAGCAGGTCACCCAGCATCAGCGCACGGAAGACCGCGATGCGTGCGATCGGCGCCGGCAAGGCCGCCGCGCTCATCGAGGCGTTTTCTCCAGCAGGAAGGGACCGATCACCAGGGCGTCGAGCGGCGTGGTGAAGAAAGCATCGAGCGCATCCTTGGGCGTGCACACCACCGGCTCGCCGCGCACGTTGAAGGAGGTGTTGATCAGCACCGGCACGCCGGTAAGCCGGCCAAAGGCCTTGAGCAGATCGTGATAGACCGGATTGCTCCGGGCATCCACCGTCTGCACGCGTGCGGTGCGATCCGCATGACATGCCGCTGGAATACGGTCGGCCTGTGCCGGCAGCACATCGTAGATGAACAGCATGAAGGGCGCGCGACCGCCATTGGCCTCGGCCGGCGAGAACCACGCCGGCAGCTCGTCCTGCGGAATGGCGGGGGCAACCGGCCGGAAGTCTTCGCGATCCTTGAGCTCGTTCATGCGCGCCTGCATCCCGGCGCTGATCGGCGAGGCGAGGATGGAGCGGGCGCCCAGCGCGCGCGGCCCGAACTCCATGCGGCCCTGGAACCAGCCGATGATGCGGTCATCGGCCAGCAGGCGGGCCGTTTCGCCGGGCACATCATCGAGACGGCGGTAAGTGAGCTTCGCCGAGCGCAGCAGCGCTTCGATCTCCGCTTCGTCGTAGCCAGGGCCGAGATAGGCGTCTTCCATCTGCCAGCGGCGCGGCGCCAGCAGGATGCCGTCCTCCTCTGCGGCGGGCTTTGCGGCGGGCGCGGCAGGGTCCGTCAGTCGCTCCCGCGCATCGACCCACAACGCGGCGCCCAGCGCCGTGCCGGCGTCCCCTGCCGCCGGCTGCACCCAGACGGAGTCGAAGATACCGGCGTCCCGCAGGCGGGCGTTCATCACGCAGTTGAGGGCGACGCCGCCCGCCATCGCGAGATGTCGTGCTCCGCTGCGCTCGCGCAGCCACCGGGCCAGCCCGAGCACCGTCTCCTCGAGGACGGCCTGCAGCGACGCGGCGATATCGAAGTGGACCTGTCCGAGCGCGCTCTTTGGCGTTCGCGCAGGTCCGAAAACCGCAGCCGGATCGAAGGGCCTGATCACGAACTGACCGTCCTCACCCAATTGCACGATCTCGCGGAGGGCCTCGAGATGACGCGGCTCGCCCAGCGCGGCCAGCGCCATCACCTTGTACTCGTCGCTCGAATTCAGAAAGCCGAGATGACTGGTGACGTCCTCGTAGAGAATGCCAAGCGAATGCGGCACGCGCACTTCCCCGAGCGCGACATAGCGCTGATCGCGCCAGAGGCCATAGGTGGTGCTGGCGCGCTCGCCACGGCCGTCCAGGGTCATCACCGCACACGCCTCGAAAGGCGCGGCGAGAAAGGCGCTGGCCTGGTGACAGAGGTGGTGATTCACGTCATGCCAGCGGAAATGCGTAAGCCCGCGACAGGCCAGGCGCTTGCGCAGATGATGCGGTACGCCGTCGGCAAGCTGGAGCGGAGCGTTGCGCATGTAGGCGAGAAAGAGACCGTCCCACGGGCTGGACCAGTCTTCCCGCCGGCCGGCCGCCGGCTTGAGCGGCAAGGTGATGCTGTCGGTGTCGGCGCTGAAGCAGCCCGGGAAGTATTCCGGGTCAAAGCTATAGGCGACATGATCGACCTCCGCCATCGTGATGCCCGCTTCGGCGAGACAGTAGTCGATCGCATGGAAAGGCAGCTCCCAGGCCGAGAAAGGCACCGGGCGCTTCGCATGCTTGATCCGTGTGAAGCGCTCTTCTTCGGCGGCTGCACGCGGGATGCCGTCCACGACCAGCGCTGCGGCGCTGTCGTGAAAGGCGGCGTTGATTCCAAGAGTGATCATCCTGCCTCCACAGATTGACTGAATGCTTGATGCGCCGGCCGCTGCAGGCGGTCGGGGAATGCCTGCATGAGCGCCAGCGCGGCGTCGGCCACCCGGCGTGGCCGCACTTCGCTGAGACAGCGATGGTGGCCTTCGGGACACTCGCTGCGGAGGCAGTTGCGGCAAGGCACGTCCTCGTTCAGCACCACGGCGGGTACTTCCCAGGGCGTGTGCTGGGGATTGGTCAGCGCATAGAGATCCACCACCGGCGTACCCAGTGCGGCGGCCATGTGCACCGGCCCCGAGTTGTTGCTCACCAGTACGCGGGCGCCGGCAAGCAGCGCACCGAGTTCGCCCAGGCGCAAGCGGCCGGCCAGAGAATGGGCAGGCGTGCCCATGGCGCAGCGGGCCGTTTCGATCAGGGGCGCTTCCGCGCTGCTGCCGGTAAACACCGCCAGCGCCCCGCTCCGCGCCGCAATCAGGTTCGCCGCCGCACCGAAGAGCGCGGCCGGATAGCGGCGCGAGGCCGCGCTGGCGCCCACGTGCACCACGAAATAGTCCGCCGCGGGCCCGAGGCCTTCGGCCGCCATCAGCTGCTTCAGACTCGCCTCATCGTCCGCTGCGAAGGCAAAGCGCAAGCGGTTCGAGGGCGTCTGCATGCCGACCCGGGCGACCAGTGCAAGCTGACGCGCCACCTCATGGCGCATGCCATGCTCGACCACCTCATGGTCGGGCACCCAGTCACTCAGCAGTGCATAGGGATTCTCGCGGCAATGCGCCAGGCGCAAGGGGATGCCGGCCATCATGCACAGCATCGCGGCCGGCAGCGGGCTCTGGGTGCACACCGTAAAGATGATGGCGGCATCGAAGGCCATGGCACGCAGCTGCGTCGCCATCGACTCCAGCCAGCCGGGCCCGGGCGGGCAGCCCGCGCCGGCCTTCATCCAGGGGGCCTCGAAGGGAATGAAGGCGTCGACGTCCGGCAGATGCCCGCTCAGCATCGCGCTGCCCGGCGAACTCAACAGGCTGATGTGCGATCCGGGCAGCGCATGACGGATCGCGGCCAGCGCGGGGGTCGTCATCAGCACGTCGCCCAGGTTGTCCAGCCGCACCGCCAGAATGCGCCGCGCGGCACGCCATGCCTTCGGCATTTCCGCCGCGGACTCGATGGCCCGGCTCATTCGCGCAGATTCCCGGAGGCACCAGGCGGTCGGAGCCGGGTATCTTCCCCCCGCACGCCGAGAATGATGCGGGCGGCCTGCAGCAGATCGCTGCAGCGGTAATCGGGCTTGCGCAGGGGGGTCATGCGCCAGATCGTTTCGCTGCCGCGGTCGAGCAGGATGGTGCGGCAACCGGCGCGAGCCCCTGCCTCGATGTCGTCGAGAATGTCACCCACCATCCAGCTGCGCGCGAGGTCGTAATGCCCGGCGACTGCGGCCTGGCGCAGCAGCCCGGGCGCGGGCTTTCTGCACAGGCAGGAGAGTCCGCCAGGTGGCGCTGGCGCATGCGGACACACGTACATCCCGGCGAGCTCAACACCTGCTTCCTGACGCACGCGTGCCCTCAGCGCCTGCTCCAGCAGCTTGAGCTGGTGGCGGGTGAAGAGCCCCATTGAAACGCCCGGCTGGTTGGTCACGATGACCAGCGGAAAACCCGCCTGACCCAGGAGACGCAAGGCCGGCACCGCGCCCTTGGTAAAGCGCAGTTGTGCCGGATCGACGTTATGCGGCACGTCTTCGATCAAGGTGCCGTCCTTGTCGAGGAACACGGCCGGACGCGCGCTGCCTGAAAGCCTGGCAGGCCCCTCCCCGGGCGGCAGATCGGGCACCGCCCGCATGCTGGCGACCACATGGTGTGCTGCGCCACACCTCACGCGGCGTTCCGCCCGAACAAGGCGGCCGGATGCGGCATGACGGGAGTTCGCCTTGCGCAGGGAGCAAAGCGGTCGGTGCTCAAGGAGGAGCGTTTCATCATGATCCTTGCTGCCAGAGAGGCGAGAGCCGGAAACCGGAATGCGCACTGTCCGGCAAGCCGCATGCCCGCCGCACCGTGACGCGCGCCGACACGCCTCCTTCACGCGTGAAGCGTCGAAGACCGCGCGTCGTACTGCATCGCTCACAGACTCACCCGGGCCGGGGGTTCCTCCTCGCGCCACTTGCGCACGATCGCCCGGATCCACAGCGCAACCGTGGTCGCGAAGACCTCGTCATACAGCGGAAAAGCCCCGCTCGCGGCCACCACGATGCCATCGAGGCAAATGCCGCCGCTGAGCAGCGTGTCGCCCTCGTTGAGCAGATGGGGCATGAGGCACTGCACGACATGGCCATCGCGCCCGGTGCACCAGCTCAGGCGTGCCTTGGCCCGCGCAAACGCGGCGTAGTCGGCGTCCCATTTCGTGCGGTCACCAAAGCTCCGCTCGTAGAGCACGGCATCCTCGAAACGGAAGTCATGGGCATGCTTAGCAGGATCCATGACAACCAGATAGAGGAATCCGCTGCCCACAACGCCCCGGTCATTCAGCGCCTGCTCGATCATCGGCTCGGTCAGTCCGACGGCCAGCTGAGCGACCTCGCAGGTGAAGTAGTGGCAGCTGCGGGTCGTGCGCTCAAGGGAATGAAGTGCGTGAAGGTCCGGTGTTTTCATTGCTTCCTCCTGCAAGCAGTTGGAGGCGCGGCGAGACCTGGCCTCGCCGCGCGGATCAAGCCTGGCGGAGGTTGCTCAGAAATCCATGCCCTGCCAGTAGTTGCGCTGCCCGTAATAGGTATGCACTTCGCTGGCCCAGGTGCTGTCTGCCATGGCGGGCCAGTGGTCCTTGTCGAAACCCGGCGCGTTGCGCAGGCGCTCGGCATCGATGTCCAGCAGGAAGCACTTGCGGTCAGCGTCGAGCGTGAGGGCGGACCAGGGAATCGCGAACAGACGCTCGCCGATGCCGAGGAAGCCACCGGCAGCCAGTACGGCATAGGCCACGCGGCCGCTGGCAACGTCGATCATGATGTCCTTGATGTCACCGAGCTTCTCGCTCTGCATGTTGAGCACATCGTTGCCTTCCAGCGTATCGGCCGCCATGACGTCGGGACCGGGGCCGGAGCCATCGCGCTCCGAGCCGACGATGCGGGTCTCGCCGGAAGTGAGGAAAGGCTTCTGGGTGGAATCTGTCTGCATGGCACGTCTCCAGGGTTGAAGAGAATCCGGGCGCGGATGAACCCGGCCCGCCCGCGCGAAGGCCCGGGCTGCGAGGAGGCGGCAAGCCGCGTGCCCGGTCCCGGCGGGCAGCCTCTCGGCCGCTGGCTCCCGGTGCCGCCGCAGCCGCGGGCACAGCGCTTGCCCTGCTGCTCGCGACATCCACCACTCCCTCTCACGCCCATGAAAATCGCAATGATCAGTGAACACGCTTCGCCCCTTGCAACCCAGGGTGGCGTCGACAGCGGCGGGCAGAACGTCTACGTGGCCTACCTGGCTCGCGAGCTTGCCCGCTGCGGCCACAGCGTTGATGTATTCACCCGGCGCGACAGCCCGGATCTGCCCCGCGTGGTGCAATGCGCCCGCAACCTGCGGGTGATCCATGTGCGCGGTGGCCCCGAGCAGGCCATCCCCAAGGAAGCGCTGCTGCCCTGGATGACGGAATTCAGTGAGGAGGTGCTGGGCTGGTGCCGCGCACAGGCCGAGCCCTATGACGTGGTTCATGCGAACTTCTTCATGTCGGGCCTGGCCGCGCTGCGCCTGCGCGACGAGCTCGGCCTGCCCTTCGTGATTACCTTCCACGCCCTGGGCAAGGTGCGCCGCGCCCACCAGGGCAAGGCCGATGCGTTTCCGGAAGCGCGTCTGGACATCGAGCAGCAGCTCGTCCGCCAGGCCGATCGCATCATTGCCGAGTGCCCGCAGGACCGGCAGGACCTCATCACGCACTATGCGGCCGACCCGGCCCGTATCGACGTGGTGCCCTGCGGCGTGAACATCGCCGAGCTGGGTTTCGGTGACGGACTTTCGCGGGACCGGCTGGGGCTGCCTGAGGATGCCTTTGTCATTCTTCAGCTGGGCCGGCTGGTGCCGAGAAAAGGCATCGACAATGTGATCCTCGCGCTCTCGCACCTGCGCCATCAGCTCGGCATCGACGCCACGCTGCTGGTCGTCGGCGGCGAATCCGCCCTGCCCGACCCGGTACGGACGCCGGAGATCGCGCGCCTCGGTGCAATTGCCGCCTCGGCCTCGGTGGCTGACCGGGTGATTTTCACCGGCCGGCGCGCGCGCGCCGATCTGCGCGACTACTACTGCGCGGCGAATGTATTCGTCACCACGCCCTGGTATGAGCCCTTCGGCATCACGCCGCTGGAGGCCATGGCTTGCGCACGGCCGGTGATCGGCGCTGCGGTGGGCGGCATTACCCATACGGTGGTGAATAACGTCACCGGCTATCTCGTGCCACCCCGCGATCCAATTGCGCTGGCCGACCGGCTGGCCCGTCTGCATGCGGACCCGGTCCGCGCACAGGCCTTCGGTCACGCCGGCCTGCAACGCGTGCGCCGGCTCTTCACCTGGAAGAAGGTGGCCGAAGCCCTGATTCCCGTCTATGGCGCGGTGTGCGCCTCACCCGCTGCAGACACCCTTGATGCGGCCCGAATGAAGGCAGCCAGCGTATGAACGAGACACTTGAAGGCAAGCGGGTCCTGGTCACCGGAGCCGCCCGCGGACTCGGCCGCGCCCTGTGCGAATCGCTCTGCCGGGCCGGCGCACGGGTAGCACTGGCAGACATTCGCGCCGGTCTGGCCGAGCAGGCTTGCGAGGAATTGCGCGCCCAGGGCTTCGACGCCATGCACCATGTGCTCGACATCCGCGACCCGCTCCAGATCGAGCGGACCAGCCAGGCCATCCATGAACGCTTCGGCGACCTGGACATCCTCGTCAACAGTGCCGCGATCGACTACACGCTGCCGATCGACGAGCTGACCATCGAGCAGTGGGATGAAGTCATGGCCACCAATCTGCGCGGTCCCTTCCTGCTGACCAAATATGTGGTCGATGCAATGAAGCAGCGCGGCAGCGGCGACATCATCAACATCACCTCCACGGCCGCCAAGCGTGCCTGGCCCAATGCCAGCGTGTATCACGCCAGCAAGTGGGCGCTGCTCGGCTTCTCGCACGCGCTGCATTCGGAGTTGCGCCCCCATGGCATCCGCGTCACCGCGGTGGTGGCGGGCGGCATGCGCACGCCTTTCCTGCTAGACCGTTTTCCGGACATCGATCCGGCCCTGCTGCAGCCGCCTGAAAATGTCGCGGACATGATCGTCAAGGTGCTGACGCTGCCGCGGGACAGCGTGGTGCCGGAAATCTCCATCCTGCCGATGAGGGAGACCTCATGGCCCTGAGCTCCCCTGCCCACGAAGCGCTGATGGCGACGCAGCTTCCCTTCCTGCCGCAGCTGTCGGTCGTCATTCCGACCTGTCGGCGACCCGATCTGCTGGAGCGCTGCATCCATGCGTTGCTGGCACAGGAGGGCATCCATGGCGAGCTGGAAATCGTGGTGGTCGATGACGCCCGCACGCCGGCCTGCAAGGATGTGGTGCGCGGCTACACGCTGCCGTTGATGTCGGTCCGGCTGCGCTGCATTCATCCGCCCGCCGGCGCGTGTGGCCCCGCCGCCGCGCGCAACGCCGGCTGGCGTGCCGCGCACGGCGCCATCATTGCCTTCACCGATGACGACACCCTTCCCGACCCGCACTGGCTTGCCGAAGGCCTGCGCGCCCTGACACCGGGCACCGGGGCGGTGTGGGGGCGCGTCGTGGTGCCGATGCCCGAGCACCCCACCGATGCGGAGCGCAATACCGGCGGCCTGCACGACGCCGAGTTCATCACCGCCAACTGCTTCGTGCGCCGGGATGTCATGCGTCGGGTGGGCGGCTTCGATGAGCGCTTCAAGCGGCCCTGGCGCGAAGATTCGGACCTCTACTTCACGTTGCTGGACGCGGGCATCCGCGTGCTGCCTGCACCCGCCGCTGTCGTCGTGCATCCGGTCCGCGATGCGCCACCCGGCAACTCGATCCGCCAGCACCGCAACCTGATTTTCGATGCGCTGCTCTACAAGAAGCATCCCCGGCTCTATCGCCAGAAGATCTCGGCCGGGCCGCCTCTGCACTACTACCTCGTGGTACTTGCCGGCCTGATGCTGCTGGCCGGCCTGCTCACCGATACGCCGGGCCTGTGTGTGGCCGGCGCGCTGGTCTGGCTTGCCCTCAGCGCACGGCTGGCGGTGCGCCGCCTGCGGGGCGTCTCGCACCACTGGCTCAATGTGAGCGACATCGTGGCGAGCTCGCTGATCATTCCCTTCGTGGCCGTGTTCTGGCGCCTGGCAGGTGCCTGGCGCTACCGCGTGCCCTTCGCCTGAGGACACCGCATGGTCAGCCCGCGCCGGCTCCGAATACTCACCTGGCATGTACACGGCAACTATCTGTACTACCTCAGCCAGGTACCTCACACCTTCATCGTGCCGGTCAGCGATCGCCATGGCAGCGGCTATGGTGGTCTCGGCGGTTCGCTCCCCTGGGGCGACAACATGCAGGAAGTCCCCGCCAGCGAACTCTCGAAATGCCAGTTCGATTGCATCCTGTTCCAGTCTCGGCGTGCCTATCAGGAAGATCAGCAAGTGCTGCTGACCGAGGCGCAGCGCCAGCTGCCACGCATCTATCTGGAGCATGACCCGCCTCAGCTGCATCCGACCAACACGCCACATCCGGTGGATGACCCCGGCATGCTGCTGGTGCATGTGACGCACTTCAACGCGCTGATGTGGGACAACGGCCGCACACCGGTGCAGGTGATCGAACATGGCGTGAAGCTGCTCGGCGAAGCCCGCTGGACCGGCGAGCGCGCGGCCGCGATCGCGGTGGTCAACGAGCTCGCGCGGCGAGGTCGCCGCCTGGGTGCGGATGTGCTGGACACCGTGCGCCGCGAAGTGCCGGTCGATCTGGTCGGCATGGATTCGATTGCTTCGGGCGGCCTGGGCGAGATCGACAATCTCGCGCTGCCGGCCTTCATGGCGCGCTACCGGGTGTATTTCCATCCTGCGCGCTGGACCAGTCTGGGCCTCTCGGCCATCGAGGCGATGATGGTGGGGCTGCCGGTGGTGGGGCTGGCGAGCACCGAGCTCTCGACCGTGATCCGCAACGGCACCCACGGCTATCTCGCCACCGATCCGAAGCAGCTGATCGAAGCCATCGCCCATCTGGTGAGTGATCCGGCAGAAGCCGCACGGCAAGGGGCTGCGGCCCGCAAGCTCGCGAACGAACGCTTTTCGATCCGCCGTTTCGTGGCCGACTGGCTGGAAACCTTCGACCGGGTCACGCGCTGAGGATGCCAGGGGCATTCCTCCCGCTAGCGGGCAGGCCGGAAAGCAGCGCGGCCGGCGCGCAGGTGCGGGGCCGCTACGCCCCTGCGCGCAGGCTAGCCGCCCTGCTCCCCGCCCGCCGCACCTTGGGCGTCCTTTTTCAGCAGCAGGCTGATTTCGCCGTTGCTCTCCAGATAGGCACGCGAGACCTCGCTCAGATGCCGCACGCCTTTCTCGCGCATCTTCGACTCCAGCTCTTCGAGCGTGAGCAGCTCGCGCCGCATGTTGGCCCGCAATGGCACGCCGTCACGCACCAGCAGCAAGGGTCTGGGCTGCAGCAGGCGTTCGAGCCAGGGCGACTGATAGGCCGCCCAGTCGCACAGGTAATTCCATGCCGCCAGCGTGGCCACCAGCAGGAAGCCATCGCTGATCGAGCGGTATTCACCCGCCATGGCGTTCTGCGCCGCATCGGCAATCATCACCAGCAGCAGCACATCGGCAATCGCGATGGAGCCGGTATCACGTCGCAGGATGAAACGGAAGAGCGCAAAGATGAACCAGTACACCGCACTGCCGCGGAGGACGATTTCGGCCGGATGCAGGCTGAAGGCGAAGAGCTCCGCAAGATCGAGCCCGCTCATTCCCTGCCCTCCATGCAAGGCGCCGGGGCGACCCGACGCCGGTCTGCATCCGGCCTGCGGCCCGAGTGGCCATTGCCCCTCATGGCCGGAGACCTCAGCGCCGCCTCAGGCAGCTCAGGACATAGCCCAGCGCCGCTGCCAGCGCGATCGAGGTGAGCGGATGCTGGGTCACGCAGGTCCGGCAGCTCTCCATCCAGCGCTGGCGCGCGTCTTCGAAACCGGCCATGCCGGAGCTGACCGCTTCGCTGGCGCCGCTGAGCGTGCTCTGCACCTTGTCGACGGCCGGTGCGACCTTGTCGACGAGCTGATGCGCGCCGGCCGCGGCCCGATCCACCGCTTCATGAGAGGTTCCGGTCATGCCGGAGGAGGATTTCATCGTGCCTTGATCTTCGCTTGCCATGGTGTGCTCCCGGGTAAGGGGGCGACCGCCTCCCGGCCGCCCTGCACCGGCTTTCGGCAAACCGCGTACCCGCTGCCCGCATGCGGCCCGCAAACCTGCCGGTCGGCGTGGGGGAAACCGGGCAATCGGTCAGGTGACGATGCCTCGCACTGCCCGATCCGTTACAGTAGTTTTCCCCAACTCGACGCCCTGCGCCGGAGCGCCACGCCTGGTCCGCCACAAGTCCCGCCTCCCCGAAGCCCTGCCCTGCAAGGCTTGCTGCAATCCCTGCAGCGGGATGCGGGCATTGCGCGACACCGGAACGGCACACCGGCTTCTGCGGCTTCACGGAACTGAAAGGAGAGTGTGGACAATGAACCACGCCCTGATAGTGGACGACGACCGGGACTCCGCCGAAATGATGGCGGCCCTGGTCGCCACCGAGCACTTCACCGTGGCAACCGCGCATTCGCTGCGGGAAGCCCGGCGCAGCATCGCCATGCAGCGCCCCGACATCATCCTGCTCGACCTCCGGCTGCCCGACGGCAGCGGCATGGAGCTCTTCGAGGATGGCGAGCTGCTGGCCCAGACGCAGGTAGTGCTGATTACCGGCCACGCCTGCCTCGAGACTTCGATCCAGGCCCTTCGCCTGGGTGCGGCGGACTATGTGGTGAAGCCCATCAATCCGCGTCATCTGCACACCATCCTGTCGAACGTGACGCGCCCCTCCGCGCTGCGCGCGGAGGTGGATACGATGACCAGCGAGCTCGAGCAGACCGGCCACTTCGGCCATCTGTGGGGCCGCTCGGAAGTCATGCAGGCGGTCTATCGACAGATTTCGCGGGTGGCCGCCACCGCCGTCACCGTGCTGATCACCGGCGAGAGCGGCACCGGCAAGGAGCTGGTGGCGCGCAGCGTGCATGACCTCTCGCGCCGCCGTAACGGCCCCTTTCTCGGGATCAACTGCGGCGCCATTTCGCCCCACCTGATCGAGAGCGAAATCTTCGGTCATGAAAAGGGCAGCTTTACCGGCGCCGACCGCCAGCATCAGGGCTTCTTCGAGCGCGCGCAGGGCGGCACGCTGTTTCTCGACGAAGTCACCGAGATGCCACTCGATCTGCAGGTGAAGCTTCTGCGGGTGCTCGAGACCGGCAGCTTCATGCGGGTCGGCTCCAGCCAGCTGCATCACACCGATGTGCGCCTGATCGGCGCCACCAACCGGCAGCCGGCGCAGGCCGTGGCGCAGGGCAAGCTGCGCGAGGATCTGTATTACCGGCTCAACGTGTTCCCGATTGCGCTGCCCTCGCTGCGCGAGCGGCTGGAAGACGTTCCGCTGCTCGCACAGCACTTTCTCGCCGGCATCAACGCGGCGGAGAACGCAGGCAAACGTTTTTCTCCGGAAGCGCTGGAGCGGCTCCGCAGCCATCGCTGGCCGGGCAATGTGCGCGAGCTGCGCAACGCGGTGCAGCGCGCTTTCGTGATGGAGCCCGGCGACACAATCGGGCCCGAGTTCCTGCCACTGACATCGGGCTCGGCAGAGCGCAACGGTGCGGGCCGCGCAAGCCTCGTCGGCGAGCCACCTGAAACCGGGCCGGCACCGGCCATGATCACGATTCCGGTGGGCACCTCGATGGTCGAGGCCGAGCGCCAGCTGATCTTTGCCACGCTGCGCTACTACGACAATCACAAGGAGCGCACCGCGGCCGCACTCGGCATGAGCCTGAAGACGCTCTACAACCGCCTGCGTGATTACGCCGCCGAAGGGCTTGAGATCGAGAGCGCACGGCCCTGGCAAGGCTAGGCGGACTCCGCTTCAGGCCGGAGCCGGCGTCGCCTGCAGGAAGGCCAGCAGAGCCTGCTCGTCGCGCGTCAGCCGGCGCGTGTCGGGCGCCGGCATCGCGGCTGCGGCCGTCCCCTGTTCGAGCGCATCGGCGTCATCGGCCATGCGCTCACCCAGCGCCAGTACCGCCGGGTGAATATAGGCCTTGCGACAGACCGCCTCGGTGTTGCCCAGACGCCGCGCCACTTCGCGCACCACTGCCGGCACGCGCATCGCCCCCCCGGCCGGGGCGCTGCGGATGAGCCTGAACGCTTCCACGGTGCCATGCCAGGCGCGGAAATCCTTGGCAGTGAAACGCGCACCAGCAGCCTCGGCGAGATAGTCGTTCACATCCCCCGAGCCGATGGAATGGACCGTGCCCGCTTCCTCGTACTGGAACAGTGCCTGCCCCGGCAATTGCTTGCAGCGCCGGATGACCGCTGCCACCCGGCGGTCGTGCAGGCTGACCTCGTGCCGCACGCCATGCTTGCCGCGAAAGCGCAGGCGGATCTCGTCGGTGCGGATCTGCGCATGCTCGTTGCGCAGCGTGCTCAGGCCGTAGGACTGGTTCTCACGCGCATAAGCCACATTGCCGATGCGCATGAAGGTGCTGTCGAGCAGGCGTACCAGTGTCGCGAGGATCCGCTGCCGGGTCAGCGGCGCATCCGGCCCGCCGCCAAGGTCCCGCGTGACCCGCTGACGGATGTGCGGCAGCGCCTCGCCGAAAGCCAGCAGCCGGTCGAACTTGTCCGCCGAGCGCCGCGCGCTCCATTGCGCGTGATAGCGATACTGCTTGCGCCCGCGAGCGTCCCGCCCGGTGGCCTGAAGATGGCCGTCCGGCCAGGGGCAGATCCACACCTCGACATAGGCCGGCGGAATGGCGAGCCGGCGGATGCGCGCCAGGGCTTCGCGGTCGCGCAGCAGCTGGCCGTCCGGCAAGCGATAGCTGAAGCCCTTGCCGCGCCGCTCGCGCCGGATGCCGGGCAGCTCGTCCGTCACATGGCGAAGCTCGACTTCCTCCTCATGCGCTGCACCGGCCCGGAAAGCGCTGCGCCCCGCCCGGGCCGGTGTGCGGGCTTTCAAGTGTGCGCCTCAGTCCGAAGGCGGCTGGGCGCCCGCACGGCTGGGCGTTCCGGCATCGGCACCGGTGGCGCTTTTGCCGCCCTCACCGGGCAGCCGTCGCGCAGCAGCCAGATGCTGGCGCAGCACCGGCAGCTTCCTCGCGGCCCAGGCACGCACCTCGGAATCTTCCGCGTCGCGACTGGCTTTCTCGAAGAGCTTGATGTCATCTTCATGATCCTCGATGCCGACCTGCTCGATGAATTCGCGATCGAAGTCCTTGCCACTCTTGCGCTGCAGGCTTTCGAGTGCCATGCGCTTGGTCGCCGGCAGCTTGGTGGGCAGTTCCACATTGCTGCGCATCGACACCAGCTGCTTCAGCTCATCGTTGGCCGCAGTGTGCTGCACCACCAGCATCTGGGCAAAGCTCTTCACGCCCGGCGCCGAGGCGCGTTCAACGGCAATGCGCGCTGCCTCCACCTCATACAGGCCGGCACCGGCGGCCTTCTCGACAAAGTTCCGGTCAGAGTTGCCGAGTTTCGTGCCCTTCGAGGCGTTCGCGGATCCTGTCGACGACGCTGCGCTGTCTGCCACGCGGATCAGCCCGCCCCAGAGCAGGTCCCGCCCATGCGCCTTCATGCGCGAGTTGCCCGCGCCGCCCTGCGTGCCGGAGCCGGAGCCCGTACCCGCGCCAGAGCCCGTACCGGTTCCGGTTCCCGTCCCGGTGCCGCTGCCACCGCTGTCGGGAGACGGCGCACTGCTGCCTGCGGAGCTGCCGCTGCCGCGACCCATCGGGCTGGACGACTGCCCGCCATCACGCCGTGCCGGCCCGCTGGATGCGCGGCTCGACGTCGCGCCGCGGCTGCTGCGCCGGGAGCTCTTCGTCTGCGCCGAAGACGACATGCCTGCGTCCGAACTCCACGAGCCACCCGAGCTGGCGCTCCCGTTGCGCAGATCACCTTCCGCAGTCCGCACGAGCATGCCGCTGGAATGATCGAGGCTGCGTGCCAGCGCGAGGGATCGGTCCGGCATCAGCTCCTTGCGAAGCCCGGTGCCGGGCTGGCTCGAGGAGGAGGAACTGCCGTTCATGCTTGCAGGTGCGGATGCCTCACCCGCCGGGCTCATGGGCGCGGGAGTCATCGGGGCGGGCGTGGTGGCGGTCGGTGGGGCCGCATCCGGAGTTGTCGGCTGCATCGGTGCCGTATCGGCACGCGGGGTGGAATCCTGCCGATTGCATCCGCCGACGCTGAACAGGATGGCAAGAATGGCGCCGATACCGGCGGCTCTGTCAATGAATTTCCGGTTGATCATGGTGTGCTCCTCGTGAGTCCGCGGCAGGCCATGCGCGCGGCGTAGTCATTCTCAATGCCAATGGAATGCCGGTTCATTCAGTGCGCGGGGCCGCGCAGCGAACGGACCTGGTCATGGTTGCGACGGGCGCCGAGGTACTGCCGCTCGACCACCGCACGCAGGGTTTCCGGCAGCGGCTTCTCGAGCGCCTTGCGGTAGGCAGCAACGGCCGTGTCTTCGCCGCGCTCGCACTCGGCCAGCAGGGCCTCGTCGTCATAGGACGAGAGCACCGAACGCACCGCGACCCAGCCCCGGTGCAGCGCGCCCGTCACGCTGCCGCTTGTATCGGGCGTCTCGCCCAGTTGCACCACGCACTGCTGCAGTTCGCGCGCGGCTGCCTGGCATTCATCCGCATGCCGGCCGAGCAGGCTTGCGAGATTGGGCGAGCTGGCCTTCTCGGCACACATCCGGAAGCCGTACTCACCGTCCTTGCAGGTTTCGATCAGGTCGTTGAGTGTCGAAATCACGCTCTGTGAATCCATGGAGATCTCCTTGTGAAGAAAACGTCGGGGGTCGGGGCAGGTGCAGTGCCGCGAGGCCACCTGCCCGTCACCTCCCCGGCACTTAGCGTGCCCGTGGGACACGCTCCGGCCAGGCATGTCGCTTGCCCCGGGGACCGGACTCCCCGGCGCAAACGCACCGCGCCCCTTGAGCTTTGCCCTTGCACAGGAACGGACCCCGACATGAGAGAACAACCGAATCCCGGCACCCCGGCAGACTCGGCCGACGCCGACGAGCGCGCCTTCGTCCCGGCCAGCGAGATCCTGGGCTCGATCACGAGCAGCATTTCCGGCCCCAGCACGGCCCTGCCCGACCCGGCAAGCGGCGATGAGCTGGAGGACGCCGCCCATGCCCGGCTCGCGCGCAAGCGGACGGCTGACGAAGCCTTCGCCCGCCAGATGGCGGCCAACCCGCTCAAGCCGGCGGAATATGACACCTCGCCGCTCGCGGTGCCCCCGCGCGGCCTGCCGCTGATGCCCGCAAGCGAGATCGACGGCGCGAGCACCGTGTCGGAAAACATGGAGTCGGACAAGGTCGGCAGCGGCAGGCCCCTCACCGGCTACAACGCCCAGAACGAATCGCTCGACCGTGTGCGGGTCGACGCCTCAGGCCAGGTGCTCACCACCAACCAGGGCGTGGCCGTTGCCGACAATCAGAATTCCCTGCGCGCGAGCCTGCGCGGGCCGACCCTGCTCGAAGATTTCATCCTGCGCGAGAAGATCACCCACTTCGATCATGAGCGGATTCCGGAGCGCGTCGTGCACGCGCGCGGCTCGGCCGCCCACGGTTTTTTCGAGTGCTATCAGGATCTGTCGGATCTGACCCGGGCCTCGATCTTTTCGGAGCCCGGCAAGCGCACGCCGGTCTTCGTGCGCTTCTCCACCGTGGCCGGTGAGCGCGGCTCGGCCGACACGGTGCGCGATGTGCGCGGCTTCGCGGTGAAGTTCTATACCGATGCCGGCAACTGGGATCTGGTCGGCAACAACATTCCGGTCTTCTTCATCCAGGACGCGATGAAATTCCCCGATCTGGTCCACGCCCTCAAGCCGGAACCTCATCACGCCATGCCACAGGCATCTTCGGCGCATGACACCTTCTGGGATTTCGTCTCCCTGATGCCCGAATCCACGCACATGCTGATGTGGATCATGTCGGACCGCGCGATTCCGCGCAGCTACCGCATGATGCAGGGCTTCGGCGTGCACACCTTCCGCCTGGTCAACGCGCAGCAGGAAAGCGTGTTCTGCAAGTTCCACTGGAGCCCGCTGGCCGGCACGCATTCGCTGATGTGGGATGAGGCAGTGAAGATCGCCGGTGCCGACCCCGACTACCATCGCCGCGACCTCTGGGAATCGATCGAGGCCGGCATCTATCCGGAGTACGAACTCTCGCTGCAGATCTTCACCGAAGAGCAGGCGCAGCAGTGGAGCTTCGACATTCTCGACCCCACCAAACTCGTGCCGGAAGAGCTGGTGCCACTGCGCCCGGTGGGCCGCATGGTGCTCAACCGCAACCCCGACAACTTCTTTGCCGAAACCGAACAGGTCGCTTTCTGCACCGCGCACATCGTGCCGGGGATCGACTTCACCAACGATCCGCTGCTCCAGGGCCGCATCCATTCCTATGTGGATACGCAGCTCACCCGCCTGGGTGGCCCGAACTTCCATGAGATACCGATCAACGCGCCGGTAAGCGGCGTCTACAACAACCAGCGCGATGGCATGCATCGTCAGGCCATTCCGCGCGGCCGCGTATCCTACGAGCCCAACTCGCTCGCCGGCGGCTGCCCCTTCCAGGCAGGCGGCGCGGGCTTCACCTCCTATCCGGAACACCTCGCGATGGCCGACAAGCTGCGCGGCAAGCCGGAGCGCTTCGCCGACCACTTCACGCAGGCGCGCCTCTTCTGGCAGAGCCAGTCGCAGATCGAGCAGCATCACATCGTCAGCGCCTACCGCTTCGAGCTCTCGCGCGTGCAGACCCAGGCCGTGCGCGAGCGCGTGGTTTCGCTGCTGGCAAATGTGTCGATGGATCTGGCGCAAGGCGTGGCGAACGGGCTCGGCATCCGGGTGCCCCGCGCGCAGCAGGTGGTGAAGCCGCTCGAGATCGCCCCCGAGGTCAGCGAGTCGCCGGCGCTCTCGCTGTTCGCGCGACCGGGAGAGGACAGCGTGCGCGGGCGCCGGGTGGCCTTGCTGGTCACCGACGGTGTGGAGGCGGCGAGCCTGCATTCGGTGCTCGACATGCTCGCCGAGGAAGGGGCTGCGCCACGCGTGGTCGGCGCCCGCCTGGGCGTGGTGCGGGCGGACGACGGCTCGGTGATCCATGTCGAAACCACCGTGGAAGCCATGCCTTCGCCCCTCTGGGATGCGGTGGTCGTGCCCGGTGGCGAAGGCATCCAGCTGGTGCTCTCGAGCTATGGCCAGATGGTGGAGTTCGTGAAGGATCAGTACCGGCACTGCAAGCCGATCCTGGTGCTGAGCGACGATCCGGTGCTGCTTGAAGCGGCAGGTATTCCGGTCGACATGCCGGCCGACGAGCCCGACCCCGCGCTCATCCGCCTCAGGGCCGAGCGCAGCCAGGAAGATTCGGTGACGGCGCTCGCGGTCAGCGTCGCGAGCTTTCGCGAAGCGCTGGCGCGGCATCGCAACTTCCTGCGCGAAACAGACCCGCCGGTGGTCTGAACCCCGGCAGGCCCGGAGCAGCCTCAGCCTTCAGGCAGGCTGTCCTGCTCCTCCGCGGCTTTCTTCTCGCGCTGGCGATCGGTCTTGCTGACGCGTTCGGTACGTGAAGCTTCGTCGATGCCGGCCTCGTCATCCCTCGACTCGTCGTCCATCATGCCGCCCCGGCCGGCACCGTCCGCCTGATCCGCTTCGTCCGCTTCATCCACATCGTCGGCGTCATCGACCTCCTCGCCGTCTTCGGGCTGATCGGGCAGGTGCTCGGCCATCAGATCCACGCGGCGGCGCTCCATCTCCTGCTGCATCGACTGCCAGTCGTACTTCGCCCGCTGCATCTGCGGAAAGATCTCGCTCTCTTCCTCGCGGATGTGGTGCTTCACATATTCGCCCAGCACGCGGAAGGTGGCGACGAACTTGTCGTCCTCCGGCCCCATGTCAGTCAACTGGTCGATGAGGCGCCTGGCGCTCATGTGTTCGACCTCGGCTTCGTCCACCAGGTCCTCTTCCTTGAGCACTTCGTGCAGGGCGGGATAGAGCAGCTCCTCTTCGAGCGCGGTGTGTACGCGCAGCTCGCCGCAGGTCCGTGTCACGACGGCCTGGCATTCGTCGGCGTCTTCCTGTGGATCCAGTTTCTCGAAATCACGGAAGGCTTTCTTCGCCCGTTTGTGGTCCTCCCGGAGCAGATCGATGATCGCGGTGCGGGCGGTGGACGCGGCCCGGCTGGTGCTGCGGGAGCTGGATGGGGTGGCGGTACTGCTGGTGCGCGAGCTGGGCATGATTCTCTCCAATCGGGAAGTGTGAGCAGGGACGGCTGCGGCAGTCCGGCGGACCCCGCAGCCCCTCGCACGCGGCAAACGACGTGCCGGCACCTGAAGCGCAGCACGCTTCAAAAACGCTTTGCTGAGGACGCGGGGCGACCGCCGGCACCAGTCCGGGGACCGTGGCAGAAGCCTGGCCGAGCGGTAAGGCTTGCGGCAAGAAAGGTCAGCGTGCGAGGCGGGCGCGACTGAAAAGCCTTCCGGCTCAGTGGCTTGCATCAATGGCATGGAACCTGCCTGAAAGCACGACGAAGCCTGTCCCGCGAACAAATGCCGCCCGGACCTGACAGGTTTCCCGCCCGCAGCCAGCGGCGCCACGAAAAGACCAGGAGAGCCTCCCCAATGAACGCATTAGTCCTGAACATGGGCCAGCACACGCAGCAGACGCTGTCGCCCCGCATGCAGCACGCAGTCCGATTGCTCCAGATGTCCTCGATGGACTACTCGCACCAGATTTATGACACCGTGGCCAACAACCCGTTTCTCGACATCGACGAAAGCGAAGCAGGCCAGGCTGCCGAAGCCGGAGAGAGCCCGCTCTCCAGCGTGCTGGCCGCGGCCGAGGCCGCGAGCCAGCAGGAAGTGGCCGAGCTGCCCGGCGCCACGGTGCGCGACGGCTCGGAACAGACAGAAAATGACCATGACATCTGGCGGGCAGACGACCCGACCGGTGCGCCGCGCAGCAACGACGGCCCGCGCACGAGCGCCATCGATCTGCAGCGTGAGGAAGAATCGCTGGTCGATCATCTGTGCACGCAGATCAGCGTCATGCCGCTTTCCGCGCGCGACCGGGCGATTGCCGCCAGTCTGATCGGCTCGCTGGATGAGGATGGCTACCTGCGCACGCCGCTCGAAGAGATCGCTGTCATCAGCGCTCTGAAACCCAGGCCCAGTCGGGAGGAAATGCACATCGGGCTCTCCCGCATCCAGGCGCTCGACCCGGCCGGCGTGGGCGCCCGCGACGTACGCGAATGCCTGCTGCTGCAGGCCACCGATATCGTGTGTCCGGAGCGCCAGGCACTCGCCCGCACGATCATCCACCAGCATCTGGACCTGCTCGCAGCCAACGATCTCAATGGCCTCACCCGTGCGCTGGACTGCTCCGCTGCAGACCTGCAGCCGGTGCTCGACTGCATCCGCCGGCTCAAGCCGCGGCCCGGCTCGCGCTTCAGCACCCAGCAGGCGCAATACGTGATTCCGGATGTGGTGGTGCGCAAGTCGCGGGGCCAGTGGACGACCCATCTCAATCCCGCTGTCATTCCGCGTGTGCGCGTCTATCAGAGCTGTGTCGACATGTTCCGCCGCCATCACACCGGTCAGAACCCCGAGCTTGCAGCGCATCTGCAGGAAGCACAATGGACGGTGAACAACATTGAACAGCGCTTCTCCACCATCCTGAGCATTGCGGAAGCCATCGTGCGGCATCAGGCGCTGTTTCTCGAATACGGCCCGCTCGCGATGAAGCCCCTGGGATTGCGCGAGATCGCGGAGGAAGCCGGCGTGCATGAATCGACCGTGTCACGCGTGACCAACAACAAGTACATGGCGACGCCGCAGGGCGTGTTCGAGCTCAAGCATTTCTTCTCGCGCTCGCTGGCCACCGCCGTGGGCGGCGAATGCTCGGCTACTTCGATCCGTCGCCTGATCCAGGAATTGATCGCCTCGGAGAACACGCGCGCACCGCTCTCGGATGCCGCAATCGGCCGGCTGCTGGCCCGCCAGGGCTTCGTGCTGGCCCGCCGCACCGTCACCAAGTATCGCCAGGCCTTGCGCATCGAGCCCTTCGAGCGGCGTCGCACGCTGGCCTGAGGTTCTGCACGCGTCGGCCAGCCGGCGCGTGCAGAAACGGTGTGGCGCTTTGCCGGTTGGCCCCGGCAAAGCGCCATTTGCTGCTTACTTGCCCTTGGAGCCTGCGCCGCTGCTGGGCGAGCTGCCCGACGACCGGCCGGAATGGCTGTCGCTTTCAGTCAGGGCCTGATCTGCGGAGGAAGACGAGGCACCGGAGAGCGAACTCGTGCCCGAGCTGCTGCCGCTGCCAGTCGAGCCGGAGGAGCTGCCCGACATGCCGGACGAACTGCCGCTGCCGGACTTGCTGCCGCCCGACGCGCTGCCCACCGAGCTCTCGGTCGCCATGTGCGGGTCCGAGCTGGTGGCCATGCCGCCCTGATCCTGACTGCCGCTTCCGCTGCCCGAGCCCGTGCTGCGCTTGCTGCGCCATGAGCCGAACTCGTCGGAGAACTTCTGGTAGCGGTCCTGCTTCCAGGAGCGGTAGTCGTCATCCAGGCTGCGGATCTGTTCGCTGCGCCACTGGTGGTAATCCGGGTCGAACTGCTCATGCTGCGAGCCCTGATGCTGGCCACCGCCACTCCAGCCGGAACTCCGCTGCGAGTCGTCCTGCTGGATGCCGCTCAAGCCGATGCGGTCGCCAAAGCTGCCATTCTCGCCCTGGCGCGCGAAGCCGCGCTGCGAATCATGAGAACCGCCGCCGAAGCCGCTCTGTCCGCCGTATCCGCCCTGGCTGCCATAGCCACCATAGCCACCCTGACTGCCGTAGCTGCCCTGGCCGAAACGGCCCGAGTCCTGGTCGGGATAGCCACGTGTCATGCCGTAGTAGTCTTCCCGGGAACGTCCGCCGCGACCATAGTCATCATTGCCGCGGTAGCCGGAAGAACGACCTGCACCCTGACCGCCAAAGCCGCCCTGGCTGCCACCGTAGCCACCCTGGCTGCCGTAGTCTCCCTGGCCACCGTAACTGCCACGGTTGCCATAATCGCCTTGGCTGCTGTAGTCACCCGAGGGATAGCGGGACTGCTCGTATTCGCCCGAGTGGCCGTAGCTGCCCTGCTGGCGGCTGTTTTCCCACTGCTGCACCGGATTGCCTCCAACCGAGCCGGGATACTGCTGGCCCAGGCCCTGCTGCGATCCGCCCGGATAGTTGCGGTTGCCCTGCCCCGAAAAATCCTGCTGGCCGTAGTAGTCACCCTGGCCACCGCGGCCGGATTGCTGGCCGCCCTGACCGTAGCCTACCCGGCCCTGTCCCTCCTCATTGCCGGACGATTGCTGCGAATAGTCGTTCGAACCTCGTCGTTGCTGATTGCCATAGTCTTGGTGATTCATGTCCTGTCCTTTCGTGTTGGATCCCGAAAGCCGGTCTTCCTGAAACAATCGCGGAGCGCTCCGGCCGGCGATGGCGCTCCGCACAGGACGCGGCAAGTGCCGTTCCCGTGAGCGCAGCGCCGGGCGGCATACATGAAAGCGCGGATGACCGCCGGCAGGCGGAATGGTCTATATGGAGAGGATCAGAGAACCGGAGAGGGGACACGAACGATGCGTTGGTTGGAAGGCTTCCTGTTCGGCGACGCCCGCTTTCCCGAAAGCGAGGAATACGCCGCATTCCAGTTCCGGCTCCTGTGCATCGTTATGCTGAGCGGTGCGCTGGTCACCGCGCTGCTGCTTCTGGGCGTGGCCAGCGGCAGCAATCCCATCGATTCGCGGCATGTCGTGTCGATGGAGGTGTTCACCACTTCGAGTGCCCTGCTCTGGTTCGCACTGCGCGGCAAACCCCGGCGCTTCATGCCGATGGCATGGTGCTACGAAATCCTCTGTCTTGCCGAATATGGATCGGCACTGTACTTCGTGTCGGAAGACGAGATGCGCGTCATCTGGTTCTTCACCAACATCCCGGGCGTCTACATCCTGCTCGGGCAGCGGGCCGGGGCGGTCGTCACGCTGCTGAGTGTTACCGGCCTTGCACTGGGCAACAGCTCGCTGCCCCGCCCCTATTCGCCAAACGCCATGGCGACCCTGCTCGCCGCCATGCTCTACATCGGCGCCTTCTTCCATGTGTATGGCGCGCGCTCGCTGTCCTACTTCGTGAGGCTGCAGGGCTCGAACCGGCAACTGCGTCATCTGGCCATGCACGACCCGCTGACCGGGCTGCTCAACGCGCGGGCCTACTACGAAGGCTGTGACCAGATGATCCATCTGGCCAGCCGCAACCGCACCCCCTATTCGGTCATGTTTGTCGATCTGGATCACTTCAAGCAGATCAACGATCGCTGCGGTCACGAGGCGGGGGATCTGGTCCTCAAGGCGGTCGCGAACCGGCTGCGCAGCACCGTGCGCCAGAGCGATCTCGTCGGCCGCGTGGGCGGCGAGGAATTCTCGGTCTTCCTGCCCCACACCGATCTGACCGGTGCGCTGAACCTCGCCGAGGCGATTCGCGCCGATATCGAAGCCCTCGGCGTGGACACCCCGCACGGCAGGCTGCAGGTCACCGCCAGCATCGGCGTTGCCCGCAACCAGCACAGCGAGCAATCCATGGCCGACATCCAGCGCCTTGCCGACCAGGCGATGTATGACGCCAAGAAAAACGGCCGCAACCGGGTTTCACAGGTCGAGCCTTCCAGCCCGATCCGCGAAGGCTGAGCGAACGGCCGATCGCCCCGGGTGGCTAGATTCCGGCAGCGATGTCGCCTGCCGGCCCGGATGCCGTTGGCAGACGCCGGTCTGCCCGCCACAGCGCCGCGAAGTCGTCCGCCGGCAAGGGCCGGGCGAACAGGTAGCCCTGGATTTCATCGCAGCCCTGCATGCGCAGGCAGTCGAGCTGAAGCGGCGTTTCGACGCCCTCGCCAATCACCTTGAGGTCGAGCCGGTGCGCGAGGTCGATGATGGCCGCCGCAATCACCGCCGCTCCCTGGTCGCTGCCGAGATCCCGCACGAAAGACTGGTCGATCTTGAGCGCGTCGATCGGGAAACGCTGCAGGTAGCCGAAGCTGGAATAGCCTGTTCCGAAATCATCGAGCGAGAGCTGCACGCCGATCTGCTTGAGTGCCTGCAGGATGGCGATGGTGCGCTGCGGGTCATCCATCAGCATGCTTTCGGTGAGCTCCAGCTCCAGGCAGCGCGCGTCGAGCCCGTACCGGGTCAGCGCGGCACGCACCACCGCCGGCAGGTCACCGGCATGGAACTGGAGTGCCGACACATTGAGCGCAACGCGGCAATCCGATATGCCTTCATCATGCCAGGCACGCAACTGCCGGCAGCACGCCTCGATCACCCAGCTGCCGATCGGCACAATCAACCCGGTGGACTCGGCCAGCGGAATGAACTGGCCCGGCGGCACCAGCCGGCCGTCTGCCTGACGCCAGCGGATCAGGGCCTCCGCACCGCGGATGCGCCCGCTGCGCAAATCCACCTTGGCCTGGTAGTGAAGCTCGAATTCACGCCGCTCAAGGGCCCTGCGCAGGGCCGCATCGAGTGCGAGCCGGCGCAGCGCCTCGGCATTCATCGCCGCGGCATAGAAACAGAACCGGTTGCGCCCCTGCGCCTTGGCCTGATGGAGCGCTGCGTCGGCGTTGCGCAGCAGATCATTCGGGTTCGCTGCGTCATCCGGATAGATGCTGATCCCGATGCTCGCCCCCACATAGAGTTCGGCCCCGCCCGCGAGACGGAAGGGTTCGGCCAGCGTCGCAAGCGTTGCCTGCGCCGCTTCGGCCGCCGCCTCGGGGCGCTCGATGGCCTCCAGGATCAGCAGGAACTCGTCGCCGCCCAGACGGCCCAGGCTGCCCTCGCTGCGCATCCTCTGGCGCAGCCGTGCGGACACCTCGACAAGCAGCTGGTCGCCCGCCTGATGCCCGAGGCTGTCGTTGACGGTCTGGAAGCGGTCGAGATTGATGAAGAGCACGGCCACCCGGCGATGGGCATGCGCGGCCTGCGTCAGCGAATGCTCGAGGCGGGACTGCAGCAGGAGTCGGTTGGGCAATTCGGTGAGCGGATCGTAGTGCGCCAGATGCGCCAGGCGCTCCTCGCTGCGCCGCTGCTGGCTGATGTCCGTCATCAGCGCGACATAGCGGCTCGCAAGGCCCTGCGCATCGGGCACGGCCGAGATCGTCATCCAGGAGGGATAGGCTTCGCCGTTCCGGCGCCGGTTCCAGATTTCGCCCTGCCATTGCCCGGTGCGCTCGAGGCTGGCCCACAGCTCCTGGAAAAACTCCGGCCCGTGGCGGTCGGAGCGCAACAGGCTCACCGCGAGCCCGCGCACGTCTTCCGCCGCGTGACCGGTGATGTCGCTGAAGGCCTGATTGACGGCCAGGATCATGCCGGCCGGATCGGTGATGATCACCGCTTCGCGCGCACAGTCGAACACCGTCGCGGCCTGACGCAGATGCTCCTCGGCCTGCCGGGTGTCAGTGATGTCGCTGGTGATGCCCACATAGCATCCCGCCAGCCCCTGCGGCGTGGCAACCGGATGGCCGCGTTCGCGCACCCAGCGGCAGCTGCCGTCGGGCCGCATGACGCGGTATTCCAGCTCGAAGGGCTGCCCGGCCTGCATGGCCGCCTGCTTGGCCTGCCGGACCCGCTCGCGATCGCGCTCGTCGAGCGACTGCAGCTTGAGCGCCGGGTCTTCGTACAGTTCAGCGCAGGGACGCTGCCAGATCGTTTCATAGGCCGGGCTGACATAGGCATAGCGGCGCGGCGAAGGCTCGATCAGCCAGATGACCTCCGGGATCGTTGCCGCGATCAGGCGGAACCGCTCCTCGCTCTCAAGCAGCGCCTGCTCGGCCGCCTTGCGCGCGCCGATGTCCTCGAGCACCGAGATGAAGTACTCGGCGGCTCCGTCCGGGCTGCGCACCAGCGCCACGGTGAGCTTGACCCAGACCACCTGGCCGCTGCGCGAGAGATAGCGTTTTTCAAGCTCGTAACTCGCCAGATCACCGGCGAGCACCTTGCCGACCAGCCCGATATCGAGATCCAGATCATCGGGGTGGGTAATGTCCTGGAAGCTCAGCTTGAGCAGCTCGTCATAGCTGTAACCGAGGATCTCGCAGAGCTTGCGGTTCACGCGCATCCAGCGTCCGTCCGGGGCCACATGCGCGATGCCGACTGCCGCCTGCTCGAAGGTGGCGCGGAAGCGCTCTTCCAGGCTGTGCAGCTGGCGCCCCACCCGCTGCCGCTCGTTGAGCTGGCTGGCAATGCGGGCCAGCAGCTCGTCCACCGTGAAGGGTTTCTGGATGTAGTCCTGCACGCCATGGCGCAGCAGCGTGGCGCGCAGGCCGTCATCGGCCTTGGCGGTCAGCATGATCACCGGCGTGGCATCGAGGTCCGGATGCTGGCGAAGGATCTCGACCAGACGATCGCCGCTCATGCCCGGCATCATGACATCCGAGAGAATCAGCGCCGGTCTCAGATCGAGCGCCAGGCGGAGCCCGGTGTGACCGTCAAAGGCATTCGCCACCCGATAGCGCGTGGCCAGCGCGGCACTGATGAAGGCGTTCATGTCCGGGTTGTCTTCAACCACCAGCACAAGCGGCGCGTCGCTGTCCGCAACCTTGGGGGTCTCGTGCAGCACCACCCGTTCGGCCACACCGTCGCGCCTGTCTGCCAGCGCTGACTCCGGGTTCTGCAGGCTGCCGACCGGCGTGCCGGGTGGCGCCAGCATCGGCAGGCGCACCACGAAGCCAGCCCCGCCCTCCGGCGCACGGCTGACGGTCACCGAGCCGCGCTGCAGGGAGACGAATTCGCGCACGATGGAGAGTCCCAGCCCGGTTCCCCCGACACGCCGCTCGGCGCTGTCATCGACCTGGCGGAAACGCTCGAACACCGTCTCGTACATGGCTTCCGGAATCCCCGGGCCGCTGTCACGGACCTCCAGCACGACGTCATTGCCTTCGCTTCGCAGGCAGAGCATGACCACGCCGCCATCAGGCACGAACTTGAAGGCATTCGACAACAGGTTCAGCAACACCCGCTCGCACTTCTGGGCATCGGCTTCGACCATCAGCTGCGCAGGGCATTCGAGCGGGTAACGGATAGCGCGGTCGGCCGCGACCGTGTCGAAATTCGAGGCGAAGACGCGCACCATGCCCGCCAGGTCGAACGCCACATAGTGGACGCTCATGTGGCCGGCATCGAGCTTGGCGAGGTCCAGCAGATTGTCGACCTGCCGGTGCAGCAGGCGTGCGTTGCGCTGCACCACCTGCAGGCTGCGCCGCTCCGCCGCGTCGAGATGCGGAGAATCGATGAGCTGGCTCAGCGGCCCGAGGATCAGCGTCAGCGGCGTCCGCAACTCATGGCTCACATTGGCGAAGAAACGGGTCTTCAGCTCATCGAGCTCACGGGTCTTGTGATAGAGGCGATCAAGCTCCTCATTGGCACTCTTGAGCCGCGCACTGGCTTCCGCCACCTCGCGGGCGCGCGCGAACACTTCGGTTTCCATGCGCAGCGCCTGCTGGCGCAGGGTGTCGTTGAGCCGGCTCTCCTCGATGCCCTGCTGCTTGAGGCGCACGAACTCGGTCACATCCTCGACGCGATGGATGATGTAGGCCAGCTTGCCGTCCGCGCCCATGACAGGCGAATTGAGCGGGCTCCAGTAGCGGGTTTCGAAGCCGCCGCCCTCTTCAGCCGGCTTCCGGATGTCGTACTTCTGCACCGACATCGCGTCGGCCTGGCCGGTTTGCAGCACGCGGGCGAGCGACACCCGCAGGTTTCTCACCCCTTCGGCCTCAGGGTCATCGGGATTATCGGGAAACACCTCGAACATCGCCTTGCCGAGGATGTCCGCCGGCCGTGTCATGGTGGCGCGCGCATACGCCTGATTCACGGCCACGATCTGCAGTTGCGGATCGAGCACCAGATAAAGTCCCGGTGCGGCGTCGAAGAGGCGCTGGTATTCGGGTGGGCTGCTCAGGGCGTTTCCGGGCTGCACGACATTCGTCATTTCCAGACCTTTGCGTCAACACGCACACGGCAGGCGCAAACCGTCTTGCCGGAGCGGAAGCACGATGGATCGCGGCGGCGGTCAAGAGCGCATGGACAGCGTGCCGCAATCCCCTCCAAGAACAAGCCACGCCAGAGGCGGCTGCGCGCAAACCCGCAGCGGCAGGCGGGCAGCCAGCGTCTTTCCTGGCCATGCCGACCCGCCCTCTGGCAGTCCTGTCTTACCCGTGCCCCACGCCGGTACCGGATGCAGCGGGCATGATTTTCGCAGGTCTGTTCGCCCGCATGCCTGTGCGGATCGCCACAGCGATCGGCCAGGTTTTTCCGGAAACCATGCCCTCCGGCATCTGGAATCATCGGAAAATTTTTTCCAGGCTGAAAGCAAATATTTTTATCCGTTGCTGTTCACGCAACAGCACGGGCCCGGATCAGGCCGGCCCGGCACACCGCCTACTTCTCGACAAACGCCCGCTCGATCACGTAGTCCCCCGGCGCGCCGATGTTGGGCGACACCTTGAAGCCGCGCGCATCCAGCATGTCGGAGAGCTCCTGCAGCATGGCCGGGCTGCCGCACAGCATCGCGCGGTCGTGCGCGGCATCGAGTGGCGGCAGGCCCAGGTCGCTGCAGAGCTTGCCGTTCTCGATCAGGGTGGTGAGCCGGCCCTGGTTGCGGAAGGCTTCGCGCGTCACGGTCGGGTAATACAGCAGTTTGTCGCGCACATAGTCGCCGAGGAATTCATGCTCCGGCAGCTCGCGCTCGATCATGTCTGCATAGGCCAGCTCGCTCACCGAGCGCACGCCGTGGGTCACGACGACCTTGTCGAAACGCTCGTAGGTTTCCGGATCCTTGATGATCGAGAGGAAGGGCGCGAGCCCGGTGCCGGTGCTGAGCAGGAACAGGTGCCGGCCCGGATTCAGGTCGTCGATGATCAAGGTGCCGGTGGGCTTGCGGCTCACGAAGATCTCGTCGCCGGGCTTGAGATGCTGCAGACGCGAGGTTAGCGGGCCGTTGGGCACCTTGATGCTGAAGAACTCCAGATGCTCTTCATGGTTGGCGCTGGCGATGCTGTAGGCACGCAGCAGCGGGCGGCTCTCGCCCTGCAGGCCGATCATCACGAACTGGCCGTTGGCAAAGCGCAGGCCCGGGTCGCGGGTGGTCCTGAAGCTGAACAGGGTGTCGTTCCAGTGATGAACGTCGGTCACGGTTTCGGTGGCAAGCGTGCTCACGATTCAGACCTTGGCGGAGAGTTGCTGTTGCAGGGCCGGAACGGCCTCGAAGATATCGGCGACCAGCGCGTAGTCGGCGAGCTGCATGATGGGCGCATCAGGATCCTGGTTGATGGCCACGATCACGCGGCTGTCCTTGATGCCGGCGGTGTGCTGCACGGCGCCGGAAATGCCGACGGCGACATACAGATCGGGCGCGACGACCGTGCCGGTCTGGCCGATCTGCCATTCATTCGGCGCATAGCCGGCATCGACCGCAGCGCGCGTGGCGCCCAGCGCCGCACCGAGCTGGTCGGCAAGCGGTTCGAGCAGCGCATTGAACTGAGCCTCGCTGCCCAGCGAACGGCCACCAGACACCACCACGCGGGCGCTGGCAAGCTCGGGGCGTTCGCCGCCTGCGCTGTGCCGGCCGGTGACGCGTGAGCGGCCATCCGCAGCAGGCGCCTCGATACGCTGCACGTCGGCTGCTCCATCAAGCTCGGCCGGCGCAAAGCGCGAACCGCGAACCGTCAGCACTTGTAAGCCCGGCGTGTTTTCAACGGTGGCCAGCAGATTGCCGGCGTAGATGGGGCGCTGATACGTCGCGGGCCCCAGCAGGGCCACCGCCTCGCTGATCATGCCCACACCACGGCGGGCGGCCAGCCGCGGCAGCGCATTGCGCGCCAGGCTGGTGTGCGCCGCGAGGATGACGCCGTACTGGTCGGCGAGGCTCTCGAGCAGCTTCGCCAGATCTTCCGCCGTGGGCTGGGCCAGATGGGTGGCATCGGCCTGCAGCACACGGCGCACGCCGGCGATGCGGGCATGGGCGGTGGCATCGGTGGCACCGAGCACCAGCAGGTCGACGGGTTGGCCCCAGTGTTGCGCGGCCGTGGTGGCCTGGCGCGTGGCGCGGGCGATGCCGCCCGCATAGATTTCGGCAATGACGAGCGTATTCATGCGATCACCTGTGCTTCATGACGGAGTTTTTCGAGCAGCTCGGCCACCGAGCCGACGCGCTGGCCGGCCGCGCGCGGCGCCGGCGTGTCGATGCGGGTGGCGCGCAGGCGTGGCGCGAGATCCAGACCGAGCGCGGCGCAGTCGAGCGACTCGATCGGCAGGCGCTTGGCCTTCATCAGATCCGGCAGCTTCACGAAGCGCGGCGCGTTCAGGCGCAGGTCGGCCGAGACCACCGCCGGCAGCTGCACTTCCAGCGCTTCGGTGCCGCCATCCACTTCACGGCGCAGTCTGAGCCCGCCGTTCTCCAGCGCCAGTGCCGACACCGCGATGGCCTGCGGCCAGTCCAGCAAGCCGGCCAGCATCTGCGCGGTCTGACCGGCATCTTCATCGATGGCCTGCTTGCCCAGCAGTACCAGAGCGGCCTCTTCACGCTGCGCCAGATGCTGCAGCAGGCGGGCAATGGCGAGCTGATCCAGCCCGGCCGGCGTCTGGCCCCAGATGGCGCGGGTGGCGCCCATGGCCAGCGCCTGGCGCAGGGAATCCTGCACGCTCGCGTCGCCGAAGGACACGGCGATGACCTCGCTGGCCAGGCCTTGCTCCTTGAGGCGTACGGCCTCTTCCAGCGCGTTCTCGTCGAAAGGATTGATGCTCATGCGCGCGCCGGCCAGTTCGACTGCGCTTTGATCGCTGTGCGGCCGGACCTGCACATTGGGATCCACGACGCGCTTGATGGATACGATGATTTTCATCTGGGATCTTCCTTCCGGGTGATGACTTGCAGGCCATTCTAGGGATCGATAAACTATCTACAAAGCGGATTGTGTTGAAGTAATTTATCTACAAAATAGATATACAAGGCAGCCATGAGATTCACCCTCAGACAACTCGAGATCTTCGTCGCGATCGCCCAGAGCGGCTCGGCCAGCCGGGCGGCGGAGCGACTTGCGCTGTCGCAATCAGCCACCAGCACGGCCTTGGCCGAGCTGGAGCGCGCCTATTCGCAGGTGCTCTTCGACCGTGTCGGCAAGACCCTGCGCCTCAACGACACCGGGCAGTGGCTGCTGGGGCGGGCCACCGAGCTGCTTGACCGCGCCCAGGAGCTGGAAGACACGCTCAGCACCCAGTCCGCCGTCGGCCCCTTGCGCCTGGGCGCCAGCCTGACCATCGGCAACTATCTCGCAACGCTGTTCGTGGCCGACTTTCTCAAACAGCACCCCGCTTCGCGCGTGCAGCTTGCCGTGCACAACTCCACCGACATCGTGGGTGCAGTGGCCCGCTTCGAGCTGGATCTGGGCCTGGTCGAAGGCGAAGTCCAGCATCCGGACGTGGTCGCCGAACCGTGGCTGCACGACGAACTGGTGGTCTTCGCCGCGCCCGATCATCCGCTCGCCGGCAAGACCCGCGTGAGTCGCGCCGAGCTGCTGGCCTGCGACTGGATCCTGCGCGAGCCCGGCTCCGGCACGCGTGCCACGCTGGATCACGCCTTCGGCAGCGAGCGCCAGCAGCTGCGCGTGCGCCTCGAGCTCGAACACACCGAGGCGATCAAGCGCGCGGTGGAAGCCGGCCTGGGCCTGGGCTGCATCTCGCGCCTGGCGCTGCGCGACGCCTTCCGCCGCGGCAGCCTGGTGCCGCTACCGGTGCAGGGGCTCGACCTCGGCCGCGCCTTCTATCTGGTGCGCCATCAGAACAAATATGTCACCGGCGGCCTCGCCACCCTGATCGAACACATCCGCGCCTTCACCGGCGATGCCACCTCCACTGACGACATCGCCCTCGCGCCCGTTGCCTGAGAAACACATCATGACCCGCGACCTCATCGAATATGACGTACTCATCATCGGCGCCGGCCCGGCCGGCCTCGCCGCCGCGATCCGCCTGCGCCAGCTGGCCGCCGAGAGCGGACGGGAAATCTCCGTCTGCGTACTTGAAAAAGGCGCCCAGATCGGCACCCACATCCTCTCCGGCGCGGTGATCGATCCGGTGGCGCTGGATGAACTCCTGCCGGACTGGCGTGAGCGCGGCGCGCCGCTGCAGACAGAGGTGACGCATGACGAAATGCTCTGGCTCACCGAAAGCCGGGCCATCGCCGCGCCGCACTGGAGCCTGCCACCGCAGCTCGACAATCGCGGCCTCTACACCGGCAGCCTGGGCGAACTGTGCCGCTGGCTCGGCGAACAGGCCGAGGCGCTGGGCGTGGAGCTCTATCCCGGCTTCTCGGCAGCCGCCCCATGCTTCGACGCACAGGGCGCGCTCACCGGCGTGATCACCGGTGACATGGGGATCAATGCAGCCGGCGAGCAATCCGCACGCTTCACGCCCGGCATCGAGATCCGCGCCCGCTACACCCTGGTGGCCGAAGGTGCCGGCGGCTCGCTGACGCGCGAACTGGAAGCGCATTACCGCCTGCGTGAAGGCGTGGGCGAAAGCCACTACGGTCTGGGCATCAAGGAAGTCTGGCGCATTCCGCGCGCACGTCACCGCGCCGGCACGGTGAATCACTTCCTCGGCTGGCCGCTGGGCCGCGCGGCCGGTGGCGGCGGCTTCCTCTACCACTATGGTGAGGACCTCGTCGCGCTCGGGCTGATTACCCATTTCGGCTATCGCGATCCGCAGCTCTCGCCCTTCGAGGAATTCCAGCGCTTCAAGACCCATCCGCGCATCGCCGCACTGCTCGAAGGCGGTGAGTGTCTGGGTTACGGCGCCCGCAGCATCAACGAAGGCGGGCTGCAGTCGCTGCCGCGCCTGGTCTTCCCCGGTGGAGCGCTGCTGGGCTGCGCAGCCGGCTTCCTGAACATGCTGCGCCTCAAGGGCACGCATACCGCGATGAAATCCGGCCTGCTCGCGGCCGAAGCAGTGGCTGCCGCACTCGGCGCCGGGCGCCGGCAGGATCTGCTCGACGACTACCCGATGGCGGTTGCCGCCTCCTGGATCGGCCGCGAACTGCGCGACACGCGCAACGTGAAACCACTGCTCTCGCGCTTCGGCAGCTTCCTCGGCGCGGCCCTCAGCGGCGCCGAAATGTGGCTGCTGGCCGCCGGCCTGCGCATGCCCTGGACGCTCGCGCATCCGGCGCCTGCGCGCAGCAGGATGGCACCAGCCAAGCCGGGATCACGGCGCCCGGCGCTGAAGCCGGATGGCCGCCTCACCTTCGATCGCAACAGCGCACTGATGCAGGCCAACATCAGTCATGACCACGATCAGCCCATCCATCTGGTGCGCCGCAACCAGCCGGCGGAAGAAGCGCGTCGCCTGCGCCGCTTCGGCGCGCCGGAAACCCGCTACTGCCCGGCCGGCGTGTACGAGCTCGATGGCGACACGGTGCGCATCAACAGCCAGAACTGCCTGCACTGCAAGGCCTGCGAGCTCAACGACCCCGAGCACAGCCTGCTCTGGCAAGCGCCTGAAGGCGGGAGCGGGCCGCAGTACGTCGGCATGTAGGCAAAACCGCCGAGCGGAGCCGATACCCGCGCTCAGAAAACCGGCAGGCCCTTCCTGAACGGCGGAATCGGATCGTTCAGCCAGCGCTGCTTCATCACCTGCAGCTCGCCGCTGCGGGTCAGGTGCTCGATGGTTTCGTCGGCGATTTTCTTCAGGACCGGGTTGTCACGCGGCAGCACACAGGCATAATCCGAGGCCGGTTCGCCGGCCGCGATGAAGCGGTAGCCCGTGACGGCCTCACCACTCTTCAGCAGCTCGCCGGCAAGCACCACCTCATCGCCGGCGAAGGCCTCGGCCTGCCCTTTCTTCAGGCTCAGCATGGCCGCGGTGTTGCTGCTCGCGATCAACAGCCGTCCGCTTGCTGCGTTCGTAAAGCTGGCTGTCAGCGTTTTCTGGGCCAGGCTGTTGGCCGTCACTACAATCCTGAGGGAATGAAGGTCTTTCAGGGCACGATCATGTGCTGCAGCAGCCACCAGGAATCCCTCACGGGTCTTGAAATAGGGCAGCGAAAAGGCCACCAGATTCTCGCGCTCGCGCGTGGGTGTGGTGGTCGCGCATTCGATGTCTATGGCATTGTTGGCGATCAGCGGAAAGCGCGTGCTGAGCGTGACGGGATTCCAGCGGATCGTCAGCGTGTCGAGCCCGAGCTCGTGCTGCACCGCTTGCGCGATGCGCTGGGTGAGGTCCACGCCAAAGCCGGTCGGGGCACCCTGATCGAGGTAGCTGAAGGGCACCGATTGCTCGCGGTAGGCCGCCACCAGCACCCGGGTTTCACGGATGCGGGCGAGCCGGTCGGTTTGCGCCAGCGCGCTGGATGAAAGCAGACACAGCAGCAGGAGCAGAACGGGTTTCATGATGATCCTTTCACGCTGTTTCAGAAGCTGAGTTCGCGAACGAGCACGACCAGCACGGTTTTGAGGGCAGAGAGCAACCAGCTCTCCGGCGGTGCTTCGATCCGGGCGCTGGCACGCAGGAAATGCAGTGAGCCGGGCGGCGCGTCCAGCGCGACCCGGACGCGGTACAGCGCATCGCGCGGCGTCATGCCGTCAGCATCCGCCGTGACCGCTACCGGCCCGCCCTGATGCGCCGAAAGCGCCTGGGCCGGCAGCTTCGCCACACGCCCGCCATCGATGCCCAGTACCCGCCCGGTGAGCGGACGCAGCGCGTCACGCTCGGGATAGAGCCTGACACGCGCACCGGGCGCAACGCGGGCCAGATCGGTCTGGCTGACGAAGAGCTCGCCCTGCCATTCTTCGGAACTGATCAGCAACGCAAGCGGTGTTTTCGGCCCCACCCAGCCACCGGGTGCCAGCAGCGGATCGAGCTCGACCAGCCTGCCCGCGAACGGCGCCCTGAGCAGCAGCCGCGCAGCCTCGGCCTGCTGCGCCTGGAGTTCGGCATCCTGCAGCGCTTTCTGCTGCCCCAGGGCTGCGCGGCGTGACTCGCCCTGCTCCTGCGCTGCGAGACCGCGCAACTGGCTCGCGAGTGCGGCGCTGCGGGTGGCGGCAGTTTCGGCACGAAAATCCAGCTCCGGCTGCACCAGTTCGAAGAGCACCTGACCAGCCGCGACAGCTCCTTCCTGCGGCAGGCTGACCAGACGGCCGGCCAGCGGTGTATAGACGTTGTGGATGCGCGCCGGATGCACCCAGGCCGGCGCGCTGACCGGGCGCGGCAAGGGCAGCATGAGCAGCAGCATGGGCGCGAGCAGCAAGGTGATCAGCACGGAGCGACGGGCGTGGCTCCAACGGGCGCGCGAGGCGCCCCACTGGCGCAGCTCGCGCCATATCGGCAGCACGATGAACCAGGCCACTTCCACCGCAAAGAGCATGATGCCGAGCAGCTTGAAGAAATAGGCATACACCGCCAGAGCGATCGCCATGAACACGCTCAGGCGATAGAGCCAGGTGGTGAGCGCAAAGCCGATCAGCAGCCGTCGCTGCAGCGGCGGAAAATGCTCGGCATCGGGCTCGCTGCTGCCGAGCACCAGCCGGCGCAACGCGCTGCGGGCGAGGCTGAAGGCGCGCTCATGCAGGTTCGGCATGTCCAGCAGGTCAGACAGGATGAAGTAGCCATCGAAGCGCATGAAGGGGCTCAGGTTCAGCAGCAGCGAAGTCACCCAGGCCGTCGTGGCAAGGAAAAACAGCGCTTCGCGCAGTGCCCCGGGTGCGGCGAAATTCCAGGCGAAAGTGGCCAGCACGGCCAGCGCGAACTCGGTGAGGATGCCCGCGGCGGACACCGCGAGCCGCTTGCGGTGATCGAGCTTCCAGGCTTCGCCGGTATCGGTGTAGAGCATGGGCCACATCACCACGAAGGCCACGCCCATATGCCCGACGCGCAGACCGAAACGCGTCGCCACGACGGCATGGCCCAGCTCATGCAGGCTCTTGGTGAGCGCGAGCGCCACCAGATAGGCCAGCAGCCCGGCGGGCGAAAAGCTCTCGCGCAGGCTGGCCTGAAACACATCCCACTGGCGGGCTATCAGCATCAGGCCGACAAGGCCCAGCCCGCCCAGCACCAGGAGGAACACCGGCGTGAAGAGCCCCTCGAGCCGGGTCGCCAGCCAGCTCAGAAAGCGGGCCGGGCGAATCAGCGGAATGCGGAAGAAGAGGTAATGGTGCAACAGCCAGCGCAAGCCTCCGGCCTTCATCAGGCGCGCGCGCTGGAGCAGCGCCAGCGTATGGCGCGGGTCGTGGATCGCCAGCAGCTGGTTCTCGGCCAGGAAGGTCAGCAGGGTTTCGAGCTCCTCGGCGGAAGGCACCAGCAGCGTTTGCTGTGCGGTCTGCTGCAGCACGCTGAGCGGATCGCCGAGCGACCAACGCGAGAGCAGCTCGAACTCCAGCCAGCCGATGCGGTAGAACTGGTTGCTCACCGGATCCTGGATCACCCAGCCGGGCGAGCCGTCGGCATGTCGGGCCGCCTGGTGCAGCTGCAGGTCTTCACGCAGTGCCGGAAGCGAATCCGGCAGCATGACCGCGGCACTCACAGCCCCACCCACTGCCGCAGCGTGCCCAACGGGCGCCGCATCACCCAGTAGACCAGCGGCTGCCAGCCCCCGTAGATCTTGGCCACGCCGCGCAGACCGATATGCGTGCCCTGCCCGCCACGCAGTTCACCACGCACACGGTAGGCCGTGATGCCTTCGGGCGACACGGCCGCCTGGTAGCTGGTCTGCACCAGCTCGGCCGACAAGGCGTCGAGCGGTGCGGCCTGCAGGAAAACGCGCATCTTCGCGCCGGGCTCGAGCATGATCGCATCCCCTACCGGCACCCAGACCAGCACACCCTGCGGCGCCGGCTCCGCCAGCTGCGCGATGCGCTCGCCGGTGACCACCGGCTTGCCCAGCCAGTCGTCTGGGTCGCCATAGATCAGCAGGCCATCATGCGGCGCGCGCACCTCGATGCGCTTGAGCATTTCGTCGAGCCACTCCAGCTCGGCTTCGCGCTCCCGGACATGGCCCTGCAGGCTCGCCAGCTCGGCACGGCTCTGCGGCGAATCGAAGGATTTCTGGCTGGCGCTCAGTGCATCGGCACGCGCCACCGCGAGCGAGCGCGAGGCGACCTCGCGGCGGTTGCGCAAGGTGGTGTCGTCCATCGAAAACAGGAGCTCGCCCTGCTTCACCGCCTGATTGGGCGGCACATGGAAGCTGCGGATGACGCCGTCGGTAGGTGCGGCCACCGCCTCGGCGCGCAGCGCAATGATTTCGGCCGGCGCGATCACCGAGAGCCGCACCGGACACAGGCACACCGCAGCCAGTAGCGCACCGGCCCACAGCATGCGGCGCGGGCGCCGCTGCCAACGCGCCAGATAGCGGCGCCAGCCCAGCCGCGGACGCAGCCGGGCCATGCAAACGGAATAATGCACATGAAGCAGCGCAAGCAGCTCGGCCTCTGCCGGCAGCCAGGGTGTGTCGCGCACATAGGCGACCACGCCCAGCCGGCCTTCGCGCGCCGTGCCCAGCGGCACCAGCAGCACATATGCCGGCCACCATTCGGCCCAGCCGGCCTGCAAGGGCTCATCAAGCCCGGCGGGCGTGGCCACGATCGGCGTGCAATCACCTTCGGCGCGACCGGATTTTTCAAGCAGCAGCGTGCAACAGCGCTGAATCCACTGCCGGAAAGGCGTGTCTTCCTGCACGCTGGCAAGGCCGGACACCACCCGCAAGCCGAGATGACCGAGCTCGTCGAAGACGAGGAGACAGGCTTGCGAATACGGCTGCACCTGCCAGCTGTCATTGGCGATCAGGAAACCGAGCGCGGTTTCATCCTCGGCAAGGCTCGCGCGTTGCTGCAGGCTGACAATCAGGGGCCAGTTCGGCACTGTTGCGGACATGGTCAGGACGGAGGCGCGAAACGCGCGGTGCCGCTCATGCCCGGCAGCAGTTCGGGCGCGCTCTCGGCGATCACGCCTTCAAGCTCGATGGTCTGGCTGACGGCATCCACGCGGCCATTGAGCGCGGTGACGCGAGCCTTGTAGCGCTTGCCGGTTTCATCGATCTGCACTTCGAAACCGGTGCCCGGTTTGAGCCAGCCCGCCCATTTCGCTGGCGCGTTGAGGCGCAGTTTAAGCGGCCCGTCACTCACGATTTCGAGCAAGGGCTGACCCTGGGTCACGCCCTGATGCGACTTCACCGAGAGCTTTACAACCCGGCCGGCAAAGGGCGCCGCGAGCGTGCAGTAGGCGGCCTGCGTGCGCTGCAAATCGATCTGCGCGCGTGCCCGGGCCACATTGCTTGCAGCGGTGGCGACTTCAAGCTCGCTGGCCTGCTGCAAACCCTGCAGACGAACCTTCGCCTCATGGGTGTCACGAGCGGCGGCGAACTCGGCTTCCGACATGTGAAGGCGCGCCAGCTGCTCGCTGCAATCGAGCCGCACCAGCACCTGGCCACGCGTGAAGCGCTCGCCAAGATTTGCCTGTACCGCCACCACCCGGCCGGCCATCTGGCTGACCAGCGTCGTTTCCAGCGAAGGCGCGAGCAGCACCCGAATGCCCTCTTCTGCCTTCGCCGGCTCGGCAGCCTGCGAAAGCCCCGCAAGACTCAGGCCTGCCAGCAGCCCGCACAGGATCCCGCAGACGGGCTTCATTGCGCGCTCCCCGAGAGCCAGCTTTCGAGCTGACGCAGGTTCGCCAGTGCGGCCGCTTCGGCAAAGGCCGTCATGACACCCGCATTGCCGGCCGCCGGCAGGCTGCTCGCATGCTCCAGATGCTGCGCAGGCAGCCCGGTCTGCTCGAAGTCCAGCGCCCACTTCACGCGACGCACGCCATCCCGCACCGGCTCAGGCAGGAATCGCATCGTGAGCCGCGGCTCGCCGGTGCTGCCGGCAGCCTCGGTGATGCGGATGCCGTTTCGCGCCAGCGCGGCAACGATGGCTGCGCGGAGGCCGGCCTGCTGATCCGCACTGATGGCAGGGTCGGCACGGGTGTCGATCTGCAGCACCAGGGCGCGTTGCGCGACCGGCACGGTGCGCGGAGACGGAAACACATCCCCTTCCACCATGGCAACATGGCGCGTGACCGTTTGCGCCACCTCCTGAAGGCTGCTCGAAGACAGGTCTTCCGGCACCACCTCCAGCCCGATGGCGTTATAGATTCGCCCGAACGCGGCCTGCGCCGAAGCATAGGCCGCATTACGCTGGTATTCGGAATTGAGCGCCCGGACTTCGGCGCGCACGACCTCGAGTTCGCTGTCGGTGCGGCTCGACACGGTGGCCCGCGCGAAACCCAGCAGGCGCTGATCCACCACGCTCGAATCGCGCGCCACCTCCAGATCGGAGAGCGCGGTGCGATAGCGCTCGATGGCGACGCGCACCTGCGTGAGCACTGCCATCGACAGCGCGAAACGTCGCGCCTCGTCAGCCTTCTGCTGCGAGTCGAGCAAACGGTGCGTGGCCGGCGCGGCAAGCAGCTTGAAGAGGTTGAAATTCACGCGCAGCGCGGACTCCACCCAGTTGTTGTTGTAGAGATACTTGTTGGAGTCGTACTGCAGTCCGGTACTGAGGCTCAGGCCCGGCAGCAGGGCGAGGAGCTGGCGCCGGGCTTCGTCCGCGGTTACGCGCACACGGTAGTCTTCCTCACGCAGCTCCGGGCGATTCTGCAGGGCGAGCTCTTCAAGCTCGGCCACATTGAAGGGCACCGGCCGCAGCCCGGGTTCCTCGCTCTCGACCAGCGAGAACTCCGAACCGGGCGGCACATTCATCAGCGCGGCAAGCTCGCGCCTGGCTAGTTCCAGCTCCTGGCGACGGGCCGACAGCAACTGCCCGGCGTCGAGCAGCACACGCTGATAGTTGAGCGCGTCACGCGGCGAGAGCAAGCCCTGGGCCTCGGCCTCGCGCGAGCGGGCCAGCGCATCGCGCGTGCGCAGCGTGAGGCGCTGCGTTTCGCGGGCCAGGCGCTGCGCACCCACCGCGCGCCAGTAGGCCGAGCGCACGTCCTGCAGGATGTTCTGAATCACGCGCCGGCGGCGCTCCTCGGCAATCAGATACTGGTTGGACTGCTGTCGCGCGCGGTAATAACTCACACCGAAATCCAGCACGTTCCAGGAAAACTCGATGCCGGCCGCCACCCGCTGGCGCTCCTGCGAGGTGGAAGGCTCCAGCGAGACCTGACCAGTCCCCAGACTCACGCTGGTGCCGCCCGAATCATTGGAGCGGGTGTGATACCCGGCCGAGGCAAGCAGGTTCGGCAGCATGTCGTAGCGCGACACGTCTGCCAGCCCGGCGCTGAGGGCGGACTCCATGAGCTTGAGGCGGTAGTCGAGGTTGTACTTGAGCGCGCGGGCCACCGCTTCGTCGAAGCTCACCGGTTTGAAGATCGGCTCCTGCTCGGTATAGAGCTTGAACTGGTCGGCATTCACGCGGGCCCGGACTTCGTCGTCAGTCAGCGGCTTCGGCGTGATGGCGCAGCCGCCCAGCAGCAAGGCACCGAGCATCAGGGCAAGCGGCAGCGCCGACGGAGAAAGGCTTTTCAATGAGGCAGGCATATGACGGATCCTGTAATGACTCAAGAGTGTGTGGCGCTCGTACGTGGCAGCGCGATGCGCTGCGCGGCGTGACGACGCAACTGTTCGGTAAAGCTCGTGCGGGTCGGCAGCGGTACGGCGGCCGGTGATGGAGTGTCCTCAGGCAGGGTGGGCAGACGCTCACCCGCAAGCGGAGAAACCTCTTGCGCGGGGCGCTCCGCCTCGGCCGCGTCGGTCCACCTGCCCTGCCCGACCGCCACGCCGGCGCCGTCCTCAAAGCCCGATGTAGCACGGGTGCCGGCAGCGCCGGCGTCGGCATCCAGACGGGTCGCCAGTTCACTGGCCAGCGCGCGGGCCACCTGGCCTTCGCGCTCGGCCAGGCTCACCGCAGGCAGCACATGCAGGGAGGCGTCGAGCGCGACCTCGCCCAGCACGCCGCGGCCCAGTCCGGAGGCATTACCGGCGGCGGCCCCGCCCTGCTGCACTTCGCGCACGGCCGGCAGCACGAAGCTGTCATCGGAGCCGCCAAGGCTGGTGCCGAGGCTCGCAGGCGCCCGGGCGTCCGCGATGGGTGGCGATGCCGTCGTGGGCGCGGGAACGGCCGGCGTCACGATTCGGGGCAGAACGGAGACCACCGACGAGGCCAGCGAGGGGTTGCCTGCTTCATCACTCGCGGCGGCGGCACGGACGCTGGCGCTCACCGTGGTATTGCCCTGGGGCTGGAGGGAGAGCGCCCAGGTGCTCGCGTCGATTTGTCGCAGCGCCAGCAGACGCGCGCCGCCCAGCTCGATGCCTGCGGCACTCACCCCCTGCACCGGCTCATCAAAGCGGATCTGCAGCTCGAAGGCATCCTGCCCGTTGTGCACCGCAACCGAAGAGACGATCGTGGCACCCGGACCGCGAGTATCCAGATTCACAGCCAGCGCACGCGACATGTCGCCGGCATTCCCGGTCGTATCGGTGATCCCGGCCGTAAAGCTCAGCGAGCCCTCACTCTGTGCGCTCGCGGTGATATCGACGTAGCCGCTGCTGATGTCGCCGGACGACAGCGTGGCCGAGCCGACCAGCACGTCGCCCTGGTAAAGCTTCACCACGTCTCCCGCGACGGGGGCCGTCGCGCCGGATCCATTAAGCGTGACGCGCAGGGTCGGCGTGCTGTCGTTGGTCTTGGCGTCACTGCTGCTGGCGCCGGTGTCGGACGATGGCAGCAAGGCGAGTGTGGGCGCCACGGGAGCGGTGGTGTCCGGACTTGCGTTCGTCACGCTCTGGCTGCTGAAAGCAGCGGCCGCGTTGCCGGCAATGTCCTGCAGCGCGGTGCCACCCGGGGTGTAGCTCACCCGCACGTTGCTGTCGGCGTTGGTGATCGCGGAAGCCAGCGTGAGCGTCACGGTCTTCGCAGTGGGATCAACAACAACGCCAGCGACCGTTACGCCCGTTCCACCGTTCTTGCTGACCACGAAGTCGCTCGCCGAGGGTGTGCTGCTCGCCAGGCCGACGCCAGCTTCGTTGTAGCTGAGCGTAAGCGTGCTGCCCGACACACGGCCACTGAGGAGCGCCGGAGCGGTGGTGTCCAGCGTGAGCGCCACGGCATTCGAGTCGGCACCAAGGTTGCTCGCAGCGTCGGTGATGTTGGCCGTGAAGCTCAGGCCGCCTGCGCTCTGCGCGCTCGCGGTGATGTCGATGTAGCCCGCGCTGATGTCGCCAGAGGACAGCGTGGCCGAGCCGACCAGGCTTGCGCCCTGATACAGCTTCACCACATCACCCGCGACCGGCGCGGTGGCGCCCGTGCCATTGAGCGTGACGCGCAGGGTCGGCGTCGTGTCGTGGGTCTTGGCATCGCTGTTGCTCGTGCCGCTGTCCGACGACGCCAACAACGCTAGTGTCGGAGCGGCTGGCGCGGTGCTGTCACCACTCGCGTTCGTCACGGCCTGGTTGCTGAAGGCAGCGGCCGCATTGCCAGCAATATCCTGCAGCGTCGTGCCGCCCGGGGTGTAGCTGACGAGGATGTTGCTGTCGGCGTTGGTGATCGCCGCGCCCAGCGTCAGGGTCACGGTCTTCGCCGTGGTATCGACCACAACGCCAGAGACCGTTACGCCCGTGCCGCCGTTCTTCGTCACGATGAAGTCGCTCGTCGACGGCGTCGTCCCGGCCAGCCCCACACCTGCTTCGGCGTAGCTCAACGTGAGCGTGCTGCCCGAGACGCTGGCGCTGCTGAGGGCCGGTGCGGTGGTGTCCAGCGTGAGTGCCACGGCATTCGAGTCGGCACCAAGGTTGCTCGCAGCATCGGTGATGTTGGCCGTGAAGCTCAGGCCGCCTGCGCTCTGCACGCTCGCAGTAATGTCAACGTAGCCCGCGCTGATGTCGCCAGAGGACAGCGTGGCCGAGCCGACCAGGGCCGCGCCCTGATACAGCTTCACCACATCACCTGCGACCGGAGCGGTGGCTCCCGAGCCATTGAGCGTGACGCGCAGGGTCGGCGTGCTGTCGTTGGTCTTGGCGTCGCTGCTGCTGGTGCCGGTATCCGATGCGGCCAGCAAGGTCAGCGTGGGTGCCGCAGGGGCCGTGCTGTCGGCCGCGCCGTTGGTGACGGCAACCGTCGCAGTGGCCGTGCTGGCGCTGTTGCCAGCTTCGTCTTGCGCGCCGAAGCCGAAACTGCGATTGCCGACGGTGACGGTGCCAGCCGTGTTGCGATACTGGATATCGCGCAGGATACTCTGCGCCTCTGCCGTGCTGAGGCTACGGTAGTCCGCCTTCTGAATCGTGAAGACGCCACTGGCATAAGCGATGTTCACGCTGACGCCCCCCACGCTCACCGCACTGGCGCCGCCCGCACTGCCATCGGCGGCGAGCGTGGTGCTGCCGAAGCTGAGCGCTTCGCTGGCACCATCAGCCAGCCCGCTCACGCTGAGGGTCAACCGCGTCAGGCGGTTCGAAGCCTCCGTCAGTGTCAGGGCGTCGGCGTTGTTGTCCAGACTCACCTGCGCGCCATTGCTGCTCGTCAGGCTGCGCGAGATTGTCGTGCCATCAGAGGGCGCAAGATCGATGACGGGCGGCGTGGTGTCGGCGATGGTGAGCTCGCCAGTGCTGGCGTCGCTCAGGCTGTTGCCGGCCGTGTCGCGAATCGTAGCGGTCACGTTGTAGACGCCGTTGAAGCCCGCACTGACCGAGGCCGGCGTCAGCGCGTCGGCATCGGGAATCTGCAGGCTCCAGCTGTGGGCGACCGCGTTGTAGCTCAGCGCGCCGTCGCCATCGGTATAGGTCTTGCCGTTGACGGTGACGCTCAGCGTTTCACCCGCGCCGAGGGTGGCGCTGCCACTCAGGAGCGGCGTGCTGTCACTGGTGCTGAGACTGCTCACAGTGACCGGGCCACCGGGCGCGGTGGTGTCGATGACGATGAGCTGGGTCACCGGCGTGCCACCGGTGTTCACGCTCAGTGTGTGATTGCCGTCGGCCAGTGTGTGGCTCGTGTAATCGTACGACCAGGCGCCCTGCGCATCCGCCGTCACGCTGCCGAGCAGGTTGCCGTCCAGCGTCACCGCGACACTGTCGCCGGCGGTGGCCGAGCCGCGGAAGACGAGCGTGTTGTCCGAGGTGATGAAGTCGGTGGCGATCCGGGTGTCATTGCTGACCGAATCGATGCTCACCGGGCCGGACTTGTCGTGCAGCACGCGTGCCACCGCACTGACCGGTGTGCCGCTGGCGTCCACATAGGTCGCGGTGATTGTCAGCGTGCCGTTGGCAAGGTTGCGCAGGTTCAGCGCCCCCAGCTGCCACAGGCCGCCATTCTGCACAGTGGTGGTGTCAGTGATCGTCTGGCTGCCATCGGTGATGCTGATCTGCAGCGTGGCGCCGAGCGGCGCGGTCGTCGTACCCTGGATGACGACACTGCCATCTTCGGAACGGGTCAGGATGCTGTTGCCATCGCCGGCCGAATCGATCGGCGTGCTGATGCTGACGGTGGGCGCACTGAGGTCGATCAGCACCGTCTTGCCAGCGCTCGCGCTGTTGCCGGCGCGGTCGGTTCCGCTGATGCTGATCGCATACTCGCTGCCATCTGCCAGCGGGGTGAGGCTGCCGCTGGCAGGCACTGCACTGGCAAGATCCAGAGACCAGGTACCACCGCTCTGAACGATGACACTGTAGGTCGCACCACTGACGACGACGTCGAGACTGCGGCCGGCCTCGATGTCGGTCGTGCCGGTGATGACCGGCGTGAGGCTCGCGAGCTTGTAGTTGGTGGTGAAGCCGATGCTGGCCTGGGTGTCGACGATGACGTCCTGCGTTGCTGTGGCGCTGTTGCCGGCCGCATCGGTCGCCACGGCGGTGAGGCGATAAGTGCCGTCAGCCAGGGCGGCGAAGGCGCTGCGGTCCACCGACCAGGCGCCGCCGGTGGCGGTCACGGTGGCACTGAAGACGATGGCGTTGCTGGCGTCGCGCAGGCTGACCAGCACCTGCGAATCAGCCTCGGCCGTGCCGCTGAAAACCAGGGTGTTGTCACGCGTGAGGTAATCGGTGCCGCTGCTGCCGGTGTCCGTACTGATGCCGGTGATCGCCACGGCCGGCGCAGCGGTGTCAACGATCAATTCGTTGCTGCTGACGTCAGTCTTTCCGGTGCCGCCGCGGGTAACGGTGGCCGTCACTTCGTAGGTGGCATCTGGCAGCGCCGAGGCCGGCGTGAGCGACCAGTTGTCGCCGCTGATCGTGAGATTGCCGTTGGCCTGCGAATAGGTCGTGCCGTTGAGCAGCACGCTCAGCGTGTCGCCACCGAGATTGGTCCAGGTGCCGCTGACGGTGGGCGTATTGTCGTTGCTGCGCTGGGCATTGACCGCTGGCTTGTTATGACCGGTCGCCGTCGTGCTGTTGCCGTAGGCGTTGGTCGCCACCGCAGTGATTCGCGCATCGCTCGGAATGCCATTGGCAGGCAAGCTGCCACTGCTGGGCGTAGCAGTACCGAGATCGATACTCCAGTTGCCGCCGGCCTGCACCGTCGCGGCATAGCTGACGTCATTGACGCCGTCATTGTCGGTGTCGACCCAGACCACGATGGGCGCCCCCGCAGAAAGACTGGTGGTCCCGGTAATGAGCGGCGTACGGTCAGTCGCGAGGTTATCGGTGTTGATCGTCAGCGTGGGAGCGGTGGCAGCGCCAGTGGTCTCGAAAGCCTGTGTCGCTGAGGCGGCCACGCTGGTGCGGCCAGTCGTGCTGCCGGTGGCTGCTGCGGCTGCCACCGACACGCTGATGTTGCCGCTGCTGGCCGCAGTCGGCGTGACGACCAGCGTGTAGGTATGGGCATCAACGGTGCTGAAAGTGCCCGCAGTGCCATTGCTGACGCTGATGTTGCCGGCGACGAAGCCGGTCACGTCTTCGCTGAACGTGAAAGTGAAGGTGACCGGACCGGTAGCGGTACCGGCCACGTTGTCGGTGATGGTCGGCACCGGCGCGGGCAGCGACAGCGTGGGCAAGGCGACGGCACGGATGGTGATGCCGCCGTCGGGAGCGGTGGCCGTGACCGTCAGCGGTCCGTTGGCAAGCGTCTTGATCTGCGCGTTGGTGAGCGTGGTCGACCAGGCACCCGAGGCGGCGCTTGCCGTCAGGTTGACCGAGGTCGTGCCGTCGCTGACCACCAGGTTGATGGTGGGCGTACCGGTCAGCGTGGTGGTGCCGCTGAGAGTGACACCGCTGGCAATCTCGCCACTGGTGATGAGGTTGTCACCGGCAATGGTGCCGATGCTGATGGTATTGGTTGTGGCATTGGCGGTTACCGCCTGAGACCAGCTCAGCGCCTGGGCAATGTTGCCGGCAGTGTCCGTCGCCTGGCTCGTCGGCGCCACCGTGATGATGACGGTGCCGGTGGATCCGGACACCAGGTTGCCCGAGGTGGTGGCAGTCCAGTTGCCCGAGGCGTCGGTGGTGACAGTGCCCGTCCATTTGGTGGTGCCACTCTCGGCAACGGTGACGGTCAGCGAAGTATTTGCCAGCTCGCTGCCGCCCTTGATGACGCCGCCATTTTTCTTGATCTCGCCCGGTGTCGTGTTGAAGATACGGGGCGCCAGCGTGTCATGGGTGACCGAGCTGTCGGTGGCCGACACCGCAGTGCCGGAGAGCGTTGCCGTAACGGTGAGCACGCCGTTGTCGAGCGCGGACAGGTTGATGCCGGTGGCGGACCAATTGCCGCTGGTAACGCTGACGCCGGACACACTCACATGGTGGCCGTTGGCGTCAGTGATCACCAGATCAACCTGGCTCGCACCGGCAGCGGTACCGCTGATGGTGACGGCATCGTCTTCGGTAAGGTTGAGCCAGCTCGCTCCGCCCGCGCTGTTGCTGACCACGGCAGCGGCATTGGTGCTGGCCGTGCTGCTTATGCCGGAGATCGCCACGCTGGGCGTGGTGATGGTCAGCACCTGGGTGGCCACGGCGACGTTGTTGCTGTCGGTGGCCCGCACGCCATTGCTACCGGTAAAGCCGCCGGCGGGCTTCTGGCCGGCGATCGGCATGCTGCTGGTGTCCAGACTCCAGTTGCCGCTGCCATCGGTCGCGACTGAATAGGTTACTGCGTCACTGAGGTTGCCGTCGTTACCGGGGTCCAGCCGCACGATCACATAGCTGTTGGGCGTGCTGGAGCTGCCGGTAATGGTTGGCCAGATGGCGCTGCCGCTGCTGCCACTGGTGATGCCGACGCTCACCACCGGCACCGCGTTGATCACCAGTTCTCCGCTGCTGCTGTCGGAAATGCTGTCGCCGCCTCGCGTGGCGGTAGCCACCACGTTATAGGTGCCCACGCCAAGTGCATTGCCGCCGGGAATCGTCAGGCTCCAGCCGGTTGCGGTGGTCGTCAGGCGGCCATCGCCGGCCGTATAGGTCTGGCCGTTGACGCTGACCGTCAGCACATCGCCACTATTGCTGAGCCAGGTGCCGGTCAAGGTCGGCGTGGTCTGGGTGGTGGAAAGGCTATTGACCGTCGGAGCTGCCAGCGCAATGGTGCTGGCGCTGTTGCCGGCAGCATCCTGGCCGCTGGCCGTGATTTTGGCGTGACTGGTCAGGCCACCGGCAGGCAGGCTGCCGCTGGAGGGCGCAACGATGGCGGTGTTGAGCGTCCAGTTGCCGCCACTGCCGACCAGCACCGCGTAGCTGACAAGGTCGGTCAGCACGCCGTCGCCATTTGGATCGATGGTCACGGTCAAGGTGGAGCCGGCCGGCACGTCGGTGCTGGTGCCGCTGATCGTGGGTGTGCCAGTGGTGGCGAGCGGCGTGATCGAAATTACTGGCGGCAGACTGTCATGGGTGAGCGTCGTGCTGTCGCTGGCCGAACCGGTGACGATGCTGGTGCTGGCGTTGCCGCTCACCAGGTCGGCGCTGAATTGCAGGGAGCCCTGTGCGAAGTTCGACAGATCGCCGCTACCCACGCTCCAGTTGCCGCTGGCATTGGCCTGTGTCCACAGCGTGGTGGTGTGCGCGTTGCCAGTGTCAGTAATCGTGACACGCACCCAGCCATTGGCCGTGGCAGTGCCGCTCACCGTGAGGCCGTTGTCCTCGGTCGCGTTAACCAGGCCATTGGCATCGAGCGGCGTGGTGATGTGCACCGCGTCCGCCGCGCTGACCGGATTACTCGGAGACATCGGTGTGGTGAAGGCGCCCAGCGCAGCGAAGGTCGCATTCTTGTCGTAACTGGCGCCGACGCCGTTGAGGTCACCATTGATGGGGCCGGGCTGCGTCTGCGTAAAGGAGACGTAGGCGACCGCGGTGTCCTTGTTGAACCCCTGGATGCCGGTGGCACCGCGCGGCCCGTAAACACCGCTGCGATCCGTTTGCGAGGGTTTGGCCAGTACCGTGGCCACATCGGCCAGCGGCACCTTCCAGCTGATGAACACGTCGGTCTTGCCATCACCGGTCAGGTCGGAAGCGGTACCACTGCCGCCCAGCTGGCTCGCGCCCCAGTTCGGATCGTTGCCGGCACTGACGGCCGCCACCGAGTAATTGCTCGTCGCGAAGGGATACAGGCCATTGTTGGGCAACCAGCCGGTGGGCAAGGGGCTGGTGGTGGTGGTGTTGGGCGAGAGGTTGGCGCCGGTGCCGGGGTCCAGCAGGCGTACGGCCTGCGTGTTGTTGCGGCCATCAACCGAGAAGAAGATGTCGATGCGTCCATCCAGATTGGCGTCCATGCCGACGATGGCGACACCGGAGCAATTCGTGCTGCTGGTCGGGTTATCAATGCGCATCCGGAACGCCATGAAATCATCGTTCGGATTGTTGGGCGTGCCGTTGTCGTCAAAGGCTACATAGAGCGAGCCGTGCGCCGAGTCACCGATGATGTCGGTGTCGGCCGCACCGGCCTGGCTGTCACCATCCGGATCCTTGTTGGGGCCATACATGACGGCCGTCCAGCCATCCTTTCCGAGCAGAGAGAAGGCCGAAAGCGTGGCGTCGTAACGCTGGGCAGCCTCAAGCGTCAGGCAGACCTCGGCGGTGACATCTCCCCGCTGGTATTCGAAGTTCCAGTCACCGCTGAGCGCGCTGGAGCCGGTCGAATCGCGCGACGCCGCCACATCGGTACCGGTCAGGCCCGCCAGGGTGTCGACGAAGGATTCGCCGCTGCCATCGCGCGCCACATTGCAGCCATAGAGCAGCACATCGGCGCCACTTGCGAGCAGGCCTTGCCATTGCTGCAGCAGCGGAGCCTCTCCGGCAAGGCCCGCGGTGTCGTAACTCGCGCCCCCGATGTTCAGCACACCGTCGGAACCGTGCGAGAGCAGATGCACTGCCTGCGCGCCCGGACGGGCAGCCAGCGCAGCGGTCATCTGCGCCCAGGGGTCACTGCCCGGCTGCAACCAGACGATCTCGACACCCGCCCGCACACCGTTCGCGAGCTCGCCGGCATTCGGCAGGGACACATCAATGAAAGCGATCTCATGCCCGGCAGGTGCCGCCGCTGCAGGCGCGGGAGCTGCATCGGGGTGTGGATCACCCGCCGGCGCCGGGTCTGTCACGGCCTGCGCGGCCTCGGCCACCAATGCGCCATCAAACAGGATGCGCTGCTCAAGCTTGAGCAGGCGCAGGCGACCAGCGCCGGTACTCTTCCGAAGTCGGGCATTCATGAGTTTTCCGCTTTGTCTTTACCAGGTAACTCATGCGGGAACGGAAGCCGCAAAACGAACTTGAGTAGAGATTTACCGCCTTTTCTGCAAACCTTTGTGCCGTCACAGATCTCGGCAAAAACCTTGTCGCCAGAAGGGCAGCTTTCCTGCAAGCCGCAGCGGACAGCAGGCAGAAGCGGTTTTTCGCATGGTGTGCGAAGGATGGCTGTGCCGCAGCCCCGGCATTCACTGCGCCGTCCGGAACGCGGCACCAAGCCCATATGCAACAAGGTTGCATATGAGAACGGCTTGTGTTTGAATCCGCTTTCCCTGCGCTCGTGCGCCCGCGGCCCCTGATTCAGCTTCCATGAGACCACGCCTCTCCGCCTTGTCCGCGCTCTGCCGCATGCCTGACTCAGGACGTGGCAGCCTGCGCAGCGGCCAGCGGATCGTGCTGCGCTTGCTGTTGCTGGTGATCTGCCTCAATGCGTCCGTCATGCTTGGCCTGCATGAGGCCCAGCATCTGGAAAACCAGCTGAGCGCCTTGACCACGCAAGCTCCCGCGGACGATGACACGCCCGATCAGGGCTACTGCAGCCTGTGCCTCGCGCTGGCGCAGCAGATCGCGCCCGGCACTCACGACACCGCCCTGCCCCTCCTTCCCGGCAGCAGTGTATTGCCGCTGCGGGACGCACACGCTCTTCACTCCGCCCGTCTCGACGGACTGCGCTCGGCGCGCGCCCCACCGCGCGCCGCCTGATCGCCTTCCCCGCAGTGATCTCCCGCCGTGGCGCTGCCGCGCGCGGCAGCCTTTTGCACGTCCCGAGAACAACGGAGTTCCGATGAAATCCCCAACGCTGACAGCGTCCAGCCTCACGCTGGCCGTGCTCGCCACCCTTGCCCCTTTCTGCGCCCGCGCCCAGAGCGCCGACGCCCCGGTCGAACTTGACACCGTCAACGTGGTTGGCCGAAACAGCAGCGGCAGCTACCTCTCGGAGGAAGCCTCGGCCGCCAAGACCAGCCTGCCGGTTCGCGAGGTGCCGCAGTCCATCCGGCTCTTCACCCGCCAGGCCATCGACGACCTGGGTGCGACCCGCCTCGACGAGGTGCTCGACTATGTCGGCGGCATTTCGAGGCAGAACAGCTTCGGAGGCCTGTGGGACAACGTGGCCATCCGCGGCCTGCCCGGTAACGAAAATACCGGCATCGCCACCCTGCTCAACGGCGTATCGGCCAGCCGCGGCTTCAACGCGCCGCGCGACCTGGCCAGCGTGGAGCGCATCGAGTTTCTCAAGGGTCCGGCCGCAGCACTCTACGGCAGCAGCGAACCCGGCGGCACGCTTAACATCGTCTCCAAGCGGCCGCTGTGGAAAACCGCGAACTCGATCGAGACTTATGCCGGCAGCCATGGTGACTGGCGTACCGCACTGGACAGCACCGGCCCCTTGAGCGAAAGCCTGGCCTATCGCCTGAATCTGGCTGCCGAGAGTCGCGACGGCTTCCGCGACTACACGGATTCCGATCGACAGGTTATAGCCCCCGCCTTTACCTGGAAAATGGGAGCTGACACCAAGCTTGAATTCGTGGGCGAGTACCTTCGCCACGCCGCACCACTCGATCGCGGCGTGGTGGCAGTGGACGGCCAACTGGGCCAGATTCCGCGCGAGCGTTTTCTGGGCGAGCCAGCCGACGGCAAGATCACCTTGCGCAACAACAGCACGCAGGCGATCCTGAGCCATGCTTGGAGCGCCGACTGGCTCAGCCGTTTCGTGCTCTCGGAGCGCGAAACGCGTCTCAAGGGCTATTCCACCGAAGCCTCTGCGCTGCTGAGCGACGGCAGCCTGCGCCGCCAGCGCCGCTATCGGGATTTCGACTCGCAGGACATCGGCCTGCAGGCCGAGCTGCAGGGCAATCTGTCACTCGCAGGCTTGCCCAGCGAGCTGCTGGTCGGCTACGAGACCTATCGCTTCACGATGGATTCGCTGATGCTGCGGGCGAACCCGAGTGCTGCCGCACCCTATGCCATCAACATCTACAGCCCGGTCTATGGTCAGACTCAGCCCACACCCGTGGCCAACACCGACACCTATGAAACACAGCGCAACCAGGCCGTCTATCTGCAGGACACGCTCACGCTGGGCCCGGCCTGGCGGCTGATGGGGGGCCTGCGTGCCGACCAGTACACGCAGTCGCTCGAGAACTGCCGCAGCGGCAGTACCAGCCGGCAGTCTCCGTCTGCCGTTTCGCCGCGCCTCGGCATTAGCTGGTTGCCCTCACCGCAGTGGACCTTCTTTGCCAACAGTGGTCAGTCCTTCCGCCCGAATGCCGGCGCCGACCGTAACAGCGAGGCCTTCGAGCCCGAGAAGGGGCGCTCGTTCGAGCTCGGCAGCAAGTGGGAAAGCGCAGGCGGCAAGCTCGCCGCGAATGCCGCGCTGTTCCAGATCCGCAAGCAGAACGTGCTCACGGCCGATGCGCAGAACAGCAGCTATTCGGTGGCCGCAGGTGAAGTGCGCAGCCGGGGCGCGGAGCTGGAATTCTCCGGCCAGATCACCCCGCGCTGGCGCGTCAACAGTGCCGTGTCCTACACCCAGGTCGAAGTGCTGCGCGACAACACCCTGGCCATCGGCGAGAGCCTGCTCAATGTGCCCGCGGTGGTCGCCAGTGCCATGGCGATGTACGAGAACACGTTCAGCAATGGTCAGCGCTACGGCGTCGGTGGCGGCGTGACCTATGTGGGCGAGCGCCTGGGCCAGGCCCGCACCCAGGCCGAGGCAAACGCTGGCAGCCCCGCCTTCGAACTGCCGGCGTACACCACGGTGCGCCTGAATGCGTACTGGCGGCCGACGAAGTCGCTGCGCCTCACGCTGGACATCGACAACCTCTTCGACACCACCTACTACACCAGCTCCTACAGCACGCTGTGGGTGGCACCCGGCGCCGGCCGCAGCTTCACGCTCGGCGCGCAGTACAGCTTCTGAGGCTCCGCATGAATCAGACTCCCCCCAACCCGGCACGCCGCCGCCTGCTGAATGCCACCGGCATGGCGGCACTGGCAGCCGCATCAGGCCGGCTCCTCGCGCAAACCACCCCGCGCCCCCTGCTGATCGTTTCCTCCTGGGAAATCAGCGGACTTTCGCCTGCGGCGAGCGGCTACATCTTCACCCGGCTTCAAGTCACCGAAACCCTGCTGGGCTCGCGTGACGACGGCACGCCGGAACCCGCGCTGGCGGGCCGCTGGCAAGTGTCCGCCGACGGGCTGGAATGGCGTTTCGAGCTGCGCCCCGGCGCACGCTTTCATGACGGCAGCCCGGTCAGCGCGCAGGCGGTGCTTCACAGTCTGGAACGGGTACGCACGCCGCCGGGCCTGCTCGCGACCGTGCCGATCCGCAGCATGGATGCCCCCGACGGAAAGACGCTGCGCATCCGCCTCAGGAGCCCCTTCGTGCTGCTGGGCAGCGTGCTCGCCCACAGCAGCACGATGATCCTGGCGCCGGCCAGCTTCGACGCAAAAGGCACGGTGCGGGAGGTCATCGGCAGCGGCCCCTACCGCGTCGCGAAACTGGAAGCGCCGCATCAGGTCGAAACCCGCGTCTCCGAGTACTACGACAGCCCCCGGCCTGCGATTGGCGCAGTGCGCTACATGGCGGCCGGACGAGCCGAGACCCGTGCCCTGATGGCGGAATCGGGCCAGGCGGATCTCGCCTGGAATCTGGATCCGGCCAGCATCACGCGGCTGCGCAGCCGGAATGCCGTGGGCATTTCATCCGTGACCCTGCCCCGCACCCTTGCAGTGAGTCTGAACGCCGGCATTCCCGGCCTCAGCGATGTGCGGGTGCGCCGGGCACTGAGCCTGTCGATCGACCGCGCCGGCATCTCGCGGGCACTGCTGCGCGAGCAGGATCTCGCCGCCACCCAGCTCATGCCACCGACACTCGCCGGCTGGCACGAACCCTCGCTGCCACCCCTCACCCGGGACCCGGCGACTGCCGCACGCCTGATGCGTGAAGCTGGCTGGACAGCAAGCCCCGCTGGCTGGCGCGATGCCAAGGGGCAACTGCTGGAACTCAGACTCCAGACATTCCCGGACCGGCCCGAGCTGCCGGTGCTGGCTGCCGCGCTGCAAGCGCAATGGCGCGAGGCCGGGTTTGCGGTCAAGGTGAGCATCGGCAATTCGGGGGACATCCCCCTGGCGCATCGCGACGGCAGCCTGCAGATGGGGCTCGCCGCGCGCAACTACGCGATGCTGCCCGACCCCACCGGCACGCTCGCCCAGGACTTCGCACCGAACGGCGGCGACTGGGGCCCTGCGGGCTGGAGCAGTCCGATCGTCAGCGACGCGCTGCAGAAACTGCTGCGCGGTGGACTCACGCCTGACGAACAGCGTGCCGAACGCCGACGCATCCTGCTGGCACTGCAGCAGGAGCTGCCGGTGATTCCGGTGTGCTGGGTTCGCGCCCATGTGGCGGTGAATCGCCGCCTCGAAGGCGTGCGCCTCGATCCGCTTGAACGCAGCTTCCGCCTGACCGAAATGAGGTGGAAAGCATGAGCCCGCGTCATCTCCTTCACTGGCGCGGCGTGCTGCTGCGCCGTGCGCTGCAGATCGTCGCCCTGCTCCTCATCATCGGCAGCGCCAGCTTCCTGATGGTCCGCTCACTGCCGGGTGACATGGCCATGCGTGTCGCCGCGAGTCGCTATGGCTACGATTTCGTCGGGCAGGCTGCGGCCGGAGCCGTCAGCCAGGCGCTGCAGCTGCAACGCCCGCTGTGGCAGGCCTGGCTGGACTGGTTCAGCGACCTCCTGCGGCTCGACCTCGGTGAATCGCTGGTCAGCGGCGAACCAGTCTGGCATGAAATTGCCCATCACCTGGGTGCGAGCATCGATCTGGCCGTCGTAACGCTGCTGCTTGCCGTGCTGATCGGCCTGCCGCTGGGCATTGCCGCGGCCTGGCGACCCGGCGGACTCGCCGACCGCTTCATGCTGCTGTTTGCCGTGACGCTGCGCGCGACGCCGGCCTTCCTGCTGGGCATCCTGCTGATGCTGCTGCTCGCCGTGCATTGGGGCGTGCTGCCTGCGGCGCACGACGACCAGGGCGGCACGCTGTGGCTGCCGGCGCTCACGCTCGCGCTGGGCCTGGCCGCCGGGCTTGCCCGCATCAGCTGCAGCGCGCTGCGCGAAGCCCTCGCCTCGCCGGCCTGCGAGTTCGCCCGCAGCAAGGGGCTGACCGATCTGCAGGTTCTCATCCGCCATGCCTTTCGTCTCGCGGCCCTGCCGGTACTGGCCTATCTGGGCGTGCATCTCGTGCTGCTGGTCGAGGGCACCGTCGTGGTCGAAAGCCTCTTCGCCTGGCCCGGCCTGGGGCATGCCCTGGTGCACGCCGTGTTCGCGCGTGATGTCCCCGTCATACAGGGGGCCGCCCTCAGCCTGGGCCTCGTGTTCATTCTCTTCAACCTGCTGCTGGACACGCTGATGCTGGCCATCGATCCGCGCCAGCGCAAACCGGGAGCTTCCGATGCCTGATCAACAGACTTCACCCTTCATCCATAGGACAGGCTTCGGCCTGCTCCTGCTGGTGGGGGCCTTCGCATTGGCCGGGCCTGCGCTGGTCGGCGTCGATCCGGCCGCGCAATCGCTCGGCGACTCGCTGCTGCCGCCCGATGCCCGCCACTGGCTGGGCACGGACGTCTTCGGACGCAGCGTGCTGGCTCGCCTGGCGCAGGCCGCGCAGCGCTCGCTGGGCCTCGCGCTGCTCGCTGCCCTCAGCGCAGCACTGCCCGGCGTACTGGCCGGCGTGTGTGCCAGCTGGTGCGGTGGTCGCATCGAGCGCGCACTGGTAATGCTGGCCGACGCCTGCATGGCCGTACCCGGGCTGCTGCTGGTCATGCTGTTCGCCGCAATGGCGCCTGGCCACTACTGGGCGCTTTATGCAGGCCTGGCACTTTCCCTGTGGGTGGAATATTTCCGCATGGCGCGGGCCGCAAGCCGGCCGGTGCTGCACGGCGACGCGGTGCAGGCCTCGCGTCTGCTGGGCTTCGGCCGGCGCTACATCCTTCGCCATCATGTGCTGCCGGCACTGGCCCCGCTGCTGGCGACGCTGCTGCCACTGAGCGTGGCGCAGGCGGTGCTGGCTCTCGCCGCGCTGGGCTTCATCGGCGTGGGTCTTCAACCCCCGACCGCCGAACTCGGCGTGATGATGATCGAATTCTTCCCCTTCTACAGCGAAGCCCCGTGGCTCATCGCCGCCCCGGTCACGCTGCTGGTTTTCCTCGTGCTGGGAATGATGCTGCTGGCCGGCAACAAGGAGCACACATGAGCCAGGACATGCTTCTCCAGGCACAGGACATCGGCGTGCACGCCGGTGCACAGACCCTGTTGCGCGAACTCTCATTCAGTCTGCGGGCCGGCGAGGTGCTCACCATCCTGGGTGAAAGCGGCGCGGGCAAATCCCTGCTGGCCGACGCCTTGATGGGTAATCTCGCGCCCGGCCTCACTGCCACCGGCGAAGTCAGCGTGCGCGGCACGCGCAGCGCCGCGAGTGATACCCGCGCACGACGCGCGCTCTGGGGGCACCAGATCGGCCTGCTGCCGCAGGAACCTACGCTGGCGCTGAACGCCGTCCGCCGTGTCGGCCCGCAGCTTGAGGAAGTACTCCGCCTGGTGCGCAAGCTGCCTCCAGGCGAGGCGGCCGGGCAATGCGCGACCAGGCTCTCCGAAGCCGGTCTCGATGCCGCTGCGGCGCAGTATCCCTGGCAGCTCTCGGGCGGCATGGCACAGCGCGTCGTGGCCACGATGGCACTGGCCGGCGGCGCCTCCCTGCTGATCGCCGACGAGCCCACCAAAGGGCTCGACACGCACTGGCGCGACCATGTCACCGACATGCTTCGGCGCGTCGCGGCGGCAGGCGGCGCCGTGCTGCTGATCACCCATGATCTGCGCGTTGCCGGAGCACTCGGTGGCCGCATGATGGTACTGCGTGGCGGCGAGCTGATCGAATCCGGCACCACCGCTGATGTCCTCGCCGCACCGAGGGAAGCCTACACACGCGAGCTCATCGCGGCCGACCCGGCCCACTGGCCCGTTCGTGCAGCGCCGGTCACCGGCATGCCGGTGCTGCGGGCGCGCGGCCTTGCCAAGCGCTTCGGCGAGCGCCGCCTGTTCGCGGGCTTGAACCTCGACCTGCATGCCGGCGAGCGCCTGGTGGTGCAAGGCCCGAGCGGCACCGGCAAGAGCACGCTGGGCAATGTGCTGCTCGGCCTGCTGAAGGCAGATGCCGGCGAAGTGATCCGCGCGCCGGGGCTGGCTGCCACTGCGCTGCAGAAGCTCTATCAGGACCCGGTCGCCTCCTTCGCGCCATCACGCAGCCTGCTGGGCAGCCTGCAGGACGCCGCCCGGCTTCATGGCGAGGCCTGGTCGGCCGTCGAGGCGCGGCTCGCGGGGCTCAAGCTCGACGCCTGCCTGCTCGCACGTCGCCCGCATCAGGTCTCGGGGGGCGAGCTGCAGCGCATCGCGCTGGCACGCGTCCTCTGCGCACGCCCTGCGCTGCTCTTCGCCGACGAACCCACCTCGCGTCTGGACCCCATCAGCCAGCGCCAGGCCCTGCAGCTGCTGGGAGACGCGATGGACGAAACGGGTGCTGCGCTGCTGCTTGTCACGCATGATGAGGACATCGCCAGAGTGTTCGGCCAGCGCCTGCAACGCTTCACCGGAGAGGGGATCACCACCTGACACGGGTCGCGTCCGGCAGAGATGCAGGGGCCGGCGCGGACCGGCCTCCTGAATACGGCTCGGCAGGTGTTGGCCGCGCTCTCTGGCGCGCTCCGCCGCGGCCCCTCCTGCCGCATCAGGCGGAAGCGCACAACGCGCCTTCGGCGCGGCGGAGTACCCGGGGACGCGCGGTCGTTCCCGGACACAGTGAGGAATGGACCGCCTCCGTCATCGTATTCAACGCCATATAAGCTATTCGAAATTCCTTCGTTCTCAGCCTTGGGCTCTGTTCATACAGTGTGTCTCGACAACAAGACATGCATTGAACTTCACCCCGATCCGAGACAGGAATTACTCATGAACGCGTCCCAACGCATCCGGCGTCATCTCGTGGCAGGACTGGCTTCCAGCCTGGCACTCAGCTTCTTTCCCGCAGCCCACGCGGCCTATGAACCGAAACTTCTGCGCATCGGATTCCAGAAATCAGCCGCCACGCTGACCTTGCTGAAGGCCGAAGCGACCCTGGAAAAACGCCTGGCTTCGCTCGGCGTGGACGTGAAGTGGATCGAGTTTCCGGCCGGCCCGCAGCTGCTCGAAGGGCTGAACGTCGGCTCGGTGGACTTCGGTTTCGTGGGCGAGGCCCCGCCCATCGTGGCGCAGGCAGCCGGCGCCAACTTCGTGTACGTCGGGTATGAGACCGAAGCCCCCGCAGCCGAGTCGCTGCTGGTGCAGAAGGACTCCCCGATCCGGACCGTGGCGGAGCTCAAAGGCAAACGCATCGCCCTCAACAAGGGCTCGAACGTGCATTACTTTCTGGTCAAGCTGCTCGAAAAGCACGGGCTCAAGTACAGCGATGTGCAGGTCAGTTTCCTGACACCGGCGGATGCGCGCGCTGCGTTTGAAAAAGGTTCGATTGATGCCTGGGTCATATGGGACCCCTTCACTTCGGCCGCGGAAAAGCAGCTCGGGGCCCGGCAACTGGCCAACGGCGCCGGCGTGGTGAAGAACTATCAGTTCTTCCTGGCTGAGCGCGAGTTCGCGACCAGACGTCCCGAGGTCGTGAAGATCCTGCTCGAAGAGATCAACCGCAAAGGCCAGGCGATCCGCCAGGACATCCGGGGTGCAGCCAGCCGCCTCGCGCCCCTGCAAGGCCTGCCGGAAGACGTGCTCGAACAGGCGCTGACCCGGTACCAGCACGGGGTCTCTCCGATTACCGCGGAAGCGCTGGACTCACAGCAGAAGATTGCGGACACCTTCACCGAACTGAAGCTGATCCCCAGGACCTTCAAGGTCACGGACGCCACGCTGAAGAACTGATCCCGCCACAAGGCTTTGACGCGCATTGACGCCCGGACGCAGCCATCCGAACAGAGAGACACCCATCATGAAAGTACTCTGGTTCCTGCCCACCCATGGGGACAGCCGCTACCTCGGCACCAGCGAGGGCGCCCGCGAAGTGGACTACGACTATCTGCGCCAGATCGCCCAGGCGGCCGACCAGCTGGGCTACTACGGCGTGCTGACCCCCACGGGCCGCTCCTGCGAGGATCCGTGGGTCGTGACATCGAGTCTGATCGGCGCCACGAAAAACCTGCGCTTTCTCGTCGCGGTGCGCCCCGGGCTGCATCAGCCGGCTCTTGCTGCGCGGATGGCCGCCACCTTTGACCGCCTCTCGGGCGGACGCCTGCTGATCAATCTGGTGACAGGCGGTGATGCCGCAGAGCTCGCCGGTGATGGCGTTCCCACCTCCCATTCCGAACGCTACGAAGCCTCGGCCGAGTTCATCCGTATCTGGCGCGAGATCATCACCCGGAGCCATGCAGGTGAATCCTTCGATTTCGAAGGCAAGCACCTCTCGGTCAAGGGAGCGAAGCTGTTCTACCCGCCGCTGCAGCAACCGCATCCTCCTGTGTGGTTCGGGGGCTCTTCGGACGCAGCGCACGATCTGGCTGCCGAGCAGGTGGAAACCTATCTGTCATGGGGAGAGCCGCCTGCCGACGTGAGGAAGAAATTCGACGATGTGCGCGCCCGGGCTGCCCGGCTCGGACGCAAGGTGAGGTTCGGCGTGCGCCTGCATGTCATCGTGCGCGAAACCGAAAGTGAAGCCTGGGCCGCCGCCGAAAAGCTGATCAGCCGGCTTGACGACGAAACCGTGGCGCGTGCCCAGGCCAGTTTCGCGAAAATGGATTCCGAAGGTCAGCGTCGCATGGCTGCGCTGCACAGGCAGGGTGGCGGTCGCAGCCGGGCCGAGCTCGAGATCAGCCCTCATCTGTGGGCAGGTGTCGGTTTGGTGCGGGGCGGCGCCGGCACCGCCATTGTCGGCAATCCGGAGCAGGTCGCCGCCAAGCTGCGCGAGTACCAGGACGCCGGCGCGGACGCATTCGTGCTCTCCGGCTACCCCCATCTGGAAGAAGCCTACCGCTTCGCGGAGCTGGTCTTCCCCTTGCTGCCGCTGGAGCACGCGCTTCCCGAGAGCCTGCCGGGGCGCAAGCTGTCGGGGCCTTTCGGCGAGGTGGTGGCCAACAACCACATCCCGAAACAGGCCGCCTGAGCTCCTGCGATGAGTACGCTTTCGTCCCACCGCTGGAACCGGCTGCTTCCATGGATTCCGCCCGCATTGCTGCTGATCCTCTGGCAGCTCCTCGCGCAGACCGGCGTCATATCGGTGCGGGTGCTCCCTTCGCCGGCAAGCATCGTCCGCGCAGCCTGGACGCTGACCGCTTCCGGTGAGCTGCTTCAGCATGTAATCGTCAGCTCGCGGCGGGCGCTGACGGGTTTCGCCATCGGCGGCGGGCTGGGTCTGCTGCTGGGGCTCGCTACCGGCAGCAGCCGCAGGCTGGAGCTCCTGCTCGATACCAGCCTGCAGATGCTGCGCAACATTCCGCCGCTGGCCCTGATACCGCTGGTGATCCTGTGGTTCGGCATTGATGAGGCGGCCAAGCTCTTCATCGTGGCCATCGGTGTGTTCTTCCCGCTCTACCTGAACACCTTTCACGGCATCCGCTCGGTCGATCCCGGTCTGATCGAAATGGCCAGAAGCTACGGTCTCTCTGGCTGGCGGCTCTACCTCGACGTGATCCTGCCCGGTGCGCTGTCGTCCATCCTCGTTGGCGTACGCTTCTCGCTGGGCCTGATGTGGGTCTTGCTGATCGTGGCCGAAACCGTGTCCGCGGCGGACGGCATCGGCCACATGACCATGAACGCGCGCGAGTTCCTGATGACCGACGTGGTCCTGGTGGGAGTCCTGATGTATGCCCTGCTCGGCAAGCTCGCCGACGTCATCGCCCGCGCCCTCGAGCGCCTGCTGCTGCGCTGGCACCCCGGCTATCAGAGCTGAAAGGATGGATCGCATGGAACACAATCCCGCCGCCATCGAAGCCATTTCACGGCATGACGGACATCTGCGCGGCACCGCGCTGAGCCTGCGTGGCATCGTGAAGCGCTACGGTGAGCGTGAAGTACTCCGGGGCATCGACCTGGAAATCCAGCCGGGCGAATTCGTCGCCATCGTCGGCCGCAGCGGCTGCGGAAAAAGCACCCTGCTCCGCGTGATCGCGAGGCTGGAAGACACGCAGGGCGGCGTGCAGCTGCACAACGGTCGCCAGCAACTCACGCTTGATGACACCCGCATCATGTTTCAGGAGCCGCGCCTGCTGCCCTGGAAACGCGTCCTTGCCAACGTCGCGCTGGGCCTGCCACCTGCGCGGCATCCGGAGGCGCTCGAAGTCCTGACCGAAGTCGGCCTGGCCGAACGGGGACAGGAATGGCCCAGCCGGCTCTCGGGCGGGCAGCGACAGCGTGTTGCGCTGGCCCGGGCGCTGGCGCATCGGCCGCGCCTGCTGCTTCTCGACGAACCGCTCGGCGCACTCGATGCACTCACCCGGATCGAGATGCATGAACTGATCGAGCGACTCTGGCTGCAGCACGGTTTCACTGCGCTGCTGGTCACCCATGACGTTCAGGAGGCCATCGCCCTGGCCGACCGGGTGATCCTGATCGAAGACGGTCGCGTCACGCAGGACCTGGCTGTCCGCCTGCCGCGCCCCCGCGCCCGGGGCGACGCCAGCTTCGCCGCCCTTGAAGCGCGCCTGCTCGATCAACTCCTCGGCCGACAGCCGCAAGACAGAGACCACGCGTCGGATCTCGCCGCCTGACCACGGAAAGCACAACGCCATGGCACACATCATCACCCTCGCCGGAAGTCCCTCTGCACACTCGCGCTCCACCCGGCTGCTCGGCGAAGCCGAGGCGCAGCTGCGCGAGGCCGGCTTCAGCGTACAACGCTTCTCGATCGAGGATTTCCCGCCGGCAGACCTTCTCAGGGGCGGCACCGACAGCCCGGCCGCCCAGGCACTCAACGCCGCAATCGAGGAGGCCGACGGGCTGCTGATCGCCTCACCGGTCTATCAGGCTTCCTTTACCGCCGGGCTCAAGGGCATCCTTGACCAGATCCGGCACCGCGGACTGCGGGGCAAGGTGGTGATGAGCCTCTCGACCAGCGGCAGTGCTGCATCCCGCCACGCACTGGAGCTCTCACTGCTGCCGGTGCTCCGCTCACTGGAGGCCCGGCATATCGAGCCCGGGCTGAACGTGCCTGACAAGGACTTTCCCTCTCCGGCGGAAACGACTGCGCCCGATATTCCCGACGAAATCCGCATTTACCTGCGAAATGGGCTCGCCACATTCTGCGAGCGCGTCGACTCGGCCCAGACAACGCTGGTCTGAATTCATCGCGCACGACACGCCACCGAGCCTGGCGCAAACGCCTCATTAAGCTCCCCTGCTTTGCCGGAGCAGTCGGGCAAGGTTCGCGCTCGTCTGGCTCAGCCGGTGAGCTGCCGCGCGCAGGCTCTGAAACGTCCGGGACGGAAAGACGCGACAGCGCAACGCAGTCCGATCCGCAGCACAGCCGCTTGAGGATGGAAGTCGCGCGTCATGACGATCGCATCGTGCGCCCCGAAACAGCACATCCTGATTCCGGACTGCCCGCATCGCTGGCGAGCATGCCATCTGTACTTCTTGCGGATTGTCCGCCAAGGTGTCGGGTCGAAGCGCTCGCTTCGCGCACGCCCTTCTTCTTCCCTCGGTGCTGAGTGCTTGCAGGCTGAAACCGGTGGGCGTGCTGCCTGGTGCGCGATAAAGGTCCGACATGGCTTCGTGTGCTGCGCTGTCGGCGCCCTCCCTCACCAGCGCTGCTTCCTGCCTGCGCCGCGCGCATGCGCCGACACCGCGCATCTCCCGAAGAAAAACGCCGACCCCGGATTGCGGTCGGCGTTTTCTGTTTGCGGCAGCCGGTGTCTCACGGTCCGGGACGGCTCAGTCCTGATCCGGATCCTCCCGCCGACGCACCCGCGGCAAAGGCTCGAGTAATGCAGCCATCAGCACGATCAGCACCAGCACGCCCAGAACGATGCGCTCCCCTTCCGACATGCCGGCGGCAGCCTTGCGATCACTCAGCGCCTTGCAGTAGCAAGGCGATACACCACCTGCACCATGCGATCCACTTCTTCGCAGGTGTTGTAGAAGGCCAGCGAGGGCCGCACGGTCTGCTCGACACCGAAGCGCCGCAGAATCGGCTGCGCGCAATGGTGGCCGGTGCGCACCGCAATGCCTTCGCGGTTCAGCGCTTCGCCCACTTCCTGCGTGGTGAAACCCTTGAGCACGAAAGACGCGACACTGGCCTTCTCGGCTGCCGTACCGATCAGGCGGATGCCCGGAATCGTGAGCAGGCCTTGCGTGGCGTAAGCCAGCAAGTCGTGCTCATAGCTGCCGATATTCTCGATGCCGATGCGATCCACATAATCCAGCGCAGCACCAAGGCCGACTGCATCCGCGATGTTGCCGGTGCCGGCTTCGAAGCGGTTGGGCGGCGGCTGATAGATCGTGCGCTCAAACGTGACGTCCGCAATCATGTTGCCCCCACCTTGCCAGGGCGGCATGTTCTCCAGAATGTCACGCTTGCCATAGACCACGCCGATGCCGGTCGGGCCGAAGATCTTGTGGCCCGAGAAGACGAAGAAGTCGGCATCCAGCTGCTGCACATTCACCCGCATGTGCGACACGGATTGCGCACCATCGACCAGAGCCTTGGCGCCCACGCTGTGCGCGAGGGCGACAATGTCCTTGATCGGCGTGACCGTGCCGAGCGCATTCGACACCTGCGTCACCGCGACGATCCTGGTCTTGTCGTTGAGCAGCTTGCGATACTCGTCGAGCAGGATCTGGCCGGTGTCATCCACCGGAATCACGCGCAGCTTCGCCCCCTTGGCGGCAGCCAGCTGCTGCCAGGGCACGATGTTGGCATGGTGTTCCAGGTTGGAGACGATGATCTCGTCGCCCTCGCCAACGTTCTGCGCGCCCCAGGTCTTGGCAACCAGGTTGATGGCCTCCGTCGCCCCACGCACGAAGATGATCTCGTCGGAAGAGCTGGCACCAATGAAGCGCTTGACCTTGTCGCGCGCGCCTTCGTAGGCATCGGTCGCCCGTGCAGCCAGTTCATGCGCCGCACGGTGAATATTCGAATTCTCGTGGGCGTAGAAATAGGCCAGACGGTCGATCACGGCCTGCGGCTTGTGGGTGGTGGCGGCATTGTCGAACCAGACCAGTTGCTTGCCACTGCTTTTGCCACTGAGCCGCTCCTGCAGGATCGGGAAGTCACGACGCACGGCGTTCACATCGAAAGGCGGACGTGCGCCTGCTTGCGAAGCCGGGGCGCGGCCGTGTTCCGACTTGTCGTGGCCACGCGTCAGATCGGTGAAGTAGAACCACTGCTCCTTTTTATCAGGTCCCGCGTCGGGGCTTCGCGGAGCTGTGCCGACCAGCAGATCGCGCAAACTGTCTTCGCCGGGCAGGCCAAAGGCACGTGCGGTGACGCGGTCTTCGCGCGGTGGCTCGATCTCGGCAGACGGTCTGGGATACGCGCTTGACTCGCCAATGAAATAGAAAGGCGAAGCAGGCGGATTCCCGGGAAGCGGCGCCGGCGCATGCGTACGCGCCTCTGTCGGCTCGATGGCCGGCAATGCGGCAGCATAGGCCTCGGGCACGCCCGGCGACGGCGCACGGCTCGAGGCGCCGCGCGCATCGGCCACCTTCTCCGGCACGCCGGTCTGGGTCTGCGCGGCGGGCGCCAAGGCGGGTCCGCGTGCGCCCAATGCCAGCACCGGCTCCGGCGCCTGCGGTGGCGTGCCGAGCTGGGAGGGGCCGCCGAGATGGCTCAGTCCGAGCGGCAGACCGTTGGCAACGCCTCCCGGTGCAGCCGTCGTCGCTCCCGCGCCCGGCAGGGCCGCAAAGAACTCGTTCGCCAGATCCGCCAGCGAAGCGATGTCGATAAGGCCCGCGGGCGGTGCGAGCCCGCTCGCTCCCGATGACGCCGGATTACTTGTAGGTGTCGGGATAGTCATGGAACTTGCCGATCTCCACGTCATCAAGCACGGCGAGTGCGTCGTCGGTCAGCACGGCCAGCGAGCAGTACAGCGAAATCAGGTAGGACGCGATGGCGTTGCGGTTGATGCCCATGAAGCGCACCGACAGACCCGGACTCTGTTCGCCGGCCAGGCCCGGCTGGAACAGCCCGATCACGCCCTGGCGCTTCTCGCCGACGCGGATCAGCAGGATCTTGGTCTTGCCATCGGCCACCGGTACCTTGTCCGAAGGAATCAGGGGAATGCCGCGCCAGGTGAGGAACTGCGAGCCAAAGAGCGACACGGTGGGGGGCGGCACGCCACGACGGGTGCACTCGCGGCCGAAGGCGGCAATCGCCAGCGGATGGGTCAGGAAGAAGGCCGGTTCCTTCCAGACCTTGGTCAGCAGCTCATCCAGATCGTCCGGCGTCGGCGCGCCGGTGAGCGGATAGATGATCTGGTCCGGATGCACGCTGGCCAGCAGGCCGTAGTCCGGGTTGTTGATGAGTTCGGATTCCTGGCGCTCCTTGATCGTCTCGATCGTGAGCCGCAGCTGTTCCTTGATCTGGTCGTGCGGGCTGCTGTAGAGATCCGATACCCGGGTATGCACATCAAGTACGGTACTGACCGCGTTGAGGAAGTATTCGCGCGGCTGGTCCTCGTAGTCGACGAAGGTGTTCGGCAGCTCGCCCGAGCCTTCGCGCTGGGTGCAGGCGACCTGCACGTCCTGCGGATTCCGGACCTTGTTGAGGCGGTAGATGCCGGCTTCGACCGGCTGCCATTGCAGCAGGTGGGTCAGCCAGCGAGGCGTGATGATGGAAAGCTGCGGAACGGTTTTTGTTGCATTGGCAAGCTGGCGTGCGGCGTTGTCACCCAGTGCGTGCTGAACTTCATTCTCGGCCATTCATGGCTCCCGGTTGGATTCGTGGGACAGGAAAAATCGTGTCGCGGACTATGCATTTCCCGTGATGGCCACTCAACATGCTATCGCCATCACGAATGCCTCATGTTTTCTCGCAGCGGGCAAGCAGCAGCGAGGGTTGAAGCCCCAGTCCCGAGGCAAGCTTGGCGACGGTGGCAATGGAAGGCGTCGCCACGCCGCGCTCGATCTCGCCGACGTAGGACCGGTTGAGATTGGCGCGCTCGGCCAGCTCCTCCTGCGTCCAGCCGCGCGCTTCGCGCTGTTCGCGCACGACCCGTGCGAAGCGGTGTTCAAGCAGGCTCATGTATCAGACTCCGTCGCCTCGGCAGGCAACTCGTGACGCGAGCTGGCCTGGGTCACGTTGCTGCCGGGCGGGATGCTGTGCGTGAGCCAGACGTTGCCGCCGATCACCGAGCCACGGCCGATCGTGATCCGACCCAGCACCGAAGCTCCCGCGTAAATGACCACGTCATCCTCGACCACCGGATGACGCGGCAGGCCCTTGTGAAGAAGCCCTTCCGCGTCGCTGGTGAAGCGCTTGGCGCCCAGCGTGACCGCCTGATAGATCCGCACATTGCTGCCGATCACACAGGTTTCGCCGATCACGACCCCGGTGCCGTGATCGATGAAGAAACCCGGTCCGATGCGCGCCCCCGGATGAATGTCGATACCGGTTTCCGAATGGGCGAGCTCGGCAATGATGCGTGCGACCAGCGGCACGCCCAGGCCGTGCAGGCGATGCGCAATACGGTGATGGATCATTGCCACCATGCCCGGGTAGCAGAGCAGCACTTCGTCCACACTGCGCGCGGCGGGGTCTCCCTTGTAGGCTGCGGCCACATCGGTATCGAGCAGGCTGCGGATGCCGGCGAGAGCGAGCGCAAAGTCCCGGACCACGGTGGTGGCCTGCAGCTCGACGGACAACAGGCCGACGGGCGCATGGCGGCTGATGTAGCCCAGCTCCAGACGCACCTGTGCGAGCAGCCCGTTGAGTGCAGCATCCAGCGTGTGCCCGACGTAGAAATCCTCGCTTTCCTGGCGCAGGTCGGCAGGGCCGAGACGCATCGGGAACAAGGCGCCGCGCAAGGCCAGCAGGATGTCGCGCAGCGCGTCCCGTGAAGGCAGATCGCGGCCGCCGAACTCCTGCCTGCGCTGCTGCCCCTCGCGCCAGGCTTCCCGCACCGCCCTCAGGTCGGCTACGACGTGATGGAGATCCCAGGCCGGAATGGCACCTGATGACCGCCCCTCGATACCGGGATCAGGAATGCCGAGGTTCATGCCGGCGCCACCGCGAGGCCTTGCGCATCGAACACGCCCTCGAACAGCGCGGAGCTCAGGTAGCGCTCGCCCGAATCGGGCAGGATGACCACGATGGTCTTGCCGGCGTTACCCGGCTGCGCCGCCACACGCACGGCGGCCGCCACCGCCGCACCGCTCGAAATGCCAGACAGGATGCCCTCTTCGCGAGCCAGACGCCGTGCATAGTCGAGCGCCTCCTCGTTGCTGACCTGCTCGATGCCATCCACCAGCGAGAGATCCAGCACAGCCGGCACGAAGCCCGCACCGATGCCCTGGATCTTGTGCGGCCCCGGCTTGACCGGCTCGCCATTGCGAGTCTGGCTCAGCACCGGGCTCGCCGCGGGCTCCACGGCGATCGAGCGGATCGCTTTGCCCTTCGTGTGCTTGATGTAGCGCGACACGCCGGTAATCGTGCCGCCGGTACCGACGCCGGACACCAGAATATCGATGGCCCCTTCGGTGGCTTCCCAGATTTCGGGGCCGGTCGTGGTTTCATGAATGGCAGGATTGGCCGGATTCTTGAACTGATGCAGCAGCACATAGCGTTGCGGATCAGACGCCGCGATTTCCTCGGCTCGCGCCACGGCGCCACTCATGCCGCGCGCACCTTCGGTCAGCACCAGCTTTGCGCCAAACGCTGCCAGCAGCTTGCGCCGCTCGACGCTCATGGTCTCGGGCATGGTGAGCGTGATGGGAATGCCGCGTGCAGCCGCCACGAAGGCGAGCGCGATACCGGTATTGCCTGAAGTCGGCTCCACGATCTCCTTGCCCGGCCCGAGCAGTCCGCGCCGCTCCGCATCATCGATCAGCGCGGCACCGATGCGACACTTGACGGAATAAGCCGGATTGCGCCCTTCGATCTTGGCGAGAATCGTGGCTTTGCTCTGGCCCACGATCCGATTGAGTTTCACCAGTGGCGTGCCACCGATGGAAAGCGAATTGTTTTCGAACCACTTGCTCATCTCTTGTCACCCCACGCTGATTGAAAAAAGGAAAGACAGCCGGCCAACGGACTGGCCGGCACCGGCAGCACTCAGTCCTGCACCCAGGGCAGGCCGTGATGACGCCAGCCGTTATGACGACCCCGCTGCAACTGCTCGTCGAGGTCGCCTTCAAAGCCTTCAAAAACATTGAATACATTGTTGAAGCCCGCTTTTGCGGCGGCTTCGGCGGCAAGTGCGGAACGCTTGCCACTGCGGCACAGGAGCAGGATCACGGTGTGCTTGCCGAGCTTCGTTTCCAGCTCGCGCACAAAACGCGGATTGCGGGTCAGCGCGGTACCGGTCGCCCAGGCCACATGACGCGCTTCCGGCACCTGACCGACAAATTTCAGTTCTTCGGCACTGCGCACGTCGACCAGCACGGCCTCCCCCTGACTCACCAGCGCCCAGGCCTCCTGCGGCGTCACGCCCCCGGCATAGGGCAGCCCCTGGCGCCCGGCTTCCTCACGCGCCCGCTGCAGCACGGGCGGCAGCGGGGCCGGACCGGCATTCGTGCCCTCGGCACCGGTGCGTGCCTGAGCAGGCTGGGATGACGTTTGGATGGCGGCGGTGATGCTCATCATTTCTCCTTCATGTACGGAGGTGGCTGAGGGGACGCCAGACCGCTGCCCTGCCACCGTTGGAATCCAGCTTATTCGCCGTCTTGAGCCAGCAAAACGAAGAAAAAGACAGGGGCTTATGCAAATACCTGATAAGCACGCCGGCATATGCGTGTTCAGGGCAGATCCTTCAGGGGATTAACAAAGCAGAAATGCTTCGTTTGCATCATCCAGGTCGCGCAGCAGAATCCCGCCCATTCAGATCACGCTTCACGGGAGTCCGGTCATGCCCCTGTATCTCGTCGAATCCACCGCCAGTGCTCCGGTACGCCTTTCCTTGCGGCGCCGGATCCACGATGCGCGTCAGTACTCCACCCGGGTCGTCGAAGCCCTGCTCACGACCAGCAGTGACGATGTGTATGCCGTGGTGGAGGCCTCGACGCCTGCAGAGGTCGAGCTTTTCGCCGACCGGATCGGTCTTTCGGCACGGGGCGTACAGGCAGTCGAACTGGTCGGGCAAAGCATGGATGAGGTGCTGTACTCGCCGGCGTCCTCGCGCGTGAACTGCCTGGTGCGTGCGGTGGCCGGCAGCCATGCGCCACAGGATGATGAAAGCGGGGACCCGCTTCATTTCGAGCGCGCCTACCAGCCGGATAACGGCGGTGAAGCCATCTTTCTCTACGACACGCAGAACGCGGCCCGGGCGATCTTTGCTCAGGAACGGCTCGGCACCGACGTGCGCGGGCTCAGCCGGGTCGAAAAGGTGGCCTGAATGCACGACAGGCCGGGCAAGGCTTCCCGCCCTGCCCGGCCCGTTCCCGGCCATCCTGATCTGGGCTCAGTCCGTCGGCGTGCCTGAAGTGGCCAGCAAGCCGATCAGCGCGAGTCCCCATTGCGCCGCCGCGTTGGTCGAGAGCCCGGGGACCTCGTCGCCCGCATGCAGCACCTCGGGCAACCGGGTGCGCACCCGCTCGAAATCGTGCTCGACCAGCCCTGCCTTGCCCGCCTTGAACTGGGCCCAGGCGCGCGGATGCATTGCCGCATCCCCGAGCTTGAGCCCCGCGTAGCCGAGCAGCCTGGCATGGCCCTGCCCCAGATTGAGCGGCCCGAGCGCCTTGCCAAGCGCTTGCGTCTGCACCGCAGCCGGTGCGTTGTAGAGCACGCAGTAATCCAGCCAGGCCTTGCGGAAGGCGGCGTCCGGAATGCAGCGGATCAACTCGCTGCAGACTTCGGCCAGTCCGAATACCGCACTCAGATGCGACACCGCGATGCCGCCTTCGCGGTCGATCAGGAAGGCGCCGGTGCGCAAGTCCATGAAGCCGCCCCCGGTGAAGAAACCATGCGGCTGCGCGGCGATGGATGCCATGCTGGCCAGCAGACGATCCCGGTAGCGGGTCGATCCGGTGCGCTCCCACTCGGTCAGCCACGCCGCGGCCACCGCGCCCCAGTCGGTGCCGAAGGACACCGCCGCGAGATGCGCGGCATCCTCGCCGGCGGGCGCCTTCTGGCCCACCTTGCGGCCGGCGATCACCTGCTGCAGGCGCTGCACCGCGTCTGCCTGCTCATGCAGCAGATCACCCGTGCGCTCATCCGTGCTCAGGTAGTAATAGAAGCGCCGGTTGATCGCGGTGGAGACACGCAGCTGCTTCGCGCTGTCGCCCCAGTGACGCACGTTGTGGCGCGAGCCCAGCGGGCTGAAGGGGCCGGCATGATGCACGTCGACTTCACCGCAGTGCCGGCTCATCGCTTCGGCCATCAGGAACACGTCTTCGCGGCCGCTGTGCAGGAAGTAATGCCAGAGCCAGACCTCGGTGCTGAGTTCCGAGTTGTCCCAGGCGAAGCCGCCAACGTCGTAGCGCCACACATGCCGGTACGGGTCGTATGTGTGCATGACGTCGCCATAGTCCCAGAACCCGTACCAGCGCCTCGCCTCGACCTCGTTGCGATAGAAGTCGAAAAGCCCGCCAAGCCTCGCCTCCAGGTACGCCGCCCGTGGATCATTACCTGCCGGTGACCAGAGTTCGCTGAATGCTTCGCCCGCAAGGTAGCGTGCAGCGGTGCTGACCAGCCGCGGTGGCTGCTGGATGCGGCGGGCGATATTCACCAGCCCGGCAGCCTGCGGCATGGCGGCACCAAACTGCAGCTCCAGCTCGCTGCTTCGCGCCACGCCGTAAGGGCGCCCGAACTCCGGCTCGTAGTCTTCGTAGGTGATGTCCAGGCCACGCAACTGGCTGGCGTAGTCGGTCTGCCCCATGCCGTCGTGATGGAAACGCATGTCCATGCCGGGCGCGTCGGGCGCCCAGAGCCACAGCGTGATCTGCGCTTCATCGCTGGCCGCGGCGCGGATATCCAGCTGGCCGGGATGGCTCTGCCAGAAGTTGCGGATACCGAAAGTGACGCTGCCCTCCGGCGTGCCGAGGCAGGCACAGCCCGCAGCACGGCTGCCGGTTGCGGCCTGCAGCCATCCCGCAGGGCTCGCGCTGCGCTTGCGGATCGTGAAGGCGTCGGCGTGCGCCTGGAGCAGGCTGTAGTCACCGAAGTCGGGAATCAGGTCCAGCCCCTGCGCGATCCGCGGCGGTATCGCCGGCAGGCGCTCGCCTCGCCGCTGTGCGCCAGCCAGCGCTTCGCCGGCTTCGCGCCGCAAACCGGTGAGGCCTTTGACCGCCTCGGCGAACACGCCGCCTTCGTCACTGACGAAGCGCACATGCCGCTCCTGCGTCGGCCCGCTCAGCGGCACGCCGAAGCGCAGACCGATGCCACGGATCGTTTCGGTCCGCTCATCGAGGTCGTAGACGAAGCTGTGCACGATGCGCACCGCGTCGGAGTTGCGGTAGAAGTAGAGTCGCAGCACAAATGGCAGCACGGCGCGGCCGTCGTCGCGCTGATGCACGCCTTCGATCCGCACCAGCACACGCGCCGGCCCCGCCTGTTCCACCCGTGCTTCACGAATCAGCGAGCGGTAACGCTGGCGCAGGCTGCTGGTGGTTTCGGCGTCATCCGCGGCCTCGTCCACCAGCGCGACGAGCTCGGCGGCCCGGGCGGCTGACCGCCCCGGGCCGTCGATCTGCTCGAACAGCCGGGCGCCGCTGCGTGCAATCGTGCAGCGGAGCCGACCAGTGTTGATGACAATGTCCTTGCCGGATTCATCGACAAAGGCCTCGCCCGCCCTTCCCTTGCCGCTGCCTGCGAGCCCCGGATTTTCGGGCAAGGCCCGGTCATCGCCGGACGGTGCGAGCGCATGGCCGGTCCACTTCAGCGAGCCGTCAGGCCAGCGTGCCATGGGCCAGCTCTGCAGGGGAAAGCCCTCCGCCAGCGAGAAGCCGGCAGGGGCGATCTCGCGCAAGGCCCCGCGCGGCCAGGGAATGCCGAAGCTCGCGCCGCGAAAGCTCGCCGGGGCGCTGCCCGCAAGCCAGCGCAGAGGCGTGGCGGGCAGCGTCCGGTCTGTCGCAGCGGCGGCCGCAGACGCATTCAGTGCGCCTGCGGGCGTGACGAGCAGCGAGGCTGTCTTGAGAAAGTTTCGCCGGCTGATCGTCATGACTCAGTAGTCATACTTCAGCGTGGCACCCACCGTACGCGGATCGCCGACATAGCCCAGGACGGTTCCGCTGCCCGTCAGACGGGTGTAGTAGAGCTTGTTGAACGCGTTGGTGACCCACAGCGAAGCGTCCCAGTTGCCGTCAGTGGTCTTGAGCTTCGTGCCCACCGTAAAGGCTGCCAGACCGTAGCCGGGAATGCGCGTGTCGGCGGCATCGTCGACGGTGCCGTAGGTCCAGCTGCGCCAGGTGTAGCGTCCCGACACATAGGGCTCGTAGTTGCCTGCTTCCCAGCCGTATCGGGAAGCGAGTGCAAAGACGCGCTTGGGTGCATTGAAGACGCGCTTGCCGGTGAGGTCGCAATAGGTGGCGCTGATCTCGGCCGGGCAGATGGCCTTGTGATAGTCGGTGTAGCGGGCATCGTTGAGGATGGCGCTCAGGGTGACATCCAGCCCCTTGATCGGACGCGCGTTGATGGCGGCCTCGATGCCCTGGCTGCGGTAGTTGCCGGCGTTCATCAGGTAGCTGGTGGCGTTCTCGACGTCATAACCCTGCGTCTGGAACTGCGACACCGAGGTGCGGAAAACGTCAGCCAGGAAGTTGAGCTTCTCGGGCACCAGTACGCCCTGCACACCCAGCTCGATATTGCGGGTGGTTTCGGGCTTGAGCAGCAGGGTGTCATAACCTGCAGTCTTCGCTGCGCCGGCCGAAACATTGATGCCGCCTGCCTTCTGACCGTAGCCATAGGCGAGGTAGCTGCTCCAGTCCTCGTTGAAGCGGTACTTCAGACTGCTCGTGGCCGAAGGCAGTACCTTGTAGTCGCGGACATAGGTATCGATATTCACCCGGTTACGACGGATGAAGCTGCCCGTGCGCTCGTCATAGGTGTAGCGGCCACCGAGCTGGAAATCGAGGTCGGGCGTGAGGTGCACCGTGCCGCGTGCGTAGGCCGAACTCATCTCGTCATGCAGCATGCCGAAGCGCTGGATATCCAGCCCCTTGAAGGCGCTGCCGGCATAGGTCGTGACGATCGCCGTGTTGGCATAGCGGGTGTGGGCCTCGGTGTCCTGCTTCTGACGGAAGTAGCCGATGCCGGCGAGGTAATCGAACCACTTCCCGCGCGGCGACTCGAGCCGGAAGTCCTGCGCAATGGAGGTGTCGGCCACCTTGGTCCCGCTGTTGGAATAGATGCGCACGCTCAGCTCGTCGGCATAGGCCGTCGAGTAGTGATACTGCCGCCAGGAGCTGATGGAGCGCAGCACATAGCCATTGCTGAACTTCCAGCTCGCGTCCCCCGACACCCCGCCCTGCTCGGTGCTCGAGGTGGTCACGTCATCCTGCCAGGTCTCGCGGCCGCCGGTGGTGTAGACCGCGCCGATGTTGCGCGCCGTGGCGGGAAAGGACGAGGCGACTTTCTGGAACACGCGTGTCGGGCTGGCGAGTTCCTTGCTGTAGTCGCCCGAAAGCTTGAATTCGAACTGGCTGTCGGGCCTGAATAGCAACTGCCCGCGAGCACCGGTGCGCTCATAGCCGTTGATGCGATTGCCGTCGGAGAGGTTCTTCACCGAGCCTTCGCTTTCGGCGTGCACGGCGTTGAAGCGGTAGGCCAGCGTGTCGCTGACCGGGCCCGACAAGCCGGCAGACACCTTGGACGTGTTGCGCTCTGCATACGAGATGCTGGCCGAGCGCTCGGGTGTGAAGGACGGCTCTTTGGTATGGATGTCCACCGCTCCACCGGTGGCATTCATGCCGAACACCGTGCCGTTGGGGCCCTTGTAGACATCCACGTAATCGATGTCTGTCAGCGAGCGGATGATGCCGGGGCGCGGGAAGTAGACGTTGTCGACAAAGGTGGCCACGCTGCTGGGCATGCCGATGTTCTGGTCGCCGCTGCTCTGGCCGCCACCGTCACCCACGCCGCGGATGGAAAGCTGGGTGTCGTTCGAATCGGTACTCTGCACGAACAGACCGGGCACGACGAACTGCAGATCCTGGATATCCTCGATGTGTTGCGCCTCCAGCGTGCTGCCCTTCTGCCGCGACACGGCAGTGGGCGGGCGCTGGGGATGGGCTTCCTTGCGTCGCTCGCCACTGACCGTGACGGCCGCGAGTGCCGTCACGTTCGCATCCGCGCGACGGACCACGAAACCCTTTTCTCCCGGCGCGGCTTCCAGACCGGAGCCGGCCAGCACCCGGGCGAGCGCTTCGCTGGTGCTGGCCCGGCCATTGAATGCGTTGGCCTTCAGTCTTGCGACGAGCTTCGGGTCAAAGCTGACCGGCTCGCCACTGCGCGCTGCGATATCCTGCAGGGCCTCTTCGAGCGAGCCGCCTGCAATGCGGTAGTCGGTCACCCTGTTTTCCGCTGCAAGCGCCAGCGGGCTGGCGAGGATGATGCCGGCGGCCAGCAGTGCGGCGCTGAGCGGACCGGGCCGGAGATGGGGGCGTTGCTTCACGTGTTGCTCCTTGTCGAGTTTTTTCAGGGACGAACGCTGCCCTGCCGGACAGGCATTCGAAGATTGCGATGGTTGAAGATCAGAGACGGATGACGCTGAAGTCGCTGATCAGGAAGTGACTGGTCGTGGTACGAAAGGCGAACCAGCCCTTGCGGTAAGGGGCCGGGTCACGCCAGGAAAACACCGGCACATCGTTGGCCAGCACGACCAGACCGGCACGATCGGCGGCCGGGGCGAGCGAGCGGATCCGCACCTGGATCGGCCGGCCGTCCTCGAGCCGTGCAAAGGCAGGCAAGGGGCCCGCATCGTCGGCCGGCGTGACTTCCGGCGGGTCGGCATAGCCGGTGATCTGGGGCCGCGCGCTGGTGCCGTCATAACGGCGCAGACGGGTTGTCCGGTTGCCATTCGCGCCCAGCCCGACGTAATACAGATTCAAGGGGTTGTAGGCGTTCAGGCTGCCGTCTGCCTTGATGACGGAAGGATCCTCACCTGAAGCAGTGCTCGCATTCCAGAAGAAGTTGAGGTCCGAAACCCGGTCAGGGAAACCGGGAAAGCTCGCCTTCACCGGCGTCGCCTTGAAGCGGATTTCGTAGTCGCCCTCGAAGGGCTCGCGGAACCAGATCGTGACCCCTGCCGTGGCATGCACCTCCAGCACGCCGTCATGCGCCTCGACGCGCGTGTCAGCCGCCTGGGACTCCACGCGCCAACTCCCCAGACCGTGCCTGAAGTCATCGGTGGCCAAGACCTTCCCGGCCTGCGCCTGCACGGCAAGCGGCATCAGGCAGAGGGCCAGTTTCAGCACGCTGTGCCCGCGCCAAGCCAGCCGGCTTCGTAACCCCGCCACGCTCATCATCACCATTCCCCGTTTCTGTCGTGTTCTTGATATTCGATTCATCAGGCCTGAAACCTGTCTCACTCGGGCGCGGTGAGCAGGGAAAGCTTCGAGAAGCCGGCATGCTCCAGCGCGCCCAGCAATTTCGCTACGGGCTCATAAGCGGCTTTCACATCCGCCTGGATCTGGATACTCAGCCCGTCGCCCTGCGCGTTCCGGGCAAGGGAGAGCTCACTGACCACCGCGTCCAGATCCGGCACCTGGTGCTCGCCCACATGAAAACCACCGACCGCATCGATACTGACCGTAACCGGCTTCTGCGGCTGTGGCGAACTCGCCGCCTGCGTTGCGGGCAGATTGACGCTGATGCTCTGGGTGAGCGCAGGAATCGTGACGATGAAAGCCACCAGCAGGACCAGCATCACGTCGACCAGAGGGGTGACGTTGATGTCGCTTACGACATCGTCATCCGCATTCGAAAAAGCCATCAGGCCACCTCCTTCCGCGAAGTGATCACGGTGGCGGCAACATGCGTCGGCGCCAGCAGGAAGGCGTTGAGCTGTGCGAGCTTGAGGAACTCGGCTGCCAGATCCTCGAAACCCGCCACGCTGAGTTTCACCCGACGCTGGAAGGTGTTGTACGCAATCACCGCCGGAATCGCGACGGCAATCCCGATACCGGTGGCAACCAGCGCCTCGCCGATCGGGCCCGCGACCACATCAAGACTTGCCGAGCCCTTCGCGGCAATGCCGGTGAGCGCACGCATGATGCCCCACACGGTGCCGAAGAGCCCTACGAAAGGAGCAATGTTGCCGGTCGTCGCGAGGATGCCGAGACCGCTTTCGAGTTGCTTGCGCTCACGCTGGATCTGTTGCTGCAGGGCGCGCTGAACGAGATCCTGGCGATCCCAGATCTGTTCGTTGCGGTGAAGATGTTCGGTCGCTGCGCGCAGCACCGATTGCCCGGCCTGAACGATGCGGCCCAGCGCACCGCCCTGCCCGGCCTGCCCCTGCAGGAAGGCCAGACTCGGATTACCCGAGAAAGCCTGCAGAAGCGCGCGGCTGCGTCGTGCTTCGCTCACGAAGCGCAGCAGCTTGTAGACGATGACGCCCCAGCTCAGGACGGACAGCAGGACCAGGCTCCAGAGCGTGCCATCCACAATGGCGGTGGTCGGAATATTGTTCATGATGCGTGACTCACTTTCCCAGTTTGAATACGACAGGCACACTCGCCCATCCATCGACAGCCTGTCCGGCGCGCGTGGCCGGAACGAACATCCAGCGCCGGACCGCACGCAGTGCGGCCTCGTCAAGCGCTCGCGATCCGCTCGACTGATCGAGCTCCACCGAGGCCGGACGGCCGCTGGCCAGCACAAACACCTTCAGCCTCACGACACCCTCCAGCCCACGCTCGAGTGCGGACTCCGGATACACCGGAGGCGGATTGTTGAGATAGCCCAGCTGCCCTGTCGCGGCAGTTTCCGGCAGAGGCGCCTCATGCGGAGCCGCCACCGGTGCAGCGGGTTCGGCGGACGACGCGCTGGCTGCACTGGATGCGAGTGCCGGCTCGGCCGGGCGAGCCTCCGGCGCCGGCGCCTGGGCCACGGTCGGGCGGGTCACATGGGGCTGGACAAGCTTGGGCTGCACCGTGCGGGGCTGGGGCGGCCGGGGTTCGGGGGCCGCCTGTGCAAGTGGCAGCGGACGCGCCAGCGTCACTTCCACCGGAAGCGGATGCGGCGGGTCGATCTCGTCGGCCGAAGCGGGATGCACAAGGCGCCAGAGCAGACCATGAACAAGAAGCACGCCCAGAATCAGTACCGCCAGCACGGCACGCGCTCCTGGCTCAGGCTCGATGGCGCGAACCAGCCCGGATTCGAGGGCTGCAGGCAGCGCGCGCGCGGTTGCCACCCTGAGTGGCCTGCGGGAAGAAAACCAGCGCGCGGGGTACTCGCTTGTCATGATGCGTACGCTCTGACGACGACGCGCAAACCCGCCTCATGAATTCCGGACCACATCCTCTTCCCTTTACGCTGATTCTGGCGCCAGACCGGATGGCGGCGCGGGTGATCAGAGTGCCAATCAGGGAATACCAGGGGAACGAAGTTTTTCTTCGATCGAAATTCAGCGCGCGCTGCTTAAGAACGCCCCGCATATCAGGTATCGCTGAATATGCATATTTCATTCATGACCACCAGACACCCGCAGCGTCACCACCCTCTGAGCACCGAGATGTTCGGTTCGTGACGGTCCTGTCCTGTTGCTCCGTATTTGCTGAGTCAGATCAGGCGCTCATGTGATTTCATGAAGACGTACAAAGACCGAAAGGAAGAGTTGATTCGTGACGGAGCACCAAGGCCACACAGTCAGCAGCTGCGGCAGGAAACCCAAGCCTTGGAAGGGTCGCCCTGAAGCGCTCGCCCTATTCAGGCGACACTTGGTGTCGTGAGCAGCGACGCATGCCCGCCAGACCGAATCATCCTCCGCACGGGTCGCGCAATGCAGACACAGGTTTCTCACATAGCCATACTGAATGCACAGCAAGGGCAAGTGCTGCGCACCGCAGCGAGTCGGCCAAAGCGGCCAGTCAAACGGGTTGCTATTGAGGTCCGCTTTTGCTCTGTTAAGAGACATTGCCGGCAGAACCGGCCTTCGACTGTCATACGCTCTTCGCTTCTTTGATCAACCAGTCACGAAAGGCCAGCAGCTTTGGCTTGGACGCGCACTCGGTTCGATACACAACGTAATAGGCTAGAGGCGAAGGAAATTTGATCTCGGGGAATAGTCGGATCAGCCGACCACTGTTCAGATCATCGTGTGCCATGACGCTACGGGCCAGCGCCACGCCGTGCCCCTCGGCGGCGGCTTGGAGAACTGCAGCGGAGTTGTTGATCTTCATCCCTCGCTTCACCGAGACATCCTTTACTGATGCGCGCAGTAGCCAAGCTTCCCACGAAGGAAAGCTGGGATGGCTGTCCATCGAGAGGTCGTGGATCAGCGTTTCATGCGCGAGATCAGCGGGCTCATTCAATACGTGCGTACGCAGCCATTCCGGCGAGCACACCGGATAGACCTCTTCTTCCATCAGTTTGTCGGTTGAAAGCCCTGGCCATTGGCCCAGACCGTATCGCACACCGATGTCGATTCGCTGGGCGACGAAGTCCACTGCCTTGAGGCTGGTATCGAGGCGTACATCGGTATCCGGCCAGGCGGTCTGGAACCTGTCGATGCGCGGAAGCAGCCATTTGGCAGCGAAGGCGGGACTGACCGTCACGGTCAGGATGCCGCTCGCCGAGCCTTCCCTGAGTCGTTCCAGCCCCAGTGCCAGTCGGTCTAGGCCCGCCCGGATGTCCGGCAGGGCCTGCTCAGCAATGTCCGTGGTGACAAGCCGCGCTTTGCCGCTGGTATTGCGCAGAAACAGGGGCGTGCCTAGCCAGTCCTCCAGCGTGCGTACGAGTTGTCCAACCGCTGCCGGGGTGACGTGGAGCTCCGCCGCCGCCACAGAAAAGCTCTGGTGTCGGGCGCTGGCTTCAAAGGCGCGCAAGGCATTCAGGTGGACAGGTGACTTCATGGCGGTAAAGTTTTTCTTTCAATTAAGGACACTTTATCTCGTTTGTCGACGGCGTGGCAGAAGAGAAAAATCAGTTCCAAGCCGAACAGATTGAGCGGCGACTCCGGGACGGGACGGTACGTGTCCGATACCGCCTGGCATGAACAGTTTTCTGACAGAAAGAGAGATTTCGTATGAGCAATCAATTCAAGGGCAAGAAGCTGCTGGTCGTCGGTGGTACCAGCGGCATGGGCATGGAAACGGCCCGCATGGTCCTCACCGAGGGCGGCAGCGCGGTCATCGTCGGCCACCGTGCAGACAAGGCCGAAGCGGCACGTCAGGCGCTGGCGCCGCTGGGGCAGGTTCAAGTTCTGACCGCGGATCTCGGCACCGATGAAGGTGTGGCAGCCCTGCTCAAGACAATCGACGAGCAGCATGCGGACATCGATCTTCTGGTGAATGCGGCGGGAGTCTTCTTCCCCAAGCCCTTTCTTGAGCATGAGGGTGCCGATTACGAGCAGTACATGAAGCTCAATAAGGCGTTCTTTTTCATTACCCAGAAGGTTGCGGCGAATCTTGTGACAGCGGGACGCCCGGGATCGATCGTCAACATCGGCTCGATGTGGGCCAAGCAGGCGATCGTGGCCACGCCATCCTCAGCCTATTCCATGGCCAAGGCCGGCCTGCATGCGCTGACCCAGCATCTGGCGATGGAGCTCGCGCCGAAGCAGATCCGTGTGAATGCCGTTTCTCCGGCCGTGGTGGCAACTCCGATTTACGAGGGCTTCATCCCGAAGGACGAAGTGCATACCGCACTGCAGGGCTTCAACGGTTTCCATCCAATCGGTCGGGTTGGCACCCCGCAGGACGTTGCCGAAGTCGTCACCTTCCTGCTGTCGGACAAGGCAGGCTGGGTGACGGGGGCAAACTGGGACGTGGACGGCGGAGTCATGGCCGGGCGCAACTAATCATTTCACAAAAGGAGAAGCAACATGGTCTATCTGCAGATCACGCTCAGGATCGCTCCCGTCAACCGGGCCGCCGCCGCCGTGTATGAGAAGTACAAGGCCATATTCCTGAGCAGCATCACGGGCGCGAAGACAAAGGAACTGCTGGTGCGGGATGAAGATGTTCAGGTTATGCACGGCTTCGACAGCGTTGAGAACGCCAGCGCCTACCTGCAGAGTGCGCTCTTCACCACCGATGTAGTGGTAGCGCTCCAGCCGCTGCTGGGTGCTGCACCTGACGTACGTATCTATCAGGCGGCCTGATCACCTCTGGCCGGGCAGCAAGCTTGCGCCCGGCCACACCCCGAAATGGAGAGTAAACAATGATGCAAGACTGGAACACCTATCGAGAGACACTGATCAGCCGCGTCGGCGACTTCGCCAAGCTGAGTCCGGACGTACTGCGTGGGCTGCATGCGATCGAGAGCAGTGCGACCAAGACCGGACGACTCGAACCGAAGATTCATGAACTGATCGCGCTGGCTGTGGCAGTAACGACCCGCTGCGATGGCTGTATCGCAGTCCATGCCAAGAAGGCCGTGGAGTTGGGGGCTTCGAATGAAGAAATCGCCGAAGCCCTTGGTACCGCTATTGCACTCAATGCCGGTGCTGCCCTGACCTATACAGCGCGCGTCTTCGACACGATCGACGCGCTGCCCAAGTAGTCGCCGCGTGTGAGGAGCCTCTGGCTCCTCACTTCGCCCCAAGTGAAAGAAAATCATGAAGAGTTCCGTCGTCATCGTCGGAGGGGGGCTTGCCGGCCTGACTGCTGCCCGCCATTTTCATCAGGCCGGAATCGACTTTCAGCTTCTGGAGGCCCTCGATCGCCTCGGTGGCAGAATTCTGTCTGTCGACGCGTCTGGTGAGATGTCGGACGATGGCTTCGACCTTGGTCCCTCATGGTTCTGGCCTGGCATGCACTCAGCCATGAGTTATCTCGTGGATGATCTCGGGCTGCCCTTCTTTGCGCAGCACAGCGAGGGTGATCGCGTATTTCAGCGCCTGCACGATGAAGCGCCGCGGCGCTTTCCGGGCATTCGGCAGGAGCCGGAATCGATGCGTCTTATCGGAGGCGTCGGCCGCATCATTTCCGCACTGGCTTCCGAGCTTCCGGAAACCCGCATCCAGCTTGGCACGCGCGTGACGAACGTTACCCTTGATGGCCCCGCTGTCGAAGCCGGCTTTGTCGATGCACAAGGAACGGCTCGCGGCCTGAAGGCCGCACATGTCCTTTTTGCCCTGCCACCTCGCGTGCTGGAGGCGTCGGTCGTCTTCACGCCCGCCCTCGATACGGCAACAGCCCGGAGCTGGCGAGATATGCCAACCTGGATGGCGCCTCACGCCAAATTCTTCGCACTCTACGAGCGCGCATTCTGGCGCGACGCCGGGCTTTCCGGCATGGCTCAGAGTCTGGTCGGTCCGCTCGTCGAAATCCACGACGCGACGACAGCTACCGGCAAAGCAGCCTTGTTCGGCTTCGTTGGAGTTCCTGCCCGGCAGCGCGCCAGCGCCGGACAGGACGCCATCATTAAAGCGTCCATCAGTCAGCTCGCATGTTTGTTCGGACCACAGGCCAACAGCCCCAGCGCAACTTTGTACAAAGACTGGGCAACCGATCCGCTCACCGCAACCGATGAAGACATCCGCGCAGGTGGACATCCATTTTCGGACGGACTTGCGCCGGTTCCAGGTGAATGGCAGAACCGCATCCTGCTTGCAGGAAGTGAAGCCGGACGCCGGGAGCCGGGTTATCTGAGTGGCGCCGTCGAAGCGGCCGAATACGCTGTGCTGGAAGTTCTCAAGCTACTGGAGCATACGAATTGAAACCGACCTATCGCGCCATGCAAGTCACGCGCCCAGGCTCTCTGGAACTCATCACTCGAAACACCCCAATACCCAAAAGTGGAGAGGTGCTGATCGAGGTCGAGGCCTGCGGAATATGTGGGGCTGACATCGCCGACATTGAGGGGGTAGATACAGCCTTGCAATCGCCGCGTGTGCCCGGTCATGAGGTTGTGGGGCGTATCGCCGCCATTGGCGAAAACGTCTCCACGCGCTGGAGGCTAGGCCAACGTGTCGGCGTTGGCCGCCTTGGTGGTCATTGCAACGAATGCCGCCAGTGTCGTCAAGGCAGATTCCAATTATGCGAGAACCAAGTGTTTGTAGGCTCCACCGGTGATGGTGGCTATGCCGAGATGATGCTGGCGCGCAGCACGGGGCTGGTGTCGATTCCTGAGGAACTGGAGGCCGTGGAAGCGGCGCCCATCCTCTGCGCCGGGATTGCCACTTTCAACGCACTTAAGAAATCCGGGGCAGAAGCCGGCGATCTCGTCGCCATTCAGGGTATCGGCGGTCTCGGACATATGGCGCTGCAATACGCTCGCCGGATGGGTTTCAGGGTCGCCGCCGTCGGGCGTGGAGAGGATATCGCTGAAGACGCTAGACAGCTTGGAGCACATCTCTATATTGATAGCCATGCTGAAGACGCAGCAGCCCGCCTGAAGTCCTTGGGCGGCGCACAAGCGATCATCACCACGGTTGGTCAGGCTGATGCCGTATCCTCACTGTTGTCCGGCCTGGCGCCACAGGGTCGGTTGATCTTGCTCGGCGCCGGAAAAGCGCCGCTAGCGCTGTCGGCAGGTCAGCTGATCGTCGGCGAGCGCAGCGTGCTGGGTTCGATCACTGGCACCCCTTACGAGAACGAGAAAGCACTCGGCTTCAGCGTTCTGAGCGATGTCCGCCCCTGGATCGAGATCCTGCCGCTCGAACAAGCATTCGATGCCTATCAGAAGATGAAATCCGGCGACGTGAAGTTCCGGATGGTTCTGACAATGAAAGCCAACACCTGATGTCACATACACCTGCCTCCTCTTCGGTAGAGCAATTCCCGCAAGCCCTCTACACCCACGCCAAAGGCAATGTGGTCAGACTGACTGCTGCACAGGCTCTCTCGGGAGCAAACGCTGTCGTCGTCTATGCCACTGGCTCCATCGTGGGCAACATGCTCGCCCCCAATCAGGCCCTGGCAACGCTCCCGATCACGATTTTCGTCATCGGTATGGCCGCATGTTCGCTTCCTGCCGGTGCTATTGCCCAGCGCTACGGTCGCCGCGTCACCTTCATGATCGGAACAGGGTGCGGTGTTCTGGTGGGCCTGCTTTCGGCCATGGCGGTTGTGATGGGGCTCTTTTGGCTGTTCTGTTTGGCCACCTTCTTTGGCGGAGCCTATGCTGCCGTCGTGATTTCATTCCGCTTTGCGGCAGCTGACTGTGTTCCACCGGATCAACGGCCGCGTGCCCTGTCTTTTGTCATGGCCGGAGGAATATTTGCGGGGGTGATCGGGCCGCAGCTCGTGACTCACTCAATGGATCTCTGGGTGCCTTACACCTTCGCAGGGACCTTTCTGGCGCAGGCGGCTGTAGCCGCGATCTCCGCGCTGACCCTGGCGGGGGTGCATCTGCCCAGACCCGAGCGGAACAACGCCACTGGCGGGCGTCCAATCGGCGTCATCGTTCGCCAGCCCCTGTTCCTGACTGCTGTGAGTTGCAGCGTGGTGTCCTATCTTCTGATGAATTTCCTCATGACGTCTGCGCCTTTGGCCATGCGCATGTGTGGTCATGCGCAGGACGCCTCCAACCTTGGCATTCAGTGGCATGTCATCGCGATGTATGCCCCCAGCTTCGTCACCGGCAGATTGATCACTCGCTTCCGTGCCCAGCGCGTCGTGATGGCTGGGCTGTTGCTGACGGGTTTGTCGATCGCGGTCGGGTTGATGGGTACTGACATTGCGCATTTCTGGCTGACCCTCATTCTGCTCGGCATTGGCTGGAATTTCGGCTTTATCGGGGCGTCAACGCTTGTCCTCGAATGCCATCTCCCCGAGGAAAAGAACCGCGTCCAGTCGTTCAACGATTTCATCGTATTCGGGACTGTGGCGTTCGGCTCCTTTCTTTCAGGTGGCGTGCTTACGGCCTACGGCTGGAATACTGTGCTTTGGCTGTCACTGGTCCCTCTTCTCTTGACGATTCTGGCACTTGCTCGATCACAGGTCGGTCGTCGTGCAAGTGTCTCGGTATAGGCCAAGTCACTTCGCAGGGGCGAACGGCGGCTAGTCGATGCTCAACAGTCGTTCATGGAGTGTTGTTTTATCGTCCGCTTTGGCCGAATTCCGGGCGCAAAGGTTGGGATAGGCTTGAGGAGGCGACAGGCTTTCTTGCTGTGCAGCCAAAGTGACTAAGCAGAAACGTTCTGCAAAATTAGTACCCAGCGCACCCTCAGCACACTCAAGCCACAGCAGCTCAATCTGGGATGACGCGCGGGAGCTTTAGACGGGTAGCTTTGCAGCTAGGCTATGCGTGCTGAACTTTCATGACTTACCGAGCTGATACCCAGGCTGCGTGGACAAGACCAATACCACACGCTGTAAGCCGTCGCGTCGTGAGATCTACACTGGAGATAAACAGGGGTGGTGACCACTCCCACACAGTACCAGCCGAGTGTTGGAGGCAAGAGCTCAACAAGGGAACTTGTGGGTCAGCCGCAGCTTCGCTTGGTCAACTCTGGTCAAATTTGACCGAGGAAACCCGGGATCTTCCGGTATCATCCGGGACGAACTTACCTACCCCAAGATGTTGCAAAGGCTTGCTGCAGCTAGTGGTGCCGGGAAAGGGACTCGAACCCTTACACCTTGCGGCGGCGGATTTTGAATCCGCTGCGTCTACCGATTCCGCCATCCCGGCACGGGATGAGGCGCGGATTATGGCCCAAGCCTTGCCGCAACTCAAGCTGGATTCATGCTGACCCTAGACGATTTTGATTACGACCTGCCTCCGGAGCTCATTGCCCAGGCAGCATTGCCCGACCGTTCTGCCTCCCGTCTGCTTGTAGCGCGCAGCGATTCGCTGCAGGACCGCGTGTTCCGCGATCTGCCGGAACTCCTGCGTGCCGGAGACCTGCTGGTCTTCAATGACAGCCGCGTATTGCATGCCCGGCTCTTTGGTCAGAAGGAAACCGGCGGGCAGGTGGAGGTGATGGTCGAGCGGCCGGTCGGCGACCACGAAGTGATGGCGATGGTCCGCGCGAGCAAGTCTCCGAAGCCCGGCTCGCGCATCCGGCTGGCCGACGCATTCGATGTCGAGGTGGTGGGGCGTGCGGGCGCGAACAACGAGTTCTTCCAGCTTCGCTTTCCGGCAGACGATACGGCGGTGAATTACATCGAGCGTTTCGGTCGCCTGCCGCTGCCGCCCTATATCGAGCACGCGGCCGATGCGTCGGACGAGACCCGCTACCAGACGGTTTACGCCCGCGAACTGGGCAGCGTGGCAGCGCCCACGGCCGGTCTGCATTTTGACGATGCACTGTTCGAGACACTGGCTGCCAAGGGCATCCGGCGCGCTTTCGTGACGCTGCATGTCGGCGCGGGCACCTTCCAGCCGGTGCGCGAACACGATCTCTCTCGCCACCAGATGCACCGCGAGCTCTACAGCATCCCGCAGGACACGGTGGATGCGATCGCAGCGACCCGCGCAGCAGGCGGACGCGTGATCTGTGTCGGTACAACCTCGCTGCGTGCGCTGGAGTCTGCCGCGCAGGGAGGCGCGCTTGTGGCGGGCAGTGCAGAAACGGGGATCTTCATCATGCCCGGCTATGCATTCCGTGCTGCGGATGCGCTCATCACCAACTTCCATCTGCCGAAATCCACGCTGCTGATGCTTGTCTCGGCACTCGCCGGGATGGATACAATCCGCAAGGCCTATGCGCATGCTGTGGCACAACGCTATCGCTTCTTCAGCTATGGCGATGCGATGTTCCTCGAAAGAAACTCCTGATGAAATTCGAACTCCTCAAGACCAGCGGCCAGGCGCGCCGCGGCCGCCTCCATCTTGCTCACGGCATTGTCGAAACGCCGGTCTTCATGCCGGTCGGCACTTACGGTACGGTCAAGGCGATGAGCCCGCATGAGCTGGACGACATCGGCGCCCAGATCTGCCTTGGCAACACCTTTCACCTCTGGCTGCGCCCCGGCCTGGAAGTGTTCAGCAAATTCGGCGGCCTGCATGCATTCATGGGCTGGGACAAGCCGATTCTCACCGACTCAGGCGGCTTCCAGGTCTTTTCGCTCGGCGCGCTGCGCAAGATCACCGAAGAAGGCGTGAAGTTCTCATCGCCGATCAATGGCGACAAACTCTTCCTCACGCCCGAGATCTCGATGCAGATCCAGCACGGTCTGAACTCCGACATCGTGATGATCTTCGATGAGTGCACGCCCTACCCGGCCACGGTGGATGAGGCGGCAAAGTCGATGCGCATGTCGGCCCGCTGGGCACGCCGGTCGCGTGACGAGCATGATCGCCTGGCAAACAGCAACGCGCTGTTCGGCATCGTCCAGGGCGGCATGTACGAGAGCCTGCGCGACGAGTCGCAGGCCGGTCTGGAAAAGATAGGTTTCGACGGCTATGCCATCGGCGGCCTCTCGGTCGGCGAGCCCAAGGAAGACTTCTATCGCGTGCTGGCCCACACCGGCCCGCGTCTGCCTGCAGACAAGCCGCACTACCTGATGGGCGTCGGCACGCCGGAAGATCTGGTCTATGGCGTTTCGCAGGGCGTCGACATGTTCGACTGCGTGATGCCGACGCGCAATGCACGCAATGGCTGGCTCTTCACCCGCTGGGGCGACCTGAAGATCCGCAATGCCAAGCACAAGCAGGACACACGACCGATCGACGAGCACTGCAGCTGCTACACCTGTCGCCATTTCTCGCGCGCCTACCTGCATCACCTCGATCGCGCCCAGGAGATGCTCGGCCCGCGCCTGATGACGATTCACAACCTTCATTACTACCAGGATCTGATGCGGGACATCCGCGCGGCGATCGACGCCGGCGAGTACGCAACTTTCCAGCAGCGATTCGCGTCTGATCGTGCTCGCGGGGCTTGATTTCACCCCGGACAGCCCCAGCTGGAGGGCTGCTATACTCGTCCGCTTTATCTCAATTCATCTACGGAGAAGACAATGATTTCCGACGCATTCGCACAGACCGCCGGCGCGGCTGATCCCACCGGGGGCTGGATGAGCATGCTGCCCATGCTCCTGATGTTCGTGGTGCTCTACTTCCTGATGATCCGTCCGCAGATGAAGAAGGCCAAGGAACACAAGGCCCTGATCGATGCGCTGGCAGCCGGTGACGAAGTGATCACCAACGGCGGCATCGCCGGCAAGATCTCCAGCGTCGGGGAGAACTTCGTCAAGGTTGAAATCGCGAGCGGCGTCGAGATTTCGGTCCAGAAACCGGCGATTGCCGCTGTTCTGCCCAAGGGCACACTGAAGAGCGCGTAAAGAACCGACGGGGGCGCAAGCCCCCGTTCTGTCTCATTCCATACCGTCCGTCACCATGAACCGTTATCCGCTCTGGAAGAACCTGCTGATCGCCATCGTGCTGATCCTGGGTCTGCTCTACACGCTGCCGAACTTCTACGGTGAAGTCCCTGCCGTGCAGGTCTCTGCGGCACGCTCGACCGTCAAGGTCGATGCCACCACCGAACAACGCGTACTGGCAGCGCTGTCTGCAGCCAGCATCCAGCCGACCGGCCTGATCCGCGATCAGGGCGGCCTGCGTGTGCGTCTGGGCAATGAAGACACCCAGCTCAAGGCGCGCGACATCATCGAGCACACGCTCAACCCCGACCCGCAAGACGCCTCCTATGTGGTGGCGCTGAACCTGCTCTCGGCCAGCCCGCAATGGCTCACCTCGATCGGCGCGCTGCCGATGTACCTGGGTCTTGACCTGCGGGGCGGCGTGCATTTCCTGCTCCAGGTTGACATGAAGGGCGCTGTCACCAAGCAGATGGACGCCACTGCGGGCGACCTGCGCAGCCTGCTGCGTGAAAAGAATCTCCGCCATGGCGGCATCACCCGCGACGGCGAAACCATCGTCGTCCGCCTGCGCAGTGCAGACGACCGTGACAAGGCACGCAGCCTGATCCGTGACGCACGCGGCAGCGAACTCGGTCTCACCGAGCGTCAGGATGGCGAAGATTTCGTTCTGGTCGGAGCACTGACCGAGCAAGGGCGTCGCACGATCCAGACCGAAGCCGTCAAGCAGAACATGGTCACCCTGCACAACCGGGTCAACGAGCTGGGCGTTGCCGAGCCGGTGATCCAGCAGCAGGGAGCGGACCGCATCGTGGTCCAGCTGCCCGGCGTGCAGGACGTAGCCAAGGCCAAGGACCTGATCGGCCGTACCGCCACGCTGCAGGTACGCATGGTCGCTGAAGACGTGAACCCGCTGCAGCCGGTGGGCGCCGACGTTTTCAACGAAATCCGCGATGGCCAACCCTACCCGGTTGCCACCAAGAAGCAGGTCGTTCTGACCGGCGACCGCTTCGTCGGCGCTCAGGCTTCCTTCGATTCGCAAAGCCACCAGCCGGTGGTCTCGGTCCGCCTCGACACCGCCGGTGGCCGCATCATGCGGGACACCACGCGCGAGAACCTGAAGAAGCGCATGGCCATCATCCTGTTTGAAAAAGGCAAGGGTGAAGCCATCTCGGTTGCCACCATCCAGGGCGAATTCGGCAACCAGTTCCAGATCTCGGGCGCGTTCAGCACCGAAGACGCGAACCGGCTCGCGATCCTGATCCGCTCCGGTTCGCTGGCGGCGCCGATGGACATCATCGAGGAACGCACGATCGGCCCATCGCTGGGCGCCGAGAACATCAAGAAGGGCTTTGACTCCACGCTGTGGGGCTTCGTGGCGATCGCGGCGTTCATGTGCGTCTACTACGTGCTGTTCGGTCTGATCTCGACGATCGCGCTGTCTGCCAACGTGCTGCTCCTGATCGCGCTGCTGTCGCTGTTCCAGGCCACACTGACCCTGCCTGGCATCGCGGCCATCGCGCTGACGCTCGGCATGGCAATCGACTCGAACGTGCTGATCAACGAGCGTATCCGCGAAGAACTTCGCAACGGCGCCTCGCCTCAGGCGGCCATCGATCTGGGCTACCGCCACGCCTTCGACACCATTCTGGACTCCAACATCACCACGCTGATCGCCGGTATTGCACTGCTGGCCTTCGGGTCAGGGCCGGTCAAGGGATTCGCCGTGGTCCACTGCCTGGGCATCCTGACCTCGATGTTCAGCTCGGTGCTGGTCTCGCGCATGATCACCAACTTCATCTACGGCAACCGCCGCAAGCTCGAGAAGCTGGCCATCGGCCAGATCTGGCGCGTGCAGGCGAAGTAAGGAAACGGGAAGAGAAACATGGAACTGTTCCGCATCAAGAAAGACATCCCGTTCATGCGCCATGCGCTGGTGTTCAACGTCATTTCGTTGGCCACCTTCCTGCTGGCGGTTTTCTTCCTGTTCCACCGTGGTCTGCATCTGTCGGTCGAATTCACCGGCGGCACGGTCATGGAAGTCACCTACAGCGAAGCCCCGCAGCTCGAGCAGTTGCGCAGCGCACTGGGCAAGGCCGGTTATGTCGACGCTCAGGTCCAGGCTTTCGGCAGCTCGCGTGACATCATGATCCGCGTGCCGAACCGCCAGGCCGAAAACTCGAACGCGGTATCGGTCAAGGTCATGGACACGCTCGCCAGCGTGCAAGGCCCGAAAGCCGATCTGCGCCGGGTCGAATTCGTCGGACCTCAGGTCGGCGAGGAGCTCGCCAGCGACGGCGCCATGGCGCTGCTGGTCGTGATCCTGGGCATCGTGATCTATCTGGCATTCCGCTTCGAGTGGCGCTTCGCGGTGTCGGCGATCATCGCCAACCTGCATGACGTGGTGATCATTCTCGGCTGTTTCGCCTTCTTCCAGTGGGAGTTTTCGCTGCCGGTGCTCGCCGCCGTGCTGGCGGTGCTGGGCTACTCGGTGAACGAATCGGTCGTGGTGTTCGACCGGGTGCGCGAAACCTTCAAGAACAGCCGCATGCGCGGCCTGGAAGTCCCTCAGGTGCTGGACCACGCAATTACCAGCACCATCTCGCGAACCATCATCACTCACGGCAGCACGCAGATGATGGTCCTCTCGATGCTGTTCTTCGGCGGCCCCTCGCTGCACTACTTCGCAGTGGCCCTGACCATCGGCATCTGCTTCGGCATCTACTCCTCGGTGCTGGTGGCCAGCCCGCTGGTGATGTGGCTGGGCGTCTCCCGCGAACAGTTCATCAAGCAGAAGGTCGAAAAGGAAGAAGCTGTCGTCTGACATACTTTTACCTTCCGGAAAAACGGCTCCCCGCGCGGAGCCGTTTTTTTTATTCCGTCATTCTGCGATGATCTGCGCACCTCAACTGCGCAGGAGCCTGTCAATGACCGACATCAAGAGTACACGCCGGATCCGGGTCTGGGATCTGCCACTGCGACTCTTTCACTGGGCCCTGCTCGTCTGCGTCTGCGGCGCAATTGCGACTGGAGAGTTTTCATCCGAAAAAGATTGGCATGCACGCTTCGGCTATGCCGTACTAAGCCTTCTTATTTTTCGGATCGTGTGGGGATTCGTCGGCAGTACGCATGCCCGCTTCCTGAATTTCGTGCGCGGGCCCGGCGGCATACTCGCCTACCTGAAGAAGATGAAGTCCGAAAGCGGCGTCATGATCGGACACAACCCGATAGGTGCCCTGTCCGTCATCGGCATGTTGCTGGTGTTGGGTTTACAGGCTGGCAGCGGCTTATTTATCACCGATCAAGAGCTCTTCGAAGGTCCATTTTTCAAATACATCAGTAACAGCACAGCCAGCTTGTTAGCCCAGATCCACGAAGCCAACGCCACCCTGATTTTCATCCTGATCGGCCTGCACCTTGCGGCCATCCTTTTCTATCGCTTCGTGAAGCGGGACAATCTCGTCACGCCGATGATCACGGGCAACAAGGAAGTCCCCGCAAGCGCGCCCGAACAGAGCGCCGCCGGCGGTTCGGCCCTGACGGGTCTCGTCATCTTCGGCATCGCCTCAGCGCTGGTGTGGTATCTCACCACCCGGCTCTGATTTCCGTTTTTCCGCATCAGGCACCACAGAACATGGCATTTGCAGACAATCTCAAGCAGCTTCCCGGCATTTCCCACCTTGCCGCCATCGAACTCCTCGGCGAAAACGACAGCATCGCCGGACTCATCGAAAACAAGCCCGGTCAGGCAGGCTCGGTGGCCGTCTACAACCACCTCGCGCAGTTCTACGGTCTCATCACGGCCGAGGCGGCACTCAAGGGACTCGAGATCTATGCCGAACACACGGAAGACGCCCGTCTCAACCCGGGCAAACATCCCAACATCGACCGCCTGATCGCCGTAGCGGCGGGTGGGCCAGCGTTGCGCGTGCGCCATGTTTTTGCAGGGAACGCAGGCTGAATCCAGCCTGTTGATGGAGTACCCGGTTGCCGCCCCCGGCGCCGGGAATCGAAGTGACACACCAGATGGAGAGATCGCAGCATGAAAATCAAGCACCTCGCCGCACTGCTCGGCGCCTGCCTGAGTATCGGCACCGCCTTCGCCCAGGCCAAGCCTGAAAGCCAGATCGAATACCGCAAATCCGCCATGACGGTCACCGCCCGCAGCTTTGGCGTACTGGGCGCCATGGCAAAGGGCGACATTCCCTTCAACAAGGAAGTCGCAACCCGCCACGCCAACCTGCTCGCCAACCTGTCAGATCTTCCGCTGAGCGCCGGCGCATTCGGCCCGGGCACCGACAAGGGCGCGCCCACCAAGGCCGATCCGAAGGTTTTCAGCGAACCCGAGAAATTCAAGGCGGCCTACGAGAAATTCACCGCGGCCACGCATGGCCTGCCGGCGGCAGCAGGCGACCTGGCCACGCTGAAAGTGGCAGTGGCTGATCTGGGCAAGACCTGCAAGGGCTGCCACGATGACTACCGCATGAAGTAAAGCGCTGCGCTCTCAGGCCATCAGGCCGGCCCTTCGAGGCCGGCCTTTTCACGTACCCCGGGACGCATGACGGGCGAGCGCCCACAGCACATGTTCGCGCACGAGCGCCGAAGGGTCATCTGCCCTGCGCCGCAAGGCCTCCAGTACTGCCGGCGTGGCCGGTGCATTGCCCAGCCCGACGGCCAGGTTGCGCAACCAGCGTTCATGGCCGATGCGATGAATCGGACTGCCTGCCAGACGTTCATTGAACTCAGCCTCGCTCCAGGCGAACAGCTCGACCAGCAAGGCCTGATCCAGACCGTTCCGGACAGCGAAATCCGGCTCCGTCGCAGCCTGGGCAAAGCGATTCCAGGGGCAGGCGAGCTGGCAGTCGTCACAACCATAAACCCGGTTGCCAATCGCGGGCCGAAGATCTTCCGGAATGCTTCCGGCATGCTCGATCGTGAGATAGGAAATGCATCGCCGAGCATCCAGCCGGTAAGGCGCGACGATAGCCCCGGTCGGACAGGCCGGGATACAGGCCGTGCAGCGCCCGCAATGCGGCTTGACAGGCTCGTCATGCGGCAAGGCCAGATCAACGAAGAGCTCGCCCAGAAAGAAGAAGGAGCCAGCCTCACGCGAAATCAGCAAGGTGTGCTTGCCGCGCCAGCCCAGACCGGCCCGGCTGGCAAGCTCGACCTCAAGCACCGGCGCCGAATCCACGAACACGCGATGCCCGAACTCGCCTGTGCGCGTCGCGACATGGTCGGCCAGCTTCTGCAGGCGCTTGCGCAGCACCTTGTGATAATCACGCCCCAGTGCATAGCGCGAAATGGCCGCGCGCTCGCCATCCGCCTGCAGGGCGAGCGCGGCAGACAGATCGGGCTCGGGCCAGTAGTCCATGCGAACGGTGATCACGCTGACCGTGCCCGGCACAAGTTCTGCCGGCCGGGCACGCTTCAGACCGTGCCGGGCCATATAATCCATGCCGCCGTGGAAACCGGCAGCGAGCCAGTCGAGCAGCCCCTGCTCCGCGCTGTCAAGATCCACGCCCGTGACGCCAAGGCCGGCAAAGCCGAGCTCACGGGCCTTGTCGCGGATTTCCCGCAACAGCCCCACCGGATCGAGGGAAGAAGTCGAATGCATCACGCCAGCGATGATACCTGCGCACTGAAACTGGAGCTTGCCGACACCGCTGCCACCGAAGCGCTCGGCGCGGCGCTGCTGCCCGTGCTCGGCCCCGGGCTCACGATCTGGCTGAGTGGTGACCTCGGCGCCGGCAAGACCACGCTGACGCGGGGACTGCTGCGTGCCACCGGCTTCAAGGGAAATGTAAAAAGCCCGACCTACACCTTGATCGAAGTTTATACAGTTTCTAGAATTACGCTGTATCACTTTGATTTTTATCGGTTCACACATGCAGACGAATTTCTTGAAGCAGGGCTCGACGAATACTTCGGCGCGGAGGGCACCTGTCTCGTCGAATGGGCGGACAAAGCCGTGCCGCACGTCCCCTCGCCCGACATCGAAATTCGCCTGCAGGTCACCGGCAGCACACGTCTGGCCATCATCCACGCATGCAGCAAACGGGGGCAGGAATGTCTGAAGCAGATCGCCCTTCCGCGCTGATTCCGCCGCGCCGCCGCCTGCTCAAGGCGGGATTCGCGCTGATGACGCTCGCCGTCACGCCGCTCGGGATGGCGCAGGGCGCTTCCCGCATCCTCGCCGTGCGCGTGTGGCCCTCGCAGGACTACACCCGCATCACGCTGGAAGGCGCAGGCAATCTCAAGTACTCGCACCAGATCGTGAAGGATCCGGAGCGCCTCGTGCTTGACCTGGAAGGCGTCGAGTTCGACAGCGTGCTGCAGAGCCTGCCCGAAAAAATCTCGGAAACCGACCCCTATGTGCGACTGATCCGGGCCGGCCGCAACCGGCCTGGCGTGGTCCGCATCGTCGTGGAACTCAAGAGCGAAATCAGCCCGCAGATCTTCACGCTACCACCGGCGGGCTCCTACGGTCCCCGTCTGGTGATGGACCTCTACCCGAACGAGCCGGTTGATCCGCTGCTGGCCTGGATGGAGAAGACCGCACGGCCCGACGCGAGCGAGCCCCCGCGCAGCGTGGCAAACGCCAACCGCGAGCCCGCACCGAAGCCGGAAAAACGCCGCAACGATTCGGCGCCGATGATCACCATCACGCTGGATCCCGGCCATGGCGGTGAAGACCCCGGCGCGATCGGTGCGCGAGGCACTTACGAGAAAACAGTCACACTGGCCGTCGCCAAGCGCCTCAAGGCCAAGATCGACGCAGAGCCCAACATGCGTGCCATGCTGACGCGGGACGCGGACTTTTTCGTGCCACTGGGGCAGCGCGTCGAGAAAGCGCGCCGTGTACAGGCCGATCTCTTCGTTTCAATCCATGCCGATGCATTCATCAAGCCTCAGGCCCGCGGCAGCTCGGTCTTCATTCTCTCCGACCGGGGCGCGACCAGTACCGCCGCGCGCTGGCTGGCCAACAAGGAGAATGCGGCCGACCTGATCGGGGGCGTGAATATCGGCGTATCAGACAGCCACCTGGCCAAGACCCTGCTGGACCTCTCCCAGACCGCTACCCTCAACGACAGCATGAAAGCGGCCAAGGCGGTGCTGGATGAAATCGGCAGCGTCAATCAGCTGCACAAGGGCGATGTCGAGGAAGCCTCCTTTGCCGTGCTCAAGGCGCCTGACATTCCCTCGATGCTGGTCGAGACCGCTTTCATCTCCAATCCCGATGAAGAAAAGCGCCTCAATGACGAGGCCTACCAGGAACGCCTGGCCGACGCGATGCTGCGCGGGATCAAGCGCTACTTCGCCAAGAACCCGCCTCTTGCCCGGACCCGGCGCGCCTGAGGACGTCTGCCGGAATTGGGGTTTTTGATGTTTTGTGACATTTAGCGTCACCTGCATACCCACTCGCGTCACCCGCAGAAGCTGCCGGAAGGCGCCGCCTGCCGGAAAGACGGCCCCCGGCACCATGGCACACGGCTTGCGTTGGCCAATCCATAATCATTGCCAACGCAAGCTTTTCATGACTTCTACCGAGTACCAGCAACTCGTCAGCCGGCTCGAAAAAGAGAGCGTCCGCTCGCCCGGACTTTACCGCACCAGGCTCATCGCCCTCGCCGCACTGGGGCATGCCTATGTCATCACACTGCTCCTCATCACGCTCGTGCTGATGGTCATGGCTGTGGTGAGCCTGCTCGATGGTGAATATCTCGACGCAAGCCTTCGTCTTGCCACCAGCCTGCTTTCCGGCGGCATGTGCCTGGCCGCTACCCGTTTGCGGCTGCCGCAACCGGAAGGCCGGATGCTGACCCGTGACGACGCACCGCAACTCTTCGGCGTCATCGACAAGATCCGCGCCAAGCTCGACGCACCGCTGATCCACCGTGTGGTGATCAACGACGTCTTCAACGCCGCGATCTTCCAGGCTCCCCGTCTCGGCATTTTCGGCTGGAGCCACAACACGCTAGTGATTGGCCTGCCGCTCATGCAGGCGCTCTCCCGCAAGGAGTTCGCCGCGATCCTGGCTCACGAATACGCGCACATATCCCGCCATCATGGTCGCATCGACGCCTGGGTACATCGCTCGCGCATGCTCTGGAGCCATGTCGAAAACGGCATGAACCAGCACAAGGCAGGCTTTGTGGAACGCATCCTCACGCGCTTCCTGCGCTGGTATATCCCCGTGCTCAACGCCTACACCGGCGTGCGCCTGCGTCAGGATGAACTCGAGGCCGACCGCATCGCCGCAAGCGTCGTGGGCCGGCAGACCATGGCCGATGCGCTGATCGCCCAGTCCCTGCGCGGCCGCTTTCTGGAGGAGCGGTTCTGGCAGGGCCTGTGGTCCCGGGCCGATCATCACCCGGCACCGCCCTTTCTGCCTCACGCCACGATGCGGACGGCACTGAGCCGCGGCCTGTCGGCCGATGAAGCACGCTTCTGGCTGATGGAGGCGCTGGAAGCCCGCGCCGACGCACACGATACCCATCCGAGCCTGCGTGAGCGCATCGTCTCGCTCGACAGCGGCAGCGAGTTGCCGCCCGACGCCAATCACAGCGCGGCGCAATCGCTGATCGGGGATCTGCTGGGCGGCCTGCAGACTGACTTCGACGAACTCTGGCTGAGCCACAACGCGCCGGCCTGGCGCCTGCGGTATCACGCGGTCAGCTCTGCGCATGAAACCGTCAAGCGCATGGAACAGAAACCCTCTGAACAACTGGGTCCGGAAGAAATGGCGCACCTCGGGCTCGCACTCGATACGCTGGGACGCAGCGAAGAGGCGCTGCCACTGTTGCGCCGCGCGGCCGAACACCCGAACGGCAGCGCCGAAGCAGCGCTGGCTGCGGCACGCCTGCTGAAGTCTCGTGACGAAAAGGCGTCTGACGGCTACATGAATACGGCGCTGCGTCGCAATCCGGCGCTCGTGCGCCAGACCGTGGCCGCCAACACCTGCTGGGAACACCCGCCCGCTCCGCGGATCGCGGTTCAGCACCGCGTCGCCTGATCAGCGCCTTCCGGGCCATAATCAGGCTTTTACCGCCCTGTCAGGATTCCCGCCATGTCCGCCGAATTCGTCGTTCCCGTGTCCCCCGTGGTCGCTCTGCCGGTGGCCGGCAGCAGCGCGCAGTTCCCCGTGCGTCGCATCTATTGCGTCGGTCGCAATTACCTCGAACACATCCGCGAACTGGGCAACGACGAGAAGGAGCCTCCGATCTTCTTCACGAAGCCGCGTGACGCGATCGTTCAGGATGGCGAAACCATTCCCTACGCGCTGGCCACCGCCAACTACCACTATGAGCTGGAGCTGGCTGTCGCGCTCAAGTCGGGCGGCAGCAACATCACCGAAGAACACGCGCTCGATCATGTCTACGGCTATGCCATTGCGCTGGACATGACCCGCCGCGACCTTCAGAAGCAGCTCACGGCCAGGTCCGGACCGTGGGATGTCGCCAAGGCTTTCGATCACTCCGCCCCGTGCTCAGCGATCCACCCGGTCGAGCGCGTGGGCCATCCCGCACGAGGCAGCATCCGGCTCACCGTCAATGGCCAGGTGAAGCAGGATTCCGACCTTGCCGCGATGATCTGGAACGTGCCGCAAATCATCAGCCGCCTGTCGGCATTCTTCGATCTGCAACCGGGCGATATCATCATGACCGGTACGCCGGCAGGCGTCGGACCTGTCCAGCCTGGTGACGTGCTGGTCGGCAGCATCGACGGCCTCGGCACGCTCACCACCACCATCGGCGCCCGAGCCTGAGGCGTCCGACCAGAAAAAGAAAAGGACAACGCACATGGCAGGCTGGATCGCGGCAGGTTTTCTTGTATTCGTTCTGATCTACGGCGTGATGCTCTACAACGGGCTGGTCAGCCTCAAGCACGGCGTTGCCCGAGCCTGGGCCAACATCGATGTGCTGCTGCGCCAGCGCCATGACGAACTGCCCAAACTGGTCGAGGTCTGCAAGCAGTACCAGCAGTTCGAACAAGCCACGCTGGAGCGGGTGATCTCTGCTCGTGCAGGCGTGGCCAGCGCCCGGGCCAGCCAGGACATTCCCGCGCTCGGCGCCGCCGAAGGTGCCTTGCGGGCCGGTCTGGGGCAGCTTTTCGCGGTGGCCGAGGCCTATCCGGAGCTTCGCACCAGCGAGCACTTCATGCAGTTGCAGAATCGCATCAGCGGGCTTGAAAACACCATCGCCGATCGCCGCGAGCTCTACAACGAAGCCGTGAATCTCAACAACGTCCGGGTCGAGCAGTTCCCTGACGCGCTGATTGCCCGCCTGTTCGGATTCGATCTGAAACCGATGCTGGAATTCGCTGCGACAGAGAAGGCGGACGTCGACATGCAGGCGCTCTTCAGGAGCTGAGTTGCAGATCCACGTACTGCCGCAGGATCTGCCTCGGCTGCTGCCGGGCCTCCTGCCCGGTCTGGCATCCGGGCTGCTCTTCGTTCTCTGGATCGGCCTTCGCGGCGAGCCGCCCGCCAACTGGCAGTTCGGCCTGCTCCTCGCCTGGTTTAGCCTGCTGGCCTGGATCGCGGCCTACCGACGCTACCGCTTTTATGCCGACACCCCGCGCGCGGCTTCCATCCAGACGGCACCGCAGGGCTATGTCGCGCTCGAAGGCATCGGCCGCCCGCTGCCGGGAGACCCGCTTCGCTCCCCGCTGAACTACCTGCCCTGTCTGTGGTATCGCATCCGGGTCGAGCGTCGCAGCAGCAATGACAAATGGGTTGTCGAAACGGATGAGTGCAGCGATGACTCGTTCGTTCTCGAAGACCGCAGAGGCGAGCGCTGCACGATCGACCCGGCCGGTGCCAGGGTCGAGACCAGTCTGCGTGACCAGGTTCGCGAGGGCGACACGCGCACCACGCAATGGCTGCTGATTCCGGGCACCCGCATCAATGCCCTCGGGCATTTCCACTCACGTCGTCCGATCGAAGACCGCGCGGCCCTCAAGGTCGAGGTGCGCGACCGGCTGGCTGACTGGAAAGCAAGCGGTCATGCCATGCGGAACTTCGATGCCGACGGCAATGGTCAGCTCGACATGCAGGAGTGGAACAGCGTCCGCGAGGCGGCCGAGCAGGAAGTCCGCAACGAGCGCGAAGCTGCGGCCGATTTCCCCGCCTATCATCTGCTGAGCCTGCCAGAAGACGGCCGGCCCTTCGTGATCTCGGATCAGCCACATGAGCAGGTCCGTCGCCGCTATCAGCAGCAGGCCTGGCTCTGCCTGGCCTGCTTCTTCCTGGCACTCTCAGCCAGCGCCTGGCTGAGAACACACAGTCTCTGAATCAGGGCTCGGTCTTGCCCGCCCAGGAGTCAGGCCCCTTGAGCAAGGGAATGCGGGCGGCCGGATCGGCCGGCAAGGCCTTTTCCCACGAGCCATAACTCGGGTTCGGAATCATGAAGAGATTCTTGCCGAAGTTTGCCAGCAGCGCCTGGGCCGCGGCATCCGGTTCACCCTTGCGCAGACGCGCGACGCTGTCGACCGGCAGGAAGTCGCCCATGTCATCGCCCACCAGCATGACAATGTGATGCGTGCGGGCAATCGTTTCGCGCCTCGCGCTCTTGTCGCTCGAGTTCCATTCCGGACGCTGCTTCCTGAGCATGAATGCCGCCGGGTCATTCGCACGCGGGAAGCCGAGTTTGCGGAGGTTGTTCTGCGTGTGCGTCAGGGCCGGGCAGGGATCGGTCGGCTCTGGCGTACATTCGCGATTGGTCACATAGAACACGTCCGCGCCCAGCCTGGCGGCCTGCTGCGTGAAGGCCACGGCGCCCGGCACGGCAAGTGCCTCTTCGAGTGCCAGCCATGCCGCCCAGCTCTTCGGCGCAAAGCTCTGGTTGGTCTGCACCGCCCAGGCGTCATAGGCGGAGTTGTCCAGCACTGTCTCGTCCACATCCAGCACCACCGCGGGCCGCTTGCGGCTGGCCTCGCCACGCTCGAGAGAAGCCCAGGCCTTCGAGCGGATCAGACCCGGCAGGGCGGCTGTCGCGGCCTGGTAAGCCATGGCAGCTGCAGCATGGTGCTCCAGAGAGAACTGGGTCCAGTACACGCCGTTGACCTGCGAGATCGAGCGGGTAGTCGGTTCGGCCGAAGCTGCGCCCGCCAGCAGCGAGAGCGCAACAGCAGCGGCAATTGAAGAGGCTTTCACGTCGTTTCCTTGCTATGGAGTCATGAATCAGGCAACCGGCACACCGGCTTGGGCGCAATTTTCCGCGCGCAAACGATTTGCGCCCATACCGCCGGAAAGAAAACAGCTATCGGTCATCGCATATTGTGCGCGTGCCCGGAAAAAAGGCGCCCGAAGGCGCCTTGCTTGCGAAACCGGGCGGCGATCAGAGCGTATAGCCCAGCACTTTTGCGAAGCCCGAGTCCTTTCCTGGACGGGTAAACGCCTCCTGCGTCAGGCGTGAGACCGGCACCTGCATCTGCGCCGTGTTGAACCACTTGTCATAGATGCCGCGGATCTCGCCGCTCGAGTAGAGACCCGCCAGGGTCTTGTCGATGAATTCGCGCAGCGCCTTGTCGTCCTTGCGGACCATGATCGCGTAGGGCTCCACCGAGAGGTAGTCTTCGGTCAGCGTGTATTTGTCCCGGTCAGGCAGCGCGGTCAGCATGCCGGAGAGCAGCACGTCATCCTGCGGGAAGGCCGCCACCTGATTCGACACCAGCGCCTTGAGCGCCTCGGCGTTGCTGCCGAAGGTCTGCAGACGAGCGCCGGAGAGTTCGCCCTTGCCCAGCTGGGCGAAGAGCTTCTCGGAAGTGGTGCCCTTGCTCAGTCCGACCGTGGCTTTTGAGAGCCCCTGCAGATCCTTGATGCCGGAATCCTTGCGTGTGAGCAGCTTCATGCCCGCCACGAAGATCGTGTAGGAGAAGGACACCTGCTCCTGACGGGCCTTGGTGTTGGTCGTCGAGCCGCACTCCATGTCGGCTTCGCCGCTGCGGATCTTCGGAATCCGTTCTGGACCACTCACCGTGATGTACTGCACCTTCAGGTTCGGCAACTTCAGATCCTTGCGCATGCGCTCCACCACACGCTGGCAGAGTTCCACCGAGTAGCCCACCGGCTGCCCCTTCTCGTCGAGATAGGAGAACGGACGGGCGGACTCTCGATTGGCGATGGTGATCGTCTGGGTCTGGCGGATGCGCGCGAGCGTATCGGATTCCTGGGCAAAGGCGCCGTGACTGAGCACGAGCAGCATCGCGGCAGTCAGTCGGGCCGGAAGGCGGGAGGGCATGGAGAACATCATGAAAACCTGGGCTGGAAGAGCATGGAAAACGCCGCACCCCGGCTCATCCGGCAGCGCGGGACACGCTTTCCGGCCGCCCGGGATACGAAGCGAGGATTAGTATGATTTTAAAACCAACGGGCAAAACATGCTGCGGATAGTTCACTTTCGTCAGCCCACATGCTGCCCGCGGGTGAGCCACACGACCTGAAAAACCCCAGCCCAATCAGTCACCTGGCGAGGGATAGCGTCTCGCGCCCGGATGCTCATCGGGGTTTTCCACAAGTAAAGCGGCCGCACTTTCGGGTTGGCGCATTGATGCAAATCAAAACCCCGCATGACTGGCGGCCTAGTCTGGGTCTTGCCGCGAAAGAACAGACGGAGGAGACCCGAAATGATCGAGACAAAACCGGCAGAACTCTTTACCTGGAACGACAGCTACAAGGTTGGCGTGGAAGAGATCGATTCACAGCACAAGGAGCTCGTGCGCCTGCTCAACGAACTGCATGTATCGATCCGCGAGCACCACGGCTCCGCCACCTCGCGTGAAATCCTGAATCAGCTCGTCGACTACACCCGCACGCACTTCATGGTCGAAGAGAGCCTGATGCGGGTCTCCGCCTACCCGGAGATGCAGGCACACAAGCATCAGCACGAAACGCTGATCGAACAGGTCCGCGCCCTGCAGGAAAAACTCGACAGCGGTGTCGCCTCGATCAGCTTCGAGTTGCTGCATTTCCTCAAGCGCTGGCTGATGCACCACATCAATGGCGATGACAAGCAGTTCGGCGCCTATTTCCAGCAGAGCAAGGGCGCGCCGCAAACCGGCACAGCCCCCGGAGAAAAGGCGCCCCGCAGCTGGTGGAGCCGGGTCTGGCAGGCCGACTAGCCTCGCGCAGCGCGATCTGCTTGCCATAAAGCCCGTCAGCCACCTTAATGTAACAGGCTGGCCGCGGGCACCTGACGCCTGCACTGCCCTGCCCGCCCGGCCCTTTTGCCGGCAGCGGGCATGCGGCATTTTGCCCGCCCTCGATCCGGAGCAAGCCGATGCGCATCTATTTCGCCACCAATCGCGATCCCGACAACGCGGACACGCCAACCGACTTCGGCGAACGATTCAGCGCCAACGGACTGACTGACCTGCGCTTCGGCGTAGCCGAGGTCAGCGGCAAGAAGTTCGATCGCTACACGCTGGAAGTGGCGGACGAAAAACTCGATGTCGGACTGGCCAGCGCAGCAGTGGGCGACCTCTCAGGCCAGAAGCTGGGCAGCCAGGAAGTCTTCGAGAGGGTCCGCCGCGAAATGCTCGAACAGCAGCAGGATTGCCTGATCCTGGTCCACGGCTTCAACACCAGCTTTGCCGGCGCCCTGCAACTGGCTGCCCGGGTCAAGGATTTCTACGCGACACGGCCGATGACGGTTTTTCTCTTTACCTGGCCTTCGGATGGCTCCCTGCTGCCGTTCAAGGCCTACGCGAGCGACCGTGATGATGCGCGCGCCTCAGGTGTCGCGCTCGGTCGTGGCCTGCAGAAGCTCGCCGCCTATCTGCGCGGCACACGCCCCGAAGACTACTGCGGGCAAAACGTTCACCTCTTTGCGCACAGCATGGGCAGCTATGCGCTGCGCTGGGCACTGCAGGGCATCCGCTCCTGCAATGGCGGCCAGTTGCGCAGGCTGCTCGACCAGATCGCGCTCTTCGCACCGGACGAGGATGACGACGCTTTCGAGCTTGATCACAAGTTCCAGACCCTGCCCGACATGGCCCGCCGCGTGACGGTCTATCACAACGCAGCCGACCAGGCGCTGATCGTCAGCGACCGCACCAAGAACAATCCGGACCGACTCGGAGCGAGCGGCCCGCGCAACTCACGCGCCCTGCCCGACAAGGTCAGCGTCGTCAATTGCGAACCGGCGCTGAGCTTTACGGCCGACCCGACCGGCCACCACTACTTCTACCAGAACGAGGCCGTGCGCCGCGATGTGCTCGCCGTGCTGGCAGGCACGCCGCCACAGGACATCGAGCGCCGTGAATATCTCGCCGATACCCGCAGCTACAGACTGGTACGTGCGCGGCGCTGAGACCGGCTCAGGCGCCGTAATGAATCAGGTCATGGCAAACCGCCGGCTCGCTGCCGGCGTTGCGGTAACCGTGCGGCCGATCTGCCGCAAACCGCACCGCCTCACCCTCCCGCAAAACGTGCCAGTGCCCCTCCACCAGCACTTCCATCTCGCCACGCACCACCAGCACATGCTCGGTCACCCCTGCAGCGTGAGGATCCGAGAGGCGCTCGTAACCGGGCAGCAGGGTGAGCTCCATCCATTCAAAACCGAAACGGGCATCAAAGGGGAACAGCGGTGCGACCAGCATGTCGTCGCTCGCCGGCCGGGCGCGTTCGCTCGCCACGCTGCGAAACAGCGTGTCCTGCCCGGGTGCTTCACTGACCAGAAAACGGGTGAGCGAACAGCGGAAGCCGCCCGCAATCTTCCAGAGCGTCGCAACCGTAGGGCTGGATTCGCCCCGCTCGATCTGCCCCAGCATGGCCTTGCTGACGCCGGTTTCACGGGCCGCCTGATCCAGGCTCCAGCCGCGGGCTGAGCGCGCCTCGCGCAAACGGGTGCCCAGCACGGGCGCTTCCGGCGGCATGCCTGAGTTGTCGTGTTCGTCGTTCATCTGTTCCTGTCCGGCAGCGCACAAACCGGTTGTGCGCTATAACGCACACCGCTATGCTTTTCATGTGCGCCATAACGCACGACTGAACTTTAACCGACGGGATGGCCCGATGAAACCCGACACACAACACGCCCCGCACCCGCCCCGAATGGCGCTCGCCCACCTCTCGGCCGGCTTCATTGCGGTGCTCGTCGGCTACACAAGCTCCGCCGCGATCGTTTTCCAGGCCGCGCGCGCAGCGGGTGCCGGCCCGGCAGAAATCGCCTCCTGGCTCTGGGCGCTCGGTTTGGGCATGGCGCTGACCTCGATCGGCCTCTCGCTTCGCTACCGCATGCCGGTGCTCACCGCCTGGTCCACGCCGGGGGCAGCCCTCTTGGCAACCGGGCTCGCCGGGGTTCCCATGAGCGAAGCCATCGGCGCCTTCATGTTTGCCTCCGCGCTCATTGCGCTGGCCGGAGTCAGCGGAGGATTCGAGCGCCTGATGCATCTCGTGCCACGCAGTCTGGCCGCCGCGCTGCTTGGCGGGGTGCTGCTGCGCTTCGGGCTGGAGGTGTTCGCCCGGCTGCCCGAACAGGGCTGGATCATCGGCAGCATGCTCACCTGCTTTCTGCTGGCCCGCCGGCTGCTGCCGCGCTATGCGGTGCCGGCAACGCTGCTGGCAGGGCTGCTGGTGGCGGGCTTGCGCGGTGAGGTCCATCTCGCCGGCCTGAGCTTCCAGCTGGCCCTGCCCGTCTTCACGATGCCGGCTTTCTCGCCCACCACGCTGATCGGCGTCGGGCTGCCTCTGTTTATCGTAACCATGGCGTCCCAGAATGTTCCCGGCCTGGCCGTGCTGCGGGCCAATGGCTACGAGCCGCCCACATCGTCCCTGGTCGGCTGGACCGGACTCACCGGCTTCATGCTCGCGCCCTTCGGCGGGTTTGCCTACAACCTCGCAGCCATCACGGCCGCCATCTGCATGAGCCGGGATGCCGATCCGGACCCTTCACAGCGTTTCCGCGCCTCGATCTGGGCGGGCGTCTTCTACGGGCTCACGGGCCTCTTCGGGGCGACAGTTGCCGCATTGTTCGCGGCCTTCCCGCAAGCCCTGATTCTCGCCATCGCCGGGCTGGCACTGCTCGGCACGATCGGCAACAGCCTCGCCGGAGCCCTGCAGGACGAAACAGAACGCGATGCGGCCCTGATCACCTTTCTCGCCGCAGCCTCGGGGTTCTCGCTCTGGGGCATCGGCAGCGCGTTCTGGGCCTTGCTGCTCGGCCTGATCTGCACTGCCCTCGCTCGCCGCTCCGCCTGACGCCCGCCACCATTTGTCGCGGCAAACGGGCATATGTAAATCGCATGACTCCGTTTTGCAGGCTTTAACAGACCGAGGTGTTAGCTTTTCTCCGGCCAGCCGGCTCGATCCGGCTGCTCCACAAAACATGACCCCAGGAGAGAAGCATGAGCACAGACCAACCGGCCGGACGGCCGGATCCCCAGCGCCGTGCGCTGATCGAACGCCTCGGCACACTGGGCATTGCGGCCCTGCTGCCGGCCTGCGGGGGCGGAGGCGGCAGCGGTGCAAACACAGGAGACAGCGTGGCGAGTGCTTCGGCATCGAGCTCGTCTGCTGCCTCCAGCAGCTCGGCCACGAGTGCCTCGGGCAGCTCGCGAAGCGCTTCGTCCGCATCCAGCGCGTCGGCCGGAAGCGGCTCGGCGTCCAGCAGCCCGACATCGTCGGGCAGTGCCCAATGCACGGCGATCCCTGACGAGACAGCAGGCCCCTATCCCGGTGACGGGACAAACAGCAATGCGAGTGGCGTCGTCAACGTGCTCACGCAGAGCGGCGTGGTCCGGCAGAACATTACCTCGAGCTTCGGCAGCGCCAGCGGCGTGGCAGACGGCGTGCCCCTCACCATCCGCCTGACGCTGACCGATGCCGCCTGCTCGCCGCTTTCGGGTTACGCCGTCTACCTGTGGCACTGCACGCGGGACGGGAACTACTCGCTCTATTCCAGCGGCATTACCGGCGAAAACTATCTGCGCGGCGTGCAGGTATCGGATGCCAGCGGGCTGGTCAGCTTCACCAGCATCTTTCCCGGCTGCTACAGCGGTCGCTGGCCGCACATCCACTTCGAGATCTATCCCTCGCTGTCGGTGGCAACGAGCGGAAACTACGACGTCAAGACCTCACAGCTTGCCTTGCCTGCCGACGCCTGCAGTACCGTGTACAACAGCGTCAGCGGCTACTCCGCCAGCATTGCGAATTTCAAGGCCATCACGCTGGCCAGTGACAACGTGTTCGGCAATGACAGCGCCGTACTGCAACTGGCTAGCGTGAGCGGCAGCGTCTCGGCGGGCTACATCGCCAGCCTGCAGGTCAGCATTGCCCGCTGACGCATCGCCCTGCCCCGCAATTTTCTACAAGCGGGGCCGGGCATCCTTGCGCATACTCGGCACACGACAGATCACGCAAGGACCCGGTTTCATGAGCAACACCTCCCGCCCTCCGGAAAAGGTTTTCTCGAGCGACAACATTGCAGGCGCTTCGCCTGCAGTCATGGATGCGCTGCTTGCCGCCAACGCCGGGGCTGCCATTCCCTATGGCGGTGATGAACTCACCGCGCGTGTCCGGATGCGGCTCTGCGAGGTTTTCGAGCGCGATGTCGGCGTCTTTCTCGTGCCGACCGGCACGGCGGCCAATGCGCTGAGTCTGGCGGCTATCACGCCGCCCTGGGGCGCAGTGCTCTGCCACCCTGCCAGCCATATCAACAACGACGAATGCGGTGCGCCGGAATTCTTCATGCATGGCGCCCGGCTGCGACTGGTCGATGGCGCCGATGCGAAGATCGATCCGGTCGCGCTCGATGCCGTCGCCGGACTGAAGGCGGGCGACGTGCACAGCAGTCAGAACACGGCCGTCAGCATCACGCAGGCAACCGAGACCGGCAGCGTCCATTCACTCGACGAAATCGGGCAGATCGGCGAGATCTGCCGCCGACATGCCCTTCGCCTGCATATGGACGGCGCGCGTTTTGCCAATGCGCTGGTTTCGCTGGGCTGCACGCCAGCCGAAATGACCTGGAAGGCTGGTGTTGACGTGCTCTCGTTCGGCGCGACCAAGAACGGCGTGCTGGGAGCGGAAGCCATCGTGTGTTTCGACCGCAGCATCGAAACCGAGCTCGCGTTCCGTCGCAAGCGCAGCGGTCACCTCTTCTCCAAGATGCGTCTGCTCTCGGCGCAGATGAGCGCCTATCTCGAGCACGATCTCTGGCTCGCCAACGCCCGCCAGGCCAACGCCATGGCCCGGCGCCTGGGCACGGGCCTGCGGGCGCTGGCGGGTGTGGAGATCATGGGGCGCACCGAGGCCAACATCCTCTTCTGCCGCCTGCCGCAAGCCCTGATCGAGGGGCTGCTGGCCGAGGGCTTCGTGTTCTACCACGACCGCTGGGGCCCGGGCGTCGTGAGGCTCGTGACTTCATGGGCCACCACTGAAGCGGACGTGGATCATCTGCTGGCCCGCGCGCAGGCGCTGCTTCAGTAACGGGTCGGTGCCACACCGAAGGCAGCACGAAAGCAGCGGGTGAAATGGCTCTGGTCGTAAAAACCGAGCTCCTGCGCCAGCTCCGCCACGGTGCGACCGCCTCTGGCCAGCAGATGGCAGGCGCGCTCGAGCCGCAGGCGGATCAGCCAGTTGTGCGGCGTGAGCCCGAAGCGCCGGCTGAAGCGGCGCAGAAACTGGAAGCGGCTCATGCCGCAGAGCACCGCGAGATCCTCCAGCGTAATGCGTTCGGCAAGCCGGCTCATGCAATAGTCATGAACGCGGCGACATTCCGCATCACCCAGGGCGCCGGCCACCGGCTCCGGTCCGGGGTGCTCTCCGCTGGCCTCCATCAAGCCGGCAAACACCTCGATGAGCCCCGATTGCGCGGCCAGGGTCACCGTTTCCTGTTGCCCGCCAAGTGCTTCATGCAGACATCGCAACTGACGCGCAAGGCGCGGATTCTCGAGGATGACGCCGGATTGCGCGGGCACTCCGTCCCGACCGGCGATCTCGGAGCAGAGCGGCAGCAGGAAGTCGGGCGCGATGCGGAAGGTGCGCAGGCGGAAGCCCTCATCACTGCCTGCGCCATCATGCACTTCACCAGGCGGCATGAAGGAGACGGCGCCCGGCGCCAGCAGATGCGTCGTCCCGCCGAAATGCTGCGCCTGCACGCCGTGATCAAGCACCCCGATGTGGTAATCCAGATGGTAATGCGGCCCGAAAGCCCGACCAGCCAGGCGCGCGTCGCCCAGCACGAAACCCGGCGCATCGGCAAAGCGGTGGTAGCGGACCCTGTCTGTCATGGGATCGATCCTGCGTCAGGCGCGATGGGCTGTCATGTATTTTCTTGCAGGCCGGCGAGGGTCTCGCTGGGCATGGGTACGACACCGGCGGCGCAGGCTTTCGCGAAGTCCTGCCAGTTCCTGCGGATCTCCCGGGTGGCTTCGGCAGCCAGAGCCAGCAGAGGCTCTTGCCAGTCATTCCGCTCTGCAAACGCCACCAGCTCGTCGGCGCAGGCCGATCCGTAATGACCGCTCGCCCGAAGCTGGGCCCAGCCGAGCACGCAGGCCTCGGTTTCCAGCAAACCACGCAGCCGGCCGGGTCGTCCCCGGCAAATCCGCAGGTCGACGCGGTCCTGCGCAGGCTGCAGCTCCCGCAGAACAGCCGCACGCCCGTCCAGTTTCACGGCGTGCAGCAGGGCAATGCTGTTGGCCTGCATGCAGGCCTGGACCCTCACCACGCGCTCGGCTTCGTCAGCCCACGCCGGCTGAGGCAGACCGCATTGCCGGGCCAGGCTCGAAGGGCGAGCTTCCTTGAGATCAAGCAGATAGTTCCCCGCCGGGCCACCCTTGCCGCGCACCAGCAGGATGTAGCGCGTCACGCCCAGACTGCCATTGCCACTGATGCGCCGTGCAGCATCGATGAGTGAGAAGAAATGCGGATCCGGCTGTGTGATGCCGAAGTCCGCCATCCATGCCTCCAGCATCTTCCGCTCGGACTTGCTGACAGGCAGCGCCTTGCGGCCATCCACCCGCAGGCTGCGATGCTCGTCCGCGAGGTCGGTGCGGCTGTCGAGAAAATCCTCGCGACTGCGGCTGCGCAGTGACTCGAGCAAATCGGCCACCACGCCTTTCGCGGTTTCGCGCTCGACCCAAAGCGGCTTGCGGCCAGTCAGGGCTGCAACATAGCCGCTCAAGGCCTCGCGACACAGCTTGCCGGCATCCTCCGCTGCAATATCGAGCACCTCGGCACTGACCAGCGCACTGGTCAGCAAGCGCAGCAGGTCCATGCCGGCAGGCGCGAGCAGCGCATCGTCGAAATCGTTGATGTCGAAATGCACCAGCCGGTTGTCTGCCTTGTAGCTGCCGAAGTTCTCCAGATGGAGGTCGCCACAGGCCCAGACCCGGGGCGCATCAAACAGCATGCCGGCCTTCGGCAACCAGGCGTTGTACAGATGCGCCGAACCACGCATGAAGGCGCTCGGGCTTTCACACATCCGTGCGTACTTGATGGCGAGTCGCACCGGATCGCGGCCGGCGTTGAACGCCAGAATCTCCTTCACGACATCGGACATGTCCCTTCTTCCTCTCCGCTCCGACCGGCGCAAACGCTGCCAGTCTGCAAAGGATAAGCCTGCCCGAGGCATATGACACGCCGGCAAGCTGTCCGACATCAAACCCGCCCGCAGCCTGCCCTGCCCGGCCGGGCGCGCTCCGGGCAAGCGCCTATACTGGATGTACGGAGCCTGTCCGGCCCCTGTTCAGGAGAAGCCAGCATGAGCAAGGAACGCCATACGACCAAGGAAAGCAAGAAACCCGCACAGCACAACCTCAAGGAAAAACGGGCGATCAAGCATGCAAGAAAGCATGCCGCGGAAGCCCCGGCACCCATCATCCAGCACTGACCCAGTCAGACCGGGCAACGATGCCCGGCTGAAACACGGCCCGTCACCTGCGGCCCACCTTCCGGCACGGTCCAGCCGACTGTCGCAACAAGCGGCATTCGAGCAAGTGTCCTTGCCGGTCAGGCTTGCGCTCCTGGCGGGCTTTTTCATGTCCGCTTCAGTGCGAGCGGCACACGCGCCAGGCCGCCCCGGAGCAAGTAGCCTTCCCTGATCCGACGTCCCGGAAAAAATGTCGGGAGATCACGGCCCTGCGCCGCGATCAGCCATGCCGACCTGACGCAGCGCCTGGCTGATGCCCCAACGCCTCTTTTGAGAGCCGGAGCCCGACGACCCCGAAAAATCCTGTGAGACGCCCGCAAAGACCGTCCAGAACACGATTGCTGCCGCCGAAACTCCGGTTTGCAAACGAATGTGACTGCCTTGTCATCCGATCAGGGCAAACCCCTATAATCGAATCGACACAGTTTTTTGCGGTGCAACATCATGAACGCGCTGACCGACGCATCGTCCAACATCCCCCACCGGTTCTGGCTGCTGAGCATTTTCCGCTCGCTGGGCGCGGGCAATCCGCTGCTGATTGCCGGCCCGTCCGCTTTCGCTCATTACCTCGATGGCGTGCCCCAGGTAGCCCTGCTCGCCTCCTATCTCGAACGGCATGGCTGGCTCGCGAAGGTCAGCGATGCACGCAGCGTTCCCCGCTATCACCTCTCGGAAAAAGGGCGTGCGTTCTGGATCGAGGGAGAGCGCTGGTGGCACCAGCTGAGCTGGCTGGAGCGCTGCAAGATCCGCCTGCTCGGCTGAATCAGCCCCGCTGCGGCGCTTTTCAGGACGGGCTCAGGCCACGATCCGGGAGGGACGCATTCCCAGCATCTGTCTGCAGTCGGGAAAATTCGGACAGGCCCAGAACAGCCCCCGGTCTCCGAGCCGAGACTTCATTTTCACGCCGCAGACCGGACAGCTCGGCGTGCGCCAGTCGCCCTGGCAGATGTTGTACAGCAGCCTGTCACTCACATCGGCAGGCAGACGCCGGAGCATGCTCAGAAAGAGCGTGCCATCAATCAGCGTAATGCCGCTCTCGGCCGCGAAATCGCAGGCCTCATGCGAGAACTTTCCGGGCGCCATGAAGAAGGCCTTGCCGATGCGCTCACGCGTCATGAGTTCGCGCAGCTCGCGAATCGGGCCGACGCCGACAAAACGCTCTCCCCATGCCTTGCACAGCACGATGGCCGTGCAACGCTCGGCATCGAACTCGTCCTGATAAAGCCGGATATCTACACCGCCTTCGGCACCGATCGGCGTGCTGTAGGCATTGATATCCCGCGCACGGTAGTAGGCCACGCAGAGATCCTCGAAGCGCTTCCAGTCGAGCTCGTGTAGCAGATCGAGACTCCACTCGGCAGGTTCAGCCAACGGGTCGAAGCCGGTTGTCTCATCCTGCTGCGCACGGCGTGCCGCAAATGCACGCTCCGACGCAGGATCGGAATCCGCTTCCCGGATTGCCGGAATGCCTGCACGATTGCGGCGCAGGATCTTGCGCAAGGCCATGCCACCAAGGAACAAGGCCAGCCCGGCCCACAGCAGATTGAACACAGGCAGAAGCATCTGCCAGAGCGGGTAGCGTGCCGGCACGGACATCAGCTGCCCGCCAAAACGCAGCGCCAGCGCGACGCTGCCGGCACACAGGCTTAGTGAGCACGCACCGACCAGCACGCCAGTGAAGCGCCCCTCGCTGTGTCTGCGATTTCCCGCAATTCGGACCATACCCGCGCCTGAAGAATGTTCTTCACTGATTTTAGGCGATGTGGAAAACACGCCGGGCAGGAATCAGACCGGCTTGTGACATCCTGCCCGATATGCCAGTCAGCCCCTGATTCAGCGGTCAGATCCCTGATCCGGCGGACACTCGCTCAGACGAGTCCGGCAAAGCGCGCCCTGAGGGTTTCGATCACATGCGCTTCCCCACGCACCCGGAACCGCGCACCTTCTTCATCGGCCCGCTCCTCCAGCACCGCACAGCTGGCATAGATTTCGCCCCGGCCCTGCTGGGCTGACCAGGGCAGGAAGAATTCTCCCTCGACCAGATCCTGCTGGAAAAAGCCCACGATGGTTGCATGCAGGCGTGCGACATCAGCCGGATCGCGCGCACTCATGACGATGCAGCCCGGGTATTCGGTTTCGAGCCGTGCCCGGCATTCCGCCTGGGCCTGCGCATCGCCCACGAAGTCGATCTTGTTGAACACGCGCAGGCGCGGGATATCGTTCGCTTCGATCTCGGCCAGCACCGTATCCGTCACTTCCCGCTGCCGCTCGAAACCAGGATCGGAAGCATCGATCACATGCAACAGCAATGACGCGTCCAGCGCTTCATCAAGCGTCGACTTGAACGAGGCCACCAGCCCGTGCGGCAGATTCTTGATGAAGCCCACGGTGTCGCTGACCAGCACACGCGGCACGCTTTCCGGATGCAGGGCGCGGACCGTGGTGTCGAGCGTAGCGAAGAGCTTGTTTTCAACCAGGACTTCGCTGCCGGTCAGCGCACGCATCAGGGTCGACTTGCCCGCGTTGGTATAGCCCACGAGTGCCACACCGGCGAGCCCCTGGCGCTCCTGGCGGCGGGCGCGCTGCGTACGCCGCTCGGCTTCCATCGCCTGGATCTCGAGTTGCAACTCGGCAATGCGGTCGCGGATCTTGCGACGATCCAGTTCGGTATGTGACTCCCCCGAGCCACGTCCGCCCACGCCGCTGCGTTGGCGCCCCTGAGAACCGGCGAGTTTCGCTGCTTCGCGCAAGCGCGGCGCCATGTAGCCCAGACGTGCAATCTCGACCTGGGCCTTCGCAGCGCGACTGCGCGCGTTGCGATGAAAGATCTCGAGGATGACCATCGTGCGGTCCATCACCTCGCACCCAAGCTCCAGCTCGAGATTGCGCGCCTGAGAAGGTGAAATCTCGTGATCGACGAGAATCAGGTCGATCTCGCCGGCATCCTCGACAGGCGGGAGCCTGCTGCCGTCGGATTCGTCAAAGCCGGCCTGACCGTTGATATAGCTTGCCAGCTCCTGACGCTTGCCGACACCCAGGTAGCCTGTCGTGTCGAAGCTCTGCCGCTTCTGGATGAAGGTTCCGATGACCTTGAAACCAAGCGTTCTGGCCAGCTCACGCAGCTCGGCCAGCGAGGATTCGAATTCCAGGTCGCTGACGGAAGGCAGCTGGACGGCGGCCACGATGGCGCGCAGGACTTTGTCTTTGACTTCGGAAGGCATTCAGGATTTCGGTCGATCAGGAAGAGGACGGATAGTACCCGTCATTGCGCCGCACACCGAGCCCGATTCGTGCAATGGAAACAGGGAAACGCCGGGCGTGTGTGCCTGACGCCTCCTTCAGGCTAGACGCGGAAGCTTGCTGCCGCCTCGTTGAGCTCGCCCGCCAGACCGGCCAGCGCATGTGCAGTAGCGCTGGCACTTTCGACAGCCGAATCAGAATCCTCGACCATGCGGGCGATCCGCTCAACGTTGGTGGCGATGCTGTTGCTCGCTGCCGTCTGCTCTGCCGTGGCGTGCGCCACATCGCGGATCTTGACCAGGGTTTCACTGGTTTCGCCGTTGATGCTGCGCAGGGCTTCTGCCGCCTCGTTTGAAAGCGCGACGCCGCGCTCGACCAAGGGTAAAACGGTTTGCATGCTGGTCACCACCGAATCGGTATCTGCCTGAACGGCGGCGATGGTGGTCGCGATTTCAGCCGTCGCCTTGGTGGTGCGCTCCGCGAGCTTGCGCACTTCATCGGCCACCACCGCAAAACCTCGGCCCTGCTCGCCTGCGCGCGCCGCTTCGATGGCGGCATTGAGCGCCAGCAGATTGGTCTGCTCGGCAATTTCCTGAATCGTTCGTGCCACCCCGCCGATCTGACGGGTGCGATCGACCAGACCTTCGATCCGGCCCGCGGCCTGCTCAACCGTCTGTGATACCGCCTTGATGGCATCTGCGGCGGCCGACACCTGCTGCTCACCGCCTGCTGCGAGCTCCGCCGAGCGGCTGGAATTGGCTTCGGTTTCGCGTGCGTTGTCGGCAATCTGGCCGACGCTCACGGTCATCTCTTCGATCGCCGCTGCCGTAGCCGCCGTAGCGCCAGCAGACTGACTGGAGGCATTCCGGATCTCGCCCATGCGCTCGGCGATACCGTTTGCCGCCTGATTGAGTTCCGTTGCGCTGTGCTTGATGCGCCCCATCATCTTCTGGAGATTGCCCTGCATGCGGGCCAGCGCATCGACCAGGCTACCGGCCGGCGCAGCAGGCAGATGCTCGCCGAGATCCCCGGTGGCTATCCGGTTGGCCGCTTCGGTCACGACGCCGGGCTCCCCGCCCAGCTGCCGGAAAATGCCGCGCGCCATCGTGACCGCCAGACCTGCGGTGACGGCCACGATCGCCATGCCCGCGAGCACCAGCGTAATCGCATAACGACGGAAGGCTGCGTCAATGTCGTCGGTGAAGAATCCCGTACCCACCGTCCAGCCCCAGGGCGCGAAGCGGCTGACCCCGTTGAGCTTGGGAATCTGCGGCGCATCCTTGTCAGCGCCGGGACGGGTGGTGTAGATCGTCACGAAAGCCGGATCGGCCTTTGCCAGCGCGTCCCGATAGACTTCGACGGTCGTACGACCGTCCGGCACCTTGGAGCCGACATCCACCTTTCCGAGCCGCTCTTTCTTGGCGTGCGCGACCAGGACGTTTTCAGGCGTACGCGCAAACACGTAATCGTTGCCGGATTTCAGACCCGACAAGGCTTCTCCCGCGCGGGCCTGCGCCTCCTGGGTCGTCATCTTTCCGCTGGTTTCCAGCTCGTGAAAGTACTCAAGCACGCCCTTGGAAAGCGCCAGCAGCGTACGAGCCTGCGTTTCGCGCTCGGCCACCATGGTGCTGCGGATGGCCTGGAGACCGATCCCTCCAAACAAGACCAATCCGATGACGGTGCTCGCGACGAGCAGGCTGAGACGTCTGGAGAGCTTCATGGCGAGTGCTTTCTGTCTGTGCTGCGGTTCAAGAGGCATGCCATATCCTCTACGGCAGTACCGCCCGCCGGCTTGACCGGAAAAAGGCCCGACTTCCGTACGTCAGCGCATTGTCAGAGGCCGCCGCTCAGCGAAACACGCCCTTCCCGGGTCCCGCCTGCGCACGCACGAAAGCCTCGACCGCCTCCGTCGGCAGCAGATCGGGCCGCGGCACGGGCCGCCAGTTGAAGGATTCGATGGGATTTTTCGGTCCGGCGGCATTGAACTGCGCCGCAATACCGACTGGCTTGCCATTGAGCCATGTACCGGTGTCATGCAGGCCCGCGCCGGCCACGAAATAGCTCACCAGGCCTGCCGGCTCGGCGAGCCCCTTGACGAGAAAAACATTGTTTTCCGACACGATGCGCGCGGACTTGCCCAGCCCGAAAGCATATGCAAACGGGTACTGCGGATCGGCCTTGTCGCCGATGTAAAGGTTGTTATAGCTATGGACTTCGCCATAGCGAACAAGCTGCTGCCGCTGCCGGAGGCCCTCGAAGAGATTGTGTCGCCAGGTCACCCGCAACTTGCCCTCGTCGGTGGGTGAATTGTCGCTGCCGCCCACGAGCATGGCCTTGTCGTGGTTGAAGAAATGGCTATTCGAGACTGTCACGTAATCCGAACCGTTGGTGATGTCGAGCAGCCCGTCATGCGGCGTGACCTTCTGCTCGGGCTGGTGATAAGGCTTTGCGAAGACGTTGGGAATGGTCTTGGCGAGGCTTTGCCCGTCTGAAAACGAGCAATGGTCGATCCAGACCCGCGTGGCGCCCTTGAGCGAAACCAGGTCGAACTCCGCGTTCCAGCGGCCACCATTGCAGCGATGCGGACCATTGAGTTCATCCACAAAGACAGGCTGACAGCCGGAGACGGATTGATTCACGCCGAAATCATCAATGACCGGCTGGGTGCGATCGAGACGGTAAGAGTCCGCCGGGTTCCAGCCGGGAAAGTGGTCGTAGGCGTCCTCGAAGGCGATATTGCGGATGATGACGTTGCTGACGCCGCGATCCAGGTAAAGGCTGCCGCGAATGATCCGGGCATCCTTGCCGATGCCGATGAGCGTGGTGTTGGAGGGCACCAGAATCTGCACCTGACGCTTCTGGCGATTCCAGGAGCGCAGCCTTGCCTCCTCGAGCGGACCGGCCACTTTCGGCGGTTTGCCGCCCACGAGCGGCTGGCGGTTCCAGACGTTCGGATCCACCATCTTCTTGTAGGCCTCAAAGTCATACGCCGGATCCACATAGTCGGCATAGCCGAGCTCGCGCCCGGAATCGTCGGTCGAAAGATTGATCGTGCCCTGGATGCGGAGGATCTTCGACGCGCTGCCGGCAGCCTTGAGAGCATCAACCAGTTGCTTCCGGTTGCTCACCACCCGGATGTTTTCAGGCGTGGCACGCGCGCCCCCCGTGACCTGCCCGTCGATACCGCCCCAGCCATCGCCTGCGGCGAGCACCTGGCGCTCCAGACCTGGCAAATCCGGCAGGACAGGCGCTCCGGCGCACGCGGCAAGGATGAATGTCATTGGAATCAGCAAGCTCACCCGCATGGACCGCAACTCCCCTTGTAAAGGCATGAACACGAACAGACAATAAAAAACCGGCAGCCACAGGACTGCCGGTTTTTCTGACACATCAGACCGGTTCAGGCAATCAGAGCTTGCCCGGGCCGGCATTGGCTTTCACGTAAGCCGGCACCTCGGCGGCAGGCAGAACCTGCTTGCCGTAAAGGGTCGGCTTCCAGCCCACATCGGCCTTGAGCGGCGTACCACCGGCAGCGTTGGTTTCTGCCAGCAGATCAACGGCCTTGCCGTTGAGCACCGACCCCTGATCGAAGAAGACCTTGGCGCCGCCATAAGTCGAGACGGCAATGTCGGCGCCGCCATTCTTGATCTCGAACACGTTGGCTTCGGAGTAGATGGCCGAGTCCTTGCCCACGCCGACCAGCCCGCGGGCGATGTTGGCGGTTTTCGGTTTGTGCTCGAGTTCATAGCGGTGTTTTTCGATTGCCGTGTTGCCAACACCCAGGCCAGTCGCATCTGCAACGAAGTAGTTGTTGTAGACGTGCACCTTGCCGAAGCGGACACGCGGCGCGCGCTGACCGACATTCTCGAAGTAGTTGCTGTGCAGGGTTACATTAAGCTTGCCCGGATCGATCTTGGAGCTGTCGCTGCCGCCGATGAGGAAAGCCTTGTCGTGATCCTTGAACACGCTGTAGGAGATCGTCACGAAATCCGCCGCATTGGTAATGTCGACCATGCCGTCATGATGCTGCAGCTTCTGCGTTACTTCGTTGTGCGGGAAGGGGTAGGGCGCGGGGAAAAGGTGGTCCGGCCGATCGCCGTCATTGAAGCTGCAATGATCGATCCAGACGCGCTTGCCGCCGTTGACCGAAATACTGTCGTACTCGGAGTTCCAGCGACCGCCGGGGCACTTCTGCGGTCCGGTGTTGGCATCCACGTAGTTGTCCTGACAACCGGGGTAGCTCTTGTCGATCTTGAAGCTGTCAGCCGGATCCCAGGCCGGGAAATAATCGAATGCATCCTCGAAGGCGATATTGCGGATGATGACGTTCTCAGACTCCGGCCCGATCCACACATTGCCCTTGACGATCTTGGCGTCGCTGCCGAGACCGACCAGAGTGGTGTTGGAAGGCAGCTTGAGCGTGATCTGGTCGCGCTGCTTCTTGACGGACGCGTCACGCGCCTCTTCCTGCGGCCCGGTCAGTTTGCGGTTCGGCCGGCCGTTCGATTCGAGCTTGGTGTTCCAGACGGCGGGCGCATACGTCTTCATGTACTCATTGAAGTTGTAAGGTGCAACCGCGTAGTCCTTCTCGGTCAGCTCACGTCCCGAATCGTCGGTCGAAAGATTGATGGTTCCCTTGATACGGATGATCTTGGGCAGTTTCCCAGCCTTCGCCACCGCGTCAAACAGCTCCTTGCGGGTGCTCACGGTGAAGTCATTTTCCGGAGTGGCGGCGCTGCCTCCCGTCACCGGGCCGCTGGCTGCAGCCCAGCCATAGTTCGCCGGCATGGCCTGACGACCGATATCGGCTACAGCAGCGTCAGAGCCTTCGCCTGACATGCCACCTTCGACGGTGATGCATCCACCAAGAATTCCGATCATGGCAAGGGACATCGCCAGAACGCTCTTTTTCATCTTCTCCTCCGAATTGACGAAACAAATGGCTCCGGCTGCAAGCGCCCAATTCTGAGCTTCGAAAGATGTTGCTTATTTCGACGCGGTTGGCTGAACTTGCAACCATTAGACCGGAAACATACGCCCAATGCCCCGGCTCTGCCAGTACAAAAAAACAAGCCTGGAAACAAGCTTTCTAGTCAAAGTGACGGGCGATCGCGACATCGGAGAGGGCCGAACAATGAAAACCCTATCCGTAGAAGCACTGAGTCAGATGCTGGCACAGCGACCGTGCGGGCCGGGCTGAACAGAGGCGTCGCTTTACTGTTCTTTACAAAGCCGTAGCGAATTGTCCCAGCGTCACGATGCCCGGCCGGCAAGTCATGCCAGCAGGCAACCGCAGGGACGGCGAAGACGCTCTGCGGTTGCCTGCCGGTTGCATGAAAGCATGGCAGCCGGGGGTTCCCGGCGCTGCAAAGTCAATGACCTGCTTTGGATTCGAGCACTTCCCAGCGCTCAAGCAACTCCAGCAGGGTGTCGTCGATTTCAGCCAGGCGGGCATTCATGGCTGGTACTTCAGCCCCCCGGGAACGATAGATGTCGGGATCCGCCAGTTGCTGCTGCAGGCCGGCTTGCTCGGCCTCGAGTGCGGAAATTCTGCCAGGCAGCGCCTCAAGCTCGCGCTTCTCATTGAAACTCAGCTTGGCCGTCCGGTTAGCGGCGGGTTTGCGTTCAGCCTCTGCCGGCTTGCTGCCCGCGGCCCGGTCAGCCGCGGCCTTTTCAGCCGCTTCACGCTCGGCGCTCACGACCCTCAGCCAGTCATAGTAGCCGCCTGCATATTCGCGCCAGATGCCTTCCCCTTCGGCGGCGATGGTCTGTGTCACCACGTTGTCCAGAAAGGTCCGGTCGTGGCTCACCAGAAAGACAGTGCCGCTGTAGGACTGCAGCAACTCCTCGAGCAGCTCCAGGGTTTCCACATCCAGATCATTGGTCGGCTCATCCAGCACCAGGATATTGGCAGGGCGGGCGAAAAGCCGCGCAAGCAAGAGGCGGTTACGCTCTCCACCGGAGAGGGATTTGACCGGGCTGCGTGCGCGCTGAGGCGAAAACAGGAAGTCCTCCAGATAGCCGATGACATGCTTGCGCGCACCGCCGATCTCGACATAGTCGGAACCGGGGCTGATCACGTCGGTCAGGGGCGCCTCCGGGTCCAGTGCTTCGCGAAACTGGTCGAAATAGGCGATCTGCTGCTTGGTGCCGCGGCGCACGCTGCCGGAGTCCGGCTCCAGCTCGCCGAGAATGAGCTTGAGCAGCGTGGTTTTGCCGGCCCCGTTCGGCCCGAGCAGGCCAATCCGGTCGCCTCGCATGATGCGGGCCGAAAAACCGCGGATGACGATTTTCTCGCCAAATGCGATGTGGACGTCCGCAAGCTCTGCAATCAGCTGACCGCTCTTGTCGCCGCGATCGAGCTGCAGATTGACCTGCCCGACCCGCTCGCGCCGTGCCGCACGTTCGTTGCGCAAAGCCTCCAGACGCCGTACCCGGCCTTCGTTACGGGTCCGGCGCGCCTCCACACCCTTGCGGATCCAGACCTCCTCCTGTGCCAGGAACTTGTCGAACTCCGCGTTCGACTTCGCCTCCATCTCCAGCATCTCGGCTTTGCGGCGCTGATACTCCGAAAAAGAACCGGGAAAGCTCCCGAGCCGACCGCGGTCGAGCTCGATGATGCGGGTCGCAACGTTGTCCATGAACGCCCGGTCGTGCGTGATCACGACCACACTGCCGCGAAAGCCCCGGATCAGCTCTTCCAGCCAGCCGATGGCGGCCACATCCAGATGGTTCGTCGGCTCGTCAAGCAGGAGCAGATCGGGCTCACCCGCCAGCGCACGAGCCAGCGCCACCCGCTTGATCCCGCCGCCCGACAGGCTCGACACCCAAGCCGCTCCTTCAAGCTTGAGGCGATCAATGACCTGCTCCACCTTGTGGTGCAGGCTCCAGCCGCCGCTAGCCTCGAGTTCATGCTGAAGTTCGGCCATGCGCGCAAGCACGGACTCATCACCCTGCGCCAGCGCATGGGTGGCCGCATGATAGTCGGCGATCAGGCGGGCCGCGTCGCCCACGCCTTCCGCGACGGTAGAGAACACATCCCGGTCCAGCTCAAAATCCGGCTCCTGAGCGACATAGGCGAGCTTCAGCCCCGGCTGACGCCAGACCGTGCCGTCATCCAGCCGGGCGGATCCCGCCAGCGCCCGCAGCAAGCTCGACTTGCCCGCACCATTGCGGCCGATCAGCGCCAGCTTTTCGCCCGGCTCAAGCACCAGCTCCGAATGGTCGAGCAAAGCCACATCGCCAAAGGCGAGACAGGCGTTTTCAAGGGTAAGCAGAGGCATGGCAGACGGCGAAGCAAGGGAAGGGGCGGATTGTAACGCGGCCGCCCCGCGGCTCATTGAGCGAAGCATCCGCGCGGGATACAAAAAAGCGCGCAGTTCCAAGGAACGCGCGCTCATCCATGTCGCCTGGCAGCCCCAACAGGAATCGAACCTGTACCTGCCCCTTAGGAGGGGGCTGTTGTATCCATTCAACTATAGGGCCAAGCGAGGCGCGCAATGATACAACATCCGGCACACCTTGCCGCCCCCGCCGGCCACAAACTCAGACCTTGTAGGCCTCCAGCGCGCGGGCGATGTCCCTGCTCATGTCCGACATCTGATGGACGGCCTCGGCGGAGTCGGTGGCGGCTGCCGAGTTGCGCTCGGTCATCTGGGCGATCTGCTCGATCTGCTGGGCGATGGTGGTACTTGCAGCGCTCTGCTCCCTCACGGCCTCCGAGATATCCTCGACTACATCCACGACCATGCCGGACCCGGATTTGATGGCCTGGATGGACTCGCCCGCCTGGCGTGCGTGATCCACGCCATTCGCGACTTCGCGCACGGCTTCACCCATCGTATCGACCGCAAGACGGGCACTGTCCTGCATGCGCGCCAGCAGTGTGGTGATTTCCTGAGTCGAGTTCGCCGTGCGCTCCGCGAGCTTGCGGACTTCATCCGCAACCACGGCAAAGCCCCTGCCCTGTTCGCCGGCACGTGCGGCCTCGATGGCGGCATTGAGCGCGAGCAGATTGGTCTGATCGGCGATTTCCTTGATGATGTTGGCTGCCGAGGAAATGCTTTCGCTGTCGTTGCGCAAGGCGCCGATGCGGGAGGAAGCCAGCTCCACGGTGCGGGCGATATTCTGGATGCCGCCGACGGTCGCCAGGATGACCTCGGTGCCCCGTTCGGCCTTGTCACGCGACTCCGCGGTATGGCTGCTGGCTTCGTTGGCCTGGTTCGCCACCAGTGCGATGCTGACGGTCAACTCTTCCACCGCCGCGGCCATGCCGGACGAGGCATCGCTCTGCTGCCGGGAGTTCTCGGCAATGCGATGCGCGCTCGACTCCGCGGCACGCGCCACCTCCAGCATCCTGCCGGTTGCAGTCTGGATTTCTCCGAAGCTGCTGCGCAAACGGGCCAGCAAGGAGTTGTAGGCAGACAGCGTGCGACCGATCTCGTCGCGACTGCGGACCGGGATGTCGGTACGGAAATCGAGTTCCTGCGCGGTGCGCGAAATCGCGCCCTGCATCGCAGCCAGGGGACGAACGATGGAACGCCCCAGCACAAACCCCAGCACGCCAATGACGGCCAGCCCCAGAACGGCGGCACCGATGGTGGCACTGATCGTAGCGGCAAATGACGATCCCGCGCTGCGTGCGACCGCATCGGCCTGGTCAGCCTTGATTTTCAGGAGCTTGTCGAAGGCATCTGAGAGCTGCTTGTGAACCGGCCCCACTTGGGTCAGCATGACGCCAAGCGCCATCTGCTGCTCGCCCATGCGCGCCAGGTTCCGCACCTGGTTCATCTTGGCCGAATAGGCCGCAATGCCCAGCTTTGCCTCGTCCAGAACCGCCTTCTCATCGGGATCAGTGGTTTTCTCGGAGTAGAAATTGATCTGCTCGACGATCCCCTTGCTGAGCTCATCCATGCGGGCTTCAACGACTTTGGCAGCTTCGGGATCGGAGGCCGAGACGCGGTCATAGGCCGCGCCGTGAAGCGTCAGATAGCGGGCGCGCACGTCGCCGGCAGCCATGACAGCAGGCAAGGTCGTCGAGGTGATGTCGTCTACCCCGGTCTTGACACGATTGAGGCCCGTGATCGCTACCCCGACGATTGCTGCGCACGTAGCCAGCGCAAGCAATACGAGCAGGAGGATCTTGCGTGAGATGCTCATTGTTAACTCCCGGATTTTTGCAATGCCGGCTTTTCACCGGCCCTTGCGGAGTAACGGCGCTCATCCCATGTGCTTGAGGGAAGGCCCCTTACGGGAAACCCCTATTCAGAAAAGGGAAAGGCGGCAGACCCGCAGCCTGCCGGGGTTTGCATCATTCCGCCGTCATGCATCCGGCAGACGCTGGAAGCCAGGAGGTCGCTCATCCACCCGTTCCACGCTCAATTCATCCACCCGCGCGGCAGGCGGCCCCAGGCTGGCCCAGAACAGCAGCGCGGCGACGGCCTCGGCGCCTCCCCAGACGAGAGCTTCGACCGTGCCATCGCCGCAATTGCGCACCCAGCCCTGCAGACCACAGCGCACGGCCTGCTCCGCCAGGCTCCAGCGGAATCCGACGCCCTGCACCCTGCCCCGCACGCGGATCAGCCTCGCCTCGCTGGTGTCGGTCTTCATTCGCACTCGTTCAGGAGGGTTCGCGCGCGCAGGAGAGCGGCCTCCATGTCGTCGCAGAAGTTGGCCACGCCGAGCGCCCCGACAAAGCCTGAGCGCTGCAGGATGGAGCGTGGCTGGCGGCTCGCGCCACACACCACCAGCTGGGCGTCCCGACGCGCCAGCGCCCGGTGGACGCCTTCGAGCCAATCCACGCCCGAGGTGTCGATATTGATCAGGTCCTGCAGATCAAGAATGAGCACCTGCACGCCCGGGTCCGCCACATCAATCAGCGCATCAAGCTTTGAAACCGCACCGAAAAACAGCGAACCGCGCAGGTCGAAAGCATTCAGTCCATGGCGTGGGTGAATGGCGGAGGGTTCTGCCGTGGTGAGGTCCTGCATGCGATAGATGAAGAACAGGCTCGCCAGCACCATCCCGATTTCCACAGCGATCGTCAGGTCGAAAAGAACCGTCAGCAGGAAGGTGGCCAGCAGGATGATGCGGTAGTTCCAGGAGAAATGCCGGAGTCGCGCGAACTCGTGCCATTCCCCCATGCGGATGGCCGTCACGACGACGATCGCCGCAAGCACCGGAATCGGCACCCAGGCCGCCAGGGGTGCGGCCACCAGCACGATGGCCAGCAAGGTTGCGGAATGGATGATCCCGGCCACCGGGGTTCGCCCTCCCGCTCGTACGTTGGTGGAAGTGCGGGCGATCGCGCCGGTCGCGGCGATGCCACCGAAGAAGGGCGAAGCCATGTTGGCGATGCCCTGCGCCATGAGCTCCTGATTGGGGTCATGCCGGTCGTCGATCTGAGGATCGACGACGCGGGCAGACAGCAGCGATTCAATCGCGCCCAGAAGCGCGATCGTGATCGCTGGCGCCAGCAGTCCGCGAATCGAGGACAGATCGGGCAAGGGGAAGCTCATCGACGGCAAGCCCTGGGGAATCCCGTTGAAGCGACTGCCGATGGTTTCAACCGGCAAGTCCAGCAAGGCGCTCGCAAGCGTGCCCAGCAGCAGGCCCGCCAGCTGCGCCGGCACATGGGCCAGCACGCCCAGTCGGCTTGACTGATTCATCCAGAGGAAAATCAGGCACAGGGTGCCCAGTGCGAGCGCGGTGGCAGACAGGCTGGCTGTTGGCGCGAGTTCAGCCAGCATGCGCATGCGGGCAAAGAACTCCGCCGGCAAGGCCCCGCCTTCAAGACCGAAAAAATCCTTGATCTGCGAGAGCGCCAGCACCACGCCGATGCCGTTGGTAAAGCCGATCACGACGGAAACCGGAATGAAACGGATCAGATTGCCCAGCCGCGTGATGCCCATCACCAGCAGAATCAGGCCGGCGAGAAAGGTGGCCGCCAGCATGTTGTGCACGCCGTACGCAGCCACGATGCCGTAGAGAATGGGTATGAAGGCGCCGGTCGGCCCGCCGATCTGCACGCGCGAGCCGCCCAGAATCGAGACCAGGAAACCCGCAACGATGGCCGTCCAGATGCCGGCACCGGGCGACACGCCACTGGCGATGGCAAAGGCCATAGACAAGGGCAGCGCCAGCACGCCAACCGTAAGACCAGCGGAAAGATCGGGAATGAAACGCGCCCTCGAGTAACCGGCGAGCGCTTCAATCAACTTCGGGCGAAACAGGAACACTTGGGATCTCCAGGAATTGGACGATTGAAAGCTTCAAATCCTGAGATCCCGAAAACGCAGGTGATGCGACACGATCCAGCGGCGGGTGCGTGTCAGTGGCATCGTCCGGCCCCTTGTCTCGCCTTAACGGCCGGACGATCGTTCGTCCGCCCCCTGTTCCAGCGTGGCGCGCAGCAACTGCGCCGCGGCAAACAGCATCAGGATCGCGCCGCCCGCGATCATTGCGCCTGCCTGCAGCGCATCTGCCGGCCAGCTTCCGAAGAGCGATGTGCCCTGCACCAGACGCATGAGACCCGCCGCAAAGCCCAGCATGCCTGCCACGTCCAGCAGCAGCCACAGGGCCGTGCGTGGGGTGAGTGACAGTTTGCGGCGGGAGGGACTCATCACTTCACCCGCATTCCCGGCCGGGCTCCCGAATCGGGCGACAGGATGAAGAGCCCCGGCACTTCGCCCGAGTCGTCGGACGCAGCCAGCACCATGCCTTCACTCATGCCGAACTTCATCTTGCGCGGCGCGAGGTTGGCGACCATCACCGTCAGCCGGCCCACCAGCGTGGCCGGATCGTAGGCGCTCTTGATGCCGGCGAAAACCTGACGCGGGCGATCCTCACCGATATCGAGCTGGAGCTTCAGGAGCTTTGCGGCACCTTCCACATGCTCGGCCGAAACGATTTTCGCGATGCGCAGATCCACCTTGCCGAAGTCGTCGATGCTGATGTGAGCGGTCTCCGCTTCCGCAGCCGGCGCAGCCACAGGAGCCACCGAAGGCTTCTTCTCTTCTGCCTTGGCAGGTGCGGCGGCCGCGGCTTCGGGCTGATCGAAGAGCTTGTCCATGATCTTGGCATCCACGCGGGTCATCAGGTGTTCGTAAGTGTTGATCGACACCAGCGGGCTGTCGTCTTCCCAGGCCGCGAAGCTGCAGTTCAGGAAGGCAGCGACGCGCTCGGCAATTGCCGGCATGATCGGGGCGAGCATGCCGGTCAGGATGCGGAAAGCGTTCAGTGCGACGCTGCAGACCTGGTGCAGCTCGGTCTCGGCGCCTTCCTTCTTCGCCAGCTCCCAGGGTGCGTGGGCGTTTACATATTCGTTGGTGCGATCAGCAAGCGCCATGATTTCGCGGATGGCCTTGGAGAATTCGCGATCATCCAGATACTGGCCCACCAGCGCACGTGCGGCGCGCAGATCCGCCAGCAGGCTCGCGCCCTCGGCAGGCAGGTCGACAGTGAGGCGGCCATCGAAGCGCTTGGTGATGAAGCCTGCACAGCGGCTGGCGATGTTCACATACTTGCCGACCAGATCGGAGTTGATCCGGGCGATGAAATCATCCGGATTGAAATCAAGATCCTCGACGTTGGCATTGAGCTTGGCCGCGATGTAGTAGCGCATCCACTCGGGATTCATGCCGATGTCAAGATAGCGCAGCGGGCTGATACCGGTGCCGCGCGACTTGCTCATCTTCTCGCCCGACACGGTAATGAAGCCGTGCACATAGACGTTGTCCGGCATCTTGTAGGGCTTGCCCGCAAAATGCAGCATCGCCGGCCAGAAAAGGCAATGGAAATAGACGATGTCCTTGCCGATGAAGTGAACCTGACGCGTTTCCGGATCAGCCAGGAAGGCTTCGAAGTCGCCCCCCGTCTTGCCGAAGTAGTTGGCAAGGCTCGCCAGATAGCCCACCGGCGCGTCGAGCCAGACGTAGAAATACTTGCCCGGTGCGTCGGGGATCGGAATGCCGAAATAGGGCTCGTCCCGCGAGATGTCCCAGTCGGCCAGCCCGCCTTCGGTGGAGAGCCATTCCTGCGCCTTGTTGGCAATCTGCGGTTGCAGTCGGCCGTCCTGCGTCCACCCTTTCAGGAACTCGACACAGCGTGGGTCAGAGAGACGGAAGAAGAAATGCTCCGACTCGCGGATCACCGGCGTGGCGCCGGTCAGCGCGGAGACAGGGTTCTTAAGCTCGGTCGGCGCATACACCGCACCGCAGACCTCGCAGTTGTCGCCGTTCTGGTCTTTCGCACCGCACTTGGGGCATTCGCCCTTGATATAGCGGTCGGGCAGGAACATCGACTTGACCGGATCGAAGAACTGTTCGATGACGCGGCGATCGATGAAACCGGCGTCACGCAGGCGGCGATAGATGTCCTGCGACAGACGCGTGTTTTCTTCGGAGTCGGTCGAGTGCCAGTTGTCGAAACTGATGTGGAAGCCGTTGAGGTATTGCGGCCGCTCGGCAGCGATCCGCGCCACCAACTGTTGCGGCGTGATGCCCTCGCCCTCTGCCTTGAGCATGATCGGCGCGCCGTGCGCGTCGTCCGCACACACGAAATGCACTTCGTGCCCGCGCATTCGCTGCAGACGGACCCAGATGTCGGCTTGGATGTACTCCATGATGTGGCCGATGTGGAAAGAGCCGTTGGCATACGGTAATGCGGTGGTGACGAATAGCTTGCGCTTCGATGCGGTCATTGCGGAAACACCCGGGGCGTTGGAAAGAATGCGAAGGCGTGATTGTAGCCGAAGGCCGCAGCCCGACCTTCATCCTGCTCAATCCGGAATCAGGCGCTTGCCCAGCGAGACCGCGGCATCCTGGCTGTAACCGAGTGCCGCGTAAAACGCGAATGCGGCCGTGTTGTCGGCCCGCACCTGCAGGTTCAGCTTGGGGCAACCCAGCGCCAGCATTGCCTGCTCGATGCGTGTCATCAAGGCGCGCGCATGGCCCTTGCCGCGCTGATCCGGCGCCACACAGAGGTAGTTCACCCAACCGCGATGCCCGTCATACCCTGCCATGGCCGACGCGATGACGACACCTTCCAGCTCACCAACCAGGAAGAGTTCGGGCTGAACACTGAGCTTGCGGGCAATGTCGCGAGCCGGGTCATTCCAGGGCCGGGTCAGGCCACACGCGTGCCACAAGGCGATCACGGCCGCTTCATCAGCCGCTTCATAGGATCTGATCTGCATGAAATATCAAGAGAAAAACCGGAAGACGAACGCTAGCCGAGACCGCCCCGACCCGGCAAGCCGCCACATCAAACCCGCGCACCGCGCGGCAAGCGGCGCGCCGAATGTTAATCTTGCGGCTGGACACGCCCCCGAAACCCTCCAGAGCAAAACGCATCATGAGCACCACTGAAACCAGCCTGCTCGCCGTGCTCGGCGAGCTGATCGACCCGAACACCGGCAAGAGCTACGCCTCGGCCAAAACCATCAAATCCGTTCGCCTTGCCGACGGCAAGGCAGAAATCACGGCTGAACTCGGTTACCCCGCGGCCAGCCAGTTCACCGCGATCGCGCAGCAGCTGGAAGCCGCAGCCCGCACCCAGCCCGGAGTGAACACCGCCAGCGCCAGCGTCAGCAGCCGGGTGGTGGCGCACGCCGTGCAAGGCAATGTGAAACTGCTGCCCGGCGTGAAGAACATCATCGCCGTGTCCTCCGGCAAGGGGGGGGTCGGCAAGAGCACGACCGCTGTCAACCTTGCCCTTGCCCTCGCCCAGGAAGGCGCACGCGTCGGCCTGCTCGATGCAGACATCTACGGCCCGAGCCAGCCCCAGATGCTGGGAATTTCGGATGCCCAGCCGCAATCGGAAGACGGCAAAACCATGATGCCGCTCGAAGCACACGGTCTGCAGGCTAACTCCATCGGTTTCCTGATCGACCCGGAGCAGCCGATGGTGTGGCGCGGCCCGATGGTGACCCAGGCACTGCGCCAACTGCTCTTCGAAACCAACTGGAAAGATCTCGATTACCTCGTGATCGACATGCCCCCGGGCACCGGCGACATCCAGCTCACGCTCGCCCAGACCGTGCCGGTCACTGGCTCGGTGATCGTCACTACGCCGCAGGACATCGCCCTGCTCGACGCCCGCAAGGGGCTCAAGATGTTCGAGAAGGTCGGCATTCCGATTCTTGGCATCGTCGAAAACATGAGCATCCACATCTGCTCGAACTGCGGCCATGCCGAGCACATTTTCGGCGCTGGTGGCGGCGAAGCGATGTGCGCGGAATACGGCGTACCGCATCTGGGCAGCCTGCCGCTGGACATCCGGATCCGCACCCAGACCGACGCCGGCGCGCCGACCGTAGTCACCGAGCCGGAGAGCGCCATTGCCGAGGCCTATCGCAGCATCGCGCGCAAGGTAGCCGTCAGCATTGCCGAGAAGCAGCGCGACATGCGTCTGCGCTTCCCGACCATTGTGGTGAACAAGGACTGATGCGGTTGGCATCTGCCCTGCTGGCGGCAGCGCTTGCGCTGCCGCTGCCCGCGCCTGCTTCAACGCCCGATGCGGCGGCCCTTTTCGCGGACCAGTGCGGCGACTGCCACACGCTGGAAACCGGCCGAAACAAGCGCGGCCCCAGCCTCGCCGGGCTCATCGGTCGCCAGGCAGGCAGCGTGCCGGGCTACAACTACTCGGACGCCATGCGACGCTCGGGTGTGACCTGGACGCCGCAACGGCTCGCGCAATACCTGGCCGCCCCGAAAACCGATCTCCCGGGCACGAAGATGCGTCTGCTCATCGCTCCGAACCCCGCACAGATCAGCGAGCTGATCGACTGGCTGGAAAAACAGCCCAGATAATCCCGCCTCGCGCAACAATTTATCTCTCTGCTCGCGGTTTATCTCCGGTTTCTACGGGAATACAGTTCCCTCGACAGAACTGGAGAAAAACCATGCCCCGCCGCTTCACGCTCAGCCCCCTCCGCGCCGCCCGGTCTTACGGAGGACAGCGCTGATGAACCGCCCTTCGCACCCCGACGCCCTGCTCCACGACACCGCGAGCGGACTCGACTATCGCATCCGCCCGATCTGCGAGGGCAGGACGCGAGGGATCGTCGTCCTGCTGCATGGCGTGGGCGGCAATGAAGCAAATCTGATGGGCGTCGCTCAGGCGCTTCCCGAAGATCTGCTGGTGGTGCTGCCAAGGGGACCACTGACGCTGGGCCCGGGTCAGCATGGGTGGTTCCAGGTCGCGTTCAGTGCCGAAGGCCCGCGCATCAATCCGCAGCAGGCCGAGTCCGCCCGCCTTCAGCTTCTCGCGCTGCTGGGGTCACTCCAGGCCAGCACGGGAACCCTGCCGGGCCACACGCTCGTGGCCGGCTTCAGCCAGGGCGGGATCATGAGCGCCAGCATCGCCCTCACGTCGCCCTGGAGCGTGGCAGGCTTCGGCATCCTGTCAGGACGCATCCTGCCCGAAATCGCCTCGCAGACGGCACCTCTGCCTGCGCTGACCCACCTGCAGGCCTTCATCGGCCACGGTGACCGTGACGCGACCTTGCCCTCGTTCTGGGCCGACCGCGCTGAAACACTGATGAAGGATCTCGCCATTCACACTCGCGCACGGCGCTATCCCGCGGCACATGAAATCACCCGCGAGATGCTGGAAGACTTCGTTCAGTGGGCGGACGCCCTGCTGCATCCGGAAGCCGTCCGGCTCAGTCTGGGTGACGAAACGCTGGAGCTGACGGCGGACGGGCGCAGCTTCGCGCTCGCCGCTGGCGCGCGCCTGATTGCACAGAGGCATTTCCATCACTCACCGCCGACTCCAGTCGAACTGGAGAACGCCATCCAGGACGTGGAAGACGCGTTGACGCCAGCCTGGAAGCACGTCAGGGCTTACGCGCTGGAGACGACGGACCGCTGGCCCGGTGCGCTGGCCGCATTCGCCGGACAAAGCGGTCCGGAAATCGACCGCGAAACGGTGGAAGCCTGCTTCAACCGCCTCGCAGCGCTGAGCGAAGGGCGTCCGCTGGCGCAGGACCCGCTGCCTGAAGACCCTCTGTTTGCGGCGCGCCTGCTGGTATTGCGGGAGCTGATGCACCACCTCGATTTCACGGTTCTCCGGACCGTCTGAACGCTCGCCGGGCCGGCGCCAGATCAGGAATGCGACAGTCTGTCGCCCGCTTGCAGCCAAAACCCCCATTTCGCGAAGGTTTGCCCTTAGAATTCGCGCTCTTGCATTCATCGACAGCGCAAACCGACCGTGAGCATCAAGTCTGACAAGTGGATCCGCCGCATGGCGGAACAGCACGGCATGATCGAACCTTTCGCACCGGAGCTCGTGCGCGAGGCGAACGGCCACAAGATCGTGTCATACGGCACCTCGAGCTACGGTTACGACATCCGCTGCGCCGATGAATTCCGCGTCTTCACGAACATCAATTCGACCATCGTCGACCCGAAGAACTTCGACCCGCAGTCCTTTGTCGAAGTCTCCGGCAAGGGCTACTGCGTGATTCCGCCGAATTCCTTCGCGCTTGCGCGAACGATGGAATACTTCCGCATCCCGCGCTCCGTGCTGACCGTGTGCCTGGGCAAGAGTACCTATGCACGCTGCGGCATCATCGTGAACGTCACGCCTTTCGAGCCGGAATGGGAAGGTCATGTGACGCTCGAATTTTCCAACACCACGCCCCTTCCCGCGAAGATCTACGCGGGTGAAGGCTGCGCCCAGGTGCTTTTCTTCGAGTCCGACGAGGTCTGCGAGACCTCCTACAAGGACCGCGGAGGCAAGTACCAGGGACAGGAAGGCGTGACCTTGCCGAAAATCTGACGCCTATCGACGACCGTTTTCCGCCTGATCGGGGCCGCAACAAGCTGATGCTTGGCGGCCCCTTGTACTTGGTGCTTTACATTCCGTAACCCGGCGGCCACACACTTCAGGCCGCAGCTGCCTGCCGGGCAGCATCCAGCCAGACAGGAAATGCCATGCGCTTCCATTTTCCGATCATCATCATCGACGAGGACTTCCGCTCGGAAAACACCTCGGGCTTCGGTATCCGCGCGCTCGCCAAGGCGATCGAGGCCGAGGGATCCGAGGTTGTCGGGGTCACCAGCTACGGCGACCTTTCCTCTTTTGCCCAGCAGCAGAGCCGGGCGTCCGCGTTCATCCTGTCGATCGATGACGAGGAGTTCACCTCGGATGAAGCCGACGAAACGATCGCCGAGCTGCGTGCCTTCGTCGAGGAGATCCGCTTCCGCAATGCAGACATCCCCATCTTCCTGCATGGCGAGACGCGCACTTCACGCCACATCCCGAACGACGTGCTGCGCGAGCTGCACGGCTTCATCCACATGTTCGAGGACACGCCCGAGTTCATCGCCCGCTATGTCGTGCGCGAAGCGAAGGCCTATCTCGAATCGCTGGCCCCGCCCTTCTTCCGCGCGCTGACCCACTATGCAGCGGACGGCTCGTACTCCTGGCACTGCCCGGGCCACTCCGGCGGCGTAGCATTCCTGAAAAGCCCGGTGGGCCAGATGTTCCACCAGTTCTTCGGCGAAAACATGCTGCGCGCCGACGTCTGCAATGCCGTCGACGAACTCGGCCAGTTGCTCGACCACACCGGCCCGGTGGCGGCCTCAGAGCGCAATGCCGCGCGCATTTTCCACGCCGACCACCTGTTCTTCGTCACCAACGGCACCTCGACTTCCAACAAGATCGTGTGGAACTCGACAGTGGCCCCGGGCGATATCGTGGTGGTCGACCGCAACTGCCACAAGTCGATCCTGCACAGCATCATCATGACCGGCGCAATCCCGGTCTTCCTGATGCCCACGCGCAACCACTACGGCATCATCGGGCCGATCCCGAAGAGCGAGTTCAAGTGGGAAAACATCCAGAAGAAGATCGCGAGAAATCCCTTCGCGCTGGACAAGAGCGCCAAGCCGCGCGTGCTGACCATCACCCAGAGCACTTATGACGGCGTGCTCTACAACGTGGAAGAAATCAAGGAAGAGCTCGACGGCAGGATCGACACGCTTCACTTCGACGAAGCCTGGCTGCCGCACGCGGCTTTCCACGATTTCTATGGCGACTACCACGCGATCGGCGAGGATCGCCCGCGCTGCAAGGAGTCGATGGTGTTCTCCACCCAGTCGACCCACAAGCTGCTCGCCGGCCTCTCGCAGGCTTCGCAGATCTTGGTGCAGGACTCGCAGTCGCGTCACCTCGACAAGGACCTCTTCAACGAGGCCTATCTGATGCACACCTCGACGAGCCCGCAGTATTCGATCATCGCGTCCTGCGACGTTGCCGCCGCAATGATGGACGCTCCCGGCGGCACCGCGCTGGTCGAGGAATCCATCGCCGAAGCAATGGAGTTCCGCCGTGCGATGCGCAAGGTTGACGAGGAGTGGGGCACCGACTGGTGGTTCAAGGTCTGGGGGCCGGACTACCTCGCCGAAGAAGGCATGGGCGAGCGCGAAGACTGGATGCTCAAGGCCAACGACCGCTGGCACGGCTTCGGCAATCTGGCCGAAGGCTTCAACATGCTGGACCCGATCAAGGCCACGATCATCACTCCGGGGCTGGATGTAGACGGCAGCTTTGCGGACGCCGGCATCCCGGCCGCGATCCTGACCAAGTACCTGGCCGAGCACGGCATCATCGTCGAGAAGTGCGGGCTGTACTCCTTCTTCATCATGTTCACGATCGGCATCACCAAGGGCCGCTGGAACACGCTGGTGACCGAACTGCAGCAGTTCAAGGACGCCTACGACAGCAACAGCCCGCTCTGGCGAGTGATGCCGGAGTTCATCGCGAAGAACCACCGCTACGAGAAGCTGGGCCTGCGTGACCTCTGTCAGCAGATCCATGACGTATACAAGGCGCGGGACGTCGCGCGGCTGACCACCGAGATGTATCTCTCGGACATGGTGCCGGCCATGCGCCCCACCGATGCGTGGTCGATGATGGCTCACCGCAAGATCGAGCGCGTGTCGATTGACGATCTCGAAGGCCGCGTTACCGCCATGCTCGTCACGCCCTACCCGCCCGGCATTCCGCTGCTGATCCCCGGCGAGGTTTTCAACAAGACCATCGTTGACTACCTGAAGTTCGTGCGCGAGTTCAACGAGCATTTCCCGGGCTTCGAGAGCGACTGCCACGGGCTCATCAAGGAAATGCGCGACGGCAAACTGCAGTACTGCGTGGACTGCGTCAAACCTGACGCCGTCTGAAAAACAGGACGGGGCGCCGCGGCGCCCCGTTTTTTCGTCTCCGTCAGCTCAGCGACTGAAGATGTACTTGAACTGGAAGACCACCGCGCCGTCGACATAGGGCTTGATCGTCGGCACCACGTAGATCTGGGTCGCCAGTCGCTCCCCGCGCCACTCCAGCGTGGGCATCAGCGTGCCGATGACGGCCGACTTGTGATAGCCCGTCATCAGGCCGCCAGAGAGGCCCGCCCTGAAACCGGCGCCGAGGGTCCAGGGATACCAGTTGGCAAGCCCGTAGAACGTTGCCCGCCGGATGCTGTTCTTGTACACGCCGGCAGACCACGACAATTCATCACTCCAGTCGCGCTCATAGCCCAGGCCGTAGTTGAACTCATTGTGGCCCAGGTCCCGCTCGAAGTGATAGGACGCGCCCCCGACACTGATCATTTCCGCTGCACTGGCCGGTGTCACCATGCTCAATGCCATGAGCGCCACACCCCATCCGGTTGTTTTCTTCATCCTCTCCCCCTTTGAGTCGAGGATTGTAGCCGAGCACGCCCCGCCCTTAATGCCGCAGAATCCGCTCCTGCAGCGGAGCGGTTTTTGGCAGAATGTGTGCAGTGCAGCATCAACCTGGACAGGGGCCCGAGATGAAGCGCGTCGTATTCAACCAGAAAGGTGGCGTCGGCAAGTCCACCATCACCTGCAATCTCGCCGCCATTGCCGCCTCGACCGGGCTGCGCACCCTGGTGGTCGATCTCGACCCTCAGGGCAATTCCACTCACTACCTGCTTGGCGCCGAAGCCGGCTCGGCCAGCCCGGACCTCGCCGATCTGTTCGACCAGACCCTGGCCATCCGCTTCGAGTCGCGTCCGGCGCTGGACTACGCCCTGCCCTCTCCGTTCGAGAAGCTCTCGGTCATGGCCTCCTCCCCCCGCCTGGAAGAGCTCATGAGCAAGCTCGAGTCCCGTCACAAGATCTACAAGCTGCGTGACGCACTTGATGAGCTCGCCACGGACTTCGACTGCATCTACATCGATACGCCGCCTGCGCTGAATTTCTACACGCTCTCCGCCCTGATCGCCGCCGAGGGCTGCCTGATCCCGTTTGACTGCGACGATTTCTCGCGCCGCGCCCTGTATGCGCTGCTCGACAGCGTCGAGGAGATCCGGGCCGATCACAACGAGGCGCTGCAGGTCGACGGCATCGTAGTGAATCAGTTCCAGCCGCGCGCCAGCTTGCCCCGGCAGCTGGTTCAGGAGCTGCTGGACGAAGGCCTGCCCCTGCTGCCGACCTACCTGTCGTCCTCCGTACGCATCCGGGAGAGCCACCAGCTCGCCCGTCCGATGATCCACATGGATCCCCGCCACAAGCTCACCCGCGAGTTCATTGCATTGCACGAGCGGCTCGCCCGCTGAATCAGGCGCCGGAGACCGTCTCCGGACTGCTATAATTGCTCCTTTTTTCAGCAGCTTTCATGCGGATTTACAGGGGCATCCGGGCAGGAACCAGTGAGCCATGCGTCCTCACCATCGGCAATTTCGATGGTGTGCACCTTGGACACAAGGCGTTGCTTGAGCGCACACGCGAGAAAGCTGCCGAACTCGGCCTGCCGGCTACCGTGCTGTGTTTCGAGCCTCACCCTCGCGAATTCTTCGCGCCGGAGAGCGCACCGCCCCGGCTGTGCAGCATGTGGCGCAAGATGGCGCTCCTGCAGGCCGCCGGCGTGGACCAGATCTGCATGCAGCGCTTCGACGGGGCCTTTGCCGCACTCGATGCGCAGGACTTCATCCAGCAGGTCATCGTTGAAGGCCTGCAGGCACGACACCTGATCATCGGTGACGACTTCCGCTTCGGTCGCGGCCGTGGTGGCGATCTCACCATGCTGCAGGCCGCCGGTCAGGCTGCGGGCTTTACGGTCGAAGCAATGGGCACCCAGGAGGTGGCCGGCGAACGCGTGTCGAGCTCCGCCGTCCGTGCCGCGCTGCAGGCTGGCGAAATCGAACACGCCACGCGGCTTCTGGGCGAGCCCTTCGTGGTCGAAGGCTGGGTTCAGCATGGTGACAAGATCGGGCGCACGATCGGCTTCCCGACGGCGAACATCCGCATGCGCCAGGAGACCTTGCCGCTGTCGGGCATCTTTGCGGTGACCGTCGATGGCGGGCCGTTGCGCCACGCGGTGGGTGCAGCCAGCATCGGCTATCGCCCCACGATCGCGGCAGGCCTGTCGCTGCGCGTCGAGGTTTTCATCCTCGATTTCTCGGGCGACCTGTATGGCGAGAAGCTGTCGGTCCGCTTCTGGCACAAGCTGCGGGATGAAAAGAAATACGAGTCGCTCGAGGCCCTCAAGGCCGCGATCGGCAAGGATTGTGATGATGTACGCGCGTGGTTCGCCACGCACCTGGAATATCTGAGCTTGCGAGACACAAATGGCTGATTACAAGCAGACCCTGAACATGCCTGACACCCCCTTCCCGATGCGCGGCGATCTGCCCAAGCGCGAACCGGGCTGGGTGCAGCAATGGCAGCAGAAGAAGCTCTACGAAAAGATCCGCAAGGCCAGCGCCGGCCGGCCCCGCTTCGTGTTGCACGACGGCCCGCCGTATGCCAACGGCAATATCCACATCGGCCACGCACTGAACAAGATCCTCAAGGACATCATCATCCGCTCGAAGACCCTGGCCGGCTTCGACGCGCCCTACGTGCCGGGCTGGGACTGCCACGGCCTGCCGATCGAACACAAGATCGAAGTCACCCACGGCAAGAACCTGCTCGCCGACAAGGTGCGCGAGCTGTGCCGCACCTACGCCGCCGAACAGATCGAAGGCCAGAAGAAGGACTTCATCCGCCTGGGCGTGCTGGGCGAGTGGGACAATCCCTACAAGACCATGGCTTTCCCGAACGAGGCCGGTGAAATCCGTGCGCTCGCGACGATGGTCAAGAACGGCTGGGTCTTCAAGGGGCTGAAGCCGGTGAATTGGTGTTTCGACTGCGGCTCGGCGCTGGCTGAAGCCGAGGTCGAGTACGAAGACAAGAAGTCGGACGCGATCGATGTCGCCTTCACCTGTGCCGTGCCGGATCAGCTCGCCGTGGCGTTCCGCCTGGATTCGCTGCCCAAGCCCGCCGCCGTGGTCATCTGGACAACCACCCCGTGGACGATTCCCGCCAATCAGGCACTGAACATCCATCCGGACCACAAGTACGCGCTGGTCGACGTGGGCGATCGCCTGCTGGTGCTGGCGGAGGAGCTGGTTGAAAGCTGCCTGAAGCGCTACAAGCTGCAGGGCGAGATCATTGGCAAGGCCGAGGGCACGCGCCTGGCCGGCATCACTTTCCGCCACCCCTTCTACGACCGCGTGGCACCGGTCTATCTGGCGGATTATGTCGGCGTGGACGCCGGCACCGGCATCGTGCATTGCGCCCCGGCCTACGGCGCGGAAGACTTCCAGGTCTGGCGCGCGAACGGCCGTGGCTTTGACGAGATCCTGAACCCGGTGCAGGGCAATGGCGTGTATGTGCCGAGCCTCGAATTCTTCGGCGGCCAGTTCATCTGGAAGGCCAACCCGAACATTGTTGCCAAGCTTGAAGAAGTCGGCGCCCTGCTGCGCCACGAAACCATCTCGCACAGCTACATGCACTGCTGGCGCCACAAGACGCCGGTGATCTACCGTGCCACCGCGCAGTGGTTCGTGGGCATGGACCACAAGCCGGACGGCACGACCTCCCTGCGTGAGCGCGCGCTGCAGGCCGTGGAAGACACCGCCTTCTTCCCTGCCTGGGGCAAGCCGCGCCTGCACGCGATGATCGCCGGCCGGCCGGACTGGTGCATCTCGCGTCAGCGCAACTGGGGCGTGCCGATTCCCTTCTTCCTGCACAAGGAAACCGGGGAGCTGCATCCGCGTACCGTCGAGCTCATGGAGATCGTGGCCCAACGCGTCGAAACCGAAGGCATCGAAGCCTGGTTCAAGCTGGACGCCACCGACCTGCTCGGCGCGGAAGCAGCGCACTATGACAAGGTCACCGACACACTCGACGTGTGGTTCGACTCCGGCACTACCCATGCCCATGTCATGCGCGGCTCGCACAAGGCACAGCATGCCTTCCCGGCCGACCTGTATCTGGAAGGCTCGGACCAGCACCGTGGCTGGTTCCACTCCTCCTTGCTGACCGGCTGCACCATCGATGGCCGCGCGCCTTACAAGGCGCTGCTGACCCACGGCTTCGTGGTCGATGCGCAGGGCCGCAAGATGAGCAAATCGCTCGGCAACACCGTGGTGCCGCAGGAAGTGACCGACAAGATGGGTGCTGAAATCCTGCGCCTGTGGGCTGCCTCCACCGATTACTCGGGTGAAGTCTCGATCGGCAAGGAAATCCTCGACCGCGTGGTGGAAACCTATCGCCGCGTGCGCAACACCCTGCGTTTCCTGCTCGCCAACACCGCCGACTTCAAGTTCGAAACGGATGCGGTGGCTGCCGAGCAGCTCTTCGAAATCGACCGCTACGCGCTGGCGCTGACGAAGAGCCTGGCCGAGGCTGCGGAAGCCGACTACGCGAAGTACGAGTTCCACCGCGTGGTGCAGGCGCTGCAACTCTTCTGCTCGGATGATCTGGGCAGTTTCTACCTCGACATCCTCAAGGACCGCCTCTACACCAGCGCCACCGGTTCGGTTGCACGCCGCTCGGCGCAGACCGCGCTGTGGCACATCACCCAGACGCTCGTGCGCCTGATGGCACCGATCCTTTCCTTCACGGCAGAGGAAGCCTGGGCGGTGATGAGCGGCGACGCGGAAGACTCGGTGATGCTGCACAGCTTCCACACGCTGCCGGAGATGCCTGCCGACGAAGCCCTGGCAAGCCGCTGGACGACGATACGCGCCGTGCGTGCAGAGGTCATGAAGGAAATCGAAGCCGTACGCACCGCCGGCCAGGTCGGCGCTTCGCTGCAGGCAGAAATCACCGTGCATGCGGCCGGCGAAAAATTCGCCGCGCTCGCCGCGCTCGGGGATGACCTGCGCTTCGTGTTCATCACCTCAAGCGCCAGCGTGGCGGAAGTGGCCTCGGAAGCCGACGAGAAAATCATCGTCACCCCGTCGTCCCACCAGAAGTGCGGCCGCTGCTGGCACTACCGCGCCGATGTGGGTCGCAATCCCGAGCATCCAGAGCTGTGCGGCCGGTGCGATGACAACCTGCACGGCGCGGGTGAAGCACGGAGCCACGCATGAAGCGCTTTGCAGGCTGGGTGCTGCTCGCACTCGGCGTGATCGGGCTGGACCAGTGGAGCAAGCTCACCGTTTTGCAGTATTTCGCTGAATGGGAATCGCGGCCGGTCACGGATTTTTTCAATCTGGTGCTGGTCTACAACCCCGGTGCGGCTTTCAGCTTTCTGGCGAACCATGCCGGCTGGCAACGCTGGTTCTTCGTGATTCTGGCGGCGGTCATCTCGGCCTGGCTGTTGCGCCTGATCTGGATTCACCGCAGCGAGCGTCTGCAACCCGCGGCCTTCGCCCTGGTCGTCGGGGGCGCGATCGGCAATGTCGTCGATCGGCTGGTCTGGGGCAAGGTGGTGGATTTTCTGGACTTCCACCTGGCCGGCCATCACTGGCCCGCCTTCAACCTGGCGGATTCGGCGATCTGCCTCGGCGTGATCCTGATGATCACCGCCCAGATGCTCGAGAGTCGCGAAGCGAAACAGAACGCTGAACAGAAAGCAGGCAAGCCCCAATGAAAACCATCCAGCCCGACAGCCTTGTGACCCTCAACATCCGCATAGCGGACGCCGAGACGTCCACGGTGATGCACTCCACTTTCGAAGCAACGCCGCTGACCCTCAAGTTCGGCGCAGGCGAACTGATGGCATCCATCGAGCAGCGCATGCTCGGACTGCAGGAAGGCGTTCAGCAGAGCTTCGACCTGCAGTCCGGCGAAGCCTTCGGGGCCTATCGCCGCGAACTGGTCGAGCGCGTGGCGCGCGAACACATCCCGGCCGAAATGAACATCCAGGCCGACACGGTCTATGCCTTCCCCGCGCCGGACGGCAGCAGCTACCCCGGGCTCGTGCGGGAACTCACCGACAGCTACGCCCTGGTCGACTTCAACCATCCGCTGGCCGGCCGCTCCGTGCGCGTGGATGTACAGGTTGTCGGCGTGATCTGATTGACGGGCCGGAAAGCCCTTCAGCCCCTTTCCGGCTCACCACAGGAAACCGAACATGAGCAACTCCGAAATCCTTCTCGCCAACCCGCGCGGCTTCTGTGCCGGCGTCGAGCGTGCCATCGCGATCGTCGAGCGCGCCATTGCCCTGCATGGCGCGCCGATCTATGTGCGCCATGAAGTGGTGCACAACAAGTTCGTGGTGGAAGATCTCAAGGCCAAGGGCGCTGTTTTCGTCGAGGAACTGGACGAGGTTCCGGCGGGTGCCACCCTGATTTTTTCGGCACACGGTGTGCCGCTGGATGTGCGTCGCGCAGCCGATGCGCGCGGACTTCGCGTGTTCGACGCGACCTGCCCGCTCGTGACCAAGGTGCACGTGGAAGTCTCGAAGATGCGGGACGCCGGTCGCGAGATCGTGATGATCGGCCACAAGGGTCACCCGGAAGTGGAAGGCACGATGGGCCAGGCCGAATCCGGCATGTATCTCGTGGAATCGGTCGAAGACGTGGCCGCGCTGCAAGTCGCCAATGAAGGCATGCTGGCTTACGTGACCCAGACGACGCTGTCGGTCGACGACGCGCAAGTGATCGTCGATGCACTCAAGGCGCGATTCCCGGCCATCGTCGGCCCGAAGAAGGACGACATCTGCTACGCCACCCAGAACCGCCAGGACGCCGTGAAATTCATGGCGCCGCAAGTCGATCTGGTGATCGTGGTCGGCTCGAAGAACAGCTCCAACTCGAACCGGCTCCGCGAGGTTGCGGCGCTGCGCAATGTGCCGGCCTATCTCGTCGACAATGCCGGCGACCTGGATCCGGCCTGGCTGCAGGGACGCCGCCGCATCGGCGTGACGGCGGGCGCCTCCGCGCCCGAAGTACTCGTTGATGAAGTGATCGAGCGCCTCAAGGCGCTTGGCGCGGGCAGCGTGCGACCGCTCGACGGCGCGATCGAGAACATCACCTTCCCGATTCCGCGCGAACTCCAGCCGGAGAGTTGAACCGGCAAGACAGGCGGCCTGCAGAGGCCGTCTGTCCCGTCGCGAGACGGCAGCATTTTCTGACCACCAGCGCTGCTATCATCGAAAACAGCGATCAATCCTGGGGACGTACCCATGTTCGGACGGTTCATGCCGCGTGAAGGCCGTTTCTTTGACCTCTTCAATGCCCAGGGCGAGCATGTGGTGGCGGCTGCCCGGCAACTGCAGGCGCTGGTCGATGCCGGCCCGGGGGACATGGCGGCCATCGTCGCGGCCATCGATGAAATCGAGACCGCGGGTGACAAGACCACGCGGAACACCTCCAACCTGCTCCATACCACCTTCACCACGCCCTTCGACCGCGATGCCATCCATGCGCTGGTCAACAAGATGGATGACATCATCGACTCGGTGCAGGACGTGGCCGAAGCGATCAGCCTCTACAACATCCGCCGTCTCACCCCGGAAGCAGCCCAGCTCGCCCAGCTGACCTATTCCTGCACCGAGCGGGTCCGCCAGATGGTCAAGCTGCTCGACAACCTCGAGCAGTCCGCCGACATCCTGCACAGCTGCCGCGAAATCGAGCGCATCGAGCAGGAGTGCGACCGGGTGATGCGAACCGCGCTGGCCCGCGTCTTCCGCGACGAGCGCGACGCCCTCCAGGTCATCAAGATGAAGGCGGTCTACGAGGGGCTCGAACGCATCACGGATCATTGCGAGCAGGTCGGCAAGATCGTTGAAGGCCTGATCCTGGAGAACGCCTGAGCAGCATGGAAGCCTTCCACGCCAGTCTTGCCGTCATCGCCTTCCTGATTGCGCTGACGATCGTTTTCGATTTCCTCAACGGTTTTCACGACGCAGCGAACTCGATCGCAACGGTGGTCACCACCGGCGTTCTCAAGCCGCATCAGGCAGTGATCTGGGCGGCCTTCTTCAACTTCGCCGCGATCTTCGTGTTCCACCTCAGCGTGGCCAGCACGATCGGAACCGGCATCGTGAATCCGGCCTTCGTTGATCAGTACGTCATTTTCGGCGCGCTGGTGGGCGCCATCAGCTGGAACATCCTGACCTGGTATTTCGGCATTCCGTCGAGTTCGTCCCATGCGCTGATCGGTGGCATTGTCGGCGCCACGCTCGCCAAGGCGGGTACCGGCCCGCTGATCTGGCATGGCATCGGCAAGACGCTTGCCTTCATCGTGATCTCACCCCTCCTGGGGCTGCTGCTGGGTTCGGTCATGATGCTGGCCATTTCCTGGGTCTGTATCAGGCAGACGCCGAGCCGGGCAGACCGCTGGTTCCGTCGGCTGCAACTGGTTTCTGCCGGCGCGTACAGCCTCGGGCATGGCGGCAATGATGCACAGAAAGCCATCGGCATCATCTGGCTGCTGCTGCTCTCGGGCGGCTATCTGCAGCAGGGCGAGGCTTTGCCGGGCTGGGTGATCGTGGTGAGCTACGGTGCCATCGGACTGGGTACGCTCTTCGGAGGCTGGCGCATCGTCCGTACCCTGGGACGTGGCATTACCAAGCTCAAGCCGGTGGGCGGCTTCTGTGCGGAAACCGGTGGCGCAATCAGCCTGTTCGCTGCCTCGATGCTGGGCATCCCGGTGTCGACGACCCACACCATCACCGGAGCCATCATCGGTGTCGGCTCCGCCCATCGCGTATCTGCCGTACGCTGGGGCCTGGCACGCAACATTGTGTGGGCCTGGATCCTGACCATCCCCTGCTGCGGTCTGATTGCCGCCGCGTCCTGGTGGGTCGGTCGCCAGTTGTTCTGAGAGCCGCCGCGTTTCAGCCGCCCTGGATGGCGTGCATGCGGCCGAAGTGGCCCGTTTCGCGCCGCGCCAGTTCTTCGAAGCTGCCTTCCTCCACAATCTGCCCGTGCTCGAAGACGAGAACGCGGTCGGCCTGACGCAAGGTGCTGATGCGATGCGCAACGATGATCAGCGTGCGGTCGGGCGCATGCTCTGCCATGAGCGCTTCCGTCACCCGGCTTTCGGTCACCGAATCCAGCGCTGAGGTGGCTTCGTCCATCAGCAGGATCGGTGCGTCACGACAGATCGCGCGGGCAATACCGACACGCTGACGCTCGCCACCGGAGAGCGCGTAGCCCTTCTCGCCGACCATGGTGTCCAGCCCGCCAGGCAGCCTCGCCAGCAATTCGTCCAGACAGGCGATGCGGCAGGCGCTCGCCAGGAGCTCCGCACTCACTTCCCGCATCATCGTGATGTTATCCCGCAGCGAGAAGTTGAAGAGCTCAGTCTCCTGCAGCACGACCGCCACGCGGTTGGTCAGCGCTTCATGCCGGATCCGGGCGACCGGCACGCCGCCGATCGACAGTTCGCCTTTCTCAAGGTGATAAAGACCCAGCATGAGCTTGATGAGCGTCGACTTGCCGGATCCCGAATGCCCGGCAATTCCAAGCACCTGCCCCCGCGGAATGCTCAGTGACAGGGGGCCGACCGCCGGCTTGTCCCCGTACCTGAAACTGGCGTCCTGCAAGCGTATGGCATCCCACTCGGCGGGAAATTCCAGCCTGCCCTTCTCCTGCGGATTGCGTCCCCAGAAGATGGACATCATCCTGCCGAGATTCGACTTGCGCTCGATCATCAGCTGGATCTTGTCGGTGAAGTCCACCGACGCGTCCCGCAAACGGTCGAAATAGGCGGCATAGGTCAGGAAGAAGCCGGGCAGCAGATGACCGTGCATCACCATCCAGCCGATGACGAGCAGGAAAGCGCCCCAGCAGATGCTGTTGTGGATCTGGAAGCACATCCACTTCGTATTGGACAGACGCAGCCTCTGGTAGGACAGGCTTCTCGCCAGTTCTTCGCGCTGGGACACCGTGCTGGTCATCTTGCCGGAAGCGCCCAGCGCCTTGACGGCGAGGATGTTGGAAGCGCTTTCGACGAAGCTGCCACTGGCATTCTCGATGGATTTGTTGATGCTGTCGGAGAGCAGCGAGATGCGGCGATCAAACCAGGACTCGATGCTGATCAGCACCCCGAGATACCAGGCGAAGAAAAGGATGAATGCAGGGTGAAGCAGCATGCACGCAATCAGCGAGCCCACGAAAGCAGCGAAGGCCGAGCTCAGGCTGTTGACCATGTCGCCGGTCCATTCGCGGACGGCTTCGGAACCGGTAATGATCCGCTGCGCCTTGTTGCCCGTGCTTTCCTGCTGATGCCAGCTCAGGGAGTAGTCGAGCAGTCGCTCGAAACCCCACACTTTGGCGCGGTAGCGGGCGTTGAGGCTGATGCCGCCGAGGACGCGTTTGGACGACAGCCTTATCATGGCGACCACTGCATGGCTGCCCGCCAGGATCGCGATGAGCCCCACCAGGTGGCTCACTGCAGGACGCGCAGCCGGGTCGGCTGCCGCATAGGCAATCAGGAAGTTGGCAGACATTCCGATCAGCAGCGGCGGCAGCATCGTGTAGAACATCACGGCCAGCAGCACCGCGAGGAAAAACAGGTATTGCCAGCGCTCTTCAGCGAGAAAGAACCAGAGCGCGCGGGGCAGATCGGAAAAGCGGAAGCTGTCGGCCGACTGTTGCATGAATCTGTACCGGAGCGGGAACTCAAGCGCGAAATTATAGGCTTGCGCGCCAGACACTGATTGACCTGTGCCAGCTGACGGACGTGGCGGGCACATTCTCATGACCTTTTGGAAAGCGCCGGGGGGCGCATAGCGGAGATCGGGACGACAAGATGGCCAGACAGAAAAACACTCCCCAGGCAGCAGCAACTGCCTCCATGCCAGGCCAGCCTGCCGGCGTACCGGGCCAGCCGGCGGGTACGCTTGACCGCGTTTCGGACAGGCTCGACCGGGTGGGCGACCGTATCCCGGAAGCGCTGAAAACACCGCTGTGCATGCTCATCGTGCTGATCCTCGGCCTGGTGATGTACTTCGCCGGTCGGGCCGAGCCGACCCATGCTTTCTGGGACGAGAACTATCACATCACCTCGGCCGAGCGTTATCTCGCCGGTGTCGGCCAGCTCGAGCCGCATCCGCCGCTGGGCCTGATGCTGATCGCACTGGGAGAAAAGCTCACCTCGCCGAATGCGGCAATCGACAAGACGCCGCTACTCGCCGACAAGTACATCAATGGCGACAACATCCCGCAAGGATTCTCGTTTGCCGGCATGCGCCTGATGCCCAGCCTGTTCGGCGCGCTGGGCGCCCTGCTCTTTCTCGGCCTGATGATCGAGCTGACCGGCAGCCGGCTGACCGGCCTGCTCTTCTCCACGCTCTACCTGTTCGAAAACGCCTGGATCGTGCATTTCCGCGCGGTGCACCTCGACAGCTTCCAGATGTTCTTCTGCATCGGCACGCTCTGGATCTTCCTGCGCATGTGGAAGCAGCAGACCGCGCTGCGGGCAGGTCAGTACATCGGCATGGCCGCGCTCTGCGGCCTGGGGATCATGGTCAAGATCAACGCGGCCATGCTGCTGATCCTTTTCCCGATCATCTACTTCAAGGACGCAGGCACCCGCGCACGCGGCTTCCGCTGGGGCGAGCAGCTTCGGCACTTCGGCATCAAGGCCGGCAGCTCGGTGCTGACGGTGCTGGCCGTCACCGCAGTCGTGTTCGCGCTGCATGCGCTGATCGGGTCGAAGCCGGTACCGGCCGGCTCCTCCGGCAACACCGACAACGAATTCATGTCGCAGACCTACAAGGACTACCTCGGCCAGCGCAGCAGCCTCGGCCCGTCAACGCTGCTGGCGATCACCGATGACTACTTCAAGTTCATGGACCACGATCACAAGGGCGTGCCCAAGCTTGACGTCTGCAAGCCGGGCGAAAACGGCTCGCACCCGCTGCACTGGCCGATCCACGACAAGACCATCAACTACCGCTGGGATTCGGCGGACGGCTTCACGCGCTATGTACAACTCGTCGGCAACCAGGTGAGCTGGTATCTGGGCCTGGCAGCCGTGCTGCTGTCTTTCCTGACAGTTGCCAACCGGCGCCTCTTCAACATCGACGCGGGCAGCGGGCGCAGCTATGCGCTGATCGAGGTCTTTACCGGGCTGTATGTGGTGTTCATGCTGCTGCACCTCTACCTCGGCGCCCAGCGCGTGATGTATCTCTATCACTACTTCATCGGCCTGCTGATCAGCTATCTGCTGATCGTGCTGAACTGGCAGAACCTGTGCGAGTTCCACAAGCTCGGCCAGGGCATGCGCCGGCTCAGCGCGCTGATCATCGCGGTGGCCATCCTGGTCAGCGGCATCTTCTTCCTGCCGCTCTCGAACCACTGGCCGCTCAACAAGGACCAGTGCGAGCGCCGCAACATCTTCAGCCACATCGTGAGCTGTCAGGGCTGAGGGTGGCAGGCTCCGCCCGCTCCGGCCGCCAACCGGCGACAGAGCGGGCGCATTTCGGCTCAAGCACCGCCAGAGTGTGACGAAATAAACATCATGCGTACGCTACGGGCAGCCCTTTCAGGCCGCACCGGGCGGAGACTGATAAAGTTGCGCCCTAGCCGAAAGTGCAAGTCATGCCCTATATCCGACGTTCTCCCCAAGGTGAAATCGCGGCGCTTCTGAACGAAGCCGCGCCGGACGCGACAGAGTTCCTGCCCGCCACCGCCCCCGAAGTCTGCCGATTCCTCGGCACTCCCGCCGCAGAGGCGTTCAACGGACTCGACTCCGACTTCATCCGGGTCATGGAAGACCTGATCGACGTCATGCTCGACAAGGGCCTGCTGCGGCTGACCGATCTGCCCGCTGAAGCCCAGCGCAAACTGCTCGCTCGCAAGGACATGCGCAGGCAGATGCAGGGCGCATTGCGTCTGCTTGATGACAGCGACGTGATCTGAGCCATGGAGATTTCGCACCCGATGAGCTCGAACGACACGGTCTGGCAGCCGCCCGAACACGCTCTGCATGCCGACCCCCTGCTTGAATGCCTGACCCAGCTCACCCGCATTCACGGCAATCCCTGGACGGCGGAAGCCCTCGGCGCGGGGCTGCCCCGCGCCGCCGATCTGCTGCCGCCCTCCCAGTTTCCGCGCGCGGCAGCCCGGGCGGGCCTCAAGGCCCGCCTGCTGCGCCAGTCGCCCGAGGCGCTCAGCAATCGTCTGCTGCCGGCCGTGCTGCTGATGCACAACCGTCGCGCCGCACTGCTGGTGGGGCGTACCGACGCCGGCGGCTACCGCATCTGCCTGCCCGAGGCGATCGAATCGGCGGTTGAGATGAGCGGCGAAGAGCTGGCCCCGATGCTCACCGGCGTGGTCATCATCGTGCAGCCCAAGTTCCGCTTCGACGCCCGTGCACCCCAGGTCAGCAAGCTGCGGGGCGAGCACTGGTTCTGGAGCGCGATGTTCAGCAACTGGCGCCTGTATCGGGACGTCATGGCAGCCGCGCTGCTGGTCAATATCTTCGCGCTGGTCATGCCGCTGTTCTCGATGAACGTGTATGACCGCGTCGTACCCAACAAGGCCATCGAGACCCTCTGGGTGCTGGCCATCGGTGCGCTGCTGATCCTCTTCTTCGATTTCGCCCTGCGCACGGTTCGCGCCTTCATCATCGACGTTGCCGGCAAACGCGTGGACGTGATCCTCTCGGCCCGGATCATGGAACGCGTGCTCGGTGTGCAGCTCTCCTCCCGCCCGATCTCGGTGGGATCCTTTGCCGCCAACCTGCGGGCCTTCGAGGGCGTCCGCGATTTCATCGCCTCGGCCACCGTCACCGCACTGATCGACCTACCCTTCGTCTTCATCTTCATTCTGGTGCTGCTCTGGATCTCCCCCCTGCTGCTGATTCCCACGATCGTCGGCATGGCGCTGATCCTGCTCGCCGCCCTGGTCACGCAGAGCAAGATGCACGAGCTGACCGAAACAACCTACCGCGCTTCGGCTCAGCGGAACTCCGGACTCATCGAAAGCCTGGTCGGTCTGGAGACGATCAAGACGCTCGGCGCCGAAAGCGAAATGCAGCGCCGCTGGGAACGCGCCACGCTCTTCATCGCACAGGTGAGCGCCCGCACCCGCCTGCTGTCCTCCTCCACCATGGGTTTTGCCCAGGCCGTGCAGCAGGCCGTCAATATTTTCACGATCATCATCGGGGTCTATCTGCTGTCCGACAACGAGATCTCGATGGGTGCGGTCATTGCAGCCAGCATGATTTCGGGTCGGGCGCTGGCACCGCTGGGACAGGTGGCGGGGCTGATGATGCAGTTCCAGCACGCCCGCACCGGCCTCATGTCGGTGGACAGCCAGATGGTGCTGCCGGTCGAGCGCCCCGAGGAAAACGCCTTCCTGCACCGCCCGCATCTGCAGGGCGACATCGAGTTCCGGGATGTCAGCTTCGCCTACCCCGGCAGCGAGCAGCTGGCGCTGCGCAAGGTGTCGTTCCGGATCAGCGCGGGCGAGAAGGTCGGCATCATCGGCCGCGTCGGCTCGGGCAAAAGCACCCTGGAAAAGCTGATTCTCGGCCTCTACCCCCCGAAAGAAGGCGCGGTGCTGGTCGATGGCATCGACGCCCGCCAGATTGATCCTGCCGAGCTCAGACGCGCCATCGGTTTCGTACCGCAGGACATCACGCTGTTTTTCGGCAGTCTCAAGCAGAACATCATGATGGGCGCACCGCTGGCGACCGACGCCTCCATCCTCGCGGCCGCCAATCTGGCCGGCGTGACCGAGTTTGCCAACGCGCATCCGAAGGGTTTCGACATGCTGATCGGCGAGCGCGGCGAGTCACTTTCCGGCGGACAGCGGCAGGCGGTCGCGATTGCGCGCGCGGTGCTCTCGGAGCCGCCCGTGCTGCTGCTCGACGAACCGACCAGCAGCATGGATCACCAGTCGGAGGACCAGCTCAAGCAGCGCCTGCGTGGCTACGCCGCCTCGCGCACGATGATTCTGGTGACACATCGCACTTCGCTGCTCGAACTTGTCGACCGCCTCATCGTGATCGACAACGGCACTGTGGTGGCAGACGGCCCGAAGGCGCAAGTGGTTGAAGCCCTGCAGCATGGCCGGATCGGGAGGGCTTCGTGATGGCCGTCTTCCGCACATTGCTGGCCAGCGCCTCGGCGCTCTATGACAAGGCCATGAATTACGCCGAGCGGCGCGAAATCCACAGTGATGACGACTTCGCGGCCGACGCGGAATGGCTCATCGACGAGCAGTCCCCGCGCGGCGCACGCGTGGCGGTCTGGACCTCGCTGGTCGCGCTCTTCGTGCTGATCGTCTGGGCGGCGCTGGCCGAGATCGACGAAGTCACCAAGGGCCAGGGCAAGGTCATCCCCTCGCGTCAGCTGCAGATCGTGCAAAGTCTCGACGGTGGCATGGTGTCGGAAATCCTGGTGCACGAAGGTCAGCAGGTGAAGCAGGGGCAGTTGTTGCTGAGGATCGACCCGACCCGCTTCATGTCGAACCTGAAGGAGAACCGCGCTGAATACCTGGCCCTGCTGGTGAAGTCGGCCCGGCTCGAAGCGACGGCCGAAAACAGGCCCTTCTCCGCGCCGGCTGACGCAGCGGCAGAGATTCCGCAGATCGTGGAGCAGGAACGCGCCTATTACGAATCCATGCGTGTCGAGCTCGCGAACAACGTCGGCATCGCCCAGCAGCAACTCGCCCAGCGCGGCCAGGAACTCAAGGAAGTCCGCGCCAAGCGCGAATCGGCCGAACAGGGCTACCAGCTCACCCGCCAAGAGCTGGACAAGACCCGCCCGCTGACGCGGACGGGCGCCGTGTCCGACGTTGAACTGCTGCGTCTGGAGCGCGAGGTTTCCCGCTACAAGGGCGATCTGGACATGGCCAACGCGCAGATCCCGCGCCTGGAGTCCGCAATGAACGAGGCCCAGCGCAAGATCCAGGAGGCGGAGCTCACGATCCGCAACCGGGCCAGGATGGAGCTCTCTGAAGTCAATTCCCGCCTGGGCAAGCTCTCGGAAGGCAGTGTTGCGCTGCAGGACAGGGTCAAGCAATCCGAGATCCGCGCGCCGGTCAATGGCACGGTCCGGCAGTTGCTGGTCAATACCGTCGGCGGCGTGGTTCAGCCGGGCAAGGAAGTCATCGACATCGTGCCGAGCGACGACGCGCTGCTGCTCGAAGCCCGCGTATTGCCCCGCGACATTGCCTTTCTGCGTCCGGGCCAGAAAGCGCTGGTCAAGTTCACCGCCTACGACTTCTCGATTTATGGCGGTCTGGAAGCACGACTCGAGCAGATCGGCGCAGACTCGATCACGGACGACAAGGGCAACTCCTACTACGTGATCCGGGTGCGCACCGACAAGAGCGTGATCGGTGAGGAGAAGCTCCCGATCATTCCCGGCATGGTGGCCGAAGTCGACATCCTCACCGGCAAGAAAACCATCCTTTCCTACCTGATGAAACCGGTATTGCGTGCCCAGGCGAATGCGCTGAGGGAACGCTGAATCCATGACCCAAAGAACTGTTCATGTCCTGACCGACGACGATGCCCTCTTCCAGCGTTTCATGCGCTTGGGGGACGTCTGGTCGGTATTGCGATTGCAGGGCCCCGAGCGCCTCGACGCATTGCCTGCGGAAAGCCTGGTCGTCCTGGATACCGCCTGTGCCGGCCTCGCCGCGACAGCGCTGGAGCAATGGCAGGCCTGGTCGGCCCGCTTGCTTGCGGTGGTGGTCAGCAGCATGCCGACGGACGACGAAGGGCTCTACTTCCTTGATGCCGGGGCGTCCGGCTACAGCCATGCCTACGCGGCAGAAGTCACGCTTCGCCAGATCCTCGATGTGGTGGTCAGCGGCGAGAAGTGGGTGGGAAAGAGTCTGCTCAACCGCCTGCTGGCCGGGCTGCAGCAGGCGCGGGAAAACCATACGGACAAGCGTACGGTACTGCTCACCGGACGCGAGCGCGAAGTGGCGCTGCTCGCTGCCAAGGGGCAATCCAACCAGCTCATTGCCGAAACGCTGCAGATCACCGAGCGCACGGTAAAAGCCCATCTGAGCGCCGCTTTCGAGAAACTCCAGGTGTCTGACCGGCTTCAGCTTGCACTGAAAATCCACGGCATTCCGCACTGAGCGCTTTCCGCATTTACACAACGAGTGCGAAAAAAATCACACGCGTAGACACTTTCTGACAAAAATCCACAAAGCCCTGTACACAAGGACAATGTGCCCCAAGGGCATGCCACGTAGATTCCGCCGATCAATAATGAAAACGGCATTCTGCGAAAACCATGGCAATCCCCAACAGCGCAGCGGTTCTCCCCCATGTAGCAAGCATTCTGCGGATCGACGGCAAAGCCTACCTCCGCGACGCAACCGGTCTTCTCCAGCCGCTCAAGGCGGGTGACGAGATCCGGGAGGGCCAGCAGTTCGTGGTAGCCGCCGACGGGGGGATGGAGCTGCGCCTGGCCGACGGGGAAACTATCGCCGTCGGAGGGGGGCGCGAGATTCTCGCAGACCGCGAGTTCCTGAGGCAGGAGCCCGTCGAGGGCATCGATGCCGCAGTCAAGGCCCTTGCAGGCACCGAGGCCGAACGGGTCATCGCCTCGCTCAACGCTGGCCGGGATCCGCTGGCAGACCTCGATCCCACCGCAGCCGGTCTCTCGGGAAGCGATGGCAGCAATGCCGGCCACAGCTTCGTCCGGGTCCTCAGGATCGCCGAAGAGCTGAGCGGCCAGTCATTCGAGTTCAGCTCGGCCGCCGCAGCGCAGGAGCTCGCGCTCCCCGAGACGAGCCAACCGGACATCCAGGCCGAAGCCCCGGCAGCTGCCGATCCGGCCACACCACCGGTCGCCGCCACCCTCAGCCTTTCAAGCTCGGCCACGACGGTCACGGAAGGCGGCTCGGTCGTCTACACCGCCACCGTGAGCAGTCCGGTCACTGGCACACCGCTGATCCTCACGCTGTCCAATGGCCAGACGATCACCATTCCGGTCGGCAGCACCAGCGGCTCCAGCGCGCCCTATGCCGTGCGGGGCGACGATGTGTACGCCCAGGGCGACCAGACACTGAGCATTTCAGTCTCGAGCAGCTCGGGCGGCGGCTTTTCGACCCTCGACACCAGCGCAAGCTCAGCGACGGCCAACACCACGGTCCAGGACGACACAGACCTCACCACCGTCAGCCTCTCGGCCAGCAGCACGGCAGCCGAAGGCGGCACGATTACCTACACCGCGAGCCTGGATCACGCCGCAGCCACGCCGGTGACCGTTGCGCTGTCGAACGGCAGCAGCATCACGATTGCGGCCGGTGCCACCACCGGCTCGGTCAGCGTCCCCGCTCCGTCCGATGATGTGTATGTCGACGCGGGCAACACCAGTGTCACCATCACCGGTACCAGTGGCGGCGGCTTCGAACGCCTGGTCGCGAGCAGCACCCCGGCGGTGACCGCAGTGAGCGATACGATCGACACCACCAGCGCCACGCTGACCGCCTCCTCCTCGGTGGCCGAAGGCAGCACCATCACCTACACGGTGACCCTCGCGAGTGTCGTGACCGGTTCGGACGTGACGGTCAAGCTCGTCAATGGCGAGACGATCACCATTCCGGTCGGAAGCTCGTCCGGCAGCGTCACCACCGCCACGGCCGACAATGCCTATACCGGCTCGTCTGTCGTCACCAACCACATCGACACGATCTCGGGCGGCAACTTCGAGAGTCTGGTCGCCGACAAGACGGCCGTCACGACCACCGTCACCGATGAAGCGACGCCGGACGCGACGACCGTGACCCTCACGGCCTCCGCCACGGCCGTCACCGAAGGCGGTTCGGTGGTCTATACCGCCAGCGTCGATCATCCGGTCACCGGCAGCCCGCTGGTGATCTCGCTCTCCAATGGCCAGAGCATCACCATTCCGGTCGGCAGCTCCTCCGCTTCCAGCGCGCCGTATGCGGTGCGCGCGGACGATGTGTATGCCCAGGGCGACACGGCACTGAACGTCTCCATCACCGGCACCGCCGGTGGCCAGTACGAGGCGCTCACCACGACGTCCTCCGTCTCGACCACCGTGTCGGATGACACGGACATCACGACCGTGTCGATCACGGGCTCGGGCAGCGTCAATGAAGG
>NZ_JBDIVF010000006.1:0-177263 GCF_039631355.1 Uliginosibacterium paludis | reverse complement strand
AGCGTGGTCTTGCCGTGGTCAACGTGACCAATCGTGCCGACGTTCACGTGCGGCTTCGTACGTTCAAACTTTTCCTTGGCCATGATCTACCCCAATAAACCGAGCAAGCAGTTGAAAACAGAATCTAGTGGTGCCCTTGACGTGGATTGAACACGTGGCCTCTCCCTTACCAAGGGAGTGCTCTACCACTGAGCTACAAGGGCACTGCAAACTGGAGCGGGTGAAGGGAATCGAACCCTCGTCATAAGCTTGGAAGGCTTCTGCTCTACCATTGAGCTACACCCGCCTTACACACGAGCAATATACAATTCTCGCCCGCCACCCATTGCGCGCCACACGACGCACAACCTGTGAAACTGGTGGAGGAGGTTGGATTCGAACCAACGTAGGCGTAAGCCAACAGATTTACAGTCTGCCCCCTTTAGCCACTCGGGCACCCCTCCGGGAGAACGCAGAACTATAGAGATACCCGAATCGAGAGTCAAGCATCGAATCAAAAAAATATTGAACTCAACAAGCAGGAATGTCGTTACTCGTTTTTTCACCCCAGACCCAGCCATGCCCAGACATCTCCTGAAAGCCCTGGCAGCGCAAGTCGCCGGCTTTCTGATCATTTATTCGCTGGGGCACAGCGAATCACTGCCTGCGATGACTCTGATTCAACTTGCATTGATTCAGGGCGTGGTCGCGGCATCTGCCTCCGCCATCCTTCTCTGTCCGAAATGGTGGGCCTTCATCCATCTCGTTTTTTGTCCAGCGCTTGCACTTGCCATCCAGACCGGCATTCCGCCATGGGTATACGGACTTGCATTCGCCGTGCTGGCCCTGACCTACTGGAGCAGCTTCCGGACACAGGTTCCGCTCTATCTCTCAAACAAGCACACCGCCCACCGGATGCTCGCCTATCTGGGCAATCCCGCCGAACTGAAGCTGCTTGATATCGGTAGCGGGACAGGTGGTTTGCTGCGGCGGATCGCCCGCCTGAGACCAGCCTGGGATGTCCGTGGAATCGAGTCGGCCCCCGCCCCGTTCTGGATTTCGCGCTGGCTGGCCCGCCGCGAAGCGAGACTCACGTTTCACCGCGCGGATCTGTGGAAAATGCCGCTGGGCGACTTCGATGTCGTCTACGCCTTCCTGTCACCCGTACCGATGCCCGGCATCTGGCGCAAGGCAATCACGGAGATGAAACCAGGGAGTCTTCTTATCAGCAACAGCTTCGAGATCCCCGGCATCCAGCCTTTTGAAACCCTCCTCGTCGATGATTCGCGGCACACCCGTTTGTTCTGCTACCGGATTCCGGCCAAGCATCCGATAAGACGGAAAAACGGCTCTATTCCGGAATTCGTCCCGGGACCGACTGCCGCATGATTGGCGCAGCATCAACAGACTGGCGAAGGAGCGGCACGATGAAGGTCATCTCGATTCTGGGCAGCAAGGGTGGCTGCGGCAAGACAACCCTGTCGCACATGCTGTGCTACGGACTGGGTCTGCTCGGGCATCGGGCTGCGTTTGTGATGACAGACATCGGGCGCGAGCCGCCGCCTCAGGGCAAGCTGCCCTATGTGCATGCCGACGCCAGAAACGCAGACGCGCGCGAAAAGATCATTTCGGCACTCAAGTCCCGCGAAGGCTGGATCGGCGTTGTCGATGGCGGCGCGAACAGACCGACCGTCGACTTGGATGTCTGCCGGCTCTCTGATCTGGTGCTGCTGCCATTCCGTGACTCACAGGAAGACCTGCGCGTAGTCTGCCGTGACCTGGAGCGACTCCCCAGTGCGCTGGCGCTACCCTCGCAGTGGCCCACCAATCCCTGGCAATACAAGGCGTCGATCCGCTTGCTCGAGTCCTTCCCCGAACATCTCAGGCATCGCGTACTGGCACCGGTATTTGCCATTTCCGCCTCGAAACTGCTGCTGCAGGACGAGCCGGCAGAACGCCTGCCAACTTCGCTCAACAACGCCTGCAGGGCTGTTGCACGCTACTTCCTGGCCATTCTCGAGCACGGGCCCGAAGCGATCCCGGCCGAGCAGACTGCGCTCGCAGCCGCAAGGCGGATCGAACGCATCGTCGCCGCAAGAGAGGAAAAAAACAGCCGGGTGGGCCTGCACATGGCCTGAGCCCCCCCTCTCTTGGGGCTCACTCAGGCACGCAAGCCCTGCCGTGCCAGTACGACCAGCGCCTGGGCCCGATTGGGCACACCCAGCGCGCGAAGGATCGCCGAGCAATGCACCTTGATCGTACCCTCCGCCAGTCCGAGCAAGTCCGCGATTTCCCGGTTGGTTCGCCCTTCCACCATCAGTTCCATGACACGCGTCTGGGCGGCGGTGAGTCCGTACTGCTCGGAGAGTGAATCGATCCCCCTGCGCCGGACGACTCTCTGCATGACTGGCGCGGGCGCATCGAAATCGGGTGTCACCATCTGACCCCGTAACACTGCACGGATCGCAGCCACCAGTTCGCCGGATGACAGGGTCTTGGAAATGAAACCGGCCGCGCCGGCCTTGAGTGCCCGCTTGACGGAAGCCTCATCGGCCAGGGCAGACACCACCACGACCGGTACGGCGGGAAAACGGTGCGCCAGGATCGAAAGCAGGGAAAAACCGCTCATGTCCGGCAGCATCAGGTCGGTCAGGATCAGATCGAACTCGTGCCCGCTCTCGATGAGCGCCATCGCATCTGCCGCGCATCCGGCCTGGGCGTGCTCGCAGGTGCGATCGAGTTGCTCGAGCGCACGGACAAGCGCCTCCCGGACCAGCGCATGATCTTCAATGACCAGTACCCGACATGGCTCCATGAGTGTGTTCCGCCAGTTTTTTCAATTTGTTCAGCGCCTGATCTTACGCTGCCGGCGGCACTGTCCGAGGACGGGAGACGAAAGCCTTACCCTAATGGGCAGGATATTTTCCCGCAAACCCTGGCCTCCGGAGCCACCCCGATTCCGTGGGCTCTTGTATCCTCTGGCGAATGATCAATCCCGGAAAAGGCCGGATGGCCCGATGGACAGCCTGGCTGGTCGGCCACAAGTCGCCATCGTGGCACAAGGAAGCCATCCCGCAGCTCGCGGGCGCCTCCGGATCGATGGTCGTCCGCCGCCTTGCCCTGCTCTGCCTGCTGACGCTGCTCTGGCCCGTCAGGGCCCTCGCTGCCGGCTCCGTTGCCCTTGTCCTGGGTGACACCTCGGCCGCCTACCAGCAGTTCGCGAATGCTTTCGTCATCGCTCTGAAAAACAGCGCAGTGCAGATCACGCTGGTGGATCCGGAGCAGGCTCGCCGGGAACTGCCGCCGGGCACGCAGCTGGTTGTCGCTGCCGGCAGTCTGGCCGCAGAGGCACTCGAGCCCGCGACCTTTGGCGCACCGCTGGTGCTCGCGATGATTCCCCGTACAACCTATGACAGGGTCAAGGCACAGCGCACCGTCGCCGGAGGCGTACTGATCGACCAGCCCGCCGCACGCTATGTCAGGCTCGTTCGTACCGCGCTGCCCGAACACACCCGGATCGGTCTGCTCGCCGGCCGGGACAGCCGGGACAGCACGCAAGGCCTGATGGCTGCCGCCCGCGAACAGTCGATCAAGGCGCAAAGCGAATCGGTCGGCGACGAGAAGGAAATCTACCCCGCCATGCAACGGATGCTGGGCGATGACCTCGTCATTCTGGCCACGCCTGACACCACCATCTTCAACGCCCGGACCATCCCCAGCATTCTGCTCGGAGCGTTTCGTCACCAGGTCCCGGTGATCGGTTTTTCGCCGGCCTATCTGAATGCGGGCGCCACCGTTGCACTGTATTCCTCGCCCGAACAGATCGCCGCGCAAACGGCCGACATGGTGAGGGCCACGCTGGCAGGCAATGGCAACCCCGGAATGCAGTACCCCCAGAAATTCACGGTCGGCGTAAACGAGCGTGTTGCACGCTCGCTCGGACTGCGCCTGGAGGACAGCGCCGTGATCCGCGAGCGTCTTGAGAAACTGGAGCGCCAGCCATGAAGCTGAACTGGGATATCCGCACGCGCGTGCTGTTCGTGGCGCTCGTCCCGACCATCGTGCTGGGTCTGCTGCTCACCGCGCTGCTGACCTTCTCGCGCATCTCCGACCTGGAAGACGCGCTGAACCAGCGTGGCCGGGCACTGGCGCGACAGCTGTCGGCCACCGCCGAGTTCGGTCTCTTCTCCGGCAACAAGGATGCCTTGCAGCGGCTGGCCGCCTCGGCACTCAGCGCTGCCGATCTGTATGGCGTCGCGATCTATGACCGCGACGGCAGCCTGATGGCGGTCGCCGGTCTGCAGGTACACGCGCGGGACTCCGACACCTTCATCAGGCCCGGCAGCGAGGAAATCCGCAACGTCAGCAGTCAGATGCTGCGCATCGTCGAGCCGGTGCGCTACAGCCGTTCGCTGGATGACGATCCCTATACGCTGACGGGTGGCCCCGCCACGCAGGATCAGACCCTCGGAGAGGTGGTGGTCCTGATCTCGCGCGACACGCTGGAAAACCGGAAGCTCAACCAGATCGCCACCGCCTTTGCGACGCTGGCCCTGGTGCTGGCCGGCAGCATTGCCCTGGCCGTACTGATGAGTCGCTCGGTCAGCACGCCGATCCGGCGCATCGCCCAGGCCATGTCCGACATCGGCCGCGGCAACCTGACCACGCGTGTGCCGGTCGAAGGTGGCGGCTCGCTGCGGCGGCTCTCAGAAGGCGTCAACGAGATGGCCGCCCACCTCGCCATCGCGCGCGGCAACCTGGAGAGCCGGATCTCGGAAGCCACCCTGCAGCTGCGCGAGCGCACGGAAGAGGCCGAACGAGCCAACCTCGCCAAATCCCGCTTTCTGGCCTCCGCCAGCCATGACCTGCGTCAGCCGATGCACGCACTCGGGCTGTTCATCGCCGATCTCTCGCGCAAGGAGCACAGCCCGGACACCCGCATGCTGATCGAGCGCATCGCGGCTTCCGCCGAGGCCATGGAGAACCTGCTCGACAGCCTGCTCGACATCTCCAAGCTTGATGCCGGCGTAGTGAGCTCCTCGCCGCGCGGTTTCGCGCTGGGCCCGCTGTTCGAGCGCATCGGCAACGACTACACCCACGCCGCCAAGGAACGCGGGTTGCGCCTGCGCGTCCGCCCGACCTCGCTCTGGATTCACAGCGACCCCCTGCTCTTCGAGCGCATCCTGATCAATCTCGTCGGCAATGCGCTGCGCTACACCCCGCAGGGCGCGATCATGGTGACTGCGCGGCGCCGGGGCGGGCACGTACTGATCGAGGTCCGTGACAGTGGGGTCGGCATTGCGCAGGAAAACCAGTCCAGCATCTTCGTGGAGTTCGTCCAGCTGGACAACCCGGCACGCGACCGCTCCAAGGGTCTTGGCCTCGGGCTCGCCATCGTTCGCCGCCTGGCCGACCTGCTCTATCACCCGATCACCCTGCGCTCGGCTCCGGGCCGTGGCTCGGTATTCGGCGTCATGGTGCCGATGGCTGACGCGGAAACATCCAAGGTGCCGCAGGGCCTGCAGGAGCAGGATCTGCTCGGCCGCATCATCGTGATGGTCGATGACGATGCCCTGGCCCAGGAAAGCCTCGCCGGCCTGCTGCGCGCCTGGGGCTGCTTCGTGGTCGCCAGCGACAGCCTTGCCAGCGCACTCGATGCGCTGGAGGAAATGGAGGTCGAGCCGGAAATGGTCATCAGCGACTACCGGCTGCCTGGGCCGCACACCGGGCTGGACATCATCGCCCGCATGCGCGAGCGCTTCGGCGCAACGCTCCCTGCGCTGCTGCTGTCCGGCGACACCGGCCCGGAAACCCTGCAGGAAGCCACCGCGCGCCAAGTTCCGCTGCTGCACAAACCGGTCCGCCCGGCCAAGCTGCGTGCAGCCCTCTCCCATCTGCTGGGCCCGCGCCAGAACCATCACCTGCCGGAGGCCTGAGCCTCTGCCGGAAGCGCTATGATGGGGGCAGCCAGCTACGGAGCACTGCCATGTCCGCACCGAACGACACTCAGGAAGACGGTTTCGACTTCATCCGTCGCATGTGGGGCAACATGGGCTTCGGCCTGCCCGGCATGGTCACCCCCACGCTCGATGTGAATGAACTCGATCAGCGCATCAAGGATCTCAAGGCGGTCGAAGGCTGGCTGAAGATGAATCTCGGCATGCTCCAGATGACCATCCAGGGGCTGGAGGTCCAGCGTGCCACGCTGGCTGCCATGCAGGCGATGAGCAAGGCTGGACAGGACGGCGAGCCGCCCAATCCCTTTGCCAACCCGGCCCTCTGGAGCTGGCCTTTTACCCCTGCTCCGGCCACCGGAACAGAACAGCCCCCCGAATCCCCCGGCGCGGCCAAGCCCGCGCCCGATCAGACCGGACCACAATGACTTCACCCCGTTTCGCCAGTGCCTGGGCCAGCGCGTCAGGCTGGGAAGACGCCCTGCAGGGCGTGCTCGCCAGCCTGCCCAGACTTCCGCAAGCCAACCTCGGTTTCCTCTACGTCTCCGACCACTTCGCCTTTGCGCTGGACCCGCTCCTCAACCGGCTGCGCCAGCACACCGGCGTGCAGGAATGGATCGGCGCCACCGGCGTCGGCGTGCTGGGTCGCGAAGGCGCAGCACTTGACGCCCCCGGCCTGTCGGTCATGCTGGGAGCATTTCCGCTCGACTGCTTCCGGGTGTTCTCCGGGCGCAAGCCCTTGCCGCGGGATTTTTCCGCCTACGCCGCGCTGGTTCATGGTGACCCGCTGACGCCCGACATGAGCGAGCTGGTCAGTGACATGAGCCACAAGATCCGCGGAGGCAGCCTGGCTGGCGGACTGGCCAGCGCCCGCCAGCAAGCCTGGCACATCGCCGAAGCGCCGCTCACCGGCGGCCTGTCCGGCGTAGCGTTCAACGACCGCATCCAGATGCTCACCGGCCTCAGTCAGGGCTGCCTGCCGCTGCCGGGGAGCTGGCATGTGACGGCCGCGCAGGACAGCCTCATCGAGCGCATCGACGGCCGCCCCGCCACCGAGGTTTTCCGGGAAGCCGCCGGGCCGGCGCTGGGCGCGGACCTGCGCCGGGCCGTCAACACCCTGCTCGTCGGTCTGACCGATGACGATCAGGACCGGCGGCAGTTTGCGGCGCGTCGCATCGTGGCCATCGACCTGCGCAGCGGCAAGCTGGCCATCAACGAGTCGGTCAGCAAGGGGCAGAGCCTGCTCTTTCTGAAGCGGGACGAAGAAGCGGCCCGCCAGGACCTGCTCCAGATGCTGCACGACCTGCGTGACGCCTGCCCCCGCCCGCCTGCCGGCGGCATCTACGTGAGCTGCGCCGGGCGCGGCGGCATCATGTTCGACAGCGATGACGCCGAGGTCAGCATGATCCGCGAGGTGTTCGGCGACATTCCGCTCGCCGGCTTCTTTGCCGCCGGCGAGATTGCGGGCAGCCGTCTTTTCGGCCAGACCGGCACGCTGACCCTCTTCGTCTGAACGCCGCCCGAAAACAGAGGGGCCGCACCAGGCGGCCCCTCGCTTGCCATTCGCCGGCTCGTCAGTGCGCGGCGTTCTGCCCGCGACTTGCCCAACCGGTAATCCGGCGCTCCAGCAAGGCAAAGAGCTCGTACATCACGACCCCCATGATGCCGATCACGACCAGTCCGGCAAATACCAGCGGCATGTTCATCGATGAGCTCGCACTCATCATGAGGTAGCCGATGCCGACGTTGGAGGCGACGGTCTCCGACATCACCGAGCCCACGAAGGCGAGCGTGATCGCCACCTTCAGCGAGGCGAAGAAGAAGGGCATGGAGCGCGGCAGGCCGACCTTCTTCAGGATGTCCAGCCGCGACGCGCCCAGCGAGCGCAGCACGTCCTCCAGCTCCGGCTCGAGCGTGGAGAGCCCGGTGGCGACATTCACCACCACCGGGAAGAAGGAGATCAGGAAGGCGGTCAGGATCGCCGGCACCGTTCCGATGCCGAACCACACCACCAGCACCGGCACGAAGGCCACCTTGGGCACGCTGTTGAAGCCGACCAGCATCGGGTAGAGCGCCTTGTAGATCAGCGGCGAGGAGCCGACGACCATGCCCAGCAGCGCGCCGAAGATGACCGCCACGGCAAAGCCGGCAAGCGTGGTAATCAGCGTGTGGGTGGCGTGCTCCATGATCGGCGCCGCCATCGCGAGCCCCGTCTGCCAGATCGCGGAGGGCGCAGGCATCAGGAAGGAAGGAATCGCAAAGCCGCGGCAGACCGCCTCCCAGCTGACCACCACCAGCAGGGTCAGGATCCAGGGGGCCAGACGACTGACGGTTCGTGAAGACAGTCTCATCTCAGCTCTCCCTCACCCGGCCGATGGCTTCGCGCAGCACATGCACATGCGCCGAGAAGGCATCGGTATAGGTCACTTCCAGATCCCGCGGGCGTGGCAGGTCGATCTGGCGCTGGACGAGGATGCGCCCGGGCCGCTTGCTCATGACATACACGGTATCGGCAAGGAACACGGCCTCGCGCAGATCATGCGTGACCAGCACGATGGTGAAAGGCTGCTGCTGCCAGAGGTCGCGCAGCATGCACCAGAGCTCTTCACGGGTGAAGGCGTCCAGCGCACCGAAGGGCTCGTCGAGCATCAGCAGGCGCGGCTTGTGGATCAGAGCCCGGCAGATCGAGGCACGCTGCTGCATGCCGCCCGAAAGCTCCCACGGGAATTTGTCTTCGAAGCCCGCCAGCCCGACGCGCTTGAGCTGCTCGCGCGCCAGCGCCTCGAACTCGGCGCGCTTGCTGCGGAACTGGCTGCGGTAAGGCTCCACGATTTCCAGCGGCAGCATCACGTTTTCCAGCGTGGTGCGCCAGGGCAGCAGATTGGCCGCCTGGAAAGCCATGCCGACAATGCCAAGCGGGCCACCCACCTGGCGTCCATTGACATAGACATAACCTTCCGAAGGCCCCTTGAGGCCGGAGACCAGTTTCATCAACGTGGACTTGCCGCAACCCGAAGGCCCGACCACCGCCACGAACTCGCCCTCCTCGATCTTCAGACTGACGTCCTCGATCGCTTTCGGCCCATCCTCGCTATAGCGCAGGCTGACCTGCTCGAACTCCACGAAACTCATATCGCACTCTCTGTTGTTCCTGTGCGGGCAGGCCCATGCCTGCCCGTATTCCCCTCATGCAGCCTTACTTGATCATGCGGTCCGCCTTGGGCGGCAGGAAAGCAGGGTTGAAGAGCGCAGCAGCGTCGGGCATGGCCTTCAGGTTGTAGGCCACCATGGTTTCAGCCAGCGAGCGCTTCATGCGCTCCTCGGTCACGCCGCCCAGGCCGTTGGCCCTGGTCTCGGGTGTCACGACCACTTCGGACATCGCCATCTTCAGGCGACGGGTTTCCAGCGCCAGGTCGGCCAGCGAATCCTGCTTCTTCACGAAGGTCGCGGCTTCATCCGGGTTGGCGATGGTTTCCTTCAGCGCCTTGTTGAAGGCACGCAGAAAACCTTCGACAGCCTTGGGCTTCTCGGCAATCAGCTTCGGCGACGAGATGATGGCGTTGCCATACAGATCCACGCCGTTGTTGTTGTAGAGCATCACGTTGAGGTCGGAGGCCTTTACGCCACGCGCTTCAAGGCTCAGCACACTGGTGAAGGAGAAGCCGGTGATGCCATCCACTTCGCCACGGGCCAGCAGGGTCTCGCGGATCGCCGGATCCACGCTCTGCCATTTCACCGCGGCCGGATCGATGTTGTTGGACTTGGCAAAGGCCGGGAAAGCCTTGCGGCCGGCATCGAACACCGGAGCGGCCAGGGTCTTGCCGACCACGTCAGCCGGCTTGGCAATGCCGGATTTCTTCAGCGTGACCACGGCGGCCGGCGTGAAGTTGTAGACCATGTAGACCGCCTGCAGCTTCGAGGCGGGGTTGCTGGCGTCATGCTCGACCAGCGCGTTGAAGTCCACGAAGCCCATGTCATAGGCGCCGGTGGCCACACGGGTCACCGCGCCGGCCGACCCCGCGCCCGCGTCGATCGTCACATCAAGCCCTTCGGCCTCGAAGTAACCCTTGGCCTTGGCCATCAGGAAAGGGGCCGACGGACCTTCGAAGCGCCAGTCGAGCGTGAACTTGATCTTGGTGAGCTCGGCGGCCATCGAACCGGCGGCCAGGCTGCCCAGCGCAAGTGCAAGGAAAGCTCGTCGGACCGTACGTGCGGCAGTGTTCTTCATGGGTACTGACTCCTTCATGGATGGGAAACGACTCCCGCCATTCAGCAATGGTCATGCCATGCCCCGTCGCAGCCCTGACCGGCTCCGCCCCGTCCGTACGCACCAGCACGGTGCCCGTGACGACAAAACCGGCCCGAAACCGGGTCCGCCGGCACCGGAACGGATCATCGGAACGTCTCCGGCAGTGCAGAAAGGCAGATCGGATATGGTTGGCATAAGTCATCACATATAAGCCGGACGGCCTGCCGCCGGAGCACGCCCGCCGAATACCCGCCCTACTGCACCGCATGGCACGCCCCTTGCTGATTGCATCCCATCAACAAGGAGAACAAGCATGTCGGCTGCTACACAATGGGATTCCATCGACGTCCATCTGCTGCGGGTGCTGCACCTGCTGCTCACGGAATGCAGCGTGTCGCGCGCCGCACGCAGGCTCAACCAGTCGCAGCCCGCGGTCAGCACGGCACTTCGCCGCCTGCGCGACCTCACCGGTGACCCGCTCCTTGTCCGCAGCAAGAACGGCATGACGCCGACCGAACGTGGTGCAGCGCTGCTCGAACCGGTGCGTCAGGCACTGGCCAGCATCGAAACCATCGCCACCGGCCAGACCCGTTTTGATCCGGCCACCACCCGCCGCACCTTCAACGTGGCAACACCCGATTACCTCGACCCGGCACTGCTGGGCCGCATCATGGCGCGCTTTCACAGCCTGGCGCCGCATGCGCAAGTGGTCTTCCACTCCTTCAGCCCGGAGCAGGATTTCGCCGGTGCGCTGGCCGAAGGCCGCCTCGACGTGGTGATCGGCAACTGGCCGCATCCGCCGGAGCAGCTGCGCCTGTCGCCGCTCTTCGAGGAAGAAGTCGTCTGCATGATGCGGGAAGACCATCCACTGGCCGGTCGGCCGCTGACCACCAAGAGCTACCTCGATGCCGAGCACCTTGCGCCGACGCCCTACTCGGTCGGCCAGCGCGGCGTGATCGACATGCACCTCGCACGCGAACGCCTCAAGCGCAACATCGTGGCCTGGGTGCCCTACTTCAGCATGGCGCCCTACATGGTGCTGGAGTCGGACATGATCTTCAGCTGCCCGCGCTCCTTCGCCGAACATTTCGCACGTCGCCTGCCGCTGGCCCTCGCACGCTCGCCGATCGACTACCCGCCGATGGCCTTCTACCTGCTGTGGCACGACCGCTCGCACTACGCCGAGGAATGCCGCTGGTTCCGCGAACAGGTGATTGCCGTCGCCCGCCAGAGCAGCCAGCCGGTCGCACCGGTACGCACCCTGCCTTCCACACCGACCTCCCAGCGCATGCCCGCACTTGGCCTGTGCTGATGTTGAAGCCGGATGCAGGCTGCAACCTGCATCCGGCCCCCTCGGGGATTCAGGCGGAAGGGAAGCGCTCCGCCAGACGCAGCGAAGCGATCCGGGCGATCTGGTTCAGCGCCTCGGCAAATTCGGTCTGCGGCGAGTTTTCAAGCCGTTCGGCAAAGCGCTCGATGATGCCGGCACGGTCCAGACCACGGACGGCCAGAATGAAGGGAAAGCCGAAGCGCGCGTTGTACTGCGCGTTGAGCGCCTGCAGCCGGGCAAATTCTTCCGGCGAACATTTGTCGAGTCGGGCGCCGGATTGCTCGCGCGTCGACGCTTCAGTGAGTTCCCCCGCCACCGCCGCCCGGCCGGCAAGCTCCGGATGGGCCCGGATCAGCGCGAGCTGCTCCTCGTGCGAGGCCTGCATCATCACGCTCACCATCGCCTCCCGCAGGGCCTCGATGTCCGCAAACGGACGACGCAGCCAGGCACGCTCGGCGACCCAGGGCGAATGTTCGAAAATGCCTTCCAGCGCTTGGACGAATTCCGCGCGTTCCAGCCCGGAAACCTGATCGATTGCGGCAATCTGCATGGGGGAAAACTCGTGTCTGTTTGTACCAGCTTATGTGCTGCGCCGGCGGGCCGGCAATCCGGAGCGGTGAATAACCTCTATGCGACAGTCCGCGCCGGCGGCTTCCCTATAATCGGGCTCGTAGACTGACAGGAGCATGACAAGCATGGGCCGCCTCAGCACCCACGTACTGGATACCGCACACGGCTGTCCCGCAGCCGGCATGCGTTTCGCGCTTTTCCGCGAGGGAAGCCGCGACGCGATCATCACCGGCGCGACCAATGCCGACGGCCGCAGCGACGCACCGCTGCTCTCGGGCGAACTCGAACCCGGCCGCTACACGCTGGTCTTCGACGTCGCCCCCTATTTCAGAAGCCGCGGCCTCACGCTGCCGGAGCCCCCTTTCCTCGACCAGGTCAGCCTCGCCTTCGGCATCGCCGACCCGGCCGGCCACTACCATGTGCCGCTGCTGGTCTCGCCCTGGGCGTATTCGACGTATCGGGGGTCGTAAATTCAGTGCTGGGTGCTGGGTGCTGGGTGCTGGGTGCTGGGTGCTGGGTGCTGGGTGCTGGGTGCTGCAATCAGTGTAATGGTGGGTCATGCCTGAAAACAGGTTGAATGATTTTGCAGGAATGAAGCAAAGGAAGCGGGAAGCGTAGCGAGCGCCTCGAGGCTGCGAGGAGAAACACAGCCGTACTCGGGTACGGTGAGCATCGCAGTCACAGGATCGGGCGCGCAGCAGCTTCCCGCCCCTTTGCTTGCCGGGCAGCCGGCGTAGCGAGCGGCCCGAGGCTGTGACGAGAAGCGCAGCCGTACTCGAGTACGGCGAGCATCGCAGTCGCAGGATCGGGGCGCGCAGTAGCCGGATGCCCGGCAAGAACACGTGCACGACGAAATCGGGTTGAGCCGGGTCGTGCGGGGGCCGCGTCAAAAGGCGCCCGGTTTGTCAGGAGCAGTACACATGGAGCTTTCTTATCTGATCGATGCCGCCAGCATGCTGCTGCGCTGGCTTCACCTGATCGTGGGCATTGCCTGGATCGGCGCGTCGTTCTACTTCGTCTGGCTGGACAACAGCCTGAAGCCGCCAACCGATCCGAAGCTGATCGAGGACGGTGTGGGCGGCGAGCTGTGGGCCATGCACGGCGGCGGTTTCTACAATCCGCAGAAATACGCCAACACCCCGAAGCATCTGCCGGAAGACCTGCACTTCTTCTTCTGGCCGAGCTACACCACCTGGATCACCGGCTTCCTGCTGATCTCGGTGATGTACTACTTCCAGGCCGCGACCTTCATGGTCGATCCGTCCGTCTCGTCGATCACGCCGGCCCAGTCGGTGGGCATCGGCATCGCCACGCTGGTGATCGGCTGGGTCGTGTATGACCAGCTCGCCCGTCTGCTCATCGAGCGCAGCCAGCTGCTGTTCGCCGTGCTGTATGTGGCCTTCGTGACGCTCGTGGCCTTCACGCTGACCCATCTGCTGGCTGGCCGCGCGGCCTACATCCATGTGGGCGCGATGATCGCCACCACGATGAGCGCCAACGTGTTCTTCTGGATCATCCCGGCACAGCGCCGGCAGGTGGCCGTCATGAAGCAGGGCGGCGAAGTACCGGCGATCTGGGGCAAGCGCGCCAAGCAGCGCAGCTACCACAACAACTACCTCACGCTGCCGGTGCTGTTCGCGATGATCAGCAACCACTACGCCAGCACCTACAGCCACCCGCATGCCTGGGCGGTGCTGATCCTGATCATGCTGGGCGCGGTGCTGATCCGCCACTTCTTCAACCTGCGTCACAAGGGCGTGTACCGCTGGGAGTTCCCCATCGTCGGCATGGCGATCATCCTGGGCGTGCTGGTGTGGATTGCGCCCAAGCCGCATCCGCAAGCGGTGGCACCTGCCTCCGGCACGGCGGCCAGCACGGCGCCTGCCGCACCGACGCTGGACGAGATCACGAAGATCGCGGTCGAGCGCTGTTCCGGCTGCCATGCCGAGCATCCCACGATCATGCCGGTGGCACAGATGGGCGTGATGCTCGACACGCCGGAGCGCGTCAAGCAGCATGCCCAGCGCATCTATGAGCGTGCAGTGCAGCTCAAGAACATGCCGCTTGCCAACATGACCAAGATGACCGACGACGAGCGCGCGCGCATCGCCGCCTGGTATGCAGCAGGAGCGAAATGAGATGAGTGCCGGCTACCCGCGTGACCTCGTCGGCTACGGCCGCCACCTGCCCCAGGCCCAGTGGCCGGGGCAGGCGAAAATCGCCGTCCAGTTCGTGCTCAATTACGAGGAAGGCGGCGAGAACAGCGTGCTGCACGGTGACGCGGGCAGCGAGCAGTTCCTCTCCGAAATGTTCAACCCGCCGGCCTTTCCGGATCGCCATCTGAGCATGGAGTCGATCTATGAATACGGCTCGCGGGCGGGTGTGTGGCGCATCCTGCGCGAGTTCGAGAAACGCGGCCTGCCGCTCACGGTGTTCGGCGTGTCGATGGCGCTCGCCCGGCACCCCGAGCTGACCGCCGCCTTCCGCGAGCTGGGGCATGAAATCGCTTGTCATGGCTGGCGCTGGATCAACTACCAGACCATCGATGAGGCGACCGAGCGCGAGCACATGAAGATCGGCATGGAGATCATCGAGCGGCTCACCGGCGAACGCGCGCTGGGCTGGTACACCGGCCGTGATTCGCCCAACACCCACCGGCTGGTGGCCGACTACGGTGGCTTCCTCTACGACAGCGACTACTACGGTGACGACCTGCCGTTCTGGATGCCGGTGAAGAAAACCGATGGCGAAACAGTGCAGCAGCTCATCGTGCCCTACACGATGGACACCAATGACATGCGCTTCGGCCTGCCCCAGGGCTTCTCGCAAGGGGCGGACTTCTTCACCTACCTGCGTGACACCTTCGACGTGCTCTACGCCGAGGGCGAAGACTGCCCGAAGATGATGAGCATCGGCATGCACTGCCGCCTGCTCGGCCGGCCGGGCCGCATGAAAGCCCTGATCGACTTTCTGGATCACATCGAGAAACACGATCGGGTCTGGGTCACCCGCCGTGTCGACATCGCCCGCCACTGGCGCGAGAAGTTCCCGGCGGCCTGAGGGCGCGGCCACGGCCGGGGCGGCGTAAGCTCGGGGCTTTGCGCCAGGAGGACGCCGCCATGCCGGTCTGGGACGACAGGCAATACCTGAAATTCGCCGATGAGCGCACCCGGCCGGCCCGCGAACTGCTGGCCCGGGTGCCGCTGGAAGCCCCGGCCGAGGTCGTCGACCTCGGCTGCGGGCCCGGCAACTCCACCGCGCTCTTGCATGAGCGCTGGCCGCAGGCACGCCTCACCGGCGTCGACAGCTCCCCCGAAATGCTTGCCCGCGCCCGGCTGGACAGGCCGGACATCCACTGGCTCGAAGCCGACATCGCAAGCTGGACGCCGGCCCGCGCGCCGGACCTCATCTTCGCCAACGCCGTGCTGCAGTGGCTGCCCGATCACCCCGCGCTCCTGCCCCGGCTCTTCGGCCTGCTCGCCCCCGGTGGCGTGCTGGCGATCCAGATGCCCGACAACTTCGACGAGCCCAGCCACGCCTGGATGCGCAATCTGCCGGGGCCGTGGTCAGAGGCGCTGCAGACCGTGCGACAGGGGCCGCGCGTGCTGCAGGCGGGGCACTACTACGACCTGCTGGCGCCGCACGCCAGAAGTGTCGAGCTCTGGCACACCCGCTACGAACACGTCATGGCGGACGCCGCCGCAATCGTGGACTGGGTCAAGGGCACCGGTCTGCGCCCTTACCTCGAAGCCCTGCCCGCCAGCCAGCGCGCGGCCTATGAAGCGGCCTACCTCGCCGCCCTCGACACGGCCTATCCGCCGCGCAGCGATGGCCGCCGGCTGTTCTCCTTTCCGCGGATCTTCCTCGTCGCCCGTCGCTAGGCGCCCTCCACCCGACTCCCGACTCCCAACTCCCGACTCCCGACTCCCGACTCCCGACTCCCGATGATAGGGACATACCCTGTCTTGCCCCTTACCAAGCTGTCAGACATTGTTTGCATAATTCGCTCAGATTCCCGCGATTTGTTTGACAACAAAGGAGCAAGAGATGAAAGCGCTGTGCCGCCATATCCTGAGGCTCGCCCTGCTGGGCGGGCTGTGTGTCACCGGCTTCGCCCAGGCCGCCGCGCTGCGCGACGGCCAGCAGATTCCGCTCTGGCCGGGTAGCGCACCCGGCTCGGAAAAGCTCACCATCCAGGCCACGATCACCGAGCGCAGCAAGAATCCCTACAACCCGGACCGCATCATCCAGGGCATCACGAAGCCCGACATGATCGCCTTCGTGCCCGAGAAGCCGAATGGCACGGCACTGATCGCCGCCCCCGGCGGCGCCTATCTGCGCGAGGTGCTGGACAAGGAGGCGGTGGAGATCGCCCGCCTCTATGCCGCCCAGGGCATCACGGTCTTCGTGCTGACCTACCGCCTGCCCGGCGAAGGTCATGCGCAGCGCAGTGATGTGACGCTGAAGGACGCCCAGCGCGCGGTACGCCTGGTGCGCGCCAACGCGAAGGACTGGGGCCTGGACCCGGCCCGGATCGGCTTCATGGGCTTCTCGGCCGCCGGCCACATGGCCGCCCTGCTCGGCGCGAAGTTCGACAGCACGGTGTATCCCGCAGTAGACGGCAGCGACAAGCTCAGCGCGCGGCCGGACTTCCTGATGCTGCTCTACCCGGTGGTTTCGATGGAAGCCGGCGTGAGCCATGCCGACACCCGCAAGGCCCTGCTCGGCCCGGAGCCCACCCGTGCCCAGGAAGAGGCCTACTCGGCGGATCGCCATGTCACCAAAGCCTCGCCGCCCACACTGCTGATCCTGGCGGACGATGACGCCGACGTGCCCACCGAGAACGCCATCCGCTACTACCAGGCGCTCAAGCGCGCCGGCGTGCCGGCCGAGATGCACATCTTTGCCCAGGGCAAGCACGGCTTCTCGGTGAAATTCACCAAGGGGCTGCCGGTCGCGGTGTGGCCGGAAACAGGGCTCACCTGGATCCGGGCCATGAAGATGATGCCCTGAACGCCGGACGCCGCCTCAGGGCAGTGCCGGCTTCAGCTCGCCGCCCCCCTCCAGCGCGAAGCTGCGGCCGGCCGCCCAGGCATTAGCCACCACGTCGTAACGCAGCACATGGCCCTTGCCGCGAATGTTGCGGCAGGTGCCGGACTCGCAATCGGCGCCCTTGAGCGCCTGGACCTCGGTATTGCCATCCAGCGTCCAGACAGCCTTCTCGCCCAGCTGCACAGAGACTTTCCCCTTCGCGCTGCCGGTCCAGTTCGCCCCCTGCTCCAGACTCAGGCGGATGTCGCTCAGCGTGTCGGTCAGCAGGCGGCCCTGCACGGTCTGCTCGGCCACCCGCAAGGCCAGATGGCCTCCGTTGGCACCCTTGCGACCCCAGCGATCCGCCCGCGCCTCGGCCAGCACCCCGGAGACAGCTTCCAGCGTGCTGCCGCGCACCTCCACGTCCGCACTCGCATTGGTCACGAAAAAGAGTGGCCCGCTGGCAGCCCGCAGCGCGCCGCCCAGCATGGCAAGGCGCCCGTGCTGGCCCTGGGCGTCGCCCGAAAAACTCTGGTAGATCATGGCGCCATTGCGTGCGCCGCTCAGCTCGGTGCCGGTCAGACTCACCGAATTGCTGCCTTCGATGACGATGGCTTCCGAATCCCCCGCGCTGCCTTCGCCGCCATTCACGTCCAGCATTCCCGTGGAATAGAGCACCGGCGAGGTCCTGCCCGTCGTGCGCCAGCTGCCGCCCTTCACCCGCACCGTGCCACCGCCACGATCCGTCGCGATCGCCGCGCTGCGCTGGGCCGAGGTGAAGATGCTCACCTCATTGAGCGTCATCGTGCCGCCGCCTGCCACCATCACGCCGTGTGCGTTGTCGCCGGTGGCGCGGATTTCCACATGCTCGAGCCGCACCGAGGCGCCGCTGCCGTGCGCAAAGGCGCCGTTGGCGCCGCTGCCGGTCGCCAGGACGTGGCCGTCCTTCACGCTCAAGGCCGCCCCCTCGTTGGCCAGCAGCGCCGCGTTCATGCCGAGGAAGCTGGACGCGTCGAAGGACGAGGTATTGCCATCCTTGCGCACGCTGATCTGGTTGAGCGCGAGCTTCGCACCCCGGGTCGCCAGCACCGCGCTGGTGTCTGCCGCCCGGGTGGCGAACTCGCGCTGGGCCCAGACGGCATTGCCGCCCGCCAGCACGTGCTCGGCGCGGATCTCCGCCTTGCCCGCAGCCGCGTCCGGCGGCGGTGGCGGCATGCCATCCGCTCCGGCAGCAGGGCCGCAACCCGGCGCGCGCTCCTTGCCCTCGCCGGGTGGCGGGCCGGGCGGGCGCTCGCCGGCAGGTGCGGATTGCGCGCCGGCCGGAGGCGGCGGTGGCCGGTCACAACCCTGGCCGGCGGGCTTCTGCGTGGCGGCGTGTCCCTGCGCGGCGAGGCCTGCGGCAAGGATCAGGAATGCGGCGAGACGACTGAGTTTCAAGATGACTCCCTGATGAAGATTCAGGGCGTCGATTCTGGAAAAGCCCGGCGTTCAGCGCCGTTCAGCGAGGCAATGAAGATCCAGTCGGGGTAAAACCGCTACAAGCCGGCCTGCTCCCGGACGATGGCAGCCAGTCGCTGCAGCGCGCGGTCGGCCTCCGGCGTGAAGGGCAAGCTGCTGTTGATGCGCAGGTAGTGGTTGTAGCGGTCGGAATTGGTAAAGATATGCCCGGGCGCCACCCGCACGCCTTCGCGCAAGGCGGTCTCGAACACTGTCTGGCCACGCAGCGGCGCCGGCAGCTCCACCCAGAGCAGCATGCCGCCGCGCGGCAGGGTGAGCCGGGTGCCCTCCGGGAAATGCCGCGCGATGCTCTCGGCCACCTGCTCGCGCCGGCCGCGCAGGAGCTTGCGCAAGCGCGAGAGATGGCGGTCGAAGGCACCGCTGCTCATGTATTCCGCCACCGCCACCTGCGAGAGCGGGTCATTCGGCCGGCTCTGCGCATACTTCAACATGCGGATCCGCTTGTGCCAGCGACCGCCGGAAATCCAGCCCAGGCGCATGCCGGGCGCGAGCGTCTTGTGCAGCGAAGCACAGTGGATCACGCCGCCGGTCTCGTCCCAGGACTTCAGCGCGCGCAGCGGCTCCTCGTCGTCGCCCAGCGCGGCATAGGTGTCGTCCTCGACCAGGGCCACTTCACGCTCCGCGCAGAGACTCACCAGCGCGGCCTTGTTTTCGTCGGGCATCACGCAGCCGAGCGGATTCTGGAAGTCCGGCACCACCACCACCGCGCGGATGTCGGAATAGGTATCGAAGGCGAGCGACAGCGCCTCGACCGATATGCCGGTCTGCGGGCTGGTGGGAATCTCGATGCACTGCAGGCCCAGGCTCTGCAGGATCTGCAGCAGGCCGAAGAAGGTCGGCGACTCCACCGCCACCCGGTCGCCCGGCCGGGTCACCGCACGCAGCGCGAGATTCATCGCTTCGGTGCAGCCATGGGTGACCACGATGTCATCGGCGGTGAGCCGCATGCCGCGCTCGAGCGCCCGGCGCGCCAGCACGCTGCGGAAGGCCGCGTGGCCGTGCATGGGCACCGGATTGACCAGCATCTCGGGCTGGTCGCGCAGCGCCTGCTGGGCCGCCCGCATCAGCGCGCTGGCGGGATAGGCATCGCTGGAGGCGTAGGCGTTGGCGAAGTTGAAGCGCGTGGGATACAGCTCGCTGCTGGCGATGAACTCCGACACCCGCTCATGGATGCCGAGGTATTGCGTCGCGTCGATCGGCGCGACCCGGGCCGGCTCGCTGCTGGGCGGCAGGGCGGCCCGCTGCGGCCGGCGCACGAAGTAGCCCGAGCGCGGCCGCGCTTCGAGCCAGCCCTTGTCCTCCAGATAATGGCAGGCCTGCACCGCGGTGGAGAGGCTGACCTTGTGCAGGCGGGTGAGGTCGCGCACCGAAGGCATGCGCTCGCCCGGCGTCAGCGCGCCCGACTGGATCGCGCCGAGATAATGCCCGGCGAGCTTCATGTAGAGCGGGCCGGTGTCCTGTGTGTTGTCCATGCCTGATCGTCTTTCCTGAGGCTGTATCGAAACAGATACAGAAGTCCGTCACTGGAACCATAACAGATGGAGCGCGCAGCCGCTGTATCGGTTCCTGTTCCCTGCCCCTGTGCCTGCCGGAGCCCCGGTGCGAAGCCTAAGCTTCATCCATCGACAGACATTCCGAACACAGCGGAGCACCATCATGAACTACAGGATCGAATCCAGCCCCATCCTCCAGCGCATCGATATCGAACCCGGCATGAGCTACACCATCCACGCCGGCGCGCGGACCCGCGTGGCCTGCCAGGCCGGCAGCGCGCTCTTCACCCAGACGATTGGCTGGGCCGGTGGCGCACCGATCCAGATCTGCCAGGGTCTGCATCAGGGCGACATGGGCGCGGTGGAGTCCAGCGGCTGGATCCTCGTCCAGGCCGGCATCGAAGGCGCCCGCCTGCGCGTGGAACTCGCGCCGGAGCACAGCGGCGTGCTGGCGCAGCTGCTCGCCTGGGTGCGCGCACAGCTGCGGCCGCGGCCGCTGAACGCCAACGCCTGAGACTCAGGCCGAGGCTCGAAACCGGAAGCGCCATTCCGGCGCACGATGCCCGACAAGCGTGCGGACACGCCCGGACAGGATCCTCCTGTGCGGGCGTTTTCTTTTCCGGCCACGCCCCGCCCGATCCGGCCAAACGCCGGCTGCACCGGCGATTTCAGGGATCCGGCAACGCCTGAACGCGAACTGGCACGACACTCGCTTTAACTGGTTCAACTGGTCAGACCAGTACAACCAGATTCGAGACCATGCCACGCATCTCCAGCTTCGCCGCGCAGACCCTGCAACGCCAGATCCATGAAGGCCGCTTTCGCAGCGGCGAGATGCTGCCCGGCCAGCGCGAGCTGTCGGTCACGCTCGGCATCAGCCGCGCGGCCCTGCGCGAAGCCATCTCCACCCTTGAAGCCCTGGGTCTGGTGCGTTGCCAGCCGGGCAAGGGCGTGTTCGTCACCGCCGGCCTGCGCCGCCCGCTGGCCGAGGTGCCGACCGGCCCGCTCGCCCTGCCCGCGCAGGATGTCTTCCAGTTCCGCGCCATCGTCGAGCCCGCCGCCGCGGCGCTGGTAGCACGGCGTCGCAACGAAGCGGCCCGCGCCCTGCTCGAAGCCAGCCAGCACGCGCTCGAAACCGCCCTGCACAAGCTCGACCTGGTCGCTGCCGCCGAGGCCGACCTCGCCTTCCACCTGGCACTCGCCGAGCACTCCGCCAACCCGCTGCTCGCTTCGGTGATCCGCTCGCTCGAAGAGCCGATCGGCCACTCGGTACGCCTGCCCTTCGCCGAGCCCGAAGGCCTGTGGGCGCCGGCGGATGAACACCGTGCGGTCCTCGACGCGATCCGCGCCGGCGATGGCGACGCCGCCCACACCGCCATGAGTCTTCACCTGATGCGTGCCGCGGCACGCGTCGGCATCCATTTCAACGCGCCCTGACCGGCGTGGAGCATCCCGTCCCTGCAGTCCCTACCCCTCTGGAGTCCCTCACATGAACCGTCGTACCGTCCTCAGCTTCCTTTCCACCTCCGCACTTGCGCTGGACGTGTTCGCCAGCCTGCCAGCCCATGCAGATGTCCTCGACAACGTGAAGAAGAGCGGCACCCTGCGCGTGGCCGTACCGCAGGATTTCCCGCCCTTCGGCACGGTGGGCGCCGACATGAAGCCGCAGGGCTACGACATCGACATGGCCGCGCTGATCGCCAAGGATCTCGGCGTGAAGCTGGAGCTGATCCCGGTGTCATCCACCAACCGCATCCCCTACATCACCACCGGCAAGGCCGACCTGGTGATCTCCAGCCTCGGCAAGAATCCCGATCGTGAAAAGGTGATCGATTTCAGCGTCGCCTACGCGCCCTTCTACAACGGCGTGTTCGGCCCGGCGGACGCCAAGGCGGCCAGCGTGGCTGACCTGGCCGGCAAGACGGTCGGCGTGACGCGTGGCTCGGTGGAAGACCTGGAGCTGACCAAGATCGCGCCGGCAGCCGTCACCATCAAGCGCTTCGAGGACAACAACTCCACGATCTCGGCCTATCTCTCCGGCCAGACCCAGTTCGCCGCCACCGGCAACGTGGTGGCCGCAGCACTCAACGAACGCACCAAGCTGCGCCCGCTCACGCCCAAGTTCCTGATCAAGAATTCGCCCTGCTTCGTGGGCGTGAACAAGGGTGAGGCCGCGCTGCTGGGCAAGGTCAATGAAGTGATCGCCAAGGCCAAGAAGGATGGCTCGCTGAACCAGATCGCCCAGAAGTGGCTGCACAACCCGCTGCCGGCCGACCTGTAATCCGCTGTCTTCGCCCCCTTGCGCCTGCCGCCGCACGCCCGGCTGCGGCAGGCCAGCCTTCCCGCTGACAGGAAGCCCTCATGGCCTACCAATTCGATTTCTCCGCGATCCTGCCCTACAGCGGGCAACTCGCCTCCGGCATCGGCTACACGATGCTGCTCACCACAACCGGCGCGCTGGCCGGCGTGGCGCTGGGCATCCTCGGTGCGGTGCTGCGTGCCTGGCGCATCCAGCCCTTTGCCTGGCTCTTCGGTCTGTATGTGGAGCTGATCCGCAACACGCCCTTCATTGTCCAGCTCTTCTTCATTTTCTTCGGCCTGCCAGCCCTCGGGCTGCGCCTGGGTGAAGGCACGGCCGCCGTGCTGGCCGTGATCATCAACCTGGCCGCCTATTCCACCGAGATCATCCGCGCCGGCATCCAGGCGATTCCGCGTGGCCAGATCGAAGCCGCCGGCTCGCTGGCGATGACGCGCAGCCAGATCTTCCGCCATGTGGTGCTGCGCCCGGCGCTGCAGAAAGTGTGGCCAGCGCTCTCCAGCCAGATCGTGATCGTGATGCTGGGCACCTCGGTGTGCTCGCAGATCGCGGCCGAGGAGCTGACCTTCGCGGCGAACTTCATCCAGTCGCGCAACTTCCGCGCCTTCGAGACCTACATCATCGTGGCCCTCCTCTATCTCGCGCTGTCGGTCGGCCTGCGTGCCGTGCTGGCCCGCATCGGCTCGCGCTTCGTCGTGCGCAGGAGGACGGCATGATCGAGTTTTCCGTCTGGGACATCGTCCGCAACCTGGCGCTCGCCGCGCGCTGGACCGTCGGCCTCTCGCTGACCGCCTTCCTGCTCGGCGGCCTGATGGGGCTTGCCATCCTGGCCGCGCGCATGTCGCACCGCGTCTGGTTGCAGCGCAGCGCGCGCGGCTACATCGAATTCTTCCAGGGCACACCGCTGCTGATGCAGCTCTTCATGATCTTCTTCGGCATCGCGCTGCTGGGCGTGGATGTGCCGCCCTGGCTGGCCGCCGCCCTGGGTCTCACCGCGTTCTCCAGCGCCTATCTGGCGGAAATCTGGCGAGGCTGTGTCGACGCCATTCCGAAAGGCCAGTGGGAGGCCTCGGCCAGCCTGGCCATGAGCTGGTTCGAGCAGATGCGCCATGTGGTGCTGCCGCAGGCCCTGCGCATCGCGGTCGCACCCACCGTCGGCTTCTCGGTGCAGATCGTCAAGGGCACGGCGGTGACCTCCATCATCGGCTTCGCCGAGCTCACCAAGACCGGCTCCATGCTCGCCAACGCCACCTTCCAGCCCTTCATGGTCTTCGGCTTCGTCGCCCTGGGCTATTTCATCCTCTGTTATCCGCTGTCGCTCTACGCGTCCTACCTCGAAAGGAAATTTCATGGCTCTTCTGCGCATTGACGCCCTGCACAAGCATTTCGGCCAGAACCATGTGCTCAAGGGCATCGACCTGCGTGTCGAGCCCGGCGAGGTGGTGGCCATCATCGGCCGCAGCGGCTCGGGCAAGAGCACGCTGCTGCGCTCGATCAACGGGCTGGAAACCTTCGACGACGGGCTGATCGAGGTCGATGGCGAACGCCTCTATGCCGGCCAGACCGATCTGCGCGCGCTGCGCCAGAAGGTCGGCATGGTCTTCCAGCAGTTCAACCTCTTCCCGCACCTCACGGCCGGCGAGAACGTGATGCTCGCCCCCCAGGTGGTCAAGAAGACGCCGAAGGCAGAGTGCGAAGCGATTGCCCGCGCGATGCTCGAAAAAGTGGGGCTCGCCGAAAAGTTCGACGCCTATCCCGACCAGCTCTCCGGCGGCCAGCAGCAGCGTGTGGCGATTGCCCGCGCGCTGGCGATGCAGCCCAAGGTGCTGCTGTGCGACGAGATTACCTCGGCGCTGGACCCGGAACTCGTCAACGAAGTGCTCGCGGTGGTGAAGCAGCTCGCCAGCGAGGGCATGACGCTGATCATGGTGACCCACGAGATGCGCTTTGCCCGCGAAGTCGGCGACAAGCTGGTCTTCATGTATCAGGGCCGGGTGCATGAAACCGGGCATCCGAGGGAGCTTTTCGCGAATCCGAAGACGCCCGAGTTCCAGCAGTTCATCGGCGCGGTAGCCTGAAACCGCCTGCGCAATACTTCACCGGGGGCGAGCGCCCCTTGCGGCCGCTCCCCTCGCCCGCGAACATGTCGCCCATATGCCGGCGTGAATAAAGCTCATTGCGCGCAAGCGCGCGCCACCGGGCTAAGCTGGCACCCATCCGGAACAAGGAAAACCATTCATGGCCATCGTCGCCCTCGACCCCAACGCCCCCGATTTCACCCGCCGCTTCACCAACCTGGCCGACCCGCGTCTGGGCGCGAAAGCCGTCGCCGCCAGCGATGAATTCTTCGCGCCGAAAGACCGCATGCTCTCGCCGGAAGCCGCCGTCTTCATCCCGGGCAAATATGACGACCACGGCAAGTGGATGGATGGCTGGGAGTCCCGCCGCAAGCGCGGCCAGGGCAATGACTGGTGCGTCGTGAAGCTCGCGCGCGCCGGCCGCATCGCCGGTGTCGATATCGACACCAGCCACTTCACCGGCAACTACCCGCCCGGCGCCTCGCTCGAAGCCTGCGTCTGCGAAGCCGAGGTGCCGCCCGCCGACACCGCCTGGCAGCCGCTGCTGCCGGCCGTGGCACTCGCCGGCAACAGTCACCACTATCACGCGATCGACAGCGATGCCGCCTGGACCCATGTGCGCCTCTCGATCTATCCGGACGGCGGCGTCGCCCGCCTGCGGATCTATGGTCGCCCGAGCGGCGACGCGCTGCAGCCGGGCGCCAGCCTGGATCTTGCGGCCGCGATCAATGGCGCCTGGGTCGTCGGCACCAACAACGAACACTTCGGTCTGGCCGCCACGCTGCTGCTGCCGGGCCGTGGCGTGAACATGGGCGATGGTTGGGAAACCCGTCGCCGCCGCGAACCGGGCAATGACTGGTGCGTGATCGCCCTGGCAGCACCCGGCATCATCGAGCGGGTGGAAGTCGACACCGCCCACTTCAAGGGCAACTTCCCGGATGCCTGCTCGCTGCAGGCGGCCCGCATGGAAGGCGGCACCACGCAGTCGCTGATCACCCAGAGCATGTTCTGGCCCGAGCTGCTTGCGCCGCAGAAGCTGTCGATGGACGCGGTCCACGGCTTCGACGGCCTCGCCGCGCTGGGTCCGGTCACGCATGTACGCTTCAACATCTTCCCCGACGGCGGCGTCAGCCGCCTGCGCCTGTTCGGCAAGGTCACGGCATGATCGAAGCGCCCTGCCGGCTCCAGGTGGAGCCGCTCACGATCGAAGCTTTCAGGCCTTTCGGCGAGGTGCTGGAGGCCAGCGACGCGGTCCGCCACTTCACCATCAATGGCGGCAACACCGAGCGCTATCACGACCTCGCCCGGCTGGAGCCGGGCGCGGACGGCCGCCTCATCGTCAGCATCTTCCGCGGCCTGCCGCGCAGCCTGCCCTTCACCGTCAGCATGATGGAGCGCCATCCGAAAGCCTCGCAGGCCTTCTTCCCGCTCTCCGGCCGGCCCTATCTGGTCGTGGTCGCCCCGCCGGGCGAGCCGCCGACGGCGGCCACGCTGCGCTGCTTCCTCGCCGGCCCGCAACAGGGCGTGAATTACGCCACCGGCACCTGGCACCATCCCCTGCTGGCGCTGGACGCCGTCAGCGACTTCCTGGTGCTCGACCGCGCCGGCGAAGGCCCGAACTGCGACGAAGTCACGCTGGACCCGGTTGCGCTGATCCCGCCAGCGGGCTGAGTGGCGCCTCCCTCGGCGAGAGCAGCGGGTGGAACTCGCGGTCGACGCGCAGCACATGGTTGGCCACCACTTCGATGGCCACGAAGCGAACGAGATCCTGCAGCGTGCCCAGTGCGCTGCCCGCCTGAAGCAGGCTGCGCAGTTGGGCGGCACGTGCGAGCAGGTCGCGGTGCTCGGCGCGATGCGCATCCAGCCCCGCCCAGCCCTGCTCGGCCAGGATCCGTTCCTCGGCTGAAAAATGGGCGCCGATGTGGGCCAGCAGATCGTCCATGCGGCTGACCAGCCCGGCACCGGCCTCGGCACCGGCCTCGGCCACCGCCCGCATCAGGGCCGCAGCCATGTCGAACAGGGTGCGGTGCTCGGCGTCGATCTGGGCATGGCCCGATTCATAGTGCGCACGCCAGTGCAGGCTCAGCGGCAGGCCATCGGTCATCAGCGGCAGGCCTGGCGCGGCATCGGCGCGGGCCAGCACGCTGCGATTGCGGCCGGTGTGCTTGGCGGTATAGAGCGCCTCGTCGGCCCGCGACACGAGCCCGTGCAGGCTTTCATCCTCACCCGCCCACTCCGCCACGCCGATGCTGACGGTGATCCGCAGGCCATGGCTGAAGCGATGCGCCGCGACCGCGCTGCGCAGCTTTTCGGCGGCGAGTCCGGCGGTTTCCAGTGCGGTATCGGCCATCAGCACGGTGAATTCCTCGCCGCCCCAGCGGGTCAGCGAATCGGACTCGCGGATGCAGCCTTCCACCAGGCGGGCGACTTCGACCAGCACTTCGTCGCCGGCCTGATGGCCGCAGGTGTCATTGACGACCTTGAAATGGTCGATGTCGAAAATGAGCAGGGACACCGGATGGGCATAGCGCAATGCACGATGCATTTCCTGCCGCACCCGCTTCTCGAAACAGCGCCGGTTCCACAGGCCGGTGAGGGCATCGGTCTCGCTCTGCGCCCGCAGGCGCGCCTCGAGCGCATGCCGCTCGGTGACATTGCTCGCCACCCACAGCACGGCGTCCTCGCCCTGCACCTGGAAGCCCAGGCGCTGGATGCGGCCCTCGAACCAGAGCGGCTCGGCAGGCCCCTGCGCCTCCAGCCCGCGGACATCCGCGGTCGACAGGCTGTATTCCACGATGTGCATGCCGCCCTCGTCCAGGGCGCGGGCCACCTGGGCGAGGAACCAGCCGGCCTTTTCAGGTGGCACCACTTCGGCAATCTGGCGGCCGACGAGGCCCCGGGCGTCGTGGTAGTAACGAAGATCCATCCCGCCGAAAACTTCGGCATACAGCCCGCTGCGGGTCAGCACGAAGACCAGGTCAGGCAGGGCGGCGAGGATGGCGGAAAGATTCTCGCTGGAAAACATGGCAGGCCTTTGTCAGGGCAGGAGGGTTGAAGCGTCCCGGCGCGGGTCCGCCCGGCAGGAAGCCGGCCCGGCGCGTGCTGGCAAAGCGGCACGCATCCGGAGGGCGGCAGTTTGGCAGCGGGCTGCAAATACCCTAGCTGTCCGGCGTCAAGAATTCATGCGCATTGCATGAAGTTTTCTCGATAAGCAACATCTCCCGATCGATATATGACCGGAATTGCCCGCCGATTCGGCATTACGGCGCGGTTCGCTCTGTTTGCGGCGCCCTGAGAAACGCAAAGGCTCGATGCTGGCCACCCTGAGCGCAGCGAAGCGTGCCGCAGAAGCCACGCACGTCCGCCAGGCCGGACGGACGCCACGGCTGTGCCGCCCAATGAAAAACGGGGTCCGAAGACCCCGTTCCGTCATGCCAGCCGCATCATTCAGGAAGCCAGCGGCACGCCGGTGAGGTAGCCGACGGCAGCACCGTAGCGATCCTTGTAGTTCGCGCGCACCAGCGGGTCCAGCGTGCTCTTCACCGTGTTGTGGATCGAGCCCCAGTCACCGGCGTGCTGGAAGTTGCTCATGATGTAGGTCCAGCCGTTGATGCTGTCGACCGCATGCAGGCCGGTCGATTCGCCACCGGCGGGCACGGACATCAGGCGCGAGAGCTTCTTCGTGTCGACGTTGTAGGCCCACAGGAAGTTGTTCACATGCTGGCTGCTGTCCTCGCCGATGAAGAGGGTGCGCAGCTTCTCGGAGAACTTGAGGTTGTCCGGGTTGCCGATCTTGTCGGGGTTGGCGGTGTTGCCCAGCGCGTCCGCCGTGATGTCTTCGCCCAGCAGCAGGAAGCGGGTCTGCGAGGGCACCCACTCGCTGTTGATCGCGGTGCCAGTGGTGTCGGACTGACCGCCCGCCAGCGTATGCGCCAGCACGCCGCCGGCGCTGATCGCCTTGTCGAGCGCGATGCCGCCGCTGGCGTTGTTGGCCGCATTGCCCTTGATCATCGCGGACTGGATGTTCTGCAGGGCCGAGTAGGCGATCTTGTCCTTGATGTTGACGGTGGTGCCTTCCATCTTGGTGAAGGACATCGTTGCGCCCATGAGGTTGGCATAACGGTGGGTTTCGAGGAAGGCGGCAGCCTTCTCCATGCCGGTCTTGAGCTTGACCCACTGCGCGCTGCCGTCCAGATACATCTTGGTGTAGGTGGTGTCGGCCGGATCGGTCTTCACCGCGGTCAGGATGTCGGCCGGTGCGAGGCTGCCCGCCAGCGCCTCGATCTCGGCGCTGGTCGCATGGCCGAGCCTGATCCAGCTCAGCGCAGCCCCCGCAGCCGTCACATCGGCCACGAAGCCGCTGCCGACCTTCGCCACATACAGCGTGCCGGCGGAGAGATCCTTCTCCTTGTCGGCCACGAACATGAAGAGACCGCCGTTGGTGTAGTCGTCACCCATCAGCACGGTGCGGTTGTCCGGCATCACCTGGATCAGCTCGTGCGAGATGCGGCCCAGGCAATAGTGCTTCTTGATGGAGCCGGTGCCGTCCGGATTCACCGTGACTTCGGGCAGGTGGCCGTAGTGATAGGGATTGGCCTTGCTGGCGTCGCCATAGAGGTTCTTGCTGTAGGCCTGGAACATCGTGTTGCTGGCGATGAATTGCGCATCCGGCTCGTATTCCTCGCTCGAGAGGTGCGTGCCCCAGGGCGAGAGGCTCGCGCCGCAGGTGATCCAGAGGCCATGCGCGCCGGAGGTATCCACATTGTGATACTTCACCAGGCTCAGGTTGCCGGTGGCCGGGTCCTGATCCAGGGTCAGCACCGCGATCGGCGAGGGCAGCGTGCCGTAGGCCGAGGTGCCGGCGAGGTCGCGCGTCGTGTATTCGAACTGCACCACCGCGAACACGGTATTGCCCTTCACGCCGCTCACGGTCGGCTTCGCCAGGGTCAGCAGGGAGGAGCCATCGGGGCTGTCGGAATAGAACTGGCGCTCGCTGCCGGCGACCGACTTGTCGATGATCGGCTGGTTGTTGATGTCGTAGTAGCCGCCGCTCAGGATCGTGCCGCCCTTGCCGTCGGGCACCATGTCACCGGTGATGAAGAAGGGGCGATAGCTCAGGGCGTAGCGCTGGGTCACGCCATTGCTGTAGGTCGCCACCGCGGTCGACTTGACGGTGGTGGTGGCCATTTCGGCCGGCACCGCCAGCGTGGGGGCGGCCATGCCTTCGAAGCTGACCGAAGTCAGGCTTGCCGCACTGCTCGACGCCGAGCTGGCGCTGGAGGCCGCCGAACTGGCTGCCGAGGAAGCCGCGCTCGACGAGGCGGCACTGGAGGCCGCCGAGCTCGACGAAACCGCTGCTTCGCTGGTGCTGCCGCCGCCTCCGCAGGCGCTCAGGAGCGTGGCGCCTGCCAGCGGGAACAGGGGCATGCCGGCGAACATCCGCAGCGCGCGGCGGCGGGCGAGATCAGTATCCTGGGTCATTCTTGTCACTCTCTCTTGTGGGTCCCGGTTGCGTTAGATTCCGGGTGCGGCCGGAAGTATGGCGAGGCTTGATGACAGCACTGTGATGGCGCGTGTCAGACAGCTCCTGCAAGGAGGCCCGGCCCGCGCTGATCGTGCCGCCCCGCGCGCGGCCCTAGCCTTGCGGCATGGGAATCCCGCCGCAAGGAGGCCGCCATGAACACCCGACACTCGCCCGCCATCCCGGGGCACAAACCCGAGCCGGATGAAGCGCCGGCGCCCGCCCCGGCAGACAGCGACCCCGTCAAACCGGTGGTGCCGGCCGAGAAATCCCTGACCGATGCCCACCGCGATCCGGCCGTGCCGGATGCAAAACCGGTGGGTGAATGAAACCTTTGCAGGAAAGGAGCGTCATACGATGGCAATACAGCACCCCCATGATCGCGCCGGCATCCTGCCGGGCGCCCCGATCACCGACCCCGTTCCGCAGCCGGATCAGCCGGCACCGGAAAAAGACAACGATGTCATTGGCGACCCCGGCCTCGTGCCACCGGCCGCACCGCCTGAACCGCGACCGGGGATTTCCCCCATACCGGAGCCCGTCGCACCGGGCGCAGCATGAATCGCCCCGACCTGTCGCAAGGCAGGTCCGCGATGAAACGCTCCAACAGAATGAAGGGAAGCGCAGCACAACGACGCCGGGCACCATCCACCACGAAGTCCGTCCCCACCGTGGTCCCGCCCCTCCGCATCGTTTGGCCAGGGCTTCCGGGAAGAAGAAGAAAGGATTCGAGCATGAAGGAAGCAGGTCAGATCATCGAATTGCTGACGCCGGACGCTCCGGCCGTTCGCGCGGCCCTGAGCCAGAACACCCCGGAACGCACGCCGATGCACTGGGACGCGCTGCTGGAGCCGCTGCGCCGCATCCTCAACCGCGACGGCGTGCCCTTCTCCGGCGCCGCCAGCGAAGCCTCGCCCCTGATCGTCTATCCGGGTCTGGCGCGCGACAGCCTCGCCATGCGCCCGGTGATGCGCCTCTGCCGCCGCATGGGCTACGACGCGCGCGACTGGGGACGCGGCATGAATCTGGGGCCGGAAGGCAGCATCGAGGATTTCATCGCCGGCCTCTCGCATGACGTCGCACGCACCGCGCGCGAAACCGGCGTGCCGGTCACGCTGGTGGGTTGGTCACTCGGCAGCGTGTATGCCCGCGAAATCGCCCGGCTGATGCCGGAAGCCGTGCGCCATGTGGTGGCGATCGGCAGCCCCGACCATTACCAGCGCGACGCGTTCGGCGTGCGCTGGCTGCTGCGCTGGGCCGCCCGCACCGGCCGGGAAGATGTCCGCAAGCTGCTGGCCATGCTGCGCCGACCGCTGCGCACCCCGCTCACCTGCATCAGCGCACTGGCCGACGGCAGCGTCGCCCGCCTGCCGGCGCTGGCCTGAGCCAGCCAGACCCGCCCTGCCGGATCAGGCCGCCCGATCGACCGGGCGGCTTTCTTCCTGCCTCACCGCCACCGGCCGCGCGGGCGACATGCCGGTAATCAGGCGCGCGCCACGGCCGAAGGTCATGTAGGACCACAGCCAGTTCAGACTCACCACGATCCGGTTGCGGAAATCGATCAGGAAGAAGATGTGCGCAATGCCCCACAGCCACCAGGCCAGCCCGCCGGTGAGGCGGATGCGGCCGAAGTCGGCCACCGCGGCATGCCGGCCGATGGTCGCGAGATTGCCGTAGTTGCGATAGCGGAAAGCCGGCAAGGGCGCATAGCCCGCGAGCTTGCGCACGATCTGGTCGCCCACATAGCGGCCGGCCTGCTTCGCGGCCGGTGCCACGCCCGGCACCACCACGCCGGCGGCATCGATGATCGCCGCGGTGTCGCCCACCGCAAAGACACCCTCGCAGCCCGGCACCGAGAAATCCGGCCCCACCTTCACCCGGCCGGCGCGGTCTGCTTCAACACCCAGCCAGCCCGCGGCCGGCGAAGCCTGCACCCCTGCCGCCCACAGGATGGTGGCAGCCGGAATGCGCTCCTCGCCGACGACCACCGCATCGGCCCCGCAATCCATGACACGGGCATTGACGCGCACGGTGACGCCCAGCTGCTCCAGCGACGCCTTTGCGGCAGCAGACAGCCCCTCGGGAAAGCTCGGCAAGAGGCGCGGCCCGGCCTCGACCAGCAGCACCCGCGCCTTGCGCGGATCGATGCGGCGGAAGTCCTTCGCCAGCGCTGCTTTCGCCAGTTCGGCGATCGAGCCGGCCAGCTCCACACCGGTCGGCCCGCCGCCCACCACCACCATGGTCAGATTGGCTTCGCGCTCGGCCGGGTCATCGGTCATCTCGGCGCGCTCGAAGGCCCACAGCAGACGGCGACGGATCGCGGTGGCGTCCTCGATGGTCTTGAGGCCGGGTGCATTCGCTTCCCAGTGATCGTTGCCGAAATAGGCATGGCGCGCACCGGTGGCGAGGATCAGCCAGTCGTAGCGCAGCTTGGCCGCGCGCACGCTGTTGTCGACCCGCACCGTGCGCGCGACCGTATCAACACCGGTCACGCGGCCGAGCACCACGGTCACGTTTTTCTGGTCCGACACGATGCTGCGGATCGGCCCGGCAATCTCGGCCGGCGAGAGGCCGGCAGTCGCCACCTGATACAGCAGCGGCTGGAAGATGTGGTGATTGCGCTGGTCGACGATGACCACCTCGACCTCGGCGCCTGCCAGCGCACGCGCAGCAGAGAGACCGCCAAAACCGGCGCCCACGATTATGACAACGGGTTTTTTCTTATCAGTCATTCTTATGACTCCAGAAGGGGAAATCCAGTGATTGCGCGCTTTTCGTCCCTGCGCGCCGACATGACCACGACCCTAACGCGAAACGGCCGCGGCGCAAACCCGCAGTGCACAACTTCCGGCCTGCCGGAGACTGTTTCAGGCCGGCGCATCGTGCGATCATCAGACCGCACACCGACGCCGCCAGGAGGCCTTCATGCTTGAGCTGATCATCCGTAATGCCAACCTTCCCGACGGACGCTGCGGCGTCGATATCGGCATCGACGAGGGCCGCATCGTCGCCGTGCAGCCGGCACTCGCCGCGAGCTCGGTCAGTACGATCGACGCGGCGGGGCAACTGGTGAGCCCGCCCTTCGTCGACGCGCATTTCCACATGGACTCGACCCTCTCCTACGGCCTGCCGCGGGTGAATCAGTCCGGCACCCTGCTCGAAGGCATCGCGCTGTGGGGCGAGCTCAAACCCGCCCTCACCCGCGAAGCCCTCGTCGAGCGCGCCCTGAGCTATTGCGATCAGGCGGTAGCGCGCGGACTGCTGGCGATCCGCTCGCATGTGGATGTGTGCGACCCGCGCCTGCTCGCCACCGAAGCACTGATCGAAGTGCGCGACATCGTGAAGCCCTGGCTCGACCTGCAGCTCGTGGCCTTTCCGCAGGATGGCGTCCTGCGCAGCCCGGGCGCGCTGGAGAATCTCAAACGCGCGCTCGACATGGGCGTCGACGTGGTCGGCGGCATCCCGCACTTCGAGCGCACGATGGCCGACGGTGCCGAATCGGTACGCATCCTGTGCGAACTCGCCGCCGAGCGCGGCCTGAGAGTCGACATGCACTGCGACGAATCCGACGACCCGCTCTCGCGCCACATCGAAACGCTGGCGTATCACACCCAGCGCCTCGGGCTGCAGGGTCGCGTGGCGGGCTCGCATCTCACCTCCATGCATTCGATGGACAACTACTACGTGTCCAAGCTGCTGCCGCTGATGCGCGAAGCCGGCGTGGCCGCCATTGCCAATCCGCTGATCAACATCACCCTGCAGGGCCGCCACGACAGCTACCCGAAGCGACGCGGCATGACGCGTGTGCCCGAGCTGCTTGCGGCGGACATCCCGGTCGCCTTCGGCCATGACTGTGTCATGGACCCGTGGTACGCGCTGGGCAGCGGCGACATGCTGGAAGTCGCGCACATGGGCCTGCATGTCGCGCAGATGACCTCGCAGGCCGGCATGCAGCAATGCTTCGAGGCCATCACCCGCACGCCGGCGCGCATCCTCGGGCTCGAAGGCTATGGCATCGAGCCCGGCTGCCGGGCCGATCTGGTGCTGCTGCAGGCCGGCAGCCCGGCAGAGGCCATCCGCCTGCGCGCGACACGGCTCGCGGTGCTGCGCGCAGGCAAGATCATTGCCAGCACGCCCGCCGCCACCGCCCGCCTGACCTTGCCGGGCCGCCCGGCGGAGACGGATTTCAGGCTGCGCCGCTGAGGCCCGCCCCCGGCACAAGGAGAAGGCCATGCCGATCTACAGCAGTCTGACGACCCTGCTCGACACCGTCGAACACGCCTATCTGTGGCTCGCGCTGGCGATCGCCGTGGCGTGGCTGGCCGGCGCGCTGGTGCGCCGCTTCGGTCGCGTCGTGGTGATGCGTCTCTCGCGACCGCTGCCGATGCTGCACACCGTGCTGGGCAGCATCGATCGCGCGGCCGGCCTGGTGCTGCCGCTGCTGCTGGTGCAGGTGGTGGTCCGCGCCGCGCCGGATGCCCTGCATGGCATCGAACCGATGCGGCATGCGCTCTCGATCGCACTGATCGCGGCCCTGATCTGGCTGATGATCGCCGCAGTGCGCGGCGTGGGGGATGCGATCATCGCCCGGCATCCGGTGAATGTGACGGACAACCTCAGCGCGCGCGCCATCCACACCCAGACGCATGTACTCGTCCGCACCGTGTGCGTGGTGATCTTCGTGCTGGGCATGGCCGCGATCCTGATGACCTTTCCCTCGGTGCGCACCGTGGGAGCCAGCCTGCTCGCCTCGGCCGGCGTGGCCGGGCTTGCCATCGGCATGGCCGCACGCCCGGTGCTGGGCAACCTGATCGCCGGCATCCAGATCGCGCTGACCCAGCCGATCCGCATCGACGATGTGCTGATCGTCGAGAACGAATGGGGCTGGGTCGAGGAAATCACCGGCACCTATGTGGTGATGCGCCTGTGGGATCGGCGCCGCCTGGTCGTGCCGCTCGAATGGTTCATCTCGCACCCCTTCCAGAACTGGACCCGGCGCAGCGCGGACATCATCGGCAGCGTGTTCTGGTGGGTGGATTACCGCCTGCCGCTGGAGCCGGTGCAGGCCGAGATCCGGCGCCTGTGCGAGGAAGTGCCGCACTGGTGGGATGGCGATCTGGCCCTGCTGCAGGTCACCGACAGCACCGCGGACGGCATGCAGTTGCGCGCGCTGGTCACCGCCCGCAATTCGCCCAACTGCTGGGATCTGCGCTGCCATGTGCGCGCCGGCGTGATCCGCTTCATCCAGCGCGAGTATCCCGAATGCCTGCCGCGTCTGCGCGCCGAAGTGCTGCGGCCGGACACGCCGCCGGGCCGTGACCTGCCGCCGCGTACGGAGCCGGCGCCGCCCGAGTCGCCAACGATGTTCGCCTGAGCCCGTCCCGCGCAACACGAAACACCGCAAAGCGCGCACACTCGCGGCTTTTCGCGGGGAGCAGGCAGGATGTGGGCAGGACTGGGATTTGCGCTGGCAGCCGGACTCATGTGGGGCCTCGTTTTCGTCAGCCCACTGCTGCTGCCCGACTATCCCGCGCTGATGCTCTCGCTCGGCCGCTATCTCGCCTTCGGCCTGATCGCGCTGCCGCTGGGCTGGTTCGACCGCGCCGAGCTCGCCCGCCTCAGCCGTGCCGACTGGCTCGAGGCGCTGAAGCTCGCCGCGGTGGGCAACCTGATTTACTACCTGCTGCTCGCCAGTGCGATCCAGCGCGCCGGCGCACCGCTGCCGACGATGATCATCGGCACGCTGCCGGTGATGATCCCGATCTGCGCCAATCTCTTCAATCACCAGCGCGACGGCCGCCTGCGCTGGTCAGCGCTCGCCCCCTCGCTGCTGCTGATCGCCGCCGGCATTGCCTGCGTGAATCAGGTGGAGCTTGGCCGCCTCGCCGCGGACGCGGGCGGAGACGGCATCCGCTATGCCATCGGTGCGCTGCTCGCGGTGGGCGCGATGCTGTGCTGGACCTGGTATCCGATCCGCAACTCGAACTGGATGCGCGCCCACCCGGACCGCAATCCGCGCGCCTGGTCCACCGCCCAGGGGCTCGCCACCCTGCCGCTGGCGCTGTGCGGCTTTGCGGTCTTCGCCGCAACCAATGCCATTGGCATCACCTCGCTTCCCCTGCCGCTGGGCCCGGAACCTGCCGGATACATCGGCCTGATGCTGGCGGTGGGTTTCTTCGCCTCCTGGCTCGGCACCCTGTGCTGGAACGCCGCCAGCCAGCGTCTGCCAACCAGCCTGGCCGGCCAGCTGATCGTGTTCGAAACGATCTCCGCCCTCGCCTATGCCTTCATGCTGCGCGGCCAGTGGCCTGCGCCGCTGACCGCACTGGGCATCGGCCTGCTGCTCGCCGGCGTGCTGCTCGGCACGCGGGTGCGCGCCGAGCCGGTGGAATCCGCACACTGAGACGGCGACGCGGGCGGCCTCAGAGCGCGGCTTCGATCGCGGCGACCAGCTCCGGCGCATCCGGCGCGGTGCTCGGTGCAAAGCGGCGCAGCACCTGACCACCACGGCCGATCAGGAATTTCTCGAAGTTCCACACCACCTCCGGCGCCGGCGTCGGCTCGCGCTTGAAGCTGCGCAAGCGCTCCTCCATCACATTGCGCCCCTCGGTCACCGGCTGGGCATGAATCAGCCAGCTGTAGAGCGGATGACGCTCTTCACCGGTGACCACGATCTTGCTGAACATCGGAAAGCTGACGTCATAAGTCGTACTGCAGAAGGCCTGGATCTCTTCCTCCGTGCCCGGCTCCTGCGCACCGAAATCATTGGCCGGAAAACCGAGAATGCTGAAACCGCGATCGCGATAGCTCCGGTAGAGCTTCTCGAGCCCTTCGTACTGCGGCGTGAGCCCGCATTTCGACGCCACGTTCACGATCAGCAGCACCTGGTTCTGGAAGGGATACAGCGTGCCGCGCTCGCCGTTGATGCGTTGCAGGGGCAGTTCATAAAGCAGTGAAGGCATGGGGAGACTCCTTTTATGGTTGGGGCGTACCGCCTGCTGCGGGCGGCACGCAGATGATAGAACAGCCCCCCATGCGGCGCATCGTCACACCTTGCACGATCCGGCGACCCGCCGGAAGCTCGCCCGCCGGCACATCGCACGTAAAAGCACAACAGGCCCGCCGCAAAAGGTTTCAGTCTGTGACGCGCGGAGCAATGTTCGCCCCACCGCATTTCCCGACATCGACCGCGCAGCAGGGGTCACCCGGGCGCCCGCTTGCGCAAGGCTCTCAACGGCCCGCGGCAAGGACACGGACTGCAACAGTGTGGACCTTACCGCCCCCGCGCCCTGTCGCCACCATTCACGACACGAACATTGCGCGCCGGGCCATCCAGGCTTCCGGCCAAATTGAGAGGTCCATCGTGAAAGTCGCTTCAGTCGCCCTGCCCGCCCTTCTGCTTTCCCTCATGCTTTCGGCATGCGGGGGTGGCGGCGGTGGCTCGAGCAACACAACAAGTCCAGTACTGAACACGCCAGCGGCGGAACAATCAATCCCAACCGAGACAGCCTCTGCCCCAGACTCAGCAGCCACATCCGCGGAAGCTACACAACCATCTACGGAGCAGTCGAATCCGGGATCGGAACCGCAGGGCCAGGCATCACAGCCCAACACTAACCAAGATGCCCAAGCGAAGCCCGGGACCGACTCGCCCCAGGCAACAAACGACTATTCCGCGGCAATATCCGCGGCCCCCCATCTTGTAAGCACCATCAATGATTATCGCGCTACACATACTGGAGAAAACTTCAAAGTTCTAGAGCAACTGACCAACTCTGTTGAAAGTCTGAAAACTACATTGGAGTTTGCGCAAAACAACCCCTCCGATTGGTCTGCTCAAGTAGCCGCTGCCGCCAGCGCCTGTCGGTATAACTACGTTTCCTCGACATGGAAGATGGTCCGGGATAAGGCAAGCACAGATGCGGTTAGTGCAGCATATTCCGAGATGAACACAAACTGCAGCGAAGAAAACCTCAGTCACAGGTCGGCTGATGTCATTTCTTACTACATCCGCAATGTAGATATGAATTTCGACCCACGATAAGCGATGGGTTGTCCAAAGCAAACGTAGCAGTGCTCCCTCTTTAAATCGCTCTGACGATTTGATCAGGCCGCACCCGCGCAGCCCCCTTCATGCAAGCCGAAATGCATGGAGGGCATTTCAGCTTTCGAAGCACTTGCCCAACAAAATCTTAGGATGATGGCTCATCTGACCAGTCAAGCCTTGAACCGAAACACTACCGACGCATTTCCTCAACGCACTACAACGCGCAACCCAGACCTTGAAGACATCAATAACCGCGAGCCCAGAGGCAGGTGCAGGCTTTGCCGAAAGCAGGCCACTCTTCAACGCGATTCGCTTCGCTCATGACGCCCTCCGCCAGATCGGTCCGATCCCGGCGCGGAAGCCAATGCGCCTTTGTAGGGTGCACTGAGCGCAGCGAACTGCGCCGCAGGCTTTGAAGACATCAACAACCGCAAGCCCTGAACCAGCTCTTCGGCGCGATTCGCTTCGCTCATGGCGCCCTACGCGATGAGCATGCATCTTAGCCAGGGGCACGCGGCACACTGGCTGCATGCCTTGCTTCACAGATCCGGCACTGGCGCTATGATCATGCTTCCCGCGCGAGCATCTCGCTCGCGCCCAGGCAACCGGACATCCCGCGAGGTATTCCATGCAGCTCATCGGCATGCTCGACTCCCCCTACGTCCGCCGCAGCGCGATCAGCATGCTGCGGCTCGGGCTCCGCTTCGAACACCAGTCGATCTCGGTCTTCCGCCAGTTCCCGCAATTCCAGGCCATCAATCCGGTGGTGAAGGCGCCCAGCCTGGTCTGTGATGACGGTGCGGTGCTGATGGATTCGACGCTGATCATCCAGTACGCGGAGGCCTGTGCCGGACGCAGCCTGATGCCCGCGACCCTGGCCGGCACACAGGCCGCACTTCAGGCGATCGGATTGGCACTCGCGGTGTGCGAGAAGAGCGTACAGATCATTTACGAACGCAATCTGCGCCCGACTGAGAAGCAGCACACGCCCTGGCTGGATCGCGTCAGCGGCCAGCTGCAGGCGGCACTGGCTGCACTCGAAGCACAGATCGGGCACTCCCTGCCTGCGCTGCCGAACGGGGACATCGATCAGGCCGGCATCAGCCTGGCCGTCGCCTGGCACTTTGCCGCGACCGAATTGCCGGCACAGGTGCGGGCGGAAGACTACCCACGCCTCGCCGCCTTCTCGGCCGCCGCCGAAGCCCTGCCGGCATTCCGGGCTGCGCCGCATGGAGACGGCATCGTACACCCGCTGTAAGCCGACAAACAGGTAAGCCCCCGGGGCATGCACGCCGGGGACGCTGCCCGTTTGCAGCCTGGCCTGTCGTAACACTTTGCTATCGTAGCCCCGATGCCGGCAGCGCCTTTCGCGTGGATCATTCAACCATCCATGCAAGGGAGCAAGACCGTGAAGCTACTCAACAACCTGCAATATCGCACAGCACGTGACCTTCAATCCGTCGGGGTCACATTCGCACAACTGTGCCTGCTTTACAGCTTCAGTCCCGAGGAAATGCTGGACGCCCTCTCCCTTGCCAGCCGCGGCATTTTCGGAGCTTGACCATGGGAATCGTCGCGGTTTGGTTCCTGATGATTGGTGGCCCGTTGATCGTGGTCTGGTTTGCTACCTGGGTCGCGCTACGGATGACATGGGCCGGCAAGCTGGAGGATGCACACCATGCAACCAAAGCTGACCAGCGCACAGCTATAACCCCGCCACGGCCGAGTTATCCCGTCTGCTCCTGAAGGCAATCATGGCACGTCCCGGAGCCAATGACTCAACCCGACTCCTGCCCCGGAAACACTCGTATCACTGAAGCCCCGTCTGCCTTCCGCGCCGCATGACAAAAGCATCGTGCGCATCGACTGAGCGCACGGGCGGACGGCCGGCTTCGCCCGTCGTCCGCGACAGCCGGATCTATTTGGTTGTCATGATCCGCATCACGGTTTCGAGATCCGCGCCGGCCTTGAGGTACTTGTTATAGGTCTTCATCGCCTGCGCCTCGATGCCTCCCATCGAAATCTGGTTGCGGGTGATGATCGTCACGCCGGCCTTGCGGGCCACCGCGAGCGCGCTGCTTTCCTGCTCGGCCCATTGCTTCGCGAGGAAGCTGCGGGCGTCCGCCGAACTCTGGCGCAAGGCCTCTTTCTGGGCGTCATTCAGCGTGAGCCAGACTTTCTTCGAGATCAGCAGCACTTCCGGAATCAGCAGATGCTCATCCTGGATCAGCCAGGGCGCCACCTTGTAATGCTCCGCCGCCACGAAGTTCACCACATTGCCTTCGGCACAGTCGACCTCGCCACTGCGCATCGCCTCCGCGACCTTGTTGAAGGGCATCGGCACCGGGCTTGCTCCCAGGTTGCCGATCATGTCCTCGAAGACCTGCGACTGCAGCACGCGGATCTTGCGACCCTTGAAATCGGCCTGGGCGCGGATCGGCTTGAGGCAGTAGAAGTTGCGCGGAGCACTGTCGAGATAGCTCAGGCGAACCAGGCCCAGCTGCTCCATCTCGCGATCCAGGCGCTGGCCGAATTCGCCATCAAGCACCTTCCACATGTGGTCCGGCGAACGGAAAAGATAGGGCAGGCTCGCCAGCGTGGCGGCCGGGCTGCGATCGCCCAGAATGCCCAGGTTCACCCGCGCCATCGCATGGCGCCCCTCCATGAGTGCCTTGAGCACTTCCTGCTCGCTGCCGAGCGCCCCGTTGGCCTTCACGCTCAGCTGGAGCTCGCCCTTGCTGCGCTGTGCAAGCTGCTGCCCCATGTATTCGACGGCGCGCACAAGCGGATGATCTGCCGACTGCTGATCGGAGGACACCAGGTTGATGGCGGCAGCCGCCAGTCCGGAGCCGGCAAGCAGGGCCAGCGACAACAGTAAACGCATCACGCGATTCATCGAACACCTTTCATTCACGCCGCCGGCACCGCGCCGGCAGACTGGCCGCTGGAATCTAGTGCATGCGGGGAAGGACAATGAAAACAAAGGTTAAAAACGGGTTTCCCCTGAGGCCGCCCACGCAGCAGGTGAGGCGCCCGCACGCAGCAGCCCCTGCAGGCGAGACGAGTGCCCCGCGCAGGCGTAGCATGACGTCCGGATAGCGGTGGAGGCAGGCCAGACACCGCACCCATACAACGCAAACACCAGACTTGAGGGAGCACACATGCCGGCATTCAGACGCCACCTGATGTCCACACTTGCATTCAGCGCACTGAGCATCCTGTGCACAGGGGCCCAAGCGCAGGTCTACAAATGCCGCAACGCGGCCAGCGGCAAGATCGAGTTTTCGGGTACGCCCTGCGATATGAACAGCACCGGCGGCGAAGTCCGCGTGCAGCCCAACGTGATGGACAGCAGCGGCAGCCGCGCCGTCACCGAGAGCGCCGGGGCGGCCGGCGTCACGCAGGACCCCGCCGGCAGCGCCCAAGCCGCGGCGGGCAACAAGTCCCGCTCGAAAGAATGCACGGATGCCCTCCGCGCCTACGAAATCGAGGCGGGTTCCTCGCGCAAGGACGCGCAGGCCATCAGCGCCGCCCGCACCTCCATGACCGTGGCCTGTGGCCAGAACGCTGACCTGCCCAATGCGGCTGCCGACCAGGGCAGCTCGCGGGAATGCACCCAGGCCCGCCGGTCGTATGAAATCGAGTCCGGTTCGATCCGCAAGGATCCGGATGCCATCGCGGCCAAGCGCTCAGCCATGTTCGTGGCCTGCGGTCAGGCGGAGCCCCGCCCCGAGCCGGTACGTCCCGCCCACATCGCCCGCACGGCGGGCGTTTTCACGATCCAGTCCTGTGACACGGCGGGTTGCTGGGACACCGCCGGCAACCGCTACAGCCAGGGGCGGGGCCAGACCTATGTCTCCCCCTCAGGCGCGAGCTGCCAGCTCCAGGGCATGCAGATGCACTGCAACTGAGGCATGCGGCGGACCACGTCTGCAGCGGTCCGCTGATGAAAGGCTGAGACCGGAAACAAGCGGGCAGGCCCTGCTCGCCATCAATTCCGCGTAGAAAACCGGCTCAAGAACGGAGGCGAGCCTGCCGATAGCAGGCCATCTTCCCGGAATGCGCCCATCATGAAACTCTCTCATCGTCTGGCCCTGATCGTTGCATCAGCGGTACTCGGCCTCGTCATCCTCGCGCTCTTCGCGCTGAGTGCCCAACGCAGCAACATGATGGAAGACCGCCGCGCGGAAATCCTGAACGTCCTGAAGCTGGCGTCCAGCCAGCTCGAGGAACTCAAGACCCAGGAGCAGAACGGCAAGCTCAGCCGTGAAGCGGCGCAGGCCCAGGGTGTGGCCATCCTCTCGGCGATGCGCAATGGCCCCTCGACCTACATCTGGGCACGCACGACCGATGCGCTGGGGCTCGTCCATCCGAAAAAGGAAGTCATCGGCAAGGTCGACTTCGGGGCCCGGCTGGCCAATGGCAAAACCAATTTCCAGAACTATCTCGACACCCTGCAGACGACCGACTACGCGCTCTTCGATGACATGGCCGTCCGCCCCGGTGGCGCCGACAAGCCGGTGCCGAAGATCAACGGCGTCACGCTCATCAAGGGCTGGAACTGGGTCGTCGGCTACGGCATCTTCCTGGACGACATCAACGCCCGCTACCAGGCGCTGGCCACCCGGCTGCTGATGGTGGGCCTGCTGGTGATCCTGGTGGTGGTGGCACTGGCCGTCACGATGTCGCGCAGCATCCATCGCTGCATCGGCGGCGAGCCGGACCATGCCGCAGCCATCGCGCAGTCGGTCGCCAACGGCCGGCTCAACCAGCGTCTGGAGGCGAAAGCGGGCGACAACAGCCTGCTCGCAACGGTCGCCCGCATGCAGAACGATCTGCGCCAGATGATCGAACAGATCCAGCAGGGCGCGATCCAGCTGCACGGCGCCACGGTCAGCCTGAGCCATCAGATGGGGCAGATCCGCCAGTCGGCCGAGAGCTCCTCGTCCGCCACCTCCTCCACCGCGGCCGCCATCGAGGAACTCTCGGTCAGCATCGATCACATCGCCGGCAGTGTGCGCGACACCGCCGCGAACTCCTCGCAGACGCAGGCCCTCTCGAACGAGGGTGAGCAGCTGGTGACCGACGTCAGCAGCTCGATGAACGAGATCTTCAATGACGTGAAGACGGCACAGACGCGCATCGAAGGCCTGAACAGCCGCTCGCAGGAAATCGGCAGCGTGGCCAATGTCATCCGCGAAATTGCGGACCAGACCAACCTGCTCGCACTCAACGCAGCCATCGAAGCGGCACGCGCCGGCGAGCAGGGCCGCGGCTTTGCGGTGGTAGCCGATGAAGTGCGCAAGCTGGCCGAGCGGACCAGCCAGGCCACCACCCAGATCACGCAGACCATCGCCGCCATCCAGGCCGACACCGGCTCCGCCGTGGCGGGCATGCAGGCCATCACGCCCCGCGTCTCTGCCGGACTGGACAACGCCAACCGCGCGGTGAGCGCGCTGCGCGAGATCAACCGCGCCACCGGCAGCTCGCTGGAAAAGATCAGCCAGATCGCGGACGCCACGACCGAGCAGAGCCAGGCCGGCAGTCTGGTGGCGCGGAACGTGGAAAAGATTGCAGCGATGGTCGACGAGTCCGTCGCCTCGGTCGATGCCGCCCATGAAAACGTGCGCGCGCTGGACGAACTCGCCAGCGCCCTGCGCAAATCGGTGTCCCGTTTCGAACTCTGAGCGGCCTCCGGCTGGCCGCACCGGGCGCGAGCAGGCGGCCCCTTAACTCGCCCGCGGGGCCTCAGCTGCCCAGTGCCGCGTCCAGGATGCGTTGCGCGTCGGCGATCAGCGTTTCGAGGTGCGCCTCGCTGACGAAGCTCTCGGCGTAGAGCTTGCAGATGTCTTCGGTGCCGGAGGGGCGGGCGGCGAACCAGCCCCGGGTGCTGGTGACCTTCAGCCCGCCAATGCCGGCGTCATTGCCCGGCGCACGGGTGAGCGTCGCGGTGATCGGATCGCCGGCGAGCGTGGTGGCGCTCACCCGCTCGGCAGTGAGCGTCTTGAACGCGGCTTTCTGTGCAGGCGTGGCCGGTGCGTCGATGCGCCGGTAGCACGGCGCGCCGTACTGTGCCGTCAGCTCGGCATAGTGCTGCCCCGGATCCTTGCCGGTCACGGCGGTGATTTCGGCGGCAAGCAGGCCGAGGATGATGCCGTCCTTGTCGGTGCTCCACACGCTGCCATCGCGGCGCAGGAAGGACGCACCGGCGCTCTCCTCTCCGCCGAAGCACAGGCTGCCGTCGAGCAGGCCGGGCGAGAACCATTTGAAGCCCACCGGCACCTCGTAGAGCCGGCGGCCGAGATCCGCTACCACGCGGTCGATCATCGCGGACGACACCAGCGTCTTGCCGACGGCCGCACGCGCCCAGGCCGGGCGATGGCCGAGCAGGTAGCGGATCGCCACTGCGAGGTAGTGGTTCGGATTGAGCAGCCCCGCCGAAGGCGTGACGATGCCGTGACGGTCGACGTCCGCATCATTGCCCCAGGCAATGTCGAAGCGATCCTTGAGCTTGACCAGACCGGCCATCGCATAGGGGCTGGAGCAGTCCATGCGGATCTTGCCGTCATGGTCCAGGGTCATGAAACCGAAAGCCGGATCGACCGCGGGATTCACCACCTCGATGTTCAGGCCGTATTGCGCCGCGATGCGCGACCAGTAGGCCACCGCGGCGCCACCAAGCGGGTCGACGCCGATGCGCAGACCGGCCGCGCGGATCGCGTCCATGTCGATCACGGCACCCAGATCGGCAATATAGGCTGCGGCAAAATCATGCGCGCTGACGCAGGCCGAGCGCAGCGCCTCTTCAGGCGGCAGGCGCTTCACGCCGGCATTGCCAGCTTCGAGCAGCGCATTGGCACGGCGCTCGATCCAGCCGGTGGCATCGGTGTCGGCCGGGCCGCCATGCGGCGGGTTGTACTTGATGCCACCGTCCTGCGGCGGATTGTGCGAAGGCGTGATGATCAGGCCATCGGCCTGCGCCGCCACGCCGCCGCGGTTGTGGCACAGGATCGCGTGCGAGATCACCGGCGTCGGCGTGTAGCCGCCCTGTGCCTGGATGCGCGTTTCCACGCCATTGGCGGCCAGCACCTCGAGCGCGCTGGCCTGCGCCGGGGCAGAGAGCGCGTGGCTGTCCATGCCCATGAAGAGCGGGCCGGTGATGCCCTGCGCCGCACGGTATTCGCACACCGCCTGGGTGATGGCGAGGATGTGCGCTTCGTTGAAGCTGCGCGCGAAGGCGCTGCCGCGGTGGCCGCTGGTGCCGAAGGCGACGCGCTGCGTGGGCACCGCGGGGTCGGGCGTGTCGCGATAGGCCGCCAGCAGCGCGGGCACGTCCATCAGCAGGTCGGCAGGTACCGGCAGGCCGGCAAGAGGATGGGTCATGGCGCTGCTCCGCAAAGTCAAAACGCCATGATACCCAGTGTGCCCCGTCACGCTCGCCGGGGCTGCCCGCCTGCCGTGGCACACGCCACACCCGCCGGAAGACGACGGTTCAGCCCGCCCGCTCCAGCCGCAGGGCGCCCAGCCTGCGCGGCGCCGTGCCGGCAAGCCAGGCCTGCATCGCCGCCGGCGTGCCGGCGGCCAGGGCCACGCCGGGCGAAAGGGTGGCGAGCGACACGCCCTCGCCCGCGGAAACCGGCGTGGCAACGAGCACCGAATGCACCAGACTCGCGTCGTCCGGCGCCAGCAGTTCTACGCTCAGCACCGCCGGCAGACGGCGCAGCACGCGGGCGACGAAATCGGCACGCTCGGCCGCCGCGCGGAACAGGATCAGCGCCTGCGCGCTGTCGTCCGGCGACTGGCTGCCCGCGGTGCCGAAAAACGCTTCCATCTGCAGACCGCGCCCCGAAAACACCTCGGCCACGCTGTGTACCGCACCCGGCCGGTCACGCAGACCGATGACCAACACATGCAGGCTGAATTCAGGCGCCATGGATCCACTCCCCGATCTTGCGCTGGCATTGCTCGCCGCAGGCACGCAGCAGCGCGAGTTCTTCATCCGTGAGGTCGTCAGCCGGCACCACGCGGCGCACATTGCCCTCCAGAATCACGCGATTGCCGACCGGCCCGACGAGCCCCGATTCGCCTTCATGGCGATACTGCACGCAGACCTCCACCGCCCGGCCCTCGCACAGCGCCTTGACCAGATCGACCGTGGCGTTGGCGGTGGCCGAGATGGTCTTGGCCTGCGAGTAATGCACGGCAAAAGGCTTCAGGGCCACGCGCAGATCGGGCGGCAGCGTGGCGATGTGATCCAGCGCGCGAACCGGCCCATTCACCGGGTCGGCCATCATGCCGGCAATCAGCGCGGCATGCTCGCTGCGCAGCCGGCTGTGGAAACCGGCCAGCGCGAGGCCGCCGCGCAGGCGGGCAACGGTTGCGGCGAGCTCCTCGCCACGCAGGCCGTGAATGCGCACGGTCGACCACAGCGGCACCATGCCCAGGCCATGTTCGCCCGCCATCGAGGCATGCACGCGCTGGCGCGAGAGCCCCAGCTGGCTCGCGATCTCCCAGCGGAAGCGCTGCGAATCGGAAAACGCGCCCATGCCGATGACATTCTCGCGGCCAAGGTGACGCGAGAAGATCTCCACGCCCAGCTCGACCGGGTTGGAGAGCACGATCACCAGCGGCGGGTGCCCCCGCCGGTTGCGCGCCACGGCCGCCGCGAACTGCTCGAAGAGGGCAACGTTGGCCCGCGCCAGATCGTCACGGCTCTTCAGCGAGCCGACCTGGCGCGCATCGGTGGGAAAGGTGGCGCCGGCCGCCATCACCACCACGTCGCCGATGATGTCGTCCGGGTTGTCGGTCACATCCAGCTCGGGGATGTTTTCCGCGCAGGCGTCCTGCAGATCGGCACGCAGGCCGTGCAGGTAACAGGGGCGGCTGGAAGCAGGATTGCCCCCCACCAGTTGCAGCAGTTCGCGGCGGCCGAGCACGCCGTCCGCCACCAGCCGCGTCACCACCTCGCGCCCGCAGCCTCCGCTGGCACCGATGACCGAAATATCCATGAATGAAACCCTGAGCGAGAAGGGCTCCGAGTATCGACCCGCCCTGCTGCAGGGTCAATCCGGCGTGCAGCGGCCAGACCGCCGCGCGCCTCAATACACGTCGCGGCGGTAACGCCCCTGGGCACTCAGCGCCTCCAGTCCCTCGCGGCCCAGCAGGGATTCGAGCAGCGCCTCCACACCGCCGGCCATGCCCTGCAGGCTGCCACAGACATGGATGACTGCGCCGGCATCCAGCCAGCACATCAGGCGTGCGGATTCGCCGCGCAGGAAATCCTGCACATGCGCGCCGCCCGGCTCGCGCGAGAACACGCGATCGATTTCAAGCAGCCCGGCCTGCGTCCAGGCACCGAACTCGGCTTCACAGAGCGAATCGCTGGCGCGATGACGCTCGCCGAAGACCAGCCAGTTGCGGCCGAGACCGCGCCGCACACGCTCCCGCAGCAGGCCGCGCAGGCCGGCGAGACCGGAGCCATTGCCGATGAAGAGGCAGGGGCGCTCGTCGTCGCACGGACTGAAGCCCGGATTCGGCTTGAGCCGCAGCGCGACCTCGCCGTCGAGCGGGCAGGCCAGGGTCAGGAAGCCGGAGGCCAGACCAATGCCTGCCGCATGCTGGTGACGGCGCACGATCAGTTGCAGGCGGCCATCCTCGGGAATCGAGGCAATCGAATAGCTGCGGGCGGCAGGCAGGTCCGGCGCCCCGATGCAGGAGGATGGGCAGGGCAGCACCTCCACCAGCGCGCCGGGCGTCCAGCGCGGCAGCGAGCCCTGCGCGGGCACCAGGCTCAGCTCGAACAAGGGTGAGCCGCTGCTGCCCGGATTGAGCAGGGTGCGCTGCACCAGACGCCAGCGGGCCCACGCCGGTGCGGTGTCGGCAGAGACTCCGCTCGCAAGTGATTCCGCGCGCACGCCGAAGCGACCGAGCCCGGAGAACCAGTGCTCGACGGCAGCGGGCTCCGTATCACAGGCCGGCGTGAGCGGCTGCCAGGCCTGGGCACCGAAACGCTGCAGGGTGCTCTGCAGGCTGTGGCCGAAGCCGCAGAACTGGCGGTACTGCCGGTTGCCCAGGGCCAGCACCGCAAAGCGCAGACGGTCGAGTTCCAGTTCTGCCACACCCAGTGCTCGCGCAAAACCGCGGGCGGCATCCGGCGCCTCGCCCTCGCCGAAGGTGCTGACCACGAACAAGGCTTGCGGATAGCCCGCCAGCTCGGCCGGCTGCAGCCCGGCCAGCGGTCGCAGCACCACCGCGCGGCCTGCGGCCTGCAGGGCGGCCGCCGTGCGCAGTGCGAGCGACTCGGCACGACCGGTCTGGCTCGCCCAGGCCACCAGGATGGACTCTGCCGCGTCCGGCCCGACCGCCGGATTCAGCAGCGCGCGCTGGCGCGCCGCTTCACGCGCACTGCGCCGGCGCGAGAGATAGAGCAGCCAGCCTGTCACGCCCAGCACCGGCAGGGCCAATGCCGCCAGCATCATGAAGACACGCACCGGCCAGCCGGAATAGCGGCCCATGTGCAGCGGATAGATCGCGGCCAGCGCTCGCTTTCCGCTGCTCTGGGCGGCAAAGCGTTCGTCTTTCTTGAGCTTGCCGTCCAGCGCGATCAGCATGCGGTTGCGCTGCCGCTCATGCGCGGCATCCGGCAAGAGCCAGAGGATTTCCAGCCCCGCGCCGGCCGTCTCGGGCGGGCGAACGCGCAGCTCACGCCATGCCGGCGCGATGTCGACAAAGCGCTGCCATGCCATAGACATATCCGGTAAAGCGTCCGACGCTTCGGTGCGCGGCGGCTTGTCCTTCTTCATGCGCGGCGCCCGCTCGACGCCGGCCCAGCCATCGACCGTGCTGCGCACTGCATCGAATGACCAGTAGATGCCGGTGCCGGTCAGCAGCAGCCAGGCAGGCAGCGCCCAGGTCGCGAGCACCGCATGCAGGCTCCACAGGAAGGGGCGTCCCTTGAGGCGCGGATTGAAGCCGAGCCAGCTCCGCCAGTCTCCCGCGCGACGCGGCCAGCGCAGATAGATCCCCGAGGCGATGAGCAGCAGCAAGCAGGTCGAGAGGAGGCCGGCCACCACCCGCCCCGGCTCACGCGGCAGCAGCAGGAAGCGATGCAGCCGCTCCACCCACTCGAAGAAGGCCTGGCCACGTGCCTCACCCAGCAGTCGCCCGGTATAGGGGTCCGCATAAAGCGGCAGCAGTTTGCTGGCACCGGGCGGCGCCTGCAGCAGCAACTGCACGCTGCGGCCCGGCTCGGCCGAGAAGATCGCCGTCGCGATGCGTTCGCCGCCCGGCAGCGGGCCCAGCGCGGCAAGGAGTTGCGGTGGCGTGAGCATCGCTGACGCCTGAACCGGCACGCTGCGCACTGCGGGGTTGAGCGCGTCGAGGATCTCGTCCTCGAAGGACATCATCCCGCCGGAGAGCCCGATCAGCATCAGCAGGCTGCCGGCTGTGATGCCGATCAGCCAGTGCAGCTGGAACAAGCTCCAGCGCAGGAGTGCGGCCCCGCCGCCAGCCGGCCTGCCCATTTCAGAGATCGATCTTCATGCCGAGCTTGATCGTGCGCGGCGCACCCGCTGCGAGACGGGTGCCGGCACCGGCCCAATACTGCTTGTCGGTCAGGTTCTCGATATTGAGCTGCCAGCTCACCGCCTTCGACGCAATGCGGGTGACATAACGCGCACCGGCCGCGTAGAGCGTGACCGAGGGCAGCCAGGCCTGGTTCAGGTCGTCTACCGGACGACGCCCGGTGTAATAGCTGCCGCCATTGAGCGTGAGTCCCGGCACCCAGGCCACATCCAGCGTCAGGAAGGCACTGGCGGTGCGGCGCGCGGCGTTTTCGGGCAGCTTGCCGACATAGGCCGCGGCGCTCTTGCGAAAGCGGGGGTCCAGCCACTGCGCAGAAGTGAGCCAGCCGAGATCGCGCGTGATCTTGCCCTGGGTGGAAAGCTCCAGCCCGCGATAGCGCTGCTCGCCATCGGCCACATAGTAGCCATCGGTGCCGGTGTAGGCGCCAGGCCGGTCGATCTGGAAGAGCGCAGCGGAGAGCAGCGTATCGCCGATCACCTGCCAGCGCGTGCCCAGCTCGACCTGCTTGCTCACGCCCGGCGCCATGCGCTCGCCGGCGTTGAGCGAACCGGTCGGCGCGGTATCGCCCTCCTCCAGACCACGCGCGTAGGAGGCGTAGACCGACAGCGCCTGAACCGGGCGATAGACCGCAGCCAGCATCGGCGTGGTCTTGCTGACGTCATAATGATTGTCGGCCTGGTCGCTGCGGTACATCGAATGCCGCAGGCCACCGATGAGCTGCCAGCGTTCGGACAGCATCAGGCGGTCCATCGCGTAAAAGCCGGTGTCGGTGGTGTTGAGCTCGGCAGTCGTCGGGCTGGCAGGCGTCGCGCCCCAGACCACCGAGCTGATCGTGGTCGGCGTGTAGAGATTCTGCGCGGCCACCGTGTAGGCGGTGTTGTAGATCGCGTCCTGCGACTTGTCGGTCTGCGAGAGGCCGAAAGTCAGCTCGTGGCGACGGCCGAGCGCCTCGACCGTACCGAAGAGCTCGCCCTTGACCAGGTCGGACTTCACCAGCGAGTGCTGGCTGGTGCCCTGGATGCGCCCGGCACCGGTCGCGATGGTCGCCGCGCTGGTGAAGCGGAAGGTCGCCAGGTTGCGGTCGCGCGAGGTCTGCGCATGGCCGCCCTCGAAAGTCAGCGTCCAGTTGTCATCCACCGCATAGTCGGCGCGCACGAGGGCATTGACCGCATCGGTCTCGAACTTCGAATCCGTGGGGCCGACACTCTTCGTGGGGTCGACCGGATGCGGCAGCGTGATCACGCCGTTGACCGCGGTCGGCAGCGTCACGCCGACCTGCTCGGTGGTCTTGCGGTGGTCATACTCCAGATCGGTGCTGAGGCGCAGCCGGTTCGACACCTTCCAGTCGAAGGCCGCCGAAGCGAAGCGGCGATTGCCCGAGTCCACGCCATCGAGATAGCTGCCCAGCGCGCCGCCGCCGGCATTCAGGCGCAGGCCGTACTGATCCTGCTCGCCATAGCGGCGGCTCATGTCGGTAGCAAGGATCGCCGTGCCGTACTGATCGAGGCTCATCGACACGCTGGTGAGCGGCTTCGCGGTCGGCCGCTTGGTCACGTAATTCACGATGCCTGCGGGTGCTGCGAAACCGTAATAGAGCGCGGAGGCGCCCTTGAGCACCTCGACACGTTCCTTGTCTTCCAGCATCGCCTGACCGAAGTTCATGATCGGCAGTGCGCCGTTGAGGCGGTAATTTGTACGGTTTTCCACCGCGATGCCGCGGATCACCAGCTGGTCCCAGGTCTCGCCGCCGTTCTGCTGCCGCGTGACACCCGCAGTGTTGCGCACCGCGTCGTACAGGCCACCTGCGGCCTGCTGGTCCAGCGCCTCGCGGGTCACCACGTTCACGGTGGAGGGCACATCCATCACGTCCGAGCCACGGAAGCTGCCGGCAGCCACGGTATCGGCGCGCAGTCCGCGCGCGCTCTGGCCGGTGACGGTGATCACGCCCAGTTCGCTGACCGGCGCGGATGCGCTGGCCGCAGGAGCCTCCGAGCCGGCCGCACGGGCCGCAAGGGGAAGGAGCGCAAGCAGGACGGCCGCGTGCAGCTTCCGGCGCACGGGCAAGACAGACAAAGGATTCATGATGGGGAGACTTCTGCTCGGGATGAAGGCGGGGGTGCGGGCAGCGGCTGACGCTGCATTTTTGCCAATGAGAATGATACTCATCCAACAATAAGTCAAGTTTTCTGACTTATGACTTTAGGCTTAGTCGGCCGCCTCCTGCCGTGTGCCTTTCCCCAAGCCCGGTCTGCAGCGAGCCGCGCCCGCGTCACCGGTGCAGAGCAAGCCCCCGGGCTGGTCGGCCCCTTGCCCGCCCGCTACCAGCTGCTGCTGCTCCCGCCACCGCCCGAGCTGCCGCCACCCCAGCCACTGTCCGAGGAGGAGGACGACGAGGCGCTGTCCGAAGAGAAGGACGAAGAAGACGAAGAGGACGAGAAAGACGAAGAGGTGCTGTCCGATGCGAGACGCGCCAGACTGTAGGTTTCCCTGGTGCGCTTGTTGCAGGCCCTGCAGCGATAGTGGCGCACGCCGGAGCCGCCCGAGGTGGCGGTCGCCGCATAGCGGACTTCGTCATTGACCAGCTCACGGGTCATGCCCTGGCAGTCGGGGCAGCGGGAATGGAAGGCATCGGGCTGGGCAAAGGCCACGCCGCTGTGTCCGCCGCAGGTCCCGCAAAGCCAGACGTCATATTCGACAGCCCCCAGACTTTCCTCGATCTGCTCGATGCGGCTGAGGAAGGCGTCTTCTTCGGCCTCGCTCAAACGCTTCATGCCCGGCTGCGCGCAGTGCGGGCAGGCACGCGGCGCAAAGCGGTAGCCACGGGCCAGTACCTCGGGCGCAAAACGGTTCTGCCCCAGCGGCAGCGGAAAGATCGCGGCCATGAGCCCCCAGAAGCCGCGTTCATCGTTGAGCACCCGGGCGATGTTCGCATGCTCGCTGCGCTCGAACATCGCATCGAGGCGCTGGCGCAAGGCGCGGGCCCGCAACAGCGCCGCGCCCAGGTAGAAGAGATAGACACCCGACAGCGCCAGCCAGGGCAGGCCCGGCGGATGCAAGCGGTCCAGCGCCACGATCATCAGCAGCGGCAAGCCGGTAAACACCGCGGCATGCAGCGGTTTCGGCAAATCCTGGAGGCGCATCAGCCCCGGACCACCTGCAGGCTCGCCGGGCCGGTAGCGCAGTTGCCAGATGATGCCGGCGATCACCAGACCCGCAGCCAGGAACCAGCGCAAGGTGAGCCAGGCCTCCGGTTCGGTCCGCGGCATGAGTTCCACGACCCGCAAGGCGGGACGCGCGCCCGCCGCGACAGACTGTCCGGCCTCCACGCCAGACAACAGCAGGCGCCTGAGCGCCTGCACCCCGGCCAGCATGCCGTCGTCGTAGCGCCCTTCACGCAGCGCCGGCAGCATGAGTTCGCGGGTGATGCGCTGGCACACCACATCGGGCAGCACGCCTTCCAGGCCGTAACCGGTATGGATGCGCACCGTGCGCTGCGCCAGTGCCAGCAGGATCAGTGCGCCATCGTCATGCCCCTTGCGGCCGATCCCCCAGCGCTCGAATACGCTCTGCGCAAAGCCGAACACATCGTCACCGGCCACCGAACCGAGGGCCACCACCGCGACCTGGACGCCAGTCGCACGCTCGATCTCCGCGAGTTCGGCATCGATCTGCGCCACGGTCGCGGGCGACAGCAAGCTGTCGGGATTGGCGACGCGGCTGCCGCCGTTTGCGCGCGGATCTGCCAGGCTCTCGACGCTCGTCGCCGTGAAAGCCGGCAGGCAGAACATGAGCAACACGCAACACAGAACACTGCGGCAGACGGACAGCATGAGCGGGGGACCGGCGAATGACAGGCCGGCATTATGCGCCGCGCCCCGTGCGCGCCTGCGCCGCCTCGTCCCCGGCAGGCTGCCGCCCGTGCCCTGCGCAGCGACCGATCCGCCGGAGCGACCATCAACCACACATTGAAAATGGTTTTGCACCAGCACGGCTTGCGTCCGGATGCGTCCTGCTTCGTGTTGGCGCATGCCCTGCCCTCCGGGCACCCAATGCCATCCGCATGATGCGGAACACGGAATCCTGAGCACGGCTTGATTTCGATCAAACACGAAAATCCGGTTCCGGTGCTGGCACAGCCGTTGCTAAATGAGCAGTGGAGTAGAAGCTGTCAGCGAAGTCGCCGCCCCCGGCACTTCGTGGGTCATTGCTCCGGCAGGGAGAACCCTCCCTGCTCGTCAGTACTGACGATCGTGCACCACCCGGGACACGACGGAGAGCGTTCATGTACATCGCCCGACCTGATGACAGCAGCATCACCATCTCGCCACGGCTCCGGCTTGTCGTCTCCCCGTGTTCCACGCCGCTTCACAACGGAACCCAGCCTCAACGGAGATAACACATGCAAGCCAGCTTCAAGGCCCGCGCCGGCCGCCTCCTCGGTGCAACGCTCCTCTCGCTGTGTGCCGGTCTTGCCCAGGCCGACGACAAGATCACCTTCCTGACGTCCTGGTATGCCCAGGCCGAGCACGGCGGCTTCTATCAGGCGCTCGCCACCGGTCTCTACAAGAAATACGGTCTGGATGTCACGGTGAAGATGGGCGGTCCGCAGATCAATGGCATGCAGCTGCTCACCGCGGGCCAGGCCGACTTCATCATGGGCTATGACTTCCAGGTGCTGAACTCGGTCGAGAAGGGCCTGCCGGTCACGACCGTGGCGGCCTCCTTCCAGAAAGACCTGCAGGGCATGATGACGCATGAGGATGTGAAGAGCCTCGCCGCGCTGAAGGACCGCAGCATTCTCGCCGCCACCACCGCGCACACCACCTGGCTGCCCTGGCTGAAATCGAAGTACGGCATCGCCGACAGCCAGATCAAACCCTACACCTTCAACCTGCAGCCCTTCTTCGCTGACGACAAGGTCGCCCAGCAGGCCTACCCCTCCTCCGAGCCCTTCCAGGCGATGAAGAACGGCAAGAAGGTGAACTTCTTCCTGTTTGCCGATGACGGCTACCCGCCCTATGGCACCACCATCGTCACCACGCAGAAGATGATCAGCGAGAAGCCGGATGTGGTCGCGCGCTTCGTGAAGGCCTCGATCGAAGGCTGGAAGAGCTATCTCGCCGACCCCGCCCCGGGCAACGCGCTGATCAAGAAAGACAACCCGAAGATGGAAGACGAGCAGATCGCTTTCGGCGTCAAGCGCATGAAGGAACTGCATGTCTTCGACGGCGGTGACGCGGCCACGATGGGAGCAGGCGTGATCACCGATGCGCGCTGGGAGCAGACCTACAAGTTCATGGTTGCCGCCGGCTTGCTGAAGCCTGAAACCGAGTGGAAGAAGGCCTATACGACGAAGTTCGTCAAAGACCTCAAGGTCATGCCCTGACAGCGCGGCGGAGCACTCCATGGTCCAGTATCAGCCCCCTGTCCGCAGCCTGCAGCCCGTGCTGGACATCGCGCCCTGGCTCGATGGCACGAACCGGCAAGGCGTGGCGCGCGAGTTCGATCGCATCTGCCGCGAGATCGGCTTCTTCTATCTGGTCGGCCACGGCATCGACACCGCCGACATGCGGGGCATCCTGCACGAGGCTCAGCGCTTCTTTGCGCTGCCCGACGAGGTCAAGCGCAGCCTTGCGATCAACGCCTCCGGTCGTGGCTACGAGCCGCTGGCGGCGCAGGCACTGGACCCGGACTCTCCGCCCGACCTGAAGGAGTCCTGGCTCTGCGGCACCGAGCTCGCCGCCTCGCATCCCTATGTCATGGCGGCATTGCCCAACCATGGTCCGAATCGCTGGCCGGAGGAAGCCCTGCTGCCGGGCTTTCGCGCGGCCTGCGAGCGCTACCGGGCACAGGTGCATGCCTTGTCCGAAACGCTGATGTCGATCTTCGCGATTGCGGCAGATGCGGCCGAGGACCACTTTGCGCCGCTCTTCCACGAGCCGATGGCCACGCTGCGCCTGCTGCATTACCCGCCGCAGCCGGGGCGCGTGATCGCCAACCAGATCGGCTGCGGCGCGCATACCGACTGGGGCTGCTTCACCCTGCTGCTGCAGGATGAAACCGGCGGGCTCGAAGTGCAGACGGCCCATGGCGAATGGCTGCTCGCCGAGCCGCTGCCGGGCGCCTTCGTGGTGAATCTGGGCGACATGATGCCGGTCTGGACCAATGGCGCCTATCACTCGAACGCGCACCGGGTGCGCAACCGCTCACCCGAGCGTCATCGCTACTCGGTGCCCTTCTTTCAGGATCTCAACTATTACAGCCGCATCGAATGCCTGCCCGCCTTCCGCACACCGGACGGACCGCCCCGCTTTGCGCCGCGGACGGCGGGCGAGCATTTCGAGCTGATGTTCCGCAAGACACGGGAGGCCGCGCTCGCCTGAGCGCGCTCCGACTCCGCAGCGAAGGCGACCAAACCCGGCGCGCCGGCTGCAGCCCCGTCCGCCCCCGCGGACGGGTCATGGAGGGTTTCACCATGCTGGTCACGCAACAAGCCGTGCTGCGCCGCTTCTGGTACGCCATCATGCCGATGGCAAGACTGGCAGACGGCCCGCAGCCTTTCACCCTGCTCGGTGAGAAGATCGTGCTGTGGCAGACATCCGATGGCACCCCCGCCGCCGCGCAGGACCGCTGCTGCCACCGCACCGCGAAGCTCTCGAAGGGCTGGGTCGAAGGCGACCACATCGTGTGCGGCTATCACGGCTGGCACTACGACTGCCGTGGCGCCTGCGTCAAGATTCCGCAGAGCACCGATGGTCACATCCCGCAGGGCGCCGGCATCAAGGCCTACCACTGTCAGGAGAAGCACGGCTATGTGTGGGTGGCGCTGGAAGACCCGCTCAAGCCGGTGTTCGACATTCCCGAGCATGACGACCCGCGCTTCCGCTGCATTCAGCAGTTCGACGTGGCCTGGAAAACCGGCGCCCTGCGACTGATGGAGAATTCCTTCGATGCCGCGCACTTTGCCTTCGTGCATCGCGGCACCTTCGGCCAGTTCTCGCAGCAGAAGCCGGAGTTCTTCGAGATCCGTGAAACCGACTACGGTTTCGAAGCCGAAACGCGGCTCACGATCAACAACCCGCCGGCGTCCCACCGCATCACCGGCACGACCGAGCCCACCACCCGGCGCCACTTCCGCAACCAGTGGCACCTGCCCTTCAACCGGCGCCTGGGCCTGGTGTATCCGAACGGCCTCGAACACCTGATCGTGACCTGCGCCACCCCGATCGATGACGACAACATCCAGATCCTGCAGTGGCTCTACCGCAATGACCGCGAGGAAGACTGCCCGGCCGCCGAGCTCAATGAATGGGATCTGCGCGTGATCGACGAGGACCAGGAGATCCTCGAAACGGTGGACGCCGACGCGCCGGTGGACCTCACCCGGCGGGCCGAGCAGAACATGGCGGCGGATCAGCCCGGCCTCATCATGCGCCGCCGCCTGCTCGAACTGCTCGAAACCCATGGCGAGCGTGAAGTGCATCGCCCGCAGGCCGCGCAATGAATCCATTTGTCATGCCGGCACGGACCGGCCTGACTTCATCCCTACACGCCGCGCGCTCCGCCGCGCGGCAACCGGCGAAGGCGACCACCCTGGCACGCCGGCCGGTGCGCCCCGACAGAGAACGGGCGCCCAGGCAACAAGGAGTTTCAGCATGCTCGTGACCCGACAACCCGTCCTGCGCCGCTTCTGGTACGCCACGCTTCCGCTCACCGAGCTGGACAAGGGCCCGCAGGCCTTCACCCTGCTGGGTGAAAAAATCGTCCTCTGGAAGCAGGCCGACGGCCGCCCCGCCGCCGCGCAGGACCGCTGCTGCCACCGCACCGCGCAGCTCTCAAAAGGCTTCGTCGAGAACGGCAACATCGTCTGCGGCTATCACGGCTGGCAATACGACTGCAGCGGCGCCTGCGTGAAGATTCCGCAGAATCCGGAGGGCGCGATTCCGCCCGGCGCGAAGATCACCCCCTTTCACTGTCAGGAAAAATACGGCTATGTGTGGGTCGCGCTCGAAGCGCCGCTGCGCGACATTCCCCATTTCCCGGAAGACGGCGCGCCGGGCTACCGCCGCATCTTCCAGTTCCACCAGACATGGAAGACCAGCCCGGTGCGGATGATGGAGAACTCCTTCGACAATTCGCACTTCTCCTTCGTGCACAAGGCGAACTTCGGCCTCCAGGATCAGCCGCAGCCGGCCCCTTACGAGTTCCGCGAAACCGACTACGGCTTCGAGGCCGAAACCCTGGTGCCGATCCGCAATCCGGAGGCCAGCCACCGCGTCACCGGCACCACCGAGCCGATCACCCACCGCCATCTGGTCAATCGCTACTACCTGCCCTTTGCACGGCGCTTCGGCTGCACCTATCCGGCCAGCGGCGTCGATCACATCATCTACAACTGCGCCACGCCGATCGATGACGAAAACATGGTGCTGGTGCAGTGGCTCTATCGCAATGACAGCGAGGAAGCCTGCTCCACGCAGGAGCTGATCGACTGGGACGCGGCCATCACCGTGGAAGACCGCGACATCCTCGAAGCCTGCGATCCGGATGCCTGCATCGATGTGCGTCGCCGGGCGGAGTTCCACATGGCGAGCGACAAGCCCGGCCTGATGATCCGCCAGCAGCTGATGAAGCTGCTCACCGACCACGGCGAAGCCGAAGTCTTCCGCAGCTGAGACCCGCACGCATCGCCCGGCAGGCCCCGCCGCCGGGCAGACCCGAACACAGAGAGGCTGACATGCTCATGCAATACAGCGAAGTCGAGAAAGACACGGCACCGATCACGCCGGACGCCGACACCGTGCTCTTCGCGGGGCGCATCGACAAGACCTATCCCAACGGTACCCATGCGCTGGATGACGTGCGCCTGCGCATCCAGCGTGGCGAGTTCGTCTCGCTGCTGGGCCCCTCCGGCTGCGGCAAGAGCACGCTGCTGCGGATGTTTGCCGGGCTGGAAACACCTTCCGCCGGCCAGGTGCGCTGGTGGAATGAAGCCAGCATTCCCGAGGACAAACCCGGCCGCAGCATGGCCATGGTGTTCCAGGAGGCGACCCTGATGCCCTGGGCCGATGTGGCCACCAATGCCCGGCTGCCGCTGGACCTGCGCCATGTGCCGCGGCGCGACAGCGAGCCGCGCGTAGCGCGTGCGCTCGATCTGGTGGGGCTCGGAAAATTCCACAAGTCCTGGCCGCGCGAGCTCTCCGGCGGCATGCAGATGCGCGCCTCGATTGCGCGCGCACTGGCCACCGATCCCAACCTGCTGCTGATGGACGAGCCCTTCGGCGCGCTGGACGAGTTCACCCGCAACAGGCTCGATGCGGACCTGCGCCGGCTCTGGGCCGGGCACGACCTCACGGTGGTCTTCGTCACCCACAGCATCTACGAGGCAGTCTTCCTCTCCAGCAAGGTGGTGGTGATGGGTGCGCGCCCTGGCCGCATCCTCGCCGAGGTCGACATTCACGGCCCGCGCGAGCGGGATGAGTCTTTCCGCGTCTCGCCGCAATTCATCGGCTACTGCCAGCAACTCTCGGAACTGCTGACGCTCGCCAACGGCGGCGAACACTGAGGAGCCCGACATGAAAACGCCCCTGCTCCATCATCCCGATGCCATCCGCATCGTCTCGCCCGTCCTGCTCGGCATCTTTCTGCTCGGCTTCTGGCAGTTCGCCTGCGTGCACTGGAAGATTCCGAGCTTCCTGATCCCGGCCCCGTCCGAGATCGTGCGCACGCTCATCGGCAACTGGCCCTCACTCTCGGGCGCGCTGCTGGTCACGCTCAAGATCACGCTGCTGGCCTTCCTCTTCGCCACCCTGCTGGGCGTCTGCATCGCCTTCCTGCTGGTGCAGAGCCGCATCGTCGAGGCGAGCCTGTTTCCCTATGCGATCCTGCTGCAGGTGACCCCGATCGTGGCCATCGCGCCGCTGATCATCATCTGGGTAAAACTGCAGACGCCGGCGCTTGTGATCTGCGCCACGCTGGTTGCGCTGTTTCCCATCGTTTCGAACACGGTGCTGGGCCTGCGCAGCGTGAATCCGGGCCTGGCCAATCTCTTCCGCATCAACCGGGCCACCCGCTGGCAGACCCTGCTGCGCCTGCGCATCCCGAGCGCGCTGCCCTACTTCTTCGGCGGGCTGCGCATCTCCAGCGGGCTCGCCCTGATCGGCGCAGTGGTGGCGGAATTCGTCGCCGGCACCGGCGGCAGCGGCGCCGGTCTGGCCTATCAGATCCTGCAGGCGGGCTTTCAGCTCGACATTCCGCTGATGTTCGCGGCACTCCTGCTGATCGCCGCCACCGGCGTCGCCCTCTTCCTCGCCATGGCCTGGCTGAGCCGCTTCGGGCTCGGTCACTGGCATGAAAGCCAGATGGGCAACTGAGCCGCACGCACTGATCGACACGGCGCGCCGGCGCGGCCCTGCCGCCCGCGCGCGCCACCGGAAATCCCTTCAGGAACCCCTCATGCCTTCCCTTCTCATCCGCAATGCGGCCGCGATCATGACCGGCCTCGCCGGTGCCGCCGCACGCCATGCCGGGCCCGACCTGCGCATTCATGACAGTCGCATTGCCGCCATCGGCCGGCTCGATCCATTGCCCGGCGAAACGCTGGTCGACGCCAGCGACTGCGTCATCTACCCCGCCTGGGTGAACACCCATCACCATCTCTTTCAGGCCTTGCTCAAGGGCGAACCGCTGGGCATCAATGCCACGCTCACGCCCTGGCTGGCCGCCACGCCCTATCGCTTCCGCGCAGCTTTCGATGAGGCCAGCTTCCGCCTGGCTGCGCGCATCGGCCTGATCGAACTGGCGCTGTCGGGCTGCGCAACCGTCGCGGACCACAACTACCTCTACTGGCCCGGCCAGGATTTCGACAGCTCGGCGGTGCTCTTCGAGGAAGCGGATGCCCTGGGCCTGCGCTTCGTGCTGTGCCGCGGTGGCGCTACCATCACCCGCCAGCTCGAAGCCGAGTTGCTGCAGGCGCTGCGACCCGAGTCGCTGGAGGGTTTTCTGGCCAGCGTGGAGGCCACCGCACAACGCTTTCACGACCCCGCGCCGGACAGCATGCGCCGCGTGGTGGTCGCGCCCACCACGCCGCCCTATTCGATGCGCCCGGAGGAGTTGCGCGAGACCGCCGCCTTCGCCCGCGCGCGCGGCCTGCGCCTGCATTCCCACCTCTCGGAAACCGTCGGCTATCAGGACAGCGTGCAGGCCCAGCACGGGATGACGCCGGTGCGCTTCTGCGAATCGGTCGACTGGCTCGGCGAGGATGTGTGGTTCGCGCATCTTGTGAAGCTCGACCCGGACGAGATCGCCCTGCTCGGCGCCACCCGTACCGGCATCGCCCACTGCCCGCAGAGCAATGGCCGGCTGGGCAGCGGCATTGCGCCGGTCCGCGCACTCGAAGCGGCCGGCGTACCGGTGTCGATCGGCGTGGATGGCGCTGCCTCCAACGAAGCCGCCGACATGATTTCCGAAACCCACGCCGCCTGGCTGATGCAGCGCGCCCGCGCCGGCCATGCCGCCGTGCCCTGCCATCTCGGCGGCGCCGGTGAGGCGGGGGCCGACGAAGCCACGGTTGAAGACGTGATCCGCTGGGGCAGCAGCGGCGGCGCGGCGGTGCTGGGCCTGCCGGCCACCGGGGCACTGGTACCGGGCATGGCGGCCGACATCGCGATCTACGCACTGGACCGCTCACCGCGCTACTTCGGCATGCATGACATTGCCATTTCCCCGGTAGCCTGCGGTGGTGCCGCGCATCTGAAACGGCTCTATGTCTCTGGCCGTGAGGTGGTGCGTGAGGGTGCGATCGCAGGCCTGGACATGGCCGAGCTCGCCGTCCGCGCCCGCACGGCAGTCAAGGGCATGATCGCCCGGGCGGAGGCGGCATGATGATCGATGTGTTCGTTCGCGGCATCCGCATCGAGGCGGAAGACGTGCGCAGCTTCGAGCTTGCGCCACTCGAAGGCAGCCTGCCGCCCTGGCAAGCCGGCGCGCATGTGATGGTCGCCGCGGCCCCGGGGCTGCTGCGCGCCTATTCGCTCTGCAATCATCCTGAGGAAGCCGACTGCTACCGCATCGCGGTCAAGCGCGAATCGACTTCGCGCGGCGGATCGGCCTCGATGCACCGGCTGCAGGTGGGCGACTGCCTGCGCATCTCGGAGCCGGCCAATCTGTTCGGCATCGATCCGGAGGCCCGCACGCATCTGCTCCTGGCCGGCGGCATCGGCATCACGCCGCTCTACGCGATGCGCAATGCACTGCGCGCACGCGGCGCTGAAGTCAGCCTGCATGCCTTCGTGCGCAGCGATGCGCACGCCTGCTTCCAGTCACGCCTGTGCGAGGGTGCGGTCGTGCATGCCGGGCTCGATGCCGCCGCCACCCGCACCAGGCTCGATGCACTCATCGCGCCGCACACCGCCGATCCGCATGCCTGCTTCTACCTCTGCGGCCCGGCCGGTTTCATGGACGCCGCGGCGGCCGCGTTGGCCGCCCGGGGCGTTCCCGCCAGCCGCATCCGCTCCGAGCGTTTCGGCGCCGCTCCCGCCGCCACCATCACGCCGGCCGCCGCCGAGGGGGCGCGGGTGCGCTTCGCGCGCAGCGGCGTGGAAGCTGCCCTGCCCGCTGGCAGCAGCATCCTGAGCGTGGCGCGCGCTCACGGCGTGGAGATCCCCACCTCCTGCGAAGTCGGCGTCTGCGGCGCCTGCCAGAGCCGGGTGCTGGCCGGCGAGCCGGAGCATCTGGATCAGTACCTCTCGGCGGCCGAACGCGCTGCGGGCGACAGCATCCTGCCCTGCGTGTCGCGCTGCCGCACCGGTCTGCTGGTGATCGATCGCTGAGCCCTGTGACGCCCTCCGGCCCGGCTGCGCGTCCAGCGCGTCCGGGCCCGCCGGTCAAGCGCGCCAGCACAGGCCTCAGCGTATTGCGAATATAAGCAGGCTGTCTGAATCCGTATACAATCGCGCCCCGCCTGCCCCTTTCAGGATCCATGCTGTAGTCATACAGCATCCCGAGCCGGTTTTGTCCTTTCAAATCAAGGTGATGAAAATCCGGCCCGGACACCGCTTTGGGGCAGTGCGAACAGGGCTTCGCACCCTGCTCGCTCATGCGGATTTCCGTATGACCCCCATGCGTCGCAAGGCTGCGCGCATCCCCTAGGATGAACCCATCGCCTGCCGCGCCATTCCCGGGCGCTGCTTGCAGGCAGACTCTTCAATCGACCAGGAGAACCCTTGATGAAAGCCCCGCTGTCCCTCATGACCTGTGCCGTCATGCTTGCCTTTTCCGCCGCCAGCGCTTCGGCGGCCGACTGGAGCGACAACTCCGTCAGCTATCGCTATGGCACGGGCTTCCATGAGCCGGGCAATGACAAGGACGTGAAGAAGAACATCCTGACCTTCACCCATGTCAGCGGCTTCAAGTACGGCAGCAACTTCTTCACCGTCGACATGCTCAAGTCCGACAAGAACGACCCGGCCAACAATGGCGGCGGCGGCGCTCAGGAACTGTATGGCATCTTCGCCAACCAGCTGCACTACAGCAAGCTCACCGGCAACAAGATCGCGCTGGGCCCGATCAGCGATTTCGCCTGGACCACCCGTGTCGACCTGAACTCCAAGGACGACGCCTTCGCTTCCCGCGTGCAGAAGCTGATCCTCGGCCCGACCGTCAAGTTCGGCGGCTCCTGGGGCTGGGCGGATCTGGACTTCCAGAGCTACAAGGAAAAGAACCACAACGGCATCGTCGGCAAGGCGGTTGATTTCGACCTGACCTGGCGTGTCGGCGGCTCCTGGGGTGTCGGCTTCGATGCCGGCCCCGTGCCGCTCAAGTTCAACGGCTGGGGCACCTACACCGGCTCCAAGGGCAAGGATGGCTTCGGCGCCGAAACCAAGGCCGAAACCTGGATCAACGCTTTCCTGATGGTGGACGTGGGCAAGCTGGCCACCGGCAAGGGCGACACCTTCCTGGCTGGCGTGGGCTACGAATACGTCAAGAACAAGTTCGGCGCGGATGGCTCCAACACCCATACCCCGATGCTGAAAGCCGAGTGGCATCTGTAATCGTCTTCTGCAAGGCAACGATGGATTGGGCCGCGCGCTGCGCGGCCTTTTTTTGTCCACCACACACGGACGCGCAGCGAAAGCATCGGGCACCTGCCGCTTGCTGCCGTGCCGGTGCCTCGATCACCACCGGGGCACGAACTTCGGGGTCGGCCGCAGAATGATGGCGTCGCCCAGTATCCCGATGACATGCTGCACGCCTGCATCCTTGTCGTGACGACTGTGCCAGACCAGCGAGATCGGGTCGGTCTCCACCGGCAGGGGCGGCTCGAAGACGACGAGGTCCGGGTCGCCCTCCGGCACGCAGCGCTCCGGCAGCACCGCAATCAGGTCTGACTTCGCGACCAGCGAAGGCACCATCTGGAAGGTCGGCACGACGACGCCGACGCGCCGACTGCGCCCCTGCCTCGCCAGTGCCTGATCGACCGCGCCGTCCGAATCACCGTTTCCGGACACCTGCACATGCGGATGGGCGAGAAAGCTTTCCAGATCGAAATGCCGGGCCGCAGGATGGTCGCGGCGCATCACCACCGCATGACGCGTCTCCCGCAAGGCCTGCTTGCGCAGCGAGGCGCCCAGCGCCGGCACGACCGCCACCACGACTTCCACCTGCCCGCGTGCCAGCGTATCGAGCGCATCCTGCGTGCCGGTCCAGGGATAGATCACCAGGCGCAGGCCGGGCGCCGTCCGCTGCAGGGCCTGATAGAGATCGCTGACGATCAGGTTGGCCGGAAAATCCGGCATCACGATACGCACCGTCTGCTGCAGCTCGGCCAAGGCGGGCGGGCTCAGCGAGACCATCCCGGCCACCTCGGCCAGCACCTTGCGCAAAGGCCCCCGCAACTGCTCGGCGCGCGCCGTCAGCCGCATGCGGCCGGGCCCGCGGACCAGCAGGGGGTCATCAAAGAGCCTGCGACAGCGCTCCAGCGCGTTCGACACCGCGGGCTGCGACATGCCCAGTCGCTCTGCCGCGCGGGTGACATGCGCTTCGTCGAGCAGGGCTTCCAGCACCGTCAGCAGGTTGAGATCGACCGACCTTAAATTCATGACATGAATGATTAGACATACAAAACATCCGTTGGATCGATTCTATCAGGCTCCGTACCATGAACTCATCCCGATCAGACACGGCAACAAGGCAGCAAAGACAGTGACTGACGGGACCTCCCCCTGAATGAACAAGGAAAGCATCATGAAAAACTTCGCACACATCGCCGCCATTTCCGCAGCCGCCCTGCTCGCCTCCGGCGCCCAGGCTGCCGTCTCCAGCGAACAGCTCAACGCCGCCAGCGCAGGCATGAGCGAGCAACAGGTCATCGCCCTGCTGGGCAAGCCGAGCGCCTCCCCGCGCTGGGCCAACGGCACGCACTCGCTGGTCTATGACCTGAAGAACGACTCGCAAGCCAAGGCCTATGTGGATATCAACGATGCCAGCGGCAAGCTGGTGAGCCGCAGCATCCTCCGCAACGATTGAGTCTGCATGTCGCCTGACAGAACCATGACCCGAGACGCCGCAGCCCCTTCCCGGCAAGAACGCGGAAGGGGCTGCCGGCCACAGGAACATGCATTGCACGCAGGCGCGCACCGCCCCCCGATGACAATGGCTTGATCGAAGACCCGGAGAACACACCATGGCCAAGAAGATTCCGCTGCACCCCGCCCATCCGGAACGCATCTGCTGGGGCTGCCAGAACTACTGCTCCGCCAAGGCCATGAGCTGCGGCAACGGCTCGGAGCGCACGCCGCACCCGGTCGAGCTTTTTGGCGAAGACTGGTTTGAATGGGAACTGGGCGCCCGCCCGGAGAACCCGCCGCAGTGAGCGGCCACCGCGCCCTGACAAGGCCTCGACACAGACTGACACAGCCCACCTCCGAAACACCTCACCGCCCGGCCCGGCACATGCCACGGGCATTACCCGGCGCCGCCTCATGCTATTGCGGCGGCTGCGTTGCGTTTCGACACCATTCCCCGGATTCGGCAAACCTGCCTGAAAGCCAGACTTCCCCTGCACATTCCGACGGCATGAATCGCCGGACGGAATGAAGCGCCGGCGGAAGCTCCACCCTCCTCCTGCCGGACGTCATGACGGGCCTCCGGCTACGCCTCCTGTCATGACCCGCAGCCGTGGGGTGGTCACGATGCCTGCCGGCATCCTCAGGGAAAAAATCCGTCATGATCCGCACCGCTCTGCTGTTTGCCACGCTGGCCCTCGCCGGCCTTTCGATCACCTCCAGCGCCCACGCCGACGAAGGCTTCTTCTCCGGTCTTTCGGACAGGCTCGCCGCACGCCGCGTGCATGAAGGCTGGACAGTCGCCAGCGGCTTCCGCTCGCACCACCTCGACAGGCAGGCGCATCTGAACGAGCGCAACGAGGGGCTTGGCCTGCGCAGCCCCGAGGGCTGGACCGCCGGTGCCTACTACAACAGCTACCGCCGCTACTCGACCTATGCGGGCCGGGAATACCAGTGGCGCATGGCCGGCGGCGACTCGCTGCAGCTGCGCATCGGCACCATCCTCGGCGGCATTTCGGGCTACCGCGGCGGACTGCACCTGCATGCCAATGTCACACACGGCATCCATCTGATGGCGCTGCCCGAGCTGATCGTGGCGGTGCCGCATGCCGAGCTGGCGATGATGTTCATTCCGAGCGAATCGAAAACGCCGGCCACGCTGGCCGCCCAGTTGCGGGTGAGCTTCTGAGCGGCGGCGGCTCAATCAGGCGTCACGCTCCTGCACGCCGGGCGAGGCGAAGGCCACCAGACGCCTCAGCACGACCCGCGGATCGAAAAGCATGCGCGAGAGCAGGCCGTCACGCAGGATGAACTGGTGAAACAGGGCGCCGCCGATGTGCAGCATCAGGACGGCGGCCAGCACGGCAGCCACGACGACATGCACGGTGTGAGCCGTCATGCTGCCCAGTGCTGCGGGAAAGGCGCCGCCTTCCAGTGCAATGCGCGGCAGGCCGCTCAGGGCGGCCATCAGCCCCCCGCTCACCACCATGCTCAGCACCAGCACATCCAGCGAGCGGTGCACTACAGCGGCGAGCCGGTCGGCCCAGACCATGCCGGAAGACAGTGCCGGCAGACGCCGGGTGCGGCGGCGCCAGACGAGACGCGCCAGGGTGCCGAGGCAGATCAGCAGACCGACACTCATGTGGCGCAGCGAGGCCGCGAGCTTTTCCGGATCCTGATCCGGAATCTTCGCCATGACGAAGGTACTCATTGCCAGCGCGGCAATGACCATGAGCGCGACGGCCCAGTGCAGAACCCGGATCACCGGATGATGACGATTTGACTTCATGTTTCCACTCCATGCGCAAGGCACGGACGGTCTCCATCGACGCCGGCGGCGCCCCCATGCAGACAGTCCGGGCCCGTGCGGCCCGGGCCGCACGGGACTGGTGCGTTTCAGCACGGGAATGACCCCGGAACGGGCATGCTCGCCGGCGCAAAGCCTCGATGAGCGACACCCGGAACGAGTCGAAGGGAAACACGGGATGGGCGGCGCACATCCCTTCAGGCGCAGAACACACCTGATTGGTACAACGGCTGGGGAGGGCGCCGGTGGCGTGTCGTCCGGTGCAGGCCACGCTCCGCGAGGAAGGCAGCCCGATTCAGCTCACGCCGGCCCGACCCTTCTCCGGAAGGGAACACGGACGGCCGGCAGGCCGGTCATGCACATGCAGACAAAACAGCACTGCCCGAGAACAAGCATTCGTCATGCCGGCAGGCATGCCCTGTGGCCAATAACCATTCTTCATGAATGGACATGAGCTCAGCGCCGGCCCGTCAGCGTCAGCCGGTAGAAGCGCGAATCGACCTGCATGCGCGGAAAGTCGGCCGGCAAGGCGGCCTCATCGATCCGCTCGAAGCCGTTGCGCTCATAGAAACGGTGAGCCGCCAGATAGCGCTCGGTGGTGCCCAGCATCAGCTCGGCAAGCCCGGCCTCGCGCGCATGCCCGAGCAGTGCCCCGAGCAGCCCTTGCGCCACGCCGCGCGCACGCCCCCGGTGAGACGCCGCCACGAACATCTTGCGGATCACGCCCCGCCGCGCACCGATGTCGATCAGCGCGATGCTGCCCACCACCTGCTCCGCCTCCAGCGCGACCCAGAAACCACCGCTGCCGCGCTGGTAGAAGTCCGGGATCGAGAGCAGGTCCGGCTGATCCTGCAGCGTGATCGGCAGGCCGAATTCCTGCTGCTGGATGGGCAGGATCAGCGCGACCACCGCCGCGGCATGCCGAGGCTCAAAGGATGCGATGCGGATCATCGGCACGCCCTCATTCATAGCTCAGCGTTTCACCCACCAGGTTGTCCAGCACCACCGGCGTATCGAACCAGCTCACCGTGGCCTCGGAGCCGTACTTCTCGCGGATGAAGGCATGCCAGGCCGGGGTGAAGACACGCTCCGCGGCGTCGCGGGTCTGCCACAGATACACGCCGCCGCCGTAGAGCCCGTCTTCGGAGAGCAGGTAGAACTTGCGCAGCAGTCCGGGCGTTTCGCGGAACTTCGGCGCCGAGGCGAGAAAGGCCTGCTTCGCTTCTTCATGCGTGAAACGGTGAGGCAGGGCAAAACGGGTGATGGTCGTGATCATGATCTGGGCTCCCGCGGGCGGATGGAAATCCGGACAGGTATCCGGGTCGGTGTACGGAACGCGTCCGGCAAGCGCTCATGCTGACACAGGCCCTCGCGGCCCGCATGCCTTCCTGCGCGGCACTCAGGCACCGGGCGTATGGCAGACCGCCTCGATGTTGTGACCGTCCGGCCCGATGACGAAGGCCGCATAGTAGTGCGCATGGTATTGCGGTCGCAGCCCCGGCGCGCCGTGATTGGTGCCGCCTGCAGCCAGCGCGGCGCGATGGAAGGCATCGACCTCGGCGCGGCTCGCGGCGGTGAAGGCCAGATGCAGCGGCGGCGTGCGCTCACCGCCCTTGCGCAGGCACAGCGAAGACACCGCGCCCGGCCGGCACAATTCCACGCCCAGCGCGCCCTCCGAGACGACCGCCACCCCGAGCGGCGCTAGCGCCGCGATGAAGAAGTCCCGCGCCGCGGCGTAGTCGCTGACGCCGAACACGACATGATCGAACATGCGTCCTGCCCTCCCCCTGATGTCGTCATTCACCCGCGACGCGTCGCTGAACGCGGCACGCGTCCGGCCACTGACGAACGTCGTGACCTGTCGGAAACGTCCTGCCTGTAAAACCCGGCGCCTCGCCGCCCGGCAGGAAGCATACCCGTGCGCGACGACGCTGCCCGACATCCCGCCCTGTCGCTGCCGACCGCGGGCAAAGTCTGCCGGACGGATCCGTCCATGCATGCCAAAAGCATTCCGGCGGAAGCGGCATCCTGCACAGGTTCGGCGCTCCGGAGCACTCAGCCTTTCCGGCGCTCGAACATCCGCTCGATGCGGCGGTCAGGCAGCAGCCACATCAGGGCCACGAGGATATACACGGCCATCGCCAGCCACTGCGAATAGAAGGACAGCACGATGCCGGTGAGATAGAGCAGCGGCGAGGCGCGGCCTTTCCAGTCCGCCCCCACCGCGCGCTTGAGAACGGAGTCCTCACCCTGCGATGCAATGATGCTGCGCTGGAGGATGGCGTAGGCCAGTGCGGCCATCAGCAGCACGAAACCATAGGCCGCAGCCGGTGCGGCCGCGAACTGGTTCTCGCCCATCCAGCCGGTGGTGAAGGGGATCAGCGAGAGCCAGAAGAGCAGATGCAGGTTCGCCCACAGGATGACGCCATTCACCTCCTTGCAGGTATGCAGCATGTGGTGATGGTTGTTCCAGTAGATGCCGACGTAGATGAAGCTCAGCAGATAGCTCAGCAGCACCGGCAGCAGCGGCTGCAGCGCGCTGAAGGCCACACCGTGCGGCACCTTCATCTCGAGCACCATGATGGTGATGATGATGGCGGCCACACCGTCGAAAAACGCCTCCAGCCGGGTCTTGCCCATGCCTGCCTCCCCCCTGTTCCCGTCTGCCGGATGCGGCACACTCAGTCCGCGAAGACCGGTTCGCAGCGCACCTCGGTCAGCACCGAGCTGGCAATGAAGCATTCTTCATGCGCGGCGTGATGCATGCTCAGCACGGCCTCGCGGTCAGGCAGACGTTCGCCCGAGAAACGCACCCGGGGTCTCAGCGTCACTTCGGTCATCGCGAGCCTGCCGCGCGCATTGCGCCCCAGCAGCCCGACCGCCGCGTCACGGTAGTCCTCCACCCGGAAGCCGCGCGCCGCGGCGATCGAGAGGAACCAGAGCATGTGGCAGCTCGCCAGCGAGGCCACGAAGGCTTCCTCCGGATCGACTGCATCCTCGGCCGAGAGCGGCAGGGGCACGATGGAAGGCGAAGACGATCCGTCGATCTCGACGCCGCCATCGAAACGGATGCGGTGACGGCGGCTGTAGCCGTTGTCGAGAAAGTCGGCCTCGCCGCGGGCCCAGCTGATTTCGGCGCAGTACTCATGCATGAAGGTCGCTCCTCAGCTCACCGGCCAGGCGTCTGCCGCCTGCCCGGCACAGCCCGCTGGCCGGTAGATGCGTTCTGTGGACGCCGGATTTGCGGCAAGCTTTGCGGCAGGACGGCGCGGGCGCGGCAAGAGCTCGCCCCCGCAGTTCGGGCACACGCTCTGGAGCCGGGTTTCGGCACAGCGCGCGCAGAAGGTGCACTCGAAGGAGCAGATGCGTGCATCGGGCGAGTCGCCCGGCAGATCGGCATCACAGCATTCACAGGAGGGCCGGAGTTCGAGCATGGCAAGGCCTTTCATGAAGATGCGGCACCGGCGGAACGGCCGGCGGGAAAGCGGTCTGGCTTCCTGCAGCATAGCCGGCCGCCGCTGCCGGCACCGCCCGCCGCGCCGGACGGAGGCACATGTCCTTGCCGGCGGGGGGAACGCGGCGCGGCGCACCGCGCGCTCAGGCGTAATGCGCGTCGAGCTGCGCGAGCCAAGCCGTGCGCGTCGCGTCGTCCACGAAGCTCGCCTTCAGGCTGTTGGCAAACAGGGTCTTCCAGGTCGCGTCATCGAAATCGAAGGCCGTCTGCAGCGCGCGGATGTTGTTGCCGAGGTAACCACCGAAGTAGGCCGGATCATCGCTGTTGATCATCGCCGCCAGGCCTTGGCCGAGCAGCGCCGGCAGGGTGTGCTGGCGCATTTCCGGGAACACGCACAGGCGCACATTGGAGAGCGGGCACACGGTCAGCGGCACCTGCTCGCGCGCGAGCCGCGCCATCAGTGCCGGATCTTCGGACGCACGCACGCCATGGTCGATGCGATCGACCTTGAGCAGATCGAGCGCTTCATACACATAGGCGGGCGGGCCTTCCTCGCCGGCATGGGCCACCACCGGCTTGCCCAGCGCACGACAGCGCGCGAACACGCGCTCGAACTTCGAGGGCGGATGGCCTTTTTCGGAGGAGTCGAGCCCGAAACCGTGGATGCGGTCGATGAAGGGGAGTGCTTCCTCCAGCGTGGCCTCGGCCTCGGCTTCGGAGAGGTGGCGCAGGAAGCACAGGATCAGCCTCGTGCTCATGCCCCATTCGGCCCGCGCCCGTTCGGCGCCGGCTTCCAGCCCGCGCAGCACGGTCTCGAAGGCGATGCCGCGGGCGGTATGGGTCTGCGGATCGAAGAAGATCTCTGCGTGAATGACATTGTCTTCACGCGCCCGCAGCAGGTAGGCGTACATCAGGTCGGCGAAGTCGGCCTCGCTGCGCAGCACGTCAGCGCAGGCGTAGTAGAGGTCGAGGAAGCTCTGGAGATCGGAGAAATCGTAGGCAGCACGCAGCGCGTCGACGCTGTCGTAAGGCAGCTGGATGCCGTTGCGGGCGGCCAGCGCGAAGGCCAGCTCGGGCTCGAGGCTGCCTTCGATGTGGATGTGGAGCTCGGCCTTCGGTGCGGAGAGGGCTCTTTGCAGGGGGGTCATGGTGTTCTCCAGATGAATTCGGGGCGCCTGGCGCCCCGAATCTTTTACCACATGAGCCGGGGCCGCCGCTTATTTCGGCACGGTGCCTTCCACGCCTTCGACGTACACGCTCATCTTCTTCAGGTCGGCATCACTCATGGTCTTGCCGGCAGCCACGATTTCCTTGCCGGTGTTGTCCTTGATCGGGCCGGTGAAGGGGTGCAGGGTGCCGGCCTTGATCGCGTCACGACGCTCTTCGGCGAGCTTCTTCACATCAGCCGGCAGCGAGGCGCCGAATGCGTCGATGTTGATCGCGCCTTCCTTCACGCCATACCAGATGTCGCCGCTCTTCCAGGTGCCTTTCTGAACCTTGGCGATTTCCTCGTTGTAGATCACCTTCCAGTTCAGCACGGACGCGGCCAGCTGGGCCTTGGCGCCGAACTTGGACATGTCGGAATCCCAGCCGAAAGCGAACACGCCTTTTTCCTGGGCGGTCTGCACCACGGCGGGCGAGTCGGTGTTCTGCATCAGCACATCCGCCCCTTGCGAGATCAGGGCCAGCGCGGCCTCGCGCTCCTTGCCCGGATCGAACCAGCCATTCACCCAGATCACGCTGGTGGTGGCCTTGGGATTCACGCTGCGGGCGCCGATGGTGAAGGCGTCGATGTTGCGGATCACCTCCGGAATCGCGATCGAGCCGACCACGCCCAGCTTGCCGGTCTTGCTCATCTTGCCGGCCACCACGCCCAGCATGTAGGCCCCTTCATAGGTGCGCACGTCGTACACGCCCAGGTTCTTGGCGGTCTTGTAGCCGGTCGCGTGCATGAACACGGTCTTCGGGAACTGGCGGGCGACCTTCTCCATCGAGTTCATGTAGCCGAAGGACGTCGCGAAGATCACCTTGTTGCCCTTGGTGGCGAGGTCGCGGATCACGCGCTCGGCGTCGGCGGTTTCCGGCACGTTCTCGACGAAGGTCGTCTTCACGCCGCCCTTGGATTCGGCTTCAACGGCCTTGCGGGCTTCGTCATGGGAGTAGGTCCAGCCATGGTCACCGGTCGGGCCGATATAGACGAAAGCGGCCTTCAGCGGCTCGGCGGCCTGGGTGGCACCGAAGCAGGCGGCCAGAACGGCGGCCATGCCGAGTGAGCGGAAGATCCGGGACATACCTGTCATTGCGATTCTCCTGGAGAGATGGGATGCGTGAGGGCCGCCCCGTGAGGATCGGGGCAGGAGTGCAGCTGGTCAGGACTCTAGCCCCGAAGCCCTGCGGTGCCCATCGGCCGCTCCTTATGAGTCATATAAGCGCAGTCCGGCACCGTTATCGGGCATGCCGGGGGCGATCGGGCCTTGTGCAGCTTTCCGGCAGCTTGTCCAGTTCTTGCATACGATGAACATCATCAGCCGGCAGGGATGGGCACGGGCATGTGGCGTGCTAGCTTTGAGTCCCCGCCTGGAGAGTTTCATGACAAGAACAGACATCCGCTTCTGGTACCAGGGACAGCTGGTGAGCCTGACCGGCGAACCCGCCACCCGCACGGTGCTGCAATGGCTGCGCGAGACGCGCGGCGCAACCGGCACCAAGGAAGGCTGCGGCGAAGGTGACTGCGGCGCCTGCACCGTCGTGGTCGCCACGCTGGACGAAGCCGGCAGCGGCGGGCTGCGCCTGGCCGCCATCAACAGCTGCATCGCCCTGCTGCCCACGCTGGACGGCAAGGCCCTGTTCACGGTGGAAGACCTCGCCCGCGGCGAAGTGCTGCATCCGGTGCAGCAGGCCCTGGTCGAGCTGCATGGCTCGCAGTGCGGCTTCTGCACCCCCGGCTTCGCGATGAGCCTGTGGGCCGACTATGAAGAGCGTGATCGCGTGCCCACCGCCACCGAGGCGCAGCAGGTGCTCTCGGGCAATCTGTGTCGCTGTACTGGCTATCGCCCCATTCTCGACGCAGCCAAACGTTGTCGTGACTACCCGCTGCAGCGCATCGACCGCGCGCCGGTGCGCGCCGCGCTGCAGGAACTCGCCGCGTCTCCCTCGCTGGATTACAGCGCGCCCGGCGGCCGCTTCTTCGCGCCGCGCAGCCTCGCCGAATTCGCCCGTCTGCGCGAGCAATTCCCGCAGGCACGCATCCTTGCCGGCGGCACCGACATCGGCCTGTGGGTCACCAAGCAGCTGCGCGAGCTGGGCGACATCCTCTACATCGGCGCGGTGAGCGAACTTGCCCGCACCGAAGTGGACGCGGACGGGCTCGTGATCGGTGCGGCGGTGAATCTCAATGACGCCTTTGCCCGCCTCGAACAGGACGAGCCGCAGTGGCGCGAGCTCGCCCGCGCCTTCGCCTCCACCCCGGTGCGCAACGCCGGCACCCTGGGCGGCAACGTGGCCAACGGCTCGCCGATCGGCGACTCGATGCCGGGGCTCATCGCGCTGGGCACCCGCATCGTCCTGCAGAAAGGCGAGCGCGTGCGCGACCTGGCACTCGAGGATTTCTATCTCGGCTATCAGAAAAACGCCCTCGAGGCCGGCGAATTCGTCCGTGCGCTTCGCGTGCCGCGCGCCACGCCGGCGCGCCGCTTCCGCACCTGGAAAGTCAGCAAGCGCGTCGACCAGGACATCTCGGCCGTCTGCGCCGCGTTTTCGCTGGAGCTCGAAGCCGGCAGCGTGCGCCGGGTGCGCATTGCCTTCGGCGGCATGGCCGCCACGCCGGCGCGCGCGCATCGGGCCGAAGCCGCCCTGCTCGGCCACAGCTTCGATCTGCGCACGGTGGAAGCCGCCATGGCCGCGCTGGATGAAGACTTCCAGCCCATCGACGACATGCGCGCCTCGGCCGCCTATCGTCGCCAGATCGCGCGCAACCTGCTGCGCCGGCTCTGGCTGGAACTCAGCCAGCCCGGCCTGCTGCGCCTCGAGGAGGTGACGGCATGAGTGCGACCGTCGGCAAATCCCACCGCCATGAAAGCGCGCCGCTTCATGTGAGCGGCCGCGCCACCTATGTCGATGACATGATCGAGCCGAGCGGCTGCCTGCATGCCGCCTTCGGTCTCTCGACCTGCACCCACGGCCGCATCCTCTCGATCGATCTCACCGAGGTCGCTGCCTCGCCCGGCGTGGTCGAAGTCCTCACCGCCGAAGACATTCCCGGCCTCAATGATTGCGGCCCCTCGCCGCTGCACGACGACCCGATCCTCGCCAGCGGCCTGGTGCATTTCCGCGGTCAGCCGGTGTTCCTGGTCATCGCGACGAGTCATGACGCCGCCCGCCGCGCCGCCCGCCGCGCGAAGATCGAATACGAAGCGCTGCCCGCCATTCTCGACATCCCCGCCGCGGTGGCCGCCAGCTCATGGGTGCTGCCGCCGGTCAGCGTGTCGCGCGGAGACGCCGCCGCCGCACTCGCCGCCGCGCCGCACCGCCTGCAGGGCCGGGCGGAGCTGGGCGGGCAGGAGCACTTCTATCTCGAAAGCCAGGTCTCGCTGGCCGTGCCGCGCGAAGACCGCAGCCTGCATGTGCACTGCTCCACCCAGCACCCCACCGAAATGCAGCATGCGGTGGCGCACACCCTGGGCTGGGCCTCGCATCAGGTCAGCGTGGAATGCCGCCGCATGGGCGGGGGCTTCGGCGGCAAGGAATCGCAATCGGCCCAGGTCGCCTGCGCGGCCGCACTCGGCGCGTGGAAGACCGGCCGCGCGGTGAAGATGCGGCTCGATCGCGATGACGACATGATGATCACCGGCAAGCGGCACGATTTCGCCTTCGAGTGGGACGCCGGCTTCGACGACGAGGGCCGCCTCTGCGGCCTGGCGATCAGCATGGCTTCGCGCTGCGGCTTCTCGGCGGATCTGTCCGGCCCGGTCAATGACCGCGCGATCTTTCACCTCGACAACGCCTACTTCCTCGATGCCATCAGCATCCGGAGCCTGCGTTGCCGCACCAACACCGTGTCGAACACCGCCTTCCGCGGCTTCGGTGGCCCGCAGGGCATCTTCGCAATCGAGTATGTGATCGACGACATCGCCCGCCAGCTCGGCCGTGATCCGCTGGATGTGCGCCGCGCCAACTTCTACGGCCTGCCCGGTGAAGCGGCACGCACCACCACCCACTACGGCATGCCGGTGGAAGACAACATCGCGCCGCAACTGGTCGACGCGCTCGCGGCAGACTGCGACTACGCCGCCCGCCGCGAAGCCATCGCCGCCTTCAATGCGCAGAGCCCGGTGATCAAGCGCGGCCTCGCGCTCACGCCGGTGAAGTTCGGCATCTCCTTCACAGCCACCTTCTTCAACCAGGCCGGCGCGCAGGTCAATCTGTATGCCGATGGCACGGTGCTGGTGACCCATGGCGGCACCGAGATGGGTCAGGGCCTCTACACCAAGATCGCGCAGATCGTGGCGCACGAGTTCGGCCTGCCGCTGGACAAGGTTCGCCTGCTCGCCACCGACACCAGCCGCGTCCCCAACACCTCGGCCACCGCAGCCTCCAGCGGCGCCGACCTCAACGGCAAGGCCGCGCAGGACGCCGCCCGCAAGGTCTGCACACGACTCGCCGCCTTCTTCCGCAGCCGGCATGGTCTGGCAGACGACGCGCCGGTGAGCTTTGCCGACGGCCAGCTCAGCGCCGGCGACTTTCGCGAGGCCTTCGCCGACATCGTGCCGGCGGCCTACAAGGCACGCATCCAGCTGTGGGATTCCGGCTTCTACGCCACGCCGAAAATCCACTATGACGCTGGCACGCTGCAGGGACGGCCCTTCTTCTACTTTGCGTATGGCGCCTGCTGCGCCGAAGTCGCCATCGACACGCTGACCGGCGAATACCGCGTGCTGCGCGCCGACATCCTGCATGACGCCGGCCGCTCGCTGAACCCCGCGCTGGACATCGGCCAGGTGGAGGGCGGCTTCATCCAGGGCATGGGCTGGCTCACCCGCGAGGAACTGGTCTTCCACAAGGATGGCCGCCTCACCACGCACGCACCTTCCACCTACAAGATTCCGGCAGCCTCGGATTGCCCGCCGGTGATGAACGTGAAGCTCTGGCAGGGTGACAATCCGGAGGACAGCATCCACCGCAGCAAGGCCGTCGGCGAGCCACCGCTGGTGCATGGCGTGGCAGTCTTCCTCGCGCTGCGCGACGCCTGCTCCGCCGCCCTCGGCGCGCCGGCCCCGCTGCAGGCGCCGGCCACGCCGGAAGCGGTGCTGAAGGCGATCGGAGGTCTCTGAGAAATCCGTAGGGCGCCCTGAGCGAAGCGAAGCGCGCCGTAGCAGCCCTGAGCGAAGCGAAGCGCGCCGTAGCAGCCCTGAGCGAAGCGAAGCACTCTGTAGAAACCCTGAGCAAGGCGCGCAGCAAATGCTCCAGCCACACGCCCAGGATACGGCGCGCTTCGCGTTGCTCAGAGCGCCCTACAACAGAAGCAGGCCGGCGGATTCAACCGCCGTAGCAGGGACAGACTGAATGAAGGGATGCGAATCGATGAAGCGCTTTGAAGCAGCTGACGCGCCCCGCCCCGGAGCGGCGCGATGAACTGGCTCGCCGCCATTCCGCTGCGCCTCGCGCAGGGGCCGCTGGTGCTGGTCACCGTGGCCGGCGTGCGCGGCTCGGCTCCGCGCGAAGCCGGCGCGTCGATGCTGGTGGGGCCGGACTTCGTTGAGGACACCATCGGCGGTGGCCATCTGGAATGGGAGGCGATTGCCGAAGCCCGCGCGCGCCTGCTTACCGCCCATCTCACCCCGGCACTGCGCCACTTCCCGCTCGCCGCGAGCCTCGGCCAATGCTGCGGCGGAGTCGTCTGGCTGGCCTTTGAAACCCTGCTTCCGGAGGATCTCACCGTCTGGCAGCAACGCGCCGCCAGCAATGCCGATGGCATTCCGTCGACCCGCAGACTGTCCGGAACCGCGCGGTGCTGTGAATGGTCTGGCGAGGAACAGCCCGGGCGCCTGCAACTGCCCGCTGCCGGCAGCGAACACGATTGGCAGATGCTGCAACCCGTGCGGCCGCCGACCTTCTGCCTCAGCGTGCATGGCGCCGGGCATGTCGGTCGCGCACTGGTACAGATCCTCGCGCCGCTGGCCATCCGGCTGCGCTGGTGCGATGCGCGCGCCGAGCTGCTGGCCGATGCGCCGGCCGGTGTCGAATGCGTGGGCGAATCCGATCCGCTCGAAGCGGTGATGGGCGCTCCCGCGGGCAGCAGTCATGTGGTGCTCACGCACGATCATGCGCTGGACCTCGCGCTGAGCGAAGCCATCCTCACCCGCGGCGACTTCCACTGGTTCGGCCTGATCGGCTCGCAATCGAAGCGCACCCGCTTCCGCCAGGAACTCGCCCGGCGCGGCTTCACGCCCGGGCAGATCGCGCGGATGCAGACGCCCATCGGCATTGAAGGCATCCGCGACAAGGCCCCGCAGGCGATTGCCATCGCGGTGGCGGCGCAGATCCTGCAGCAGCGCGAGCGGGCCCTTGCCGCCCTGCGCGACACGGCCACCTGCCCCCGCCACAGCGGCTGAGGCACACGGCACGAAACGTGCTGGCAGACGGGAAGGACTTCCGCACGCCATGTTCGCCAACCTGCATCAGCTGTCTCACCATCACGCCTGGCGCCACCAGCTCGAAATGCTGCTCGAGTCGGCCGGCGAAGGCATCTACGGCATCGACCTGCGCGGCCGCTGCATCTTCATCAACCAGGCGGGTGCAGCGCTGCTGGGCTATTCGCCCGACGAGGTGCTGGGCCGCAACATGCACTATCTGATGCATCACTCGCACGGCAACGGTGCGCTGATGCCGGTGCAGGATTGCCGCATCTTCCAGGCCTTCCGCGAAGGCCGTGGCGTGCGGGTGGACAACGAAGTGCTGTGGCGGCGCGACGGCAGCGCCTTCGCCGCCGAGTACGCGTCCTACCCGATCCGCGATGACGGCCAGGGAGACAGCGTGGTCGGCGCCGTCGTCACCTTTCGAGACATCTCCGCACGCAAGCGCACTGAGGCCGCGCTGCAGGCCGCCCATGACGAACTCGAACTGCGGGTTGCCACCCGAACCGCCGAACTCGAAGCCGCCAGTGAAGCGCTGCGGCACTCCAACGTCGCCCTGCAGCGCCTCTCGGCCCATGCCGATCGCATTCGCGAGGAAGAGCGCCGCAGCATCGCACGCGACATCCACGACGAGCTGGGCTCCTCCCTCACCGCCCTGCAGCTGGGCATGAACTGGCTCGGTGCGCATCTGCCCGACCCCGGCCAGCGCGAGCACATCGACGAGATGCTGGCGGTAGCCGGCACCGCCATGAATGCGGTGCGCCGCATCCTCAATGACCTGCGTCCGGGGGTGCTGGACCACCTCGGCCTGTGGGCAGCAGTCGAAGCGCTGCTGAAGGATTTCCAGCGCCGCAACGGAGCACGCTGCGTGTTCGACTGCCCGCCCGGCATCGAGCACGCCCGCTTGGGCCGCGACACCGAAATCGCGCTCTACCGCATCGTGCAGGAAGCACTCACCAATGTGAGCCGGCATGCGCGCGCACAGCTCGTCACGCTCACCGTGCGAGCCACCGGACGGGATCTGGCCATCACGCTGCAGGACGATGGCTGCGGCATGCAGGTGCCGGCGCATCCAGTGAGCTTCGGCCTGCTCGGCATGCATGAGCGGGCCCGCGCCCTCGGCGGTCGCTTCGCGATCGAAAGCCTGCCCGGCGCCGGCACCACGCTGTGCGTCACCTTGCCGGGCGCGCTCGCATGATCCGCATCCTGCTGGTCGACGACCACATGATCATCCGCCGCGGTCTGCGCCAGATCCTCGCCGAGGACGCTCGCATCGGCACGATCCATGAAGCGGCCGACGGCCCCGCCGCCCTGCGCTGCCTGCGCAGCGAGCCGGTGGACGTCGCCCTGCTCGACATCGCCCTGGGCGAGCGCGACGGCCTCGATCTGCTGGGCAGCCTGCGCAATGAATTCCCGCGCCTGGCGGTGCTGATGCTCTCGGTCTACCCCGAATCCCAGTTCGCGCTGCGCGCGATCCGCTCGGGCGCGGCCGGCTACCTCAACAAGGGCTGCACGCCCGCCACCCTGCTGGACGCCATCAGCCGTGCCGCCAGCGGTGGCACCTATGTCACGCCCGAAATCGCCGAGCTGATGACGCAGGACATCCGGCGTGACCACAGCCGCGCACCGCATGAATCGCTCTCCAACCGCGAATACCAGGTGCTGCAACTGCTCGCCAGCGGGCAAACGGTGGGCGACATCGCCAGCCAGCTCTCGCTCTCGGCCAACACCATCAGCACCTATCGCGCCCGCATCTGTGAAAAACTGGGGCTGCGCAACAGCCTCGAAATCGCGCACTACGCCGCACGCCATCAACTGCTGAACACCTGAACCCGCGCCGCCGCGCACCGGAAGCCGCCATGCACATTGCCATCCTCACCTTCGAGGGCTTCAACGAACTCGACTCCCTGATCGCGCTGGGCATCCTCAAGCGCATCAAGCGGCCCGACTGGCGCGTGTCGCTGGCCTGCCCGACGCAGACGGTGCGCAGCATGAATGGCGTCGTGCTCGAAGCGCAGGCCTCACTCGAAGAGGCCGCGGCGGCCGATGCCGTCATCATCGGCAGCGGCATGCAGACACGCGACGTGGTCGCCGACCCCGCCCTGATGGCACGCCTGCGCCTGGACCCGCACCGCCAGCTGCTCGGCGCGCAGTGCTCCGGCACCCTGGTGCTTGCGAAGCTGGGCCTGCTCGAGCGCATTCCGGCCTGCACCGATCTGACGACCCGCCCCTGGGTCGAGGAAGCCGGCATCCGCACGCTCAACCAGCCCTTCTTCGCCCGCGACAACATCGCTACCGCCGGCGGCTGCCTCGCCTCGCAATACCTCGCCTGCTGGCTGATCGCCCGCCTCGAAGGCTGGGACGCCGCCTGCAGCGCCCTGCACTATGTGGCCCCGGTCGGCGAGAAAGAGGACTACCTCGCCCGGATGCAGCACAATGTCCAGCCTTATCTCGGCGAGCCGGCACGCCTCGGCTGAGCGGCGTTTCCCTCCCGGATGCCTGATCTTATGGCATCAAGCGGATCACGGTGTCGGCCGCGCGGATGATTACATCATCATGGCTGACCACAATAAGGGTCAGACCACGAGAGCGGATGCATTCCAGCATGATCGCAGCGCGGGCGGCATCCAGCCCTGCACTGGGCTCGTCCAGCATCAGCACCGGCTTGCCGCTCAGCACCGCACGGGCAATCGCCAGACGCTTGACCTCGCCACCGCTCAATTGCCGGCCTCCGGCGCCCAGCAGAGCGTCGAGCACGGCGGCTTCGCGCGCCTCGCCCAAAGCGTCTAACAGATCAAGCTCGCGCAGCATGGCACAGGCCTCGGCATCGGATGCACCGCTGCTGGCACCGTAGAACAGGTAATCCCTGAGCGCGCCGGAGAACATCACCGGCTCCTGGGGCACAAAGGCCACCTGCTCCAGCACCCGCCCTTCCGCCAGGCTTTCCAGATCCACACCGGCGTAGCGGATACGCCCTTCAGCCAGCGGCAGAAAGCCCAGCATCGAGAGCAGCAGCGTTGTCTTGCCAACACCAGACGGCCCGGTGATGACCGTCATGGCCTGGCGCGCGATGCGTACTGTCACGCGCGGCAGCAACATGCCATCTGCATGCGCCTGGCATCGAACCTGATCCAGCTCGAACACCGGATCGCCCAACGTGTGCCCAGGCAAGCCGCCCTCAGTGGGGCGGCGGGCGGGCTCAACCACCGCCAACAGCGAAGAGACGCGCTGCAGGGCCAGATGATTGCGCTTGACCTCAATGACCGCGCCGGCAAACAGATGCAGTTGGGAAGAGATGCCGCCAACATAGCCTGCAACCATCGCGATATCCCCGATGGAGAGCAGTCCGCGCGTTTTCAGGCTGAACACCACCAGCGTGCAGAGAATCAGGAACAAGCCGATCGCCAGTGCCTGCCCGCCAAGATAGAGGCCCATTGTCCGGTTGCCCTGCCACACCGTTCTCGCCTTCCTGCCCAGCAGTGCTTCCAGCTGCTTCACATCCTTCTGCTCCGCCTGGGCCGCCCTGATCTCCAGCAGGGCAGAGAGCCGCTCGATGACAAAGGCCTGAACCCTGTTGTCGGCTTCGAACATCGCACCATGGAGTCCCTGCGTTCTGCCGGCAACGCATACCGAAACCAGCGAGAGCAGCACGAAGCCGATCGCAAAGAGAACTGACACCGCAGTTCCCACCGAAAGCTGCAGCAGCGCAACCGTGAAGAGGAGCTCGAATATCAGGGGCAGGATCGTCCAGCACACAGCAATGAGCACCGCAGAGAAGGCCAGCGTGGCGCGATGGATGTCCTGTGCAAGCTCACCCGGCTTGATCTCCCGTTGGACAACATGGCGCTCATTGAGCACCGACTCATAGCAGGCCGCCGCGAGTGCCGCATCGGAATGGGCCAGCACATAGGCAGAGCAGATGCCTTTCAGGTTTTGCAGCATGGACGCAAACGTCCAGCACACACCGTAGGCAAGCACCGCCGCCAGCACGTCAGCGGCGGGCCCGGAAGCCTCCGACAGGCCATTGATCGCCTGGCGCAAGAGATAAGGCGTGCTCACCGACGCAGCCGAGGCTACCGCAAACACCAGTGAAGCCAGTGCGAAGTGCGCCAGAAAACCGGGGTAGCGGGCCCGCACGCGTGCGACCAGGCTCCGCGCGAACATCACGACTTCCAGATCCCGTCTCACGCCGTATCCCTCATCATGAAGTTGCCCGTGTCGAGCCTTCAATTCTCATGTCATGAAATGATAGCCAGTGCCGGCTTGTCGTGGTGGGCGTTTGCCAGGATCATTGAAGCCCCGACGCATGATTGACCGCATGCGCGAGGCTCGCAACCAACTCGAACCCGGCCGACTTCGATTTCCATGAGCACACTGACACTCGTCTCTCCCCAGGCCGCACTGGCGGATTCCTACAGGGCACTGGTGGCCGAGTTCAAGGACTCGGGCGGGCAGCTCGTGCCCTTCGTGCTGGGTTTCGATCACTCGGATTTCCCGGCATTTCTGGCCCGCCTCGACGACAACGCGCAAGGCCTCGGCCTGCCGGAGGGCTTCGTGCCGCACTCGAGTTTCTGGCTGGTGGATGAGTCGGGCGAAGTGCTGGCCGTCTCCAACATCCGGCACCGGCTCACCGCATCGCTGCTGCGCGAAGGCGGGCACATCGGCTATGGCGTGCGGCCTTCTGCGCGCGGCAAGGGCTACGGCACCGCCCTGCTGCAGCACTCGCTTGCGGCGACAGCGCAGCTTGGCATTACGCGTGCGCTGGTCACCTGCGACCGCAACAACCGCGCCTCGGCCCGGGTCATCCTGCGCAACGGCGGCGTGCTGGAAGATGAAGTCGTCAGCGCCCAGCGCGGCGTGGTCGTCCAGCGTTACTGGGTCGAGCTCATCCGCTAGACCGCGCCGCCTCCGGTTCTCGTCGCCACCGTACGCTCCGCATGGCGAGGCCTTCCCGCACGCTGCTGCGGCACGCTTCGCCGTGCTCAGAGCGCCCTGCGGAAGGGCATGAGAGTGCCGAGCATGAGTTATGAGTCAGCGATAGCAAGCCCAGCCTTGCCGCACGCTGCTGCGGCGCGCTTCGCCTTGCTCAGAGCGCCCTACGAAATGCCGCATCCATGGCCGTACTTAAGATTGAGCGAAGCGAAGCGAAGCGCGTCGAACAAGCTGAGCGAAGTCGCGCGGCCCACTGCGTTCAATTCACTCCTTGCAGGGCGGCTCGCTCGCGCAGGTTTCCGTCTCTGCGCCTGTAGTGCTCTCACTACACCCCGATCACGATTCCGGTGATACCGGCCGTGGCGCGAGCTCCCTAATCTGGAGCCTCCAGACAGGGGGTGACAGATGACACATATTCCGGGGTTCCGGCTTGGGATTTACGTATTCAAGGATGCCGAGATCCTGGATTACGCGGCGCCGGCGGGTGTGCTGTCGGTGGCGCGGCGGCTTGATCCGGAGATCGATGTTTCGCTGATCGGCGAAACGCTGCGGCCGGTGCAGACGCAGGCCGGCTTCACGCTGCTGCCGAACTACGGCTTCAACGATCAGCCCGCGCTGGACGCCTTCCTGATTCCCGGTGGCTTCGGCACACGCCAGGAAATGCGCAATCTGCGCCTGCACCAGTACATCCGCGAACTGCCCGAGAGCTGCCTGCTGACCAGCGTGTGCACCGGCTCTTGGATCTACGCCCGCATGGGACTGCTTGACGGCTTGCCGGCCACCAATCGCAAGGAGCCGGACCGGCTCGAAGCCTCGCATCTGGGCAAGACCCCGATCGACCGCCTCGCCGAGATCGCGCCGGCCTGCCGGGTGAGTCGCGCACGGGTGGTGGATGCCGGCCGCATCGTGACCGCCGGCGGGATCAGCTCCGGCATGGAGCTGGGTTTCCATCTGCTCGCCCGCGCCGGGTATGACGAGGGCTTCATCAGCGAAGTGGCCCGGATCATGGAATACCACCGCGCCCGCCACCTCTACCGCGACGACATCGAATTCGCCACTCCCCCGGCCGCCAGCGCCGAACCCGCCTGATCGAGAAAGGACATCGTCATGCCGATTTTCCGCAATCCCTTCGACCCGGAGCAGCCGCTGCATCGCGGCTGCAGCTGTGGTCGCCATGGCAGCCAGGTCGAGCACGACAGCGCGCTGGAAGCGGCGCAGCATCGTGCTGTCGAGTCCGCCGTGATGCGCGCGATTTTTCCGGACGACCGCGAGCGGCGCCATTTCCTGCGCGCGGTAGGCGCCGGCACGGCGCTCGCCGCGATCTCGACCTTCTTCCCGCTGGGTGCAGCAAAGGAAGCTTTCGCACAGGGCAACGGCAAGCTGGAAAAGCAGAAACTCAAGGTGGGTTTCATTCCCATCACCTGCGCCACGCCCATCATCATGGCGGCTCCCATGGGCTTCTATGCGAAACAGGGGCTGGATGTGGAGGTAGTGAAAACCGCCGGCTGGGCCGTGATCCGTGACAAGGCGCTGAACAAGGAATACGACGCCGCCCACATGCTCACGCCGATGCCGCTGGCGATCTCGATGGGCGTGGGCGCAAGCCCGGTGCCCTGGACCGTGCCTGCCATCGAGAACATCAACGGCCAGGCCATCACGCTGGCCATGAAGCACAAGGACAAACGCGATCCGAAGCAGTGGAAGGGCTTCCGGCTGGCCGTGCCTTTCGACTACTCGATGCACAACTACCTCTTGCGCTACTACCTCGCCGAGCATGGCCTCGACCCGGATACCGATGTGCAGATCCGCGCCGTGCCGCCGCCGGAAATGGTGGCCAACCTGCGCGCCGACAACATCGACGGTTTCCTGGCCCCCGACCCGATGAACCAGCGCGCGGTGTATGACGGCGTCGGCTTCATCCACATTCTGACCAAGGAAATCTGGAACCAGCATCCGTGCTGTGCATTCACGGCCAGCAAGGAATTCGTGACCAGCATGCCCAACACCTATCAGGCACTGCTGAAAGCCATCATCGAAGCCACGGCCTATGCCAGCAAGGACGAACACCGCAAGGAAATCGCCGCCGCCATTGCGCCGGCGAACTATCTGAACCAGCCGGTCACCGTGATCGAGCAGGTGCTCACCGGCACCTTTGCCGATGGCCTGGGTGGCGTGCGCAAGGATCCGGACCGCATCGACTTCGACCCCTTCCCCTATGACTCGTTCGCGATCTGGATCCTGACCCAGATGAAGCGCTGGGGGCAGGTCAAGGGTGACATCGACTACGCGAAGATTGCCCGCGAGGTCTATCTCGCCACCGATGCCACGCGCCTGATGAAGGAGGCCGGCTTCACGCCGCCCGCCAGCGGCACGAAGAAATTCTCGGTGATGGGCAAGGAATTCAACCCGGCGCAGCCGGAGGCCTACCTGAAGAGTTTTTCCATCAAGCGGAGCTGACACCGCAAACCCGTAGCCCGGATGAAGGCCTGCGGCCGGCATCCGGGGCCCCTGTCATGCACCGCCCCCGGATTCCGCTTCGCTGCATCCGGGCTACACAACGCTACGCACCATGACCAAACATAAACCCTGGCATGCGCCCTTCCTCTCCCTGCTGATCCTGCTGCTTGCGCTCTCCGCCTGGCATCTCGCCACGCGGCAGAAGGAGGCCGCAGTAATCGTTGATCCGGAGTATGCGGCACTGGTGGGCGGCGCTGCCGCCACCGGTGCGAAAAGCGCTTTTCCCGGCCCGGCCGAAGTCGGCGCGAAACTCTGGGAACACCTGCGTGACCCCTTCTACGATCGCGGCACCAATGACAAAGGCATTGGCATCCAGATCGGCCATTCGATTGCGCGCGTGCTGGGCGGCTATCTGCTCGCAGCACTGGTCGCGATCCCGCTGGGCTTCGTGATCGGCATGTCGCCACTGATTCATCGCGCGCTGGACCCCTACATCCAGATCCTGAAGCCGGTCTCGCCGCTGGCCTGGATGCCGCTTGCGCTCTACACAATCAAGGATTCGGGCATCTCGGCAATCTTCGTGATCTTCATCTGCTCGATCTGGCCGATGCTGATCAATACCGCCTTTGGCGTGGCAAGCGTGCGGCGGGACTGGCTCAACGTGGCGCGCACGCTGGAAGTGAGCCGGCTGCGCACCGCCTTCTGCGTGATCCTGCCGGCCGCCGCCCCCACCATCATGACCGGCATGCGGATCTCCATCGGCATCGCCTGGCTGGTGATCGTGGCGGCGGAGATGCTGGTGGGCGGCACCGGCATCGGCTACTTCGTGTGGAACGAGTGGAACAACCTCTCGATCACCAACATCTTCACCGCCATCCTCGTGATCGGCCTGGTCGGCATGCTGCTCGATGCGGCGCTGGCCCGGCTGGCACGGCTGGTGAGCTACCGGGAGTAAGCCGATGTCATTCTTGAGAATCGAATCCCTCGCCCGGCGCTATGCGCCCGAAGGCCCGCCGGTGTTCGAGAACATCCATTTCGGCATCGAGCGCGGCGAGTTTGTCTGCATCCTGGGCCACTCGGGCTGCGGCAAGACCACCATCCTGAACGTGCTGGCCGGGCTGGATGAGGCCAGCAGCGGCCATGTGTTCATGGATGGCCGCGAGGTGCGTGGCCCGGCGCTGGATCGTGGCGTGGTATTCCAGAGTCATGCCCTGCTGCCCTGGATGAGTGCGCTGGGCAATGTGGCCTTCGGCGTGCGTTCGCGTCACCCGGAATGGTCGCGTGCCGAGGTGGAGGCGCGCAGCACCAGGTATCTGGAGATGGTGGGGCTCGGTCAGGCCCTGCACAAGAAGCCGGCGGAACTCTCCGGCGGCATGAAACAGCGGGTGGGCATTGCGCGGGCCTTTGCGGTGGAGCCCAAGATGCTGCTGCTCGACGAACCCTTCGGTGCGCTCGACGCACTGACCCGCGGCACCATCCAGGACGAGTTGCTGAAGATCGTGCAGGCCACGCAGCAGACTGTTTTCATGATCACCCATGATGTGGATGAAGCCATCCTGCTCTCTGACCGCATCCTGCTGATGAGCAACGGCCCCTGCGCGAAGATCGCCGAGATGGTCGAGATCACGCTGCCGCGAGAGCGCACGCGTGCCGGCATCCACCACGACCCGCAGTACTACCGCATCCGCAATCACCTGGTCGATTTTCTGGTCAATCGCGCGAAGGACTTCGCCCGCGACACACCGGATCACGATCCGCGTCATCCGCCCCGGGTACGGCCGGGCGCAATCCTCCCTGAACCCCTTGCCACAGACTGAAGGAGTCCCCGCATGAAACGCCATGACGTGACCGAAATGATCGTCGAGAAGAAGATCGCCAGACAGCTCAAATGGAGCGACATCGCTGCCGAGGTCGGGCAGTCCAAGGAATGGACCACCGCCGCGCTGCTGGGCCAGATGACGCTCACCGCCGAGCAGGCCGCCAGGGTGGGCGCGCTTTTCGAATTGCCGCCGGAAGCCGTCGCGCTGCTGCAGGTAGTGCCTTACAAGGGCAGCCTGCCCACCGCCGTGCCGACCGATCCGCTGATCTACCGTTTCTACGAACTGGTGAGCGTATATGGCACGACCTTCAAGGAGCTCATCCATGAAGAATTCGGAGACGGCATCATGAGTGCCATTGACTTCAAAATGGATCTCAAGCGCGAGGCCAATCCGATGGGCGACCGCGTCAGCATCACCATGAGCGGCAAGTTCCTGCCCTACAAGATGTACTGAACCGCGTCGCTTAACGGCGACACGCTGCCGGGCAGATGCAGTCCGCCTGCGACAGCGTGTCGCGCGCCTTGACGGGCCCGGCTGACGGGGCTTCCGGCCGCCTCGCGGGCGAGGTGCCCGGGCAGCTCAGACAGCCGGATTCGCGCCGGCATGCGTCGCCTTCCGGCGACAGCCCACGCCCTCCGCAAGCGCTCGCCCGCGCCGCCGGAATGCCTCGGGTCGCCGGCGGCACAAGGCCTGCGCACGAAATCTCATACAACTGGCATCCTTGCTGCTTTATCTCTCTCGGAGAAAGCGGCCCGCAGTGGCCCCGCACAAGGAAAATGCCCATGACATGTTCGAAACGCCTGCTTCGCCACCGTCTGCTGTCTGCCTGCCTGCTGGCCACCGGCTTCGCCGCGCTGGCCCTCAGCCTGCCCGCGCAGGCCGGGACCGACCCGCTCTTCGAGCGCGTCGCGGCACAGGCCGAGGCCCTGGCGGCGAAGCCCTGGCGCGACGAGCCGCCCCCCTTGCCGGAGGCCCTGCGCACGATGAGCTACGACCAGATGCGGGATATCCGCTTCCGGCCGGATCAGGCGCTCTGGCGCAAGGAGGGCCTGCCTTTCGAGGCGATGTTCTTCCACCTCGGCAAGTACTTCCTGCAGCCGGTGCGGATTCATGAAGTGGTGGATGGCCAGGTCCGCGAGCTGCCCTTCTCGACCGCGGACTTCGATTACGGCAAGAACCGCTTCGACACCCGCAAGTGGGGTGACATCGGCTACGCCGGCTTCCGCCTGCACTACCCGCTCAACGCCCCGCAATACAAGGACGAGCTGGTCGTCTTCCAGGGCGCGAGCTATTTCCGCGCTCTCGGTGCGGGCCAGCTCTACGGGCTCTCGGCGCGCGGGCTGGCGATCGACACGGTGGGCGGCCAGGGCGAGGAGTTTCCGCGTTTCACCGATTTCTGGCTGCAGCGCCCCGAGGCGGGCGCCACGTCGGTCACGCTCTTTGCGCTGCTCGACTCGCCCAGTGTCAGCGGCGCTTACCGCTTCGTCATACGGCCCGGCAGCACGACAGTGGTCGATGTGCGTACCCGGCTTTTCCTGCGCAAGCCGGTGGCCACGCTGGGCATCGCGCCGCTGACGAGCATGTTTCTCTCCGGCGAGAACCAGCCGCTGCCGGGCGGATTCCGGCCCGAGGTGCATGACTCCGACGGGCTCTCGATCCAGAGCGCGAGCGGTGAATGGATCTGGCGCCCGCTGGTGCGGCCCGAAGGCGTACTGACGACCTCTTTCAGCCTTGAGAATCCGCGTGGTTTCGGCCTCATGCAGCGCGACCGCGACTTCCGCAGCTACGAGGATCTCGAGGCGAGATATGACAGACGCCCGAGTGCCTGGATCGAGCCGGTGGGCGACTGGGGCAAGGGCCGTGTCGAGCTGGTGCTCCTGCCGGCACCCGATGAAACGCATGACAACGTCGTCGCTTACTGGGTCGCCGAGCGCCCGCCCCTGCCGGGGCAGCCACTTGAGCTTGCCTGGCGGCTCTCGATGCAGGGCGCGCAGCAGGCGCTGCCCCCGCATGGCTACACGCTGCAGTCGCGCAGCGGTGCCGGATTCACGCCGCTGGGCGCCAGCGAGGAGAACCTTGTCATCGATTTTGCCGGCCCGGCGTTGAAGTCACTGAAGGAGGGGGCCGATGTCGGCGCCCGGATCGAGACCTCTGCCAATGCACGCATCGAAGAACAGAACGTGTTCCGCAACGAGGTCAGCGGGGGATGGCGGCTGGCCTTGCGGCTGGCACGCCTGGACAAGGAAGCAGTTGAAATTCGCGCCTATCTGCAACATCAACAGGACACGGTCACCGAAACATGGAACGCCATCCTTCCCCCGCAACACTGAAACAGACCGCGGCACTCGCCGACCCCGGCGATACGCCTCCTCTCACCCGCGGCAGCATGCCGGCCTCGCCCTGGCAGGGCGTGACGCCCGTGTGGCAGGCCTGGCGCGCCGGGCGGCTTCGCCTGCGCGACTTCCTCCGCGAGCCGGATGCCGACAGCATGCCGGAGCCCTGGCAGATCGCCGCCACCGAGCGCCGCACGCTGCTGCTGAGGCTGATGTTCGCCACCACGCTGGTCACCGGTCTGGCCATGCTCTGGATGCTCGACTGGTCCGGCATGCCCTTCTTCTCGGCGCTGCAGTTCGTGCTCTTCGTGCCGCTGGTGAGCTGGATCTCGGCCGGCTTCTGGTCGGCGCTGGCCGGCTTCCGCGTGATGCTGCGGGGCGACGCTCATGTGCTCTCGGCCCGCAGCGTGGCGCACACCGCGCTGGCGACCGACACACGCTCGGCCGTGGTGATGCCGATATGCAATGAACATGTGCAGACGGTGATCGCCGGCCTGCGCGCGACCGCCGAGTCGCTCTCGGCGACCGGCAAGGGCAACCAGTTCGATTTCTTCATCCTCTCGGATACGCGCGACCCGCTCGCGCAGGCAGAAGAGCGCCGCGCCTGGCTGGAGCTGCGCGCAAACCTTGCTGCGAATGGCGGGCCGCGCGTGTTCTACCGGGTGCGCAAGCGCCCTGGCAAGAAGAAGGCCGGCAATGTGGCGGACTTCTGCCGCCGCTGGGGTCGCCTCTATCGCTACATGATCGTGCTCGATGCCGACAGCATCATGAGCGGAGATTGCCTGACCGGCCTGGTCCGGCTGATGGAAGCTCATCCGCGCGCCGGCATCATCCAGACCGTACCGCGCCCCTGCGGCCAGAGCACGCTGCATGCGCGCGCCCAGCAGTTCTCCGCCCGCGTCACCGGCAGCCTGTTTACCGCTGGCATGCAGTACTGGCAGCTGGGCGATTCGCACTACTGGGGGCACAACGCGATCATCCGCACCGAGCCCTTCATGCGCCACTGCGGGCTGGCCCGCCTGCCCGGCAGCGGGCCGCTGTCGGGCGAGATCCTGTCGCACGACTTCGTGGAAGCGGCCCTGATGCGCCGCGCCGGCTACTCATGCTGGGTCGTGCCCGATCTGGAGGGCAGCTTCGAGCAGACGCCGCACAACCTGCTGGCCGAGCTGCAGCGGGACCAGCGCTGGTGTCTGGGCAACATCCTGAACCTGCGCCTGATTGCCGAACCCGGCCTCACTGCCGCGCATCGCGCGATGCTCGCCACCGGCGCGATGGCCTACGCCTCGGCACCACTGTGGCTGTGCTATCTGCTGGCCGGCACGGTGGCCTGGAGCAATGTGGCACCGGAGAACGCCGCCAGCACCAGCAGCCTGCACTGGCTGTGGCTCATCACCGCGGCGATGCTGCTGTTGCCCCGCGTGCTGGGCGTGCTGGCGATCGGCTTGCGTGGCCAGCAGGCGGCTTTCGGTGGCCTGCCCCGGCTCGTGGCGAGCGCGCTGATCGAGACCCTGCTCTCGGTCATGCAGGCGCCGATCCGCATGTTCGCCCACACCACCTTCGTGTTTTCTGCGCTCACCGGCCTCAAGCGCGAGTGGAAATCGCCACCGCGCGAAGCGAGCGCGCTGAGCTGGCGCGAGTCCGCCCACGGCTTCATGGATTACAGCGTGCTCGCGGCGCTCTGGTGCATGTGCGCCGAGCTGAGTCATCCGGCCGCGGCGCTCTGGCTGGCACCGGTGTATGGCCCGCTGCTGTGCTCGATTCCCTTCGCGGTCATGAGCGGCCATCTGCAGCTGGGCAAGCGGATGCGGGCGGCGCAACTGCTGCTGGTGCCCGAGGAGTCGGCTTCACCCGCCGTGCTGCGTGCGGCCCGCCAGTGGCTGAGCCACCGCACGGTGCCGCAACGCGGCCTCCGCCTGCCGCGCGGGATGGCGGCGGAAGCCCGCTGAGCGCCGCGCTCAGGCGCTGAGCCGCTCCAGCTGCCAGCGCCCCGCGCCTTCCAGGCTCAGGGCATGCTGATGGAATGCGCGCAGGCTGCTGCGGTGGCCCACGCTGACCAGCGTGGTCTGCGGCAGCGCCTCGCGCAGCAGGGAATACATCGCATGCTCGAGCCCCTCGTCCATGGCCGAGCTGGATTCATCCAGGAAGATCACCGCCGGGCGCGTCAACAAGGCCCGGCCGATGGCCAGGCGCTGCTGCTCACCCAGCGACAGGATACGCGACCAGTCGGCCACCTCGTCCAGCCGGTCCGCCAGATGCGCGAGCTGGCAGCGGCGCAGCGCATCCGCCACCGCCTCGCCCTGCATGGCCGGCAGCGGATAGCAGAGCGCTTCGCGCAGGCTGCCCAGCGGCAGATAGGGGCGCTGCGAGAGGAACAGGGCCTCGCTGCCCTGCGGCCGGATCACTTCACCTTCGGCAAACGGCCACAGGCCGGCCAGGGTGCGCAGCAGCGTCGTCTTGCCGACGCCGGACGGGCCACGGATCAGCAGTGATTCGCCGCCGGGCAGCGAGAAATCGAGCCCTTCGAGCAGCAGGGCCTGCTGCGGCGAACGGATGGTGAGGCCCGCCACCGCAAGACGCGCACCGTCGCTGCTGCTGCGGATCTCGGGCAAGGCGGCCGTCTGCTCGATGGCATCGGTGAAGCCCGACAGCCGCACCAGCACCGCGCGGTAGGTTGCGAATTCATCGTAGGAGCTGCGGAAGAAAGACAAAGCGTCCTGCACCTGGCCGAAGGCTTCCATGGTCTGCATCAGGTCACCCAGCTGGATCTCCTTCGCAAACAGTCGCGGCGCCTGGATGATCATCGGAAACACCACCGCGAGCTGACTCACGCCGAGGTTGAAGCCCTGCAGCTTGAGCGAGCGGAACAGCATCGCCCACATGTTCTGTATGACACTGGCAAAGCGGCCGATGAGCGTGGCCTGCTCCACCTTCTCGCCACGGTAGAAGGCGATGTTCTCGCCATACTCGCGCAGGCGGATCAGCGCGTAGCGGAAGTCGGCGTTGTAGCGTTCGTTGAGGAAGTTGAGCCGGATCAGCGGGCGACCGATCCAGACCGCGAACACGGTGGCGATGGCCACATACACATAGGCGAGGAAGACCATCGCGCGCGGAATCTCGATGCCGAACACCGGCAGCACGCCGGAGAGCGTCCACAGCATCAGGGTGAAGGTGATCAGCGAGACCACCGCGTTGAGCGTGCCCATCGAGAGGGTCAGCGTGCTCTGCACGAACTGGTCGATGTCCTGCTGGATGCGCTGGTCCGGGTTGTCGATCTGCTGCGCGAGGTACTGGCTGCGGAAGTAGGTCTGGTGATCGAGCCAGCGCTGCATGAAGTGCTCGGTCAGTGCCTGGCGCCAGCGGATCAGGAAAGCCTGGCGCACATAGGCATTCACCAGCGCACGCGCGACATGCAGGGTAGCGAGGACGCCGAAGACGCCCATCATCGCCCAGAACGCGGAGGCATCCAGCGTCTGCATGGCCGTGTAGGTGCCGTTGTACCAGAACGAGAACAGCACGTTCATGCGCACCGCGAGCAGGGTGAGCAGCACGATGAGCACGATGGAAGCGAGCGGTCGCCAGTTGCGGCGCGGGTCCAGCGTGGGCCAGGCGAGGCGCCGGACCTGCCGCCCCCACTCGGTCGCGCGACTGAGCCAGACGATGATCGCCGTCATCGTCACCAGACTGATTGCAAAGGCCTTGCCGAGCCAGAGGAGGCTCTCGAGCAACTGATTGTTCCAGTCCATCCGTTTCCCTCTTCAGCGTCCCGGTGCGCCCGGCGCACCACGAAGGCGGATGTTGCCATGATTGGCCGCAGCCGGCGCAAGCCCCGCGACTCAGTTCTCCTGCGGCGCGCCGACCAGCAAGCTTCCGGGCAGCTCCAGCCAGTCCGGCGCCACCGGCATGAGGCGCGCGGCAGCCTGGGGATGGCAGATGAAATAGCCCTGCAGGCGATCCACGCCCAGCCGGTGCAGGGCGGCCGCCTGGCTGAGGGTCTCGACGCCTTCGGCGATGGTGGTGAGGCCGAAACGGCGGGCGATCAGGATCGCGCCCTCAATGATCGCGGTGGCGCCGGTATCGAGCCCGGCCACAAAGCTGCGGTCGATCTTGATGGCGTCGATCGGCAGCGCATGCAGCCGTGAAAGCGAGGAATAGCCAGTGCCGAAGTCATCGACGTGAATGTGGATCCCCATCGCGCTCAATGCGGCCAGGCTCAGCGAGATGCGCTCGGCGTTATCGGGCTCGAATACGGTTTCGGTCACTTCGAGATCGAGGCGCGAGGGCGGCAGACCGGTCTGGCTGAGGATGTCGGCCACCCTTTGCACGAAGAGCGGGTCGCGCAGCTGGATCACCGACACATTCACCGCCACACCAGGCAGACGTCCCTCCCCGGCCTGCCAGCGCATGGCATCCGAGCAGGCCCGGTTCAGCACCCAGGCGCCCAGGGTGTTGATCGCGGCGGACTCTTCCACCAGCGGGATGAACTCTTCCGGCGGCACATTGCCAAAGCGCGGGTGGCTCCAGCGCAGCAGCGCTTCGAGCGATTCGACCCGCCCATCCTTGACCGAAACGACGGGCTGATAGGCCAGCCGCAACTCATTGTTGTCTCCCGCGCTCAGCACGTCGAAAGCGAGATCCATGCGACGACGCTGCCGGGAGGCGAGCTCCTTGCGGTAGAACAGGAAGTAGCCGCGGCCCAGGCGCTTGAGTTCGGTCAGCGCCAGATCGGCCGCACCGAGCAGCTCGCTGCCGGAATCCCCGTGCAGCCCCTCGACCGCCACGCCGGCGCGAATGTCGATCTGCTGAAGCTCGCCACAGACCTCGATCGGCACCGCCAGCGATTTGCGGATGCTCTGCAGCAGCTGCTTCGCGCCCATGTCGGCACCGAAGGTCAGCAGCACGAATTCATCCCCGCCCCAGCGGGCCACCGCCTGCCCCGGCGCCAGCACCACGCGGATGCGCTCGGCCACCGCGCTCAGCACGATGTCCCCGGCTTCATGACCCAGCCGGTTGTTGATCTGCTTGAATCGGACCAGATCCAGCAGCATCACCACCAGCGGCTCCTCGCCGCCGCGCCGGGCCTCCAGCTCGCGCAGCAGCCAGCGCCGGTTGGGCAGCCCGGTCAGGGTATCGGTCTGGGACATCTGCTCGAGCGCACTGGTGCGTGCCAGCACGATTTCCTCGAGATTGTGGTTGAGCGCCTCGGACTCCCGCGTGCGGCGCACCAGACGGTCGATGAGGCCGCTGTTCTCCGCCCTCAGCAGCAAGGCTTCGCGCATCGCCAGATGATTGTTGTGATGGGCAAAGATCATCACGCAGAAAAAGACCACGGCCAGGAAACCCAGCACCGGGTCGGTGGGCGGTTGCAGGAAGAAGATGACCGCTGGCGGCAGCAGCACGAGACCGATGAAAAGGCGCGCCGGCGTACGCAAGGGTGCGAGCACACCGGTCGCGCCACCGGCCAGGGCGGAGAGCACGATCAGGGTGGCATAGCGCACCTCGCCATGCATCTGCGTGCTCCAGACCACCGCCAGCAGCCCCCACAGCACGCCACTGGCCACCTGGGTGACGGCAATCCAGATCCGCCAGGCATCGGGAACCGGATCCTCGCAGCGCATCAGCCCCAGGCGCACGAAGCGCAGGTGGGCGAACATGCGGATGAGGCTCATGATGGCCATGAAGGCAAACCAGATCCAGATGCTGGGGAGCCCGGCATGGTGGGCCAGCAGGCTCACACCGGTTGCCGCCGCGATCGCCACCATGATACTGCCCGGCTGATGCCGATAGGCCTGCCGCAGCAGCTCCTTCTGCACGGTGTAGGTGATCGGCGCCCCTTCCAGCCCTGTTTTCATGCATCACGATCCATCATTGCTCCGGGAGGCAGGATCCCCCCTCACGCCGATTCCTGCAATCCCTGTCTGCCCTGAAGCGCCCCTCTGGCCGGGCATTGCGGTGCCGGACCGACACATTCGCGGCACGGGTGCCGGGATTCGAGCCCGGCGGCGTGATCCAGGGCACGCTCCGCCCCTGCACGATGGAAGGTCTTGCCGCCGGTGCCGGGGGCAACCCTTATAATCGAGTGATCGCACCTTTCACCTGACATCGGAAAGCACCGCCCATGCACACTCCTGCACCCGAGATCTTCAAGGCCTACGACATCCGCGGCATCGTGGACAAATCCCTCACCGTGGACACCGTTCGCGCCATCGGACAGGCACTGGGCACCGAAGCCCTCGCACGTGGCCAGAAGGCCATCGTGATCGGCCGCGACGGTCGTCTCTCCGGCCCGGTGTTCGCCGAAGCCCTGGCGGCCGGCATCATCGCCACCGGCATCGATGTGATCGACATCGGCTGCGTGGCCACACCGATCACCTATTTCGCCGCCTACCACCTCGGCACCCATTCCTGCGTGTCGATCACCGGCAGCCACAACCCGCCCGACTACAACGGCCTGAAGATGGTGCTCGGCGGCCAGACGCTCTACGGCGACATGATCCAGTCGCTCCGCCGCAACATCGTCGAGGGCAAGCTGGCAGTCGCCGTGGCCCCGGGCACGGTCACCCGTACCGACGTCCGCCCGGCCTACATCAAGCGCATCCTGAGTGACGTAAAGCTCGCCCGCCCGATGAAGATCGTGCTCGACTCCGGCAACGGCGTGGCCGGCAACACCGCGCCCGAGCTCTACAAGCGCTTGGGCTGCGAGCTCACCGAGCTGTTCTCGGACGTGGACGGCAACTTCCCCAACCACCACCCGGACCCCTCCAAGCCCGAAAACCTGGAAGACGTGATCGCCGCGCTGAAGGCAGGCGATGCCGAGATCGGTCTGGCGTTTGACGGCGACGGCGACCGCCTGGGCGTGGTCACCAAGGATGGCGAGATCATCTATCCGGACCGCCAGCTGATGCTCTTCGCGGCCGACGTGCTGAGCCGGGTGCCCGGCGGCCAGATCATCTATGACGTGAAATGCACCCGCAACCTCGCCCCCTGGATCCGCAAGCACGGTGGCGAGCCGGTGATGTGGAACACCGGCCACGCGCTGGTGAAGGCCAAGCTCAAGGAAACCGGCGCCCCGCTCGCCGGCGAGATGAGCGGCCACATGTTCTTCAAGGAACGCTGGTATGGCTTCGACGACGGCCTCTACACCGGCGTGCGCCTGCTCGAGATCCTCTCGAAGAGTCCGGACGCCAACGCCGTGCTGAAGGCACTGCCGAACGCCACCAGCACGCCGGAACTCAACATCAAGATGAAGGAAGGCGAACCGGTGCAGCTCGTTGAGCGACTGAGCCAGCTCAGCTTCAGCGGCGAAGTCGAGCGCATCACCATCGACGGCCTGCGCGTGGAGTTTGCCGACGGCTTCGGACTGGCCCGCTCCTCCAACACCACCCCGGTCGTGGTGCTGCGCTTCGAGGCGGACGACGCCGAAGCCCTCGAACGGATCCAGGCTGAATTCCGCAGCCTGATCAGCACCGCCTGGCCGGGAATCGAGCTGCCATTCTGAGTAACTGGGGCGGATAGCGAAGCGGCAGTCCGTTTGTGCTGATGTATCGAGGCATGAACAGGCCGCCCGAAACGCGTTCGCCCCTGAAACTGCCATCCTTCGATACCTCAGGGCGAACGGTTTCAATGCAGGCAGGACGACAATCCGGATCCGGCAGAGGAGTGGTGCCGCGCAGCCGGAAGACCAAGGGCTTTGCCCTGCCGATCTGACTCAAGCAGTAATCCCGTTCGTGCTGAGGTATCGAAGCATGAACGGACCGCCCGGAGCGCATTCGGCCCCGAAACCGCCCCCCTTCGATACCTCAGGGCGAACGGTTTCAATGCAGGTATAGCGACAACCTGGATCCGGTGGAGGAGTGGAGCCGCGCAGCCGGAAGACACAGGGCTTTGCTCTGCCGATCTAGCTCGAACTGTAATTCCGCTCGTGCTGAGGTATCGAAGCATGAACGGGCCGCCCGAAGCGGCTTCGGCCACCAATCCCCTGTCGGCCGACAGCGCCCCGTCAGATCCCCATGCTGGCCGCCAGCTCCTTCACATCGACAAGGAAGCGGTCGACGGTTTCGGGCTGCATGTCCCAGGCGCACATCAGGCGTGCGGCACCGCCGATGAAGTTGTAGAAGCGCCAGCCACGGCCGCGCAGCGCCTCTTCAAGCGCCAGCGGCATGTCAACGAACACGCCATTGGCTTCGGTCGGAGCAATGAGTCTGAGGCCCAGCGCAACCAGTCCGCGCGAGAGTCGCTGTGCCATGGCGTTGGCATGAGCGGCATGACGCAGCCAGACGTCGTCCTGCAGCATGCCGAGCCAGGGCGCGGCGAGATAGCGCATCTTGGAGGCGAGCTGACCGGCCTGCTTGCAGCGCCAGGCGAAGTCTTCCGAGAGTTCGCGGTCGAAGAACACGACAGCCTCCCCCACCGGCAGGCCCATCTTGGTCCCGCCGAAGCAGAGGACGTCAACGCCGGCACGCCAGGTGATGTCTGCCGGGGCGACCCCGAGCGCGGCCACCGCATTGGCAAAGCGCGCCCCGTCCATGTGCACCTTGAGACCGTGATGACGCGCGCGCTGGCTCACTGCCGCGATGGCTTCGGGCCGGTACAGCGTGCCCAGTTCGGTGGCCTGGGTGAGCGTGACGACCTTGGGCTTGGGGTAGTGGATGTCATTGCGCTTTTCGACGAGTCGCGTCACGTCCTCCGGCTTCAGGCGGGAGGCTTCGCTGGATGTCGGCAGCAGCTTCGCGCCGTTCGAGAAGAATTCCGGCGCGCCGCATTCATCGGTCGCCACATGGGCGAGCTCGTGACAGATCACGCTGTGATAGCTCTGACACATCGAGGCCAGCGCGAGCGAATTGGCGGCCGTGCCGTTGAACACGAAGTACACATCGCAGTCCGTCTCGAAAACGCTGCGCATCCGGTCTGCCACCCGGCGCGTCCAGTCGTCGTCCCCATAGGCCGGGGCGTGACCGGCATTGGCTTCAAGCAGGGCGGAAAGGGCTTCTGGGCAGATGCCCGCGTAGTTGTCACTGGCGAAATGCTGGCTCATCGGAAGACTCACTGAAACGGAACGGCACAAAAAAACGGGGCACCTCCCGGCGCCCCGTTCAGCATACTGCCTCGTGTTCAGAAGCGATAGCCGACGCCGATCCCCCAGGTGGTGGGGTTGAGCCCGACGCTGCCCACCTTGTTGCCACCGACCTTCACATCCGTCTCCATGCGGATGTACTTCACGTCGAAGTTGAGCGACCAGTTCTTTGTGAGCGCGTAATCGAAGCCCAGCTGATAGGCTGGGCCGAAGCTGGATTTCTCGACCGAGGCCGCACCATCGAGAATGTTGTTGCGCTTCGAGAAGATCGTGTAGTTCAGGCCCACACCGGCATAGGGCTTGAAGGCGCCCAGCTCGGTCACGTGATACTGCAGCATCAGCGAGGGCGGCAGCGCCTTGATCGAGCCCTGCTTGCTGCCACCAACCTTGATGTCGACGCGTTGCGGGTAGGTCAGCACCAGCTCGGTCGCGATGTTCTTGGTGAAGAAGTAGCTGAAGTCCACTTCCGGAATCCAGCGGCTCTTCGCCTCGACCGCCGTGGCGCCGCCCAGCGGCAGACCGCTGCGCTGGTCATTCTCGAAATCCACGTAAACCGCCCGCGCCCGCACCATGAACGGGCTTTCCTGGGCATGGATGGCGCCGCTGGAAAGCAGGGCGGCCAGGGCGAGTGCAAACGAGAACGTCTTCTTGGTGTACATGAGTTGCCCCTCCGTTGTTGAAACCCACACATATGAAATGGCTAATCCGCTTGATGTTAATCAACAAAACATTGTCGGCAACATGGGATTTCACCTAGTGACGCGGGAAGCAGCTTTCTGCACCCGGGCGGTGCGGCCCGTGTGACCTGAAACATGTCTGTCATGGAAATGAAACCTGCGGCGCCTACCCTCCCGGGCGTTGCCTTTCTACTACCCAAGGACACTTTCCATGCGCCTCACGTCGCTCGCGACTGCGCTCTGCGCGGCCATCGCCCTGCCTGCCGCTGCCCAGACCATCTACCCGCTCAACCGTGCCGAAATCCTCGCCGGCTCGCGCTTCGACCTGAAGGTCGAGTTCCCCGGCCTGGTGGACGCCTCGAAGCTGAAGCTCACGCTCAACGGCCAGGACTACACGAAAGTGCTCGGCAAGCAGGCCACCCTGGTTCCGGACGAAACCGGCAAGGGTGAATCCAGCCTGATGGTGAAGGATGTCTCCCTCGCCCGCCCCGGTCGCTACATGGTCGAAGTGTCGGACGGCACGAACACCCGGCAGGTGAGCTGGAATGTCTATGCCACGCCGGCAAAAGCCCGCGCGAAGAACGTGATCCTTTTCATCGGTGACGGTTTCTCGATCGGCCACCGCACCGCGGCCCGCATCCTCAGCAAGGGCATCAGCGACGGCAAGATCAACGGCAAGCTGGCCATGGACGACATGCCGGCCATGGCGCTGCTGACCACCCAAGGCACTGACTCGATCATCACCGACTCGGCCAACGCCGCCAGCGCCTACACCACCGGCCACAAGACCTGCGTGAACGCGCTGGGCGTGTACTGCTCGCGCGCCAAGGGCTCGCTCGAACATCCGAAGGTCGAAACCCTGGCGGAAGCGGCCAGGCGCGCCGGCCTCGCCGTGGGTGCGGTCACCAACTCGGAAATCGAGGACGCCACGCCCGCCGCCATGGTGGCGCACACCCGCCGCCGCTCCGATTACAACGACATCGTGCAGATGTTCTACGACTCGAAGATCGACGTGATGATGGGTGGCGGTTCGCCCAACTTCCTGCCGAAGACGACGCCGGGCTCCAAGCGCACTGACGAAGTCGACTACATCGAGAAGTTCAAGTCCGCCGGCTATGCCTTCGCGACCACGAAAGCCGAGATGAACGCGGCCGCCGACAGCGCGAAAACCACGAAGCTGCTTGGCCTCTACAACACCGGCAACGTCGATGGCGCGCTGGACCTGAAGTTCCTCAAGAAGGGCTCGGTCAGCAAGTTCCCGGATCAGCCCGATGTGGTGGAGCAGATGAAGTCCGCGATCAAGATCCTGTCGCGCAACAAGAAGGGCTTCGTGCTGATGGTCGAGTCTGCCCGCATCGACAAGTACTCCCACTCGATGGACGCCGAGCGCGCCATCTATGACACGATCATGCTCGACAACGCGGTAAAAGCAGCCAAGGACTGGTCGAAGGCCAACGGCAACGACACGCTGATCCTCGTGACGGCAGACCACACCCACGGCGTCAGCGTCGTCGGCACGGTCAATGACGAAGCCCCCGGCCCCGACATGCGCAACAGGATCGGCACCTATGAAGACGCCGGCTTCCCGAACTACCCCGCACCGGACGCCGACGGCTATCCGGACAAGGTCGATGTCTCGCGCCGCCTGCGTCTGGTCTTCGCCAACACGCCGGATTATTACGAAACCTTCCGCCCCTACCTGGACGGCGAGAACGTGCCGGCCATCAAGAATGCCGATGGCATCATGGTCGCCAACGAGAAATACAAGGATCTTCCGGGCGCGGTGTTCCGCCAGGGCAATCTGCCCAACAGTGGCCCGCGTGGCGCGAACCAGGGCGTGCATACCGGCGATGACGTAATCCTGACTGCCACCGGTCCGGGCTCCGACAAGGTGCGTGGCCAGATGGAAAACACCGACCTCTTCCGCGTGATCGCCGATGCGCTCGCGCTGGGCAAGGCCGGCAAGTAAGCATGCCGGCAGCATCAGGAACCGGCGGCTCGCGTCGCCGGTTTTTTCTTTCCCTCGCCGCGCTGCTCGCCAGCCCGCTGGCCCTTGCCAGCGAGCTGCTCGGTTTCGACGGCCTGTACAAATCCAACACCGTGCTGGGCCTGAAGTTCGCTGATCGCACGCTGGCGCTCAAGGGGCAGACCGTGCGCCTGCGTGGCTACATGGCGCCCCCGCTCAAGCCCGAAAGCAAGTTCTTCGTGCTCACCCGCGAGCCGGTGGCGATCTGCCCGTTCTGTTCCTCGGACGCCGAGTGGCCGGTCGACATCGTGGTGATCTATGCCAGCAAGACCGTGATCCCGGCCAACTTCTCGGAGCGTCTGGAAGTGGAGGGCGTGCTCGAAGTAGGCAGCTTCACCGATCCGGTCACCGGCTTCGTCAGCCAGCTCCGCATCCGCGATGCGGTGTTTCACAAGATCAACTGAGCATGAGCAACAGCCTCACGCAAGCCGTCTTCAGCGCGCCGCCAGCAGCGGCCATCGCGCCGGCCGGATCCGCCGCCGGCATGCTGCTCGCCCGCGGGCTGGCTTTCCGCTTTGCGGGCCAGACGACGGATCTGTTCCGGATCGAGCACCTGCAGCTCGCCGCAGGCATGCGCCTGGGCATCCGCGGAGCCTCGGGCGCCGGAAAGACCACTCTGCTGCATTGCCTGGGCGGCATCGCCCCGGCCAGCGCAGGCAGCATCTGCTGGGGCGAGGTCGACCTGTGCGCGCTGACTCCGGCGCAGCTGACCCGCTGGCGGCAGCGCGCCCTCGGGCTGGTCTTCCAGGACTTCCATCTCATCGACGGCCTGTCGGCGCTGGACAACGTCCTGCTGCCCGCCAGCTTCAGCGCCTGGCAGGCCAGCACGCCGCAGCGCCAGCATGCCGCAGCACTGCTCGATCGCGTCGGCATCCGGACACCCACTCGCCGCGCCGGCCTGCTCTCTCGCGGCGAGCGGCAGCGCGTGGCGGTCGCCCGCGCCCTGCTCTTCTCGCCCCCCGTGCTGCTTGCGGATGAGCCGACCGCCAGCCTCGATCCCGACAACCGCGAACGCATCGGTCAGCTGCTCTGCGACCTGGCGCGCGAGCAGGGCGCGACGCTGATCGTCGTCTCCCATGAGGAGCACCTGCTGGCCCGCATGGACCAGGTGCTCGAACTCCACACCGGCACGCTCGAAGCCAGCCGCCCCGACGCGCCACAGGCACGCTGAGCCGCCCTCTTCACCCGTCTCCGCATGTTCAATCCCTTCCCTGTCGTGCTCGCCGATTACCGCCGCAACCGTCTGCTGGTCTGCGTCACGCTCGCACTCATTGCCCTCGCGGTCGCCATCGGCGTTGCGGTGATCGCCCAGGAGCGCGCACTCCGTCAGGGCAGCGCACGGGCCGCGGACGACTTCGATCTGCTGGTCGGCGCGCCCGGCAGCCCGACGCAACTGGTGCTGACCAGCGTGTATCTGAAGCTGCAGTCGATCCCGCTCGTCAGTGGCGAGGTGCTCGCCCGGGCCAGCACCGCGCGCGGGGTCCGCTATGCCGCGCCGATCGCCTTTGGCGATAGCTGGCAGGGCTATCCGGTGGTCGGCACGATCGCCGGCTTTGCCAGCCGCGGCGGACAGCTCCCGCCTGCGCAGGGCCGACTGTTCGCCCGGCGTGGCGAAGCCGTGATCGGTGCCCGGGTGCCGCTGGCGCTGGGCGCGCAGATTCATCCCGAGCACGGCATGCACCGGATCGACGACGAGGATGAGCATCACGAACACGCCCTCACCTACACCGTGGTCGGCCGCCTGCCCGAGCGCCACAACGTGTGGGACAGCGCCATCCTCGTGCCGGTGGAGGATGTCTGGGCCGTGCATGAACTGCCCGCCGGTCATGCCGCGGGCGACACGCATATCGGCCCGCCCTGGGACGCCACCCGGCTGCCCGGCATGCCCGCCATCGCGGTCAAGCCCGACTCGGTCGCCGCAGCCTACGGTCTGCGCGGCGCGCTACGCACGAACGAATCCATGGCCCTCTTTCCCGCCGAAGTGCTCAACGAGCTCTACAGCACGCTGGGCAATGTGCGCGACGTGATGTCGGTGCTGGCGGTCGCGAGCCAGGTGCTGGTGGTGGTGGCCGTGCTGATGGCCCTGCTGGTGGGCTTTCTCGCGCGTGCCCGGCAGTTTGCGGTACTGCGCGCGATCGGTGCAGGCAGTCGCTATGTGTTCTGCGTGATCTGGCTCGAAGCCGGCCTGCTGATCGCAGGGGGCGCGGCGGCCGGCCTGGTGCTGGGTTACGGCGCATCCTGGCTGCTCTCCGCCTGGCTCGCGCCACGCATGGGTTTCGCGATGCCGGTCACACTGGGCACCGAAGAGCTGCGGCTCGCGGCAGCGCTCGCCATTGCGGGTCTGGCCATTGCCACGCTGCCGGGCTGGCTCTGCCTGCGCCGCCCGATCGCCGACGGCCTGCGCGCCTGAGCCCGGACAAGACCTACACGCCGGGGCAGCACGGACCTACAGATCGCGCGCGGCGGCGCAGCCAGCATGAAGCGTGGGCGCTGCCCGCACATCCTGTCTGCCAAGGAGCGCATCATGAGCTCTCATGCCCTCAGCGGCGAAGCGTCCGCCACGTTGATTGCCGCCCTGTATCCCGACTGCATGGCAGCGACCCGTGCCGCGCAGCTGCTTGCAAGCCAGGTCTCGCTCGCGGACTGGCAGCTCTCGGTGATCCACCCCGGAGATCCATTTGTCATCAACAAGGCGGAGCCCGAGCGGCGCGGCATCTGGCATACCGTGCTGCGCAGTCACGGCTGGCTGGGCCTGGCGGGCTTTGCCATCGGCCTGCTGGGCGGCGGGGTGATGGTGCGCATGGACTGGTTCGGCGCCGGCGGCACACCCGGCACGGTGCTCGCGACCCTGTCGGCTTTCGCCGCCATGGCGGGCCTGATGCTCGCCGGTTTGATCAGTTTGCGCCCGGATCACGGCTATGTGCTCGCCAGGCTGCATCAGGCGCTTGAAAGCGGTCAGTGGGCGGTCATCGCCCGTCCGGCCAACGCGCTGCAGAAACGGGCGGCGCTGGCTGCCCTCGATTCGAGCGGCGGCCGGGTCCTGCGCTCGCTGTAGCGCACCAGATCAACGCAAGCCTCTTGCCCGGAAGCACGCCATGCCACTCCGATCCGGCCGCAGCCGTCAGACCATCAGCGCCAACATCAAACGCCTCGTTCACGAATGGGAAGCGGGCGGGCACATCGGCACGAGCCATCCGGCCAGTCGCAGCAAGGCGGTGAAACAGGCGGTCGCCATCGCGCTGCGCAAGGCGGGCGTGGCCCGCCGCAGACGCTGAAACCCGGGCCTGGCTCAGCCCTCCGCCTCGTCGGCAGAGAGGTCGCGCACATCCAGGCGCGAGCCGGGCTGCAGGTCGGACCGCGCGAGCAGGATACGGATGCGCCGGGCGACCTCGTCGGGGCTCGCCAGCAGGCCGTCGCGATGCAGCGTCGCGAAGCGTTCGCGCGCGGGAAAATCCTCCTCGCCGCTGCCACGGATCAGCGCCTGCATGCCGGTGTCCACCACGCCGGGCAGGATGTTGAGCGGCAGGAAGGGATGCGGCATGGCCGCCTGCTCGAGCGCGAGCGCGCGGATGTAGTTCTCCAGCCCCGCCTTGGCGGCGCAATACAGCGACCAGCCCGCGTAGCCCTTGTCGGCGGCGCCTGAGGAAATGTTCGCCAGCCGCTTGGGCACCGCAAGATGCTGGAAGCGGGCCACGACTTCGGCATAGAAAACGATGCCGGAAACGAAGCCGGCATTCAGGTTGGCCAGCACAGCGGCCGGATCCTTGAACGCGGCCGGGCCGATCGGCTCGAGCACGCCGGCATTGCCGATAACGGTCAGCGACTCGATGCTCTTGTCATCAAGATCAGCCAGTCCGGCATGGATGGCCTCGCGGGCCGCCAGCGGGTCGGCAAGGTCAACACGACGGGAAAACGGATGCGGGGCGCTGCGGGAAAACTCGATGAGCCGGTGACCCGAGGCCTCGAACTGACGCACGAGCGCCAGACCGATTCCGCGCGAGCCGCCGGTGAGGATCACCAGATGCATGGTTCAGCGCAGCTTGGGGTTCAGGCTGCCACGGTTGTAATCCTTGTCACCGGGCATGAGCGTGCGGCCGATTCCGAACAGACCGCCCTGGGCTTCGACCGGGCGCGTGCGGTTCTCGGGGAACTGCTCGGCAACGCGGCGCGCGGCCTCCGCCTTCTTCGCGTCGACAAAGGCCCAGCGGCCATCCGGATGCAGCAGCACCCGGTCGCCCGCGGCAGTGGTTGCTTCGATGGGTGCCGAAGCGCTGGCGGCCGGCACGGCACCGCCTTCCTGCGCGGACACCGCGCAGGAAGCGAACGCCATCGCCAGCCAGAGCCCGCGCCTCACAGCTTGCCGGCCACCCAGTCCCGCACGCCGGCGAGCGCCGCCGGCAGGGCCGTGGCATCGGTACCGCCAGCCTGGGCCATGTCAGGACGGCCACCGCCCTTGCCACCGACCTGCTGAGCCACGAAGTTCACCAGTTCGCCAGCCTTGACCTTCGCGGTCAGGTTGGCGGTCACACCGGCAATCAGCGCGACCTTGCCCTCATTCACGGCGGCCAGCACCACGGCGGCCGTTCCGAGCTTGTCGCGCAGCTTGTCTACCGCTTCGCGCAACGCCGGTACATCGGCCCCTTCGAGCGTGGCGGCCAGCACGCTGACGCCATTCACGTCGAGCGCCTGCCCGATCAGCGCGTCGCCCTGATTGCTGGCGAGCTTGCCCTTGAGCGCGGCAATTTCCTTCTCCAGCGCCTTCACATGGTCCAGCGTCTGCGCGAGCTTGGCAGGCACTTCCGCGGCCTGAGCCTTGAGTGCGCCGGCGACTTCGCCCAGCAGCGCATCGCGCTCGAGCACATAGCTCATGGCGTTCTCGCCGGTGATGGCCTCGATGCGGCGCACACCCGCTGCCACGCCACCTTCCATGACGATCTTGAAGAAGCCGATGTCACCGGTGCGCAGCACATGCGTACCGCCGCAGAGCTCACGCGAACTGCCGATGTCGAGCACTCTCACCGAGTCGCCGTACTTCTCGCCGAACAGCATCATGGCGCCGGTCTTCTGGGCGTCCTCGATGCTCATCACCCGCGCCTGCGAGGCCGCATTGAGCATGATCTCGCGATTGACGATCTGCTCGACCCGGAGGATCTCGGCGTCGGTCAAGGGTGCGTTGTGCGCAAAGTCGAAGCGGGTCTTGCCGGCGTCGACCTGCGAGCCCTTCTGCTGCACATGGTTGCCCAGCACTTCGCGCAAGGCCTTGTGCATCAGGTGAGTGGCGGAGTGATTGCGGGTCGTGGCCGCACGCGTGTTGCCATTGACGCGGGCATCGATGGTGTCTCCCGCGCGGATCTCGCCTTCCATGACGCGGCCATGATGACCGAATACGTCGGCCTGGATCTTGAGCGTGTCGTCCACCGCAAAGCGGGCGGTGCCGTTCTGCAGGAAACCGGCATCACCGCACTGACCGCCGGACTCGGCGTAGAACGGCGTGTTGTCGAGCACGATGACGGCATCATCGCCGGCGCGCGCCACTTCGGCCGGGCTGCCGTCGATGTAGATCGCGGTGACCTTCGCGTCTTCCACCATCAGCTTTTCATAACCGTGGAAGTGCGTGGGCTCGCCCTTGTATTCCAGACCCTGGGCCATCTTGAACTTGCCGGCCGCGCGGGCCTGCTCGCGCTGGCGCGCCATGGCGGCGTTGAAGCCGGCCTCATCCACCGAGAGATTGCGCTCGCGCAGCACATCGGCGGTCAGGTCCAGCGGGAAGCCATAGGTATCGTGGAGCTTGAAGGCGATGTCGCCATCCAGCACCTTGCCTTCGCCGAGCGCAGCCAGCGCCGACTCGAGGATCTCCATGCCATTGGCAATCGTGAGGAAAAAGCGCTCTTCTTCCTGCTTGAGTACTTCGGTCACGCGACGCTGCTTGGCGACCAGCTCGGGATAGGCCGAGCCCATTTCCGCGGTCAGCGCCTCGACCAGCTTGTAGAAGAAGGGCGCGCGCGCACCCAGCTTGTAGCCGTGACGGATCGCACGACGGGCGATGCGGCGCAGCACATAGCCGCGACCTTCGTTCGAGGGCACCACGCCATCGGCCACGGTGAAGGCACAGGCACGGATGTGGTCGGCAATGGCCTTCAGCGAAGGAGACTTCGCATCGACTTCGACACCGCCCGCCAGCTCGACTTCGCGCTTGGCGGCAGCCATCAGGTTCACGAACAGGTCGATGTCGTAGTTCGTCTCCACGCCCTGCAACACGCGCGCCAGACGCTCCAGGCCCATGCCGGTATCCACGCTGGGGCGCGGCAGCAGGTCCATCACGTAGTTGCCGTTCTCGTCCACGCGGCGGTTGAACTGCATGAACACGTTGTTCCACACCTCGGTGAAACGGTCGCCGTCTTCATCCGGGCTTCCGGGGGGGCCGCCCGCCACGCCCGGTCCGAAGTCGTAGAAGATTTCCGAGCAGGGGCCGCAGGGGCCGGTGTCGCCCATCATCCAGAAGTTGTCGGAAGCGTAGCGCGCGCCCTTGTTGTCGCCGATGCGCACCACGCGCTCGGCGGGCAGCCCGATTTCACGGGTCCAGATCTCGTAGGCCTCGTCATCCTCGGCATACACGGTGGCCCACAGCTTGTCGGCCGGAAGCTTGAACACCTCGGTCAGCAGCTCCCAGGCGTAGCGGATCGCGTCCTGCTTGAAATAGTCGCCGAAGCTGAAGTTGCCCAGCATTTCAAAGAAGGTGTGGTGACGCGCGGTGTAGCCGACGTTTTCCAGATCGTTGTGCTTGCCGCCGGCGCGGATGCACTTCTGCGCCGTGGTGGCGCGCGTGTAGGGACGCTTGTCGAAACCGAGGAAAACGTCCTTGAACTGGTTCATCCCGGCGTTGGTAAACAGCAGGGTCGGATCGTCGCCGGGCACCACCGGGCTGGACGCCACGATCTGATGCCCCTTGGAGGCGAAATAGTTGAGGAAGGTCGAGCGGATGTCTGCGGCTTTCATGGGCGTGCCGTACCGGAATATGCGGGAAACAGGAGGCGGAATTCTAACCCGGATGCCTTGACGAGCGCGAACACGGCAAACCCGCTGCAGCCGCCGCTTCCATGCCACCAGGCCGCTGCGATGGGGCGATTTGTTAAAAATTTTAACGCGAACAGTTCGCATTTGCAGTATGATGAAAGCACCTATCCCCGCACGACCGCAGGTCTTTTCCAAGGCAGCCATCATGCAAGCCCCGTCTTTCGCTCAGTCCCGGTCCGACCAGACCCTCGGCATGGTCATCGTCATCGGTCTGCACGTTCTGGCGGGTGCCGGCCTGCTGATGCTCGCCCAGCCGGTGCTGCAACAGATGCTCCCGCCGACCTTCCAGGTCCGCTTCCTGACCGAGCAGCCCAAGCTGGAAACGATCGCGCCGCCGCAGCCCGAGCCGCCCAAGCCGCTGCCGGTCAAGCAGCAGGTCGTTCAGCCCCGCCAGGTTCAGCCCAAACCCGCACCGGCTCCGGTCATCCAGGCCGACGCACCGGCCGCGCCCGATGCGCCTGTCATGACCGCACCGCCGGCACCAAAGGACATGCCACCCGCCGCCCCGGCGCCCAGCGCGGCGCAGCCCGCCCAGGAGGCCTATCAGGAGCCCCGCCATGATGCGGACTACCTGCGCAATCCGAATCCCGCCTACCCCCGCGCCTCGCGTTCGCTGGGCGAGGAAGGCACGGTGCGCCTGCGCATCGAGGTCAGCGCCGAAGGCAAGCCGCTGCAGGTCCTGATCGAGAAAACCTCGGGCTTCCCGCGGCTGGACCGCGCCGCCCAGGAAACCGTGGCCAGCAGCTGGCGCTTCACGCCCGCTCGCAAGGGCCAGCAGGCAGTGGCTGCCTGGGTCATCGTGCCGGTGACATTCAGCCTGAACCGCTGATCAGAATCCCCCTTCGTTCCACAGAGTAAAGACCATGCAGACCCAGACACTCGGCTTCGCCCACTTCATTTCCCAGGCTGACGGCCTGGGCAAGACGCTCTTCGTGATCCTGATCCTGATGTCGCTGGCATCATGGTTCTTCATCATCACCAAGACCATCAGCAACCTGCGCCTGCGCCGCAGCTCGCACAAGTTCGTCGAGCTGTTCTGGAATGCCAGCTCGCTGGAAGAGGTTCGCAACGAAATCAGCACCCATGGCGCAACCGAGCCCTTTTCGCACCTGACCAGCCACGCGCTCTTCGCCCGCGAGCACCATCAGCGTACCGGCGGCGGCAAGCTGGGTGAGGCAGGTGGCCTGGGCGAGTTTCTGACCCGTGGCATGCGCAAAGTCATCGACGAGGAAACCGCGCGTCTCGAAAACGGCCTCACCGTACTGGCCACGGTCGGCTCGACCGCGCCTTTCGTGGGTCTGCTCGGCACGGTGTGGGGCGTGTATGGCGCACTGGTGTCGATCGGCATGAGCGGTGCCGGCACGCTGGACAAGGTCGCCGGCCCGGTGGGCGAGGCCCTGATCATGACCGGCCTGGGGCTGGCCGTGGCCCTGCCTGCGGTGGTCGCCTACAACAGCTTCAATCGCCACAACCGCCTGACCCTGGCTGCGCTGGACGCTTTCGCGCACGACCTCTTCGCCTACCTCACCACCGGCACCCACAACAACAGCCAGAGCGGCCGCGTGGTGTCGCTGGGTCAGCAGGAAGCTGCGTGATGGCGTTCGGCGGATTCAACAAGCAGGGCAGCTCGGCCCCCATGGCCGAGATCAACATGGTGCCGCTGATCGACGTGATGCTGGTGCTGCTGGTGATCTTCATCCTCACCGCGCCGCTGCTCACGAATGCGGTGAAGGTGGACCTGCCGCGCACGACCAGCGACGAAAACAAGGTCAAGCCCGAGCGCATCGAAATCGCGATCACGCCGGACTCTGCCGTCTTCTGGAACGGAGAGAAGCTCGAAGAAGCCGACGTGGCAAGCCGCTTCGAGGGCGCCGGTGCGGCTGTGACCGACCCTGCCGCCGCACCGGAGATCCAGCTGCGCGCGGACAAGACCACGCCTTATGAAGCCATCGCGAAGGTCATGGCGGCAGCGGCCCGGGCCAAGCTCACCAAGATCGCCTTCGTGAGCCAGCCGGAATAAAGGCCCCGCAGGACTTGCAGCGCTGCCCTCTCTTCCATCGGCCGCCCGGCGCAAGCCCGGCGGCTTTTTCATGCCCGCGTTCAGATCATCCGGTAGGGCATCAGCACGGTGACCGGAGCCGGCTGCCCGTCCCGGAGCCAGGGCTTGAAACGCAGACCCAGTGCGCTCTGGGCGGCCGCGGCATCGAGGTTTTCATGACCGCTCGATTCGAGCTGAACGACCTTGCGAACCCTGCCCTGCTCATCCACCCAGAGCTTCAGACCGACCACGCCACGCGGCAGATCCTGGCCGAGCTTCCGGCTGATCGTGAGCCCCACCGGGCCTGCCAGCGTCATCCGGTCAAAGCTGACAACATCGGCTGGCCACTCCTGCGCCGGCTGGGTGGCACAGGCAGCGAGCAGAACAAGACAGGACGCGGCAGCATGAAGGCGCATGAAAACTCCTGAAAAAACAGGCCTTGCGGCCTGTGAAAAGTGTGGCCCGCGATGAAGCGGGCAACGAGGAAAACGGAAGGAAAAAATCAGCCCTGCAGCACGGCCCAGTGGTGATCCGGCGCAATGGGCAGAGGCCAGGGCAGCAGCTGTGCCTGCTGGTTGAGCTCCCAGCGCGCGATGCCTTTCTCGCCACCGATGAACAGACTGTTGTTCTCGCCCGAGGGCGCAATCGCTGCCGCGCGGGACATTTCGGCGATCAGGAAGAGCTTTGCCGCGTCACCCGGATGCCAGAACACCGCGCGGTCGTGAATCTCGGCGCTCATCAGGAAACCGCCACCAGGGCCCGGCTGGATGTCGCCAAGGTAGCCCAGACCGAGCGGCGAGCGGCTGGGGATATCCAGCGACTTGCCATCCCAGAGCGCGAGTACAGGCGAGTTGCGTCGCTCGTCCGCGCCTTCATGCTGGCCCTGCATCGCGATGCCCAACACACGCTTGCCAGCGGGCGTGGTGTTCCAGGCGATGTGGCGCATCGAGAGCTGCTTGTCGCGCAGTGTCCATTGGCCGAGCAGCTCGCCGTTTTCGGCATTGATGCGGACCAGCGAGGATTCCATGCGGTCGAGGTCGAGCTTCTGGTTGTCCAGCGTCCAGCGAATGCCACCGTTGGCCACCACCACCATGCCTTCGTCATCGAGCAGAAGCTGGTGCGGATCAATGCCGCGGGTCGGAAATTCGGCCACGCGCTCGAGTGTCGCTGCGCGCCGGACGCTGACCCAGCCCTGCCCGGTGCCGACATCGGTCTCGGTGGTGAAGAGCCATTTTCCATCGGGCGAGAGTTCGAGATGGCCATCGAAAGTCCGCTTGCCGTCCGGCACGGCCGTGTCGATCCGACGGATCACCTTGCCTTCGCGGTCTGCGTGCAGCATCCAGCCGCCATGACGGAATGCCACTGCATGGAAGCCCGAGCCATCAGGCGTGGCTACGATGCCGTGCGGCCGATGCGGAACCTTGACCGCACCGAGGAGACGGATGTCGCTCGCGGCCCAGTCAATCTGCAGCACGCCGACGTAATGCCCCACGCCTTTCGAGAATGGCGGAGGCAGCTCGCCGCTGGCATACCAGGCGGCAGCAATCACGGTAGTGGCCGGGGCGGCAGCCGCCAGCGCGGGGCGCGGCAGCAGCGCTGATGCGCCGAGCAAGCCGAGGGTTTGCAGGAAACTGCGACGATCCATCTTGAACTCCATGAAACGGAAAAAGGGCCGGCTTGCGGCCGGCCCGACAGGGTTGAATCAGAAACGGTAGGACCCGGTCAGCTGCAGCACGCGTCCCTTGCCGGGCACGTAGTGGCCGCGGTAGAGGCTGTCGGCATACAGCTTGTTGGTGAGGTTCGTGATGTTGAACTTGAAGGTCAGGTCACGCGTGACTTCGTACTCGGCCATCGCGTCTGCCGTCACATAGCCATCCACCTTGTAGGCGGTCACGAGCTGCGGCGACATCTTGGTCCGGCCATTCAGGCCCAGACCCACGCGCCAGCTCTGACCGATCTTGTAGGTGTTCCACCAGGTCGCCTGATGCTTCGGAATCAGGCCGGGACGCTGGCCTTCGGGCTCGGTTGCATTGGACTGACGTGCGCCCTTGGCGATCTTCGCCACCGGAATCCAGGTGTAGGAGAAGTAGCTTTCCCAGTTCGGCGTGATGCGGCCGGTGATGTCGGTCTCGAAGCCCTTGGCGTAACGCTCGGCCGAGAGCATGTAGGTCGTCGGATCCTGGGCGACGGTCTCGGTGTCGGTGTTGCGCTCGTTGTACTTCGTGCTGTGGAAGAGGGCCAGACGCAGCGTTGCATTGCCGCTGGCCAGATCCAGCTTGGAACCCAGTTCGATGTTGCGGCTCTTCTCGGGATCGGTGTTGGCCGTCTGCAGGTCGTACTGGTAGGTATCGCCCGAAGTGTTGAACGAGGTGCCGTAGGAGAAGTGGAAGGAAGCCATGTTCGTCGGCTGGTAGAGCACGCCGAATCGCTTGCTCCAGAGCTTGTCGCTGCGGCCGCGTTGCGAGGTCTGGGCCCCCAGCGAGGTGTCAGCGGTGCTGAAGGTGCGGTAGTTACCGTTGAAATAGTCGAACCGCAAGCCTCCCAGCAGCTTCCAGTGCTCGGCGATCTGGGCCAGATCCTGGAAGTAGGCGCCGGCCGACGTCGCGTCAAACTCGTTGGATTTGCGGATGCTGCGCAGATCCTCATTGATCGCCGCCGTCCCGTCGGTGTCACCGACCGTGGTATTGGACTTGGTCAGGGTCGCGGGCGACACGGCAGCGAAAACCCTGCGCGTTTCGTTGTTGAAATCCACACCGGTCGTCACGTCGTGGCGCAGCCCGAACCAGTTGAACTTGTTCGTGTAGTCGCTCTGCACGACCTGGTTGTCGAGATCCTGGATCTTGATCTGCGTCCCGCGGCTCAGCGCCGTGTTGTCGTTGATCGTGTCCTCGGTCGTGGCCGTGACGAAGCGCACCGTGCTGGCGCGCTGGTCACGCGCCACCTTCGCGGCGCGCACCGCGGTCTTCAGTTCGCCGCCGTCCATGAAGCGGTGAAGATGGCTGAAGGTGCTGCTGACCACGTCGCTGTTGGCCTGGTCACTGTCGAGGCCGTAATAGGTCTTCGGATCCTTGTCGATCAGCGTATTGCTGCCGGAGTTGCCACCGCCGCGCGTGAGCCAGGGCAGGCCGTAGTTGATGCCGTTGCGGTTCTTCAGATAGAACAGGCTGGCGCTGAATTCGTCCCGCTCGCCGATGCCCCAGCGGAAGTTGCCCGCGGCACCTTCCTTGTCGATGGAAGCACCCGCACCATTGTTGTCCGCCTGGTTCTTCATCGCGGTGAGGCGGAACGCGGAGCTCTGCCCGGTGGTGAAGTTGAGGTCGGTTTCAACACGCGCATAGTTGTGCGAGCCGTAGGTCAGATTCAGCTCATGCTGATCGAGCAGGAAGGCCTGCTTGCTCACCTGGTTCACCACGCCCCCGGTCGAGCCGCGACCGAACAGCATCGAGGCCGAACCACGCAGCACCTCGAGACGGTCGTAATTGAAGGTGTCGCGTTCGTAGATGGCCGGGTCACGCATGCCGTCGACGAGGATGTCACCGGTCTGCTGCATGGAAAAGCCGCGCAGGCGGATGTCTTCCTCGCCGCCTTCGGCCGCAAGGAACGTCACGCCGGCGGTCTGGTGCAGCACGTCCTTCAAGGTGTCGAGGTTGCGGTCGTCGATGAGCTTCTCGGTCACGACGGTCACCGACTGCGGAATGTCGCGCAGGGCCTGCTTGCCCTTGCCGATGGTCGACGTCACCGCCTGATAGCTCTCCTTCGCCTCGGTTTCTACCGGACGGTCTGCGGTCACCCGGACCTCTCCGAGGGTTTTCGCGTCCTTGTTGGCGGGGGTCTGCGTAGTCTGGGCCAAAGCGGGCTGAGACAGCGCAAGGGAGATCAGCGCAAGGTGTGTGGCCTGCGCAAGACGGGATACACGCAGATGACGTGCAGACATGGGTAAGCTCCGTAGGGAATGGCGAACGTCCGGGAGACGACGCTTGTTTTCAAAACAACAGGATCGCGAATGCGAACAGTTCGCATTTTTACATTCTTTATCATTTCATGACAACGGCCTTCTGCAGACAAGGCGATCGCAGGCGGACGGCGCGTGGCTTCCGGTCCACAGCAATGCGGGCAAGGGGCGTCGGCCAGCGCTGCTTCGGCGCAGACGCGAAAGCAGCTCAGGAGCAATCGGCCGCATGCGGAAAGCCGGGCTGGAAATGAAAAAAGCCCGCCTGCCGGATACCGGCAAGCGGGCTTTCAGGTGGAAGGCAGACTTAGTTCAGGCGACCTGCCGGCATGGCGGCGAGCGGGCTGCAACACCCCTGCTCGCCAGCACGGATGCGCTGCACGGCGTCATCCAGGCCCTGCTTGGGCGGCTTCTTGTCCGCAAAAATCGCTTCCATCTCTTCAGCCAGAACACGGCGCACCCCGCGCCGGTGACTGAAGGCTGTAGCGTAGGAGTTGGCCGTCACTTCCTTGTGGGTCAGTTGCGCGACAGCCAGACGCTGCGCAGCCAGATCCTCGCTCAGCAGGCGGCTCGACTGGGTCACCAGAAGCCCCGCCGGGCTCAGCGGCAGGAAGCCGGACTTGACCTGCCACTCGACCTGGTTCTCCGGCGTCAGCCAGAAGCGGATGAAGGCTGCTGCAACCTTGTATTCGTTGGCAGACTTGCCAGCCGCTACCCACAGCGCCGGACCATCGGCCCAGGTGTTCTGCGGCGCGCCATACGCGTCGTCGTGATAGGGATAGGCGCTCACGCCCACATCGAATCCTGCAGCGCTGCGCAGCGAGGGCCACGCGCCGGACGGTGCCAGCAGCACCGCGCACTCGCCCTTGGTGAAATGCATCTCGGCATCGCTGTCACGACCGAAATAGTGCAGGTAACGCGCCTTCACCCAGGAGTTCATTTTCGCCATGTGCTTGACCTGCACCAGGCCATTCACCGCGATCTGCTCCTGCTTGCCACCCGTCACGAAAGCCTGGTTGTTCCAGGCGCTGGCGTTTTCCAGCAAGGTGTTGACCGGCTGCGACACCGTCATCGGACAGGCCTGCCCGGCGGCGTAGAGCTTGCCCAGCACATCCTGCCAGCCATTCCAGCTGGCAGGCATGCTGTCAGCCGATACGCCGGCCGCAGCCAGCGCCTTGCGGTTGTAGAACATGACCGGAGTCGAGAGCGCCACCGGCAGCGCCTGCAAGCGCCCTGCGGAATCCAGCACCGACGGCACCATCATGCGAGCAGCAGAAGCCTTGATCGTGGCCATCGGCTGGCGCGCGTCCTTCATGACCTCCCAGACCGGCTTGAAACGCTTGCCGCCGCTGAGGAAGCTTTCCTCCTCCTTCTCGGCCACGATGCTCATCACAGGCTGCGCCCCCAGGCTCCAGCTGCGATCGGTCACGATCACCTTCATGCCAGGATTGGCCGCGTTGAAACGCTCGGCCAGCGCCTGCAACTCCACGCCCTTGTCAGGATCCAGCGCATGCGAAATCTCGACTTCGACGGGCGCGGCGGCGGCCGGTGCTGCTTTTTTCTGCGCCGGCGCAGCAGCATTCGCGGGAACGGTCAGTGCGGCCGTCGTGAGCAGCGCCAGGAGGCGCAGGCCGGACTTGAGGGGAATGGAAGACATGGATACTCCGGGTACGGACAAGAATGAGCGGCGATTATAGGAGCCTCGCGCGCAATGCAATGCCTGCAGGGCGCCGGCCCGCCACCCCGGGCGACAACCGGTTCAAGTCCGCCCGCCGGGTGACGTAATGCCTTCCATGAAGACACGACGCCCTTTTGCCGCAAGCTGGCTTCCCTGCATGCTGCTGCTCGCCCTGACCGCCTGTGACCGACTCGGCCTGCCCGATCCTGCCAGAGAGGCGGCCGCACGTGAAGCCGATGGCAAAGCGATCGGCGGAGCCTGCCGCCATGCCGGACGCGCACTGGAAGACTGCTACGCCATGAATCCGTCTGCCGAGAAAGCCGCCGTATTTGCCGGCTGGAAGGAGATGAACGACTACATGGCCGAAAACAAGATCGAGGTCGTGAAGCCGGAAATCTCGGGCAAACCTGCAGCGGCCAGCGCGCCGGAGAGCAGCGAGGAATCCGCCAGCTCAACCGCCAGCAGCAGCCGGCGCAAGAGCCGGGCGAGTGCAAACAGCGGTCACGAATGACCCGCCCCTCCTCAGTGCGATACCATCCGGGCTGCAAAACACCACCGTAGCCGAAAGATGTCACCTACCGCCAAGGGCCTGATCCTGCTCTGCCGTCCCGGCTTTGAAGCCGAATGTGCGGCCGAAGCCGAAGCCATCGCCCGCCATGCGGGCCTGCAGGGCCGTGCCCGCACCGCGCCGAACGCCGGCAGCGTTCATTTCGTGTGCGACGAGCTCTTCGACTGGAAACTCGTGCTCGAAGCCACGCCCTTCTCGGCGTTTGTCTTCGCCCGCCAGCGCAGCGTGTGGGTAGACCGTGTCGCCGACATGCCGCAGGAAGATCGCGCCACCCCACTGGTCGAAGCGATCGCCGCGCTGGAAGTCCAGATCGGCCGGGTCGAGGTCGAAACCGCCGACACCAACGAGGCGAAGACCCTCTCCGGTTTTCTCAAGCGCTTCATCCCGCACATCGAGCGCGCGCTCGTCTCTCGCCGCATCCTGCGCGACAAGCCCGATCTGCCGACGCTCCACCTCTTCTTCAAGGACTCCAGCCAGGCCGATCTCGGACTCTCTCGCCCGGGCGATGCGTCCCCCTGGAACATGGGCATCGCGCGGCTGCGCATGCCACGCAATGCGCCCAGCCGCTCCACGCTCAAACTGGCCGAAGCCTTTGACGCCCTGATGACCGAAGAAGAGCGCGCGCAGAGTCTCAAGCCCGGCCTCTACGCCGTTGATCTCGGCGCAGCCCCCGGCGGCTGGAGCTATCAGTTTTCCGAGCGCGGCATGCACGTCTATGCCGTGGATAACGGCCCGCTGGCCGACAGTCTCGTCGCCGCAGGCATGGTCGAACACGTTCGCGCCGACGGCTTCTCGTGGCGTTCGCCACGCAAGCAGGTCGAATGGCTCGTCTGCGACATGGTCGAGCAGCCCGCCCGGATCGCCCAGCTGGTCTCGGACTGGGTCGCGTCCGGCAAGGCCAAGCGCTGCATCTTCAACCTCAAGCTGCCGATGAAAAAGCGTTTCGAGGAACTCAAACGCTGCCGGCAGGTGATCGATGCACGCTTCAAGCTTCACGGCGACAGCTACGTGCTGCGCATCAAGCACCTCTACCATGACCGCGAAGAAGTGACCGCCTATCTTGCCAAGCTCCCGGCTCCGCCAGTCGAAACCCCAAAAATGTCAAGGCGTTAGAGGTGTCGGGCGGTTATACTTGTGCGATTTTTAATCGACAGGGAAACCGCCGCCCTGAGCGCGGCGATGCTGAACATTCATGAGTTTTGCCGAACTGGGATTGATTCCCGAACTGCTGCAAGCCGTTGCTGACGCCGGCTATACCGAACCCACCCCGATCCAGCGCCAGGCCATTCCGGTCGTGCTCGCAGGCGGCGACGTCATGGGAGGCGCGCAGACCGGTACCGGCAAGACCGCCAGTTTCACCCTGCCCCTGCTGCATCGCATGGCACCCTATGCGAGCACCAGCACCTCGCCTGCCAAGCATCCGGTGCGCGCACTGATCCTGGCACCCACTCGCGAACTGGCGATGCAGGTGCAGGAATCGGTCGTCACCTACAGCCGCCACCTGCCGCTGCGCTCCACCTGCATCTACGGCGGCGTCGACATGAACGCCCAGATCGCCGAGCTGCGCCGCGGCATCGAGATCGTGGTCGCCACCCCGGGCCGCCTGCTGGATCATGTGCAGCAGAAAACGATCAACCTCGGCCAGGTCGAGTTCCTGGTGCTGGACGAAGCCGACCGCATGCTCGACATGGGCTTCATCCCGGACATCCGGCGCATCCTCGGGCTGCTGCCCGCCAAGCGCCAGAGCCTGCTGTTCTCGGCCACGTTCTCGGAAGAGATCAAGAAGCTCGCCGACACCATGCTGCGCGCGCCTCAGCTGATCGAAGTGGCCCGCCGCAATACCGTGTCGGAAACCATCAGCCACCTGGTGCATCCGGTTTCCAGCCATGTGAAGCGCGACCTGCTGGCTGACCTGCTCAACGCCGGAGCGGACGGGCTCGGTCAGACACTCGTGTTCGTCGCCACGAAATTCGGCTGCTCACGCCTGGCGCGCCACCTCGTCAAGGAAGGCATTTCGGCGGACGCCATTCACGGCGACAAGAGCCAACTCGAGCGTACCGAGGCACTGGAAAAATTCCGCAACGGCACGACCCGCGTGCTGGTGGCCACTGACGTGGCCGCCCGCGGCCTCGACATCGACGATCTGCCCTATGTAGTCAACTTCGAACTGCCTTCGACGCCGGAAGACTATGTGCACCGCATCGGGCGCACCGGCCGCGCAGGCAAGCAGGGCGCTGCGGTGTCGCTGGTGGCGCCGGAAGAAAACCAGAAACTGGCTGCGATCGAAAAGCTCATCAAGCTCAAGATCCCGCAGCAGATCGTGCCGGGCTACGGCCCCGAGACATCTTCCGAAGACCTGCGCCGCTTCCGCAATACCCACTCGCGTCCGAAAGCCGCGGTCGCCCCGGACGGTTTCGACTTCAACCGCCCCTATGCCGCGAACAGCGACTCCTCGTCGAGCAGCAAGGGGAAGCAGGCGCCGCAACGTCGCAACCCTGCCGTAGCCGTCCTGCTGGGTGGCTCAGGCAAACTGCGCTGAGCCCCGCTTGGCGGGCGAGCTCAGCGTACGCCCGCCACACCGCCAATCACTGAGCCGGGCTTGATGCCCTTGGCCGAAAACCAGCCCTGATTCATTTCCAGCGCGTAGCGCACCGGCTTGGCCGCGCAGTGGTTGGCTTCGCTCATCGGCTGCATCTCGGCGGTATTCACGATCCTGCCGGTCTCGTCCATGAACGCGATGGAGAGTGGCAGCGGCGTGTTCTTCATCCAGAAGCAGTATTCCTGCGAAGTCTCGAACACGAAGAGCATGCCCTGATGCTGGGCCATGGTCTTGCGGTTCATCAGGCCGGTTTCGCGCGCGGCTTCAGTGGCCGCGACCTCGGCTTCGATGCGGAACATGCCCGCTCGCAGCTCGACTGTCCGCAAGGGCGGCTGCTGCGCCTGGGCCAGAAAAGACGCTGCGCAGAGCGCAAACGCGACAAAAGATCGAAACATGACAAATCCCCCAGGTGAAAACTGATTGAAAGCAGAGCGTCGGGATTTTGCCTCAGATCAGGCCAGCCGCCATTGTCCGGGCTGCAGGTCGCCCAGCTGCCAGTCACCGATGGAGATCCGCAGCAGCCGCAAGGTCGGCAGCCCGACCCGGGCGGTCATACGTCGCACCTGCCGGTTCTTGCCCTCCCGCAACTCCAGCCTGAGCCAGCTCGTGGGGATCGCCTTGCGCTCGCGGATCGGCGGATTCCTCGGCCACAGCCAGGCGGGCTCGCCCACTTCCCGCACGCGACACGGGCGGGTCACGAAATCCCCGAGGTCGAGCGGCGCCTGGAGTTTCGACAGCGCCTCGGGCGTCACGAGCCCTTCGACCTGAGCGAGATAGACCTTGACCTGCTTGTGCCGGGGGTCAGCCAGCCGGTGCTGGAGCGCGCCATCGTCGGTCAGCAGCAGCAAGCCCTCGCTGTCAGCGTCCAGCCGGCCTGCGGCATACACGCCTTTCTCGCTGACGCACTCGGCCAGCGTCCGCTGCCCGGGCTCCCCGGTGAACTGACTGAGCACGCCGTAGGGCTTGTTGAGAAGGATGATTCTGGCCATGATGGATCCGCATGAAACAAAAAGGCCCGCCATCTGCATGGCAGGCCTTCGGCGCCTGGAAAGAAAAGCTCAGGATGCGCGCTGGATGTTCGATGCCTGCTTGCCCTTGGGCCCCTGCAGAACTTCGAACGACACCTTCTCACCTTCCTTGAGAGATTTGAAACCGCTCATGTTGATGGCGGAAAAGTGCGCAAACAGATCTTCCGAACCATCATCAGGCGTGATGAAACCGAAACCCTTTGCGTCGTTGAACCACTTGACGGTACCGATAGCCATACCTTGACCTCTTCCTTCTTCCTCTGGTTTGTCTTTTGCTGTTCCGCTCTCGCGGCGTGCTTCTTGGTCTTCCGGCAGAGCCGGTACCGACTGCCGTCCGGAAGCCGGACAAGCGTTGCGGTGGAGCACACAATGCTTTTAAGGCAAGCCCCAGGGAGCGTCAAGCAAGGAAAACCGCATTCGTGGCGTGGATACGACAGCTTTCGCCGAGTCTGCCCGGAAAGCCGTGTGCCAGGCATGTGGATTGCTTCAAGAGCAATGGAAAACCGGTTTTCCGGACCCGGCGGGCGCCCGCATCCGCCCGCTTGCCTGCGATCGGCCGGAAGCCGGAAAAGAAGCGGTTTTACTAACATCGTAATAGCTTGTACTCGACAGCCAAGTCATTAGAATTTGTCGCATGGCAACACGCAAACAGAACGAAGCTATCCTTGAAGCAGAGCGCGCGAAGATTGCGCCCCCTCCCATGTTCAAGGTTTGCCTGCTGAATGACGATTTCACGCCCATGGACTTTGTCGTGATCGTGCTCCAGAAATTTTTCGGCATGGACCGCGAGCAGGCAACCCGGGTGATGCTCCAGGTGCATCACGACGGCAAGGGCGTGTGTGGCGTGTTCCCGCGGGATATCGCGGCAACAAAGGTTGAACAGGTTTGCAGTTTTTCACGGCAAAACCAGCATCCGCTGGCTTGCGTGATGGAGGAAGCGTAAATGATTGCCCAGGAACTGGAAGTAAGCCTGCATATGGCCTTTGTTGAAGCCCGCCAGAAGCGCCACGAGTTCATCACCGTGGAGCATCTTCTGCTCGCTTTGCTCGACAACCCCTCCGCTGCCGAAGTGCTGCGCGCCTGCGCGGCCAATGTCGAAGATCTGCGTCGCGAGCTCACGACCTTCATCAGTGAGCACACGCCCACGGTCTCGGGTACCGACGAGATCGACACCCAGCCAACGCTGGGCTTCCAGCGCGTGATCCAGCGCGCGATCCTGCATGTGCAGTCCTCCGGCAAGAAAGAAGTCACCGGCGCCAACGTGCTGGTCGCGATTTTCGGCGAGAAGGACTCTCATGCGGTCTACTTCCTCCAGCGCCAGGGCATTTCGCGTCTGGACGTGGTCAACTTCATTTCGCACGGCGTGACCAAGCCCGGGCACACCGGGACTCCACCCGTTGCATCGGAAAAGAAATCCGGTGACGGCGAGAGCGGCGAGCAGGGCGAAAACGAGGGTTCGGGCGCGGGCGGCGCACTCGAGAACTACACGCAGAACCTCAACCAACAGGCTCTGGTCGGCAAGATCGACCCCCTGATCGGCCGCGACAAGGAGCTGGAGCGCGTCATCCAGACGCTCTGCCGCCGCCGCAAGAACAATCCGCTGCTCGTGGGTGAAGCCGGCGTAGGCAAGACGGCGATCGCGGAAGGTCTCGCACGCCATATCGTCGAAGGCCGCGTGCCGGAAGTACTGGCGGACGCCCAGGTCTATTCGCTCGACATGGGGGCGCTGCTGGCTGGCACAAAATACCGCGGTGACTTCGAGCAGCGCCTGAAGGCCGTGCTCAAGCAACTCGTCGAAAACCAGAACGCCATCCTGTTCATCGACGAAATCCACACCCTGATCGGTGCCGGAGCAGCCTCAGGCGGCACGCTGGACGCCTCGAACCTGCTCAAGCCGGCCCTGTCGTCCGGGCAGCTCAAATGCATCGGCGCGACCACCTACTCGGAATACCGCACGATCTTCGAGAAAGACCATGCGCTGTCGCGTCGCTTCCAGAAGGTCGACGTGACCGAGCCTTCCGTTTCGGAAACCATTGAAATCCTCAAGGGACTGAAGAGTCGTTTCGAGGAGCACCATGGCATCAAGTATTCGGCCGCTGCGATTACCAGTGCAGCCGAGCTGGCGGCCCGCTACATCAATGACCGTCACCTGCCCGACAAGGCCATCGACGTGATCGACGAGGCGGGAGCAGCCCAGCGCATCCTGCCCAAGAGCAAGCAGAAGAAAACCATCGGCAAGTCCGAGATCGAGGAAATCGTGGCCCGGATCGCGCGTATCCCGCCGCGCTCGGTCTCGAATGATGACCGTGCCGCACTGGCCAATCTGGACCGTGATCTGAAGAACCTCGTCTTCGGCCAGGATGCATCGATCGAGGCCCTGACGCGCGCCATCAAGATGAGCCGCTCCGGGCTCGGCAGCCCGACCAAACCGATCGGCTCCTTCCTGTTCTCCGGACCAACGGGGGTCGGCAAGACCGAAGTCGCCCGCCAGCTGGCCTACACGCTGGGTATCGAGCTTCAGCGCTTCGACATGTCGGAGTACATGGAGCGTCATGCAGTCAGCCGCCTGATCGGCGCCCCGCCGGGATACGTCGGTTTCGACCAGGGTGGCCTGCTGACCGAGGCCATCAACAAGAAGCCGCACTGCGTACTGTTGCTGGACGAAATCGAGAAGGCCCACCCGGACATCTACAACATCCTGTTGCAGGTGATGGACCACGGCAAGCTGACTGACAACAACGGCCGCGAATCCGATTTCCGCAACGTGATCATCATCATGACCACCAACGCGGGCCAGGAAACCATCCAGAAAAGCACGATGGGCTTCACGGCAACGCGCGAGGCGGGAGACGAAATGGGCGAGATCAAGCGCCTCTTCACGCCAGAGTTCCGCAACCGGCTGGATGCGGTGATTTCCTTCAAGCCGCTGGACAAGGAAGTCATCATGCGGGTGGTCGACAAGTTCCTGCTCCAGCTCGAGGGTCAGTTGCAGGAGAAGAAGGTGGAAGCCTCCTTCACCGATGCGCTCAAGGGCTGGCTGGCAGACAAGGGCTTCGATCCGCTGATGGGCGCCCGGCCGATGGCCCGCCTGATCCAGGACACGATCCGTTCCGCGCTCGCCGACGAACTGCTTTTTGGCCGGCTGGCCAACGGCGGCAAGGTGACGATCGATCTCGACAAGGACGGCAAGGTCAAGCTGGAGTTCGAGGAAGAGGAAGCGCACGCCTGAGCCATCCGCTTATCGAATCGGAAGGGTCGCTGCGGCGGCCCTTTTTTTGTTCTGCGCCGGGGTTTTCATACGCTCCGTACGGAGGCGTCCGGAACACCGCGCCGCGCAACAAAAAACCGTTCAAACGCCACTTCCGCAACGCAGCATCAGAATACAAAATCCTTTGAAAACATCAGTATAAGTACTGACTTAAAACACGCTGCACCGCAACAACCCCTCTCCTATACTGCGAACTCGCAGGCAGATTTCAAAACAACAGCCCGCGAATTCACCCACCAAAGGAGAACCGGCATGACCCGTACAGAACAGATCCGAACCCTGCAGCATGACTGGCAGACCAACCCGCGCTGGGAAGGCGTGATGCGCGGCTATGGTGCCGAAGACGTCATCAAGCTTCGCGGCTCCGTGCAGGCGGAATACAGCCTTGCCCGACGCGGCGCAGAGAGACTCTGGGATCTCATGACCACCACGCCTTTCGTCAACGCCCTGGGCGCGCTCACGGGCAATCAGGCGATGCAGCAGGTCAAGGCCGGTCTCAAGGCGATCTATCTCTCGGGCTGGCAGGTGGCAGGCGACGCCAATCTCGCGGGTCAGATGTATCCGGACCAGTCTCTCTACCCGGCGGACTCGGTCCCCGCGGTCGTCCGGCGGATCAACAACACCTTCACCCGCGCGGACCAGATCCAGTGGGCCGAGGGCAAGAATCCGGAAGACGCGGACTGGGTTGATTACTTCGCCCCCATCGTTGCGGATGCCGAAGCCGGCTTCGGCGGCGTGCTCAACGCCTTCGAGCTGATGAAAGCCATGATCGAGGCTGGTGCAGCGGGCGTTCATTTCGAAGACCAGCTCGCCTCGGTAAAGAAATGCGGCCACATGGGCGGCAAGGTACTGGTTCCCACGCGCGACGCGGTTGCCAAGCTCGTGGCGGCGCGACTCGCTGCAGATGTTCTGGGTGTTCCGACCATCCTCGTCGCACGTACCGACGCGGAGGCAGCCGATTTGCTGACCTCCGACGTCGATCCCAATGACGCACCGTTCTGTACCGGAGAGCGCACCCTCGAAGGTTTCTACCGCACCAAACCCGGGCTGCAGCAAGCCATCTCGCGCGGTCTCGCCTATGCACCCTATGCCGATCTGGTGTGGTGCGAAACCGGCAAGCCGGATCTGGCCTATGCCAAGGCATTCGCCGAAGCGATCCACCGGCAGTTCCCGGACAAGATGCTGGCCTACAACTGCTCGCCATCCTTCAACTGGAAAAAGAATCTGGATGACGCCACGATTGCGCGGTTCCAGCGGGAACTCGGCGCCATGGGTTATCGCTTCCAGTTCATCACGCTGGCCGGCTTCCACAGCTTGAACTACTCGATGTTCAATCTGGCCTGGGGCTATGCCCGCACCAACATGAGCGCGTTCGTCGAACTGCAGCAGGCCGAGTTTGCCGCAGCAGACAAGGGCTTTACCGCCGTGAAGCATCAGCGCGAAGTCGGCACCGGCTATTTCGATTCAGTCACCCAGGTGATTGAGGGGGGCCGCTCTTCCACCACCGCACTACAGGGCTCGACAGAGAACGAGCAGTTCCTGGAAACCCACTGATCGCACCTCGAACGAGCACGGGCGCCAGCTGACCTGGCGCCCTGCTCCCGGACCGGGCGCTTTCCCGACGCCGACGCTTCTCCTGTATTTCCGACCCGGCACAGCCTGCCGGCGAAGGCCTGCTGCGCGCCTGGCAAGCGGCGGGAGCGGAAACTATAGTCAGAGGGCGGGAGCAGCCGCCCCCGGTCAGCAAAGGAGCCCAGCATGATCACCACCGACGTTCTGCCCGACCGCGTCGAAATGCGTGCCTACGGCATCGTCACGCTCTCGGACTGCAAGACCTTCGAACAGATTTCCGACCGCCGCGTTGAAATGCATCAGCCGCTCGATCTGCTGGTCGACCTGCGTGCGATGACCGAATGCTCGCTGGAAGTGGCGCTTGAAGAGTTGCGCTATGTGCGTGCCCACCGGGCGGACTTCCGGCGCATGGCTGTGCTGACCGATGACCAGATGGTGACCTGGAGCGCCTGGCTGACGCAGTTTTTCTCTGAGGCGGACATCCGCGTCTTCCAGACGGAGCGCGCGGCGCGCAGGTGGCTGGACGGTGACAGCGTGATCGAGGACAGCGACCTCGACATCAGCCTGCCGCACTGAAGCCGGCTCACCCCAACACGGGCTCAGCCCGGCAGATCCAGCAGCAGCATGGATATGTCGTCGTGCCCGCTCTGGCCGCCAAGATGGCCGGCCAGGCTACCCAGCAAGGTGTCCAGTCTGGTGGAGACCTTGCTGCCCGCCACGGCCTGCAGCATGCCTTCGTAGCCGAAGGCGTCGCCGCGCGCAGACTGCGCTTCGATCAGGCCGTCCGAACACAGCAGCAACTGGGACTCGTCTTGCCACTCCAGCCCGGTCACGCTGATTTCCGATGCATGCCAGGCTTCGATACCCAGCGGCAACTGATCCGAGCTGAACCGCCTCAGCAGGCTGCCATCTGATGCGAGCTGAATGACATCCGGCATGCCACCGAGCCACATCGCACCCATGCGCCGATCCTGATCAAGCACCACCAGAGCCGCCGACACAAAACGTCCGCGCGGCAGCAGTTGCGCCAGGGTGTTGTTGAGCATGAGCACCATGCGGCGCAGCGGCACTTCGTCTTCCACAGCGCGGTAGAAATCGGTCACGATCGCCAGTCCGCTCATGGCTGCAGCCAGCCCGTGTCCGGTGGCATCGGCAAGCATGGCGTAGAGCTTGCCGCTGCGCGAGCGTGCCGCGAGCACGATGTCTCCGGAAAAGCGCTGGGTCGGAATCACCGCGTGGCGAACGCCGCTCTGCTCGAGCGCGTCGCGACGGATGTGCCGCTCCATGATGTCCTTGGCGAGCTCCGCTTCGGTCTCGGCCTCATCGTGATACTGCTGCAGGCGTGCAGCATTTTCCGCCAGCTGGCGACCCACCCGCTGCCGCTCGCTGATGTCCCGCAGTACAGCGATGAAGAGCCTCGCTTCCGAAATCGGCAACTCGGTAACCACCATCTCGCAGGGGAAGTCTGCATTGCCTCGGCGGGCCGTCAGCTCCCGCATGCTGCCGATAAAACCCTCGCCGCCACCTTCCAGATAGGCACGGAACTGCGCATCCCAGCTCCCCTGCGGGCCGCCGTCCTGCAACAGCTTGCGGATATCGGTTCCGACCAGCCGGTCTTCGCTGCACAGAAAGATCAGGGTCGCGGCGCGGTTTGCGTTGACGATGCGAAAATCGGCGTCGAAGGTCAGGATGCCATCAACGACCGCGTCGGAAATGGCGGCTTCGCGTCGCCGGGCCTCCTCGCGGCTGACCTGGAAATCCAGGGCACGCGCAAGGTTCTGCATCTTGGCGGCGAACATCTGGTATGACAGCGGCTTGGTCATGAAATCGTCCGCGCCGGCCTCGAGCCCACGCACGATGTCATAGTCGGCATCCATCGCGGAGACGATCACGATCGGCACCCAGCGCGTGCCGCCCTCGGCGCGGATGCGCTCGATGGACGTGAAGCCGTCCATGCGCGGCATCATCAGATCCATCAGGATCACATCCGGCTTCTCGCGGCGATAGACTTCCAGCGCCTGCTCGCCATCCTCGGCCATCAGCGTTTCGAAACCGAGCCGGCTCAGATAGGCTCGCAGCAAGGCCCGGTTGGCCTGCGTGTCATCCGCGATCAACACGCGATAGCGCTGCCGGACAAGCTTCGGCGGATTGGCCTCTGCGTTCATGCGCTGACTTCCTCGCTGCGACGATAGCGAACCTCGACCTGATTCCCCTTGCCCAGATACGAAAGGGCCGAGAACGCGACCTGCCTTGACACCGCGATGCCACGACCATTCGGCGCGAACGCCCGGTCCGGCGAGATGTCGAGAAACTCCGTCCAGTCAAAGCCTTCGCCCTGGTCGGCGATCAGGACGACGCACTCGTTCGCTTCGCGCCGCAGGTGCACGGTCACGAGTTTATGGCGGTTCTCCTCCAGCTCCTGGCGGCGCAGCACCTCCTCCATCCAGCAATCCTGGCTCTTCAGGCGTGCCTTGGTCGCGAAGTCGATACCGAGATTGCCGTGCTCGATGCCGTTGACCAGCAGCTCCGCCAGCCCCATCGCCACGTTCTCGGCTTCACGGGCGCCGAGTGCCAGCAAGCCGGCAATGGCCTCCGCCTCGTCGAGTGTACGCAGCACGAAACGCGCCTCGTCCAGCAACAACACCGCGCGCGAATGGTTGGCTATCCGCTGCGATACGTCAGCCCAGCGCGCGCGGTCATGCAGCGCGGCCCGCACGATCGCCAGCAAGGCCTCGGAGCGAAAGGGCTTGGTCAGGTAATAGCGCGCCCCGGCCGCAAGACCTTCGCTGACCTGCTCCGGCCCCGCCGCTGCCGTCTGCATGATGACGGGCAGATGCTTCATCCGCGAATCAGCCTTGATGCGCCCAAGCATGGCGAGCCCGTCGAGCTTGGGCATCATGCGGTCCATGAGGATCAGGTCAAAGTCGTAGGGGCGCGAATCCAGCGCCTCCCAGGCCCGCTCGGGATCTTCGAAGAAACTCAGCTGGTAGCCGGTATCGGACAGGTATTCGCCGATGATTTCCAGATTCAGTGGCTCATCGTCGAGAACCAGTATCGATGCACTCATGAGTGTTCCTCGTCAGACCCGGCTTTCCGGGATGTGTCAGATTCCTGCGGCAGCGTGACCACGATCTCGCATCCGCCCGGCGTCCGGTTACGGGCCACGATCCCGCCATGATGTGCCGTCACGATTTCGCGGCAGATGGCGAGCCCCAGCCCTGTGCCACTGGTCGCGCTGCGCGTGCGGCTGCTCTGCGCGAACTTGTCGAACACGGACTCAAGCTCGGCGGCCGGAATCCCGGGGCCTTCGTCCGCAACGCTGAAGGCTGCGCCGCTGGCGCCTTCACGCCAGCAGGAGATGGTAATGCAGCTGCCACAGGGAGCGAACTTTGCCGCATTCGACACCAGATTGCGTACGACCTGCCCCATGCGCGTGGCATCCAGCGCGATCAGTGGCAGATCCGCATCCATCCTGCGTACGAGCTGCAGACCATGCGCGGCGAACAGGGCCTCGAACTCCCGCAGCACTTCGTCAATCACTGCCACCGGGCTGACCGGGCGCAGTTCGAGATGCATCCGGCCGGCCTCCAGCTTGGTCAGATCAAGCAGGGCATCGAGCAGATCGAGCAGACGCTCGCCGCTGTCTGCCACGCGGCCGAAGTAATGATGCAGGCGTTCGGCAGGCAGGCTCTCGCAGCGTGCGTCCCCCAGTCTGGCAAAGCCGAGCATGGCATGCAGCGGCGTGCGCAGCTCATGGGATACATGCGCCAGGAAGTCGGACTTTGCGGCGTTCGCGCGCTCGGCGTTTTCCTTGGCGCTCAGAAGGTCTGCCGTCTGCTCGATCACGAGCTCGCGCAGCTGATCGCGATGCCGACGCAGCTCCGCATCGGCCGCACGACGCTCGGTCTGGTCGACAAGCAGCACCCAGAACCCTTCCTCGTCTCCGCCTGCCGACAGAAGCACCGCACTGAACAGCACATGCAGCACGCTGCCATCAAGACGACGGAACAGACACTCTACAGGCGGCTGACTGGCCGCGGCCCGCAGGCTGGGCAGGTCCGGGGCGCAATCTACCAGATCGTAGAGCCCGGGCAGTGCCTGAACCGCGCCGCCCTGTCGCGCGCAGCCGAGCATGTCCTGCAGCAGCGGATTGAGCTGCTGGAAGCGCCCATCGGCGTGACAGCGGCCGATGCCCAGCGGAGCATTGCGGACCAGCGTATCGAGCCGCTCCAGCGTCATGCGCAGGCTCCGCTCGGCTTCACGCAAGGCAGTGAGATCCTGGTTGATGCCGATGATCACGCGCTGCCCGTTCATGCCCCGGGCGACCATCTTGTGCAGCTTCAGGTCGTGCATGCGCCCGGCAGCATCGGTCAGCCGCATCTCCTGCTCGCGCACGCAGCCATCTTCTTTCTCGAGCAACTCGCGATCCATGGCTTCAATCGCGGCAGCCAGCTCCGGCGCCATGAATTCGCCCACCCGATGCCCGATGATTTCCTCCGGCTCGATGCCGATGAAGCGGGCATGAACCTGGTTGCACATGAGGTAGCGCAGGGACTCGTCCTTCACGAAGCTCGCCAACGGCAGCATGTCGAACACCGTGTGCGTGAATTCGCGCAGCCTTGTCTGCAACTGCAGGCTCTCGCGCAGGGCGGCCTCCTTGGCGGTCAGTTCGGTGACATCACTGTTGGACGCGATGATCAGCGGCTCGCCATCCGGATCAAGGCACACGACCTTGCGCAGCAGGATGCGATGCTCCAGACCATCGGCATACCACTGCGGAATCTCGCGGGACACGGTAACCCCCGGGCCGGTCGCGAACAGCAAATCGTCCGCGCGAATGGTTTCATCTGCCAGATCCGGCGGATTGAAGTCGCGGGTAGTCCGGCCGAGCAAAGTCTCTTTCTGAAGCCCATGAGCCTCGGCCAGGGCGCGGTTTGCCATGACATACACATGATTCCGGTTCTTTACCGCGATCGGATTCGGAATCGCGTCGAACACATCCTGCATGAAGCGGTTGACGCGCCTGAGCTTCGCCTCGTGTTCGAGTCGCTCGGTCACATCCACCAGCAGACTGACCGTCAGCAGCGTGCCATCGCCGCCATGACAGGCCCGGCAGACCATGCGGAAATGCCGCACACGTCCGTCTGCGCCACGCCAGACGAAATTCTCGTCCTCCGGTACTCGGCCGCCTTCGCCCTGCACCGCCGATTCAAGCTGCTCGAAACGGGCGGCCAGTGCCGGATCGAAGAAATCCATCGCCGAGCGGCCAATGATGCTGATGCGCTCCACGCCCAGCAACTCGGCCAGCGCCTGGTTGCACATGACAAATCGATGTGCTGCATTCTTGACGCAGACCGGATCCGGCATCGCGTCGAAAACCTGTTGCAGGAAGTTTCGCAGCTCGGTCTGCTGATCCAGTGCCTCACGCAGCCAGATTTCGGAACGCACGCGCTCGGTGATCTCGAAATGCGAGCCGAGAATCACCATCCGCCCATCTACGTCTTCCAGTCGCCCCTTGGTCACGCGCCAGTGGCGCTTGCTGCCGTCGGCACTGCTGACGATGAGATCCTGCTTTTCGATGCGCTCGCCAGCCAGCACGCGCGCATCCTCCTCCTCGATCGCGTCGCCCCGCTCATGACCGAAGAGCTCGCGCGAACTGCGGCCGATGATGTCCTCAACCTTCATGCCCCACTGCTCGGCGAAGGCGTCATTGGCCATCAGGTAGCGGCTCTCCTGGTCCTTGATGTAGACCGGATGGGGCAGGGTGCGGAGCAGGCGCTGTACAAAGGCCTCGACATGCATCGACAGCTCTCTCATGCGCTTGGCATAGTCGCGGACAGCACTCTGATCTTCATACACCGTAATGACCACGCGCCGCCCTTCACGGTCGGTATGCCGACTCGTGGTCAGGCGCAGAAACCGCATGCCGGCGCCGACGCGAGGCTCGAACCAGTCCTCCAGCGTCTGCGGAACACCGGTCTCGATGGCCAGACGATCAAGACGCGTGAAAGGAGCCATCAGGGGCCCGGGCAGCATGGCTGCTGCACGCCGGCCCTCGAGGGTTCCCGGCTCGAAGCCGAACATCCGGCAGAAGGTTTCGTTGGCAAAGAGAATGAGGCCCGCTTCATCCTTCACCGACACCGGCATGGGAAGGGACTCGACCACGCAGTCCATCAGCGCGCGGTAATGCATGAGCTCCCGCTCGGCCTGCATTTCGACGCTGACTTCGCCCAGCGTTCCGGCCAGATAACGTCCGCCCGGCAAGGCCCTCGCCCGCAGCCGGAACCACGCCTTGCGCCCGCCCGATCCGGTCAGGCTGAAGAGCTCGTCCGCCAGGCATCCGTCCAGCCAGCTTGCACGCAAGGCCCGCAGCATGCGACGACGCGCATCGCGAGCGGGCAGACGCCACAGCTGACGCAGCACGGGCGTCTGCTCCTGCGGCAAACCCAGAAGGCTTTTCAGCCGGTCCGAGCAGAACAGCAGCCCCGTTGCACGATCGAACTCCCACAGTCCCTCTGTCGCAACGGCCAGCAGGCGCTCGAGGCGATCGGCCGGGTCGGCGCCTGGCGAAGGCTGGCCGACGCCTTCCGGCGCGGATGCCAGCCCGGCAGTGGAAGCCGGTGAAGCGGAGGATTGCGACAATCTCGTCTGCATGCGCCTGTGTCCCTGCTCCTGATAACGACCCTGTGATCCGAACCCGAAGCTGCATGGCTGGCTCTGCTTCGCCTGCCGCTCAACGCCCTTGTGCAGCCTCCCGCAAAACGACATCCGCCATGGCATCAAGAACGGCTTGCGCTTCGCCCAGCACCGGCTGCAGGCGGATATCGGCCTGCGGATGACGAATGGCGGCCGCCTCCAGCATCACCGGCACATCCCTGCGCACATGCCCGCCCTGAGCCAGAAAGACCGGCACGATCTCGATGCGCGTCGCACCGCTTGCCACGGCCGCATCGATCGCTTCCGGCAGCGAGGGCGCCATGAACTCCAGAAAAGCGACGCCGACCTGGCTGGCAGGGGCACGGGCCGCCACCCGGTCACGCAGGCGCTCCAGCGGCCCGGCCCAGGACGGATCACGCGCGCCATGTGCAAACAGAATCAACGCTTCACTCATTCTCTTTCCCTTGCTTCAGGATTCCCAACGCGGCAGACGCGGCAAGGAATCCGAACGGTGCCGTCACACAGACCGCCGAGCCATAACCCGCGCAGGACAGCCCCTGAGGCGCCTCCCCGGTCTCGCACGCGACGGGCCGCTGCAACGGCTCGCTGGAATACACCGTCTGGATGCCGAAGCGCCGCTTTGGATCTTTCGGAAAACCGTGCAGCTTGCGCAACTGCGCCCGGACCCGAGCCAGCAGCGGATCCTGCTCCGTGCGGGCCAGATCATCCATCCGGATCAGTGCAGGGTCCTGCTTGCCGCCCGCGCCACCCGCCATGACAAGCGGAATATCCTTTGCCACGCTCCAGGCCGCCATGGCCACCTTGATGCGAACCTGGTCGATGGCATCAATGATGACATCATGACCGGCCAGCAATTCTTCCAGATTCCCCTCTGTCACGAAATCCTCGACAGTCCTCACCCGGCACGCCGGATTGATGGCATGCACGCGTTCCCGCATGGCCTCGACCTTGGCCTTGCCCCAGACATCATCCAGCGCATGGATCTGACGATTGGCGTTCGATTCGGCCACCATATCGAGATCGATCAGCGTCAGTTGCCCGACGGCACTGCGGGCCAGGGCTTCAACGGCCCACGACCCTACCCCGCCAATTCCCACCACGCAGACATTTGCTTCGGCAAAGGCCCGCGCTGCATCCTCGCCGTAGAGGCGCCCTACTCCGCCGAAACGGCGTCCTGCGTCCACACTCATTCCCTTCCTTTCAGCCGGACCCGCACATCACGACGGCGAATCCAGGATCTTTCTTTCCGCATGCTGCGGGATCATTCCGGCGCAGCCCTCGCCATGAAAGCACAGAAGCGTGCGTCGCCGCACGGCCACCCGAGAAAATGCATTCAGCATGACGAGGACGGCCCCGGCGGCGTGCGTCTGCCACGCCGGCAGCATCGGCCCCCATCTGTGCGAAACCCGGAGTCCCGTCCCTTTTCAAAAGGCGCGAGGGTCACGAACCGCACAGACGACGCCCGCCCCTCACTCGCTCCTGAGGAGTGACGCAAAGCGCTGCCGGAAGCGGGCCAGTTTTGGCGCAATGACATAGGCGCAGTAACCCTGCCCCGGATTGCGCTCGAAATAATCGTGGTGATACGCCTCCGCAACATGGAACTCGCTCGCCGGCACAAGCTGGGTCACGATCGGATCATCGAACACGCCTGTCGACCCGAGCTCGTGCAGCAGATGCTCGGCCTGATCCCGCTGGGCCTCGCTGCACCAGAAGATCGCAGAACGATATTGCGTGCCGACATCATTCCCCTGACGGTTGAGCTGGGTCGGGTCGTGCGTGGCAAAGAACACACGCAGGATATCCAGGTAGCTCAGCTGCGCCGGGTCGAACTGGATCCGGACCGCTTCCGCATGCCCGGTTTCGCCGCCACAGACCGCCTCGTAATTTGCCGAGTCTGACAACTTGCCACCGATATAGCCGGGCTCCACCCGAAGCACGCCACGCACCCGGGCGAAGACCGCCTCGGTACACCAGAAGCAGCCTCCTGCCAGTATTGCGAGCTGCTTCTCACCCGAACCGGAAGCCAGCGCCATTGCGCCGGAAGATGCATCGATGCCATCTGTCACGTTTTTCTTCCTTTCGCCCTTCAGGGTGTTGTTGTCAGGCAATAAAAACATAAAATTCAAGAAATACACTGACTTCGTTCTGCCATGAATCAGCACTGCACGGCAGAATGATTTCTTTCCGAAGTAAAGCACATGTGCGGCAAAGCATCGCCGGGCATGTGCGATACCGCCGTTCGGTTTTCACAGAGGCCGCTACGGGTCTGTCTCCAATCTGTCCAATTGGGGCCGTTACCTCCGGGTAACGGCCGTTTTTTTGGCTGTCCGCGAAAAAAAACGCGCCATCACTGGCGCGTTTCCTTTGACATGACGAGCACGCTCACTCCTTGATGCCGCCACCGAGCTGGCGGTAGAGCGTGACACGGTTCACCGCCTCGGACAGGCGCGTACCGATCAGTGCCTGCTGCGCCGCATATTGCGTGCGCTGCGCGTCCAGCACGGTGAGATAGTCATCGACGCCACGGTCGTAACGCGCCTGAGAGAGCCGCAACGCATCACTCGCGGCCTTTTCATAGGCCACACGCGCGTCGAGCTGCTCGGCGATGGTCGCCCGGGTCGCGAGCGTATCTGCCACGTCGCGGAATGCGCTCTGCACCGTTTTCTCGTAGGTCGCGACCTGAGCCGTCCGGCTGGCTTCCGCTGCATCGAGATTGGCCTTGTTCGCTCCGCCGGCAAACAGCGGGATGCTGATCTGCGGGGCGAACGACCAGGTGCGGGACTCGCCCTGGAACAGGTTCTCCAGCGACGGGCTGGCAAAGCCGATCGAGGAGGTCAGGCTGATACGCGGGAAGAAGGCCGCGCGCATCGCGCCGATGTTGGCGTTCGCCGCAATCAGGTTCTGCTCCGCAGCGCGCACGTCCGGCCGGCGCAGCAGGGTTTCGGCGGGCAGGCCCGCCGGCAGCTCGGCAATCGAGGTCACTGCCGCCCCACCCAGACTCGCCGGCAGCAGATCGTCGGACACCGGTGCGCCCACCAGCAGGTTGAGCGCATTGAGATCCTGTTCGACCAGCGCGGTGTAGCTCGCCGCATCGACACGCGCCGATTCCGCGGTCGTCCGCGCCTGCGCCAGAACCAGGCCGGAAGCCGTGCCAACGTCAAAGCGGCGCTGCACCAGCTTCAGGTTCTCGCGCTGTGCGTCCAGCGTGCGACGGGAAAACGCCAGCCGCTCACGATCCGCGGCCAGCGTCAGCCAGGCATTGGCCACTTCCGCCACAAGGCTGATCTGCGTCGCGCGCTGCGTTTCCTCGGTCGACAGGTAAGCAGCCAGCGCCTGTTCCTTGAGACTCTGAATGCGACCGAAGAGGTCCAGTTCCCAGCTCGAAATGCCCACACCCGCCGTGTAGCTGCGGCTCACCCGCTCCTGCCCGGTCGTAGACATTGCGGCCGTCGTGCGCGAGGCGGATTCCGCTCCTGTGGCCGCAATGGTCGGCAGCTGTGCTGCGCGTTGCACGCCGTATTGCGCGCGCGCCTTCTCGATGTTGGCCGTTGCCACACGCAGGTCACGGTTGTTGGCCAGCGCCTGCTCGACGACACGGCGCAGTTTCTCGTCGGCGAAGAACTCGCGCCAGCCGATGTCGGCCGCTGCGCGATCGCCCCCGCCAGCAGCCTTCCAGGTCTGCGGCACCGGTGCTTCAGGGCGCTCGTAGTGCGGTGCCATGGAGCAGGCGCTCAGCACGGCGGCGCTCAGGACGAGCAGTGAAAAACGATGCTTCATCATGCTTCCTCCTTCTTGCCGGCTTCGATCTGACCGCGCTGGGGCGGCGTGTACTTCCAGATGCTGCGCACGACAACGAAGAACAGGGGAATCCAGAAAATACCCAGCAGGGTGGCGGAAATCACGCCACCCAGCACGCCGGTACCGATCGCGTTCTGACCGCCGGAGCCTGCGCCCGAAGCCAGTGCCAGCGGCAGCACGCCAAGGCCGAACGCAAGCGAGGTCATCAGGATCGGACGCAGACGCATGCGAACGGCCTGCATGGTCGCGTCGACCAGCTCATGCCCGTCTTCCTGCAATTGCTTGGCAAACTCGACGATCAGGATCGCGTTCTTGGCTGCCAGGCCGACGGTGGTCAGCAGACCCACCTGGAAGAACACGTCGTTCGACAGACCGCGCCCGGTTGCGGCGAGCAGCGCGCCCGCCACGCCCAGCGGCACGACCAGCATGACCGAGAACGGGATCGACCAGCTCTCATAGAGCGCCGCCAGACAGAGGAAGACCACCAGCAGCGAGATCGCGTAGAGCGCGGGCGCCTGCGAGCCGGCCTTCCGCTCTTCATACGAGATGCCCGTCCACTCATAGCCGACGCCCTGGGGCAGCCTGGCTGCGATTTCCTCCACCGCCTGCATCGCTGCACCGGTACTCAGGCCGGGCACGGGTTGGCCGACGATTTCCGCCGAGGGGTTGCCGTTGTAGCGCTCGAGGCGAGGCGAGCCGAACGTCCAGCGGCCGGTGGCAAAAGCCGAGAAAGGCACCATGTCACCCGAGGTATTGCGCACAAACCACTTGTCCAGATCGCTGGGCAGCATGCGTGAATCCGCCTCGCCCTGCATGTAGACCTTCTTCACACGCCCCTTGTCGATGAAGTCGTTAACATAAGCGCTCCCCCAGGCGGTCGACAGCGTGGTGTTGATGTCGGACAGCGAGAGGCCCAGTGCCGAGGCGCGATGCGAGTCCACGTCGACCTGGTACTGCGGCGTGTCTTCCTGACCGTTCGGACGCACGCCGACGAGGCGCTTGTCCTGCATGGCCATGCCGAGGAACTGGTTACGCGCGGCCATGAGCGTGTCATGCCCGACACCGGAGCGGTCCACCAGCTTCACGTCGAAGCCGGATGCGTTGCCGAGCTCGCTCACGGCCGGCGGCACGATGGCAAAGACCATTGCGTCACGAATCCGGGAGAAAGCCCCCATCGCGCGACCGGCCACGGCCTTGACGTTCTGTCCGGCGCCTTTGCGTTCTTCCCAGGGCTTGAGCAGCACGAAGGCGATACCGGTGTTCTGACCGCTACCCGCGAAGCTGAAGCCCGCCGCGGCAAACACCGACTGTACGGCCGGCTCCTTGGTCAGGAAGTGCTCCTCGACCTGCTTGACCACCTCGAGCGTACGCTCCTGAGTGGCGCCCGCCGGCAGCTGGATCAGGGTGAACAGCACGCCCTGGTCCTCATCCGGCAGAAAGGATGTCGGCAGCCGGATGAACAGCGCAGCGACCCCGGCAATGATGAGTGCATACACGAACATGAAGAGTCCGCGACGGCCGAGGATATTGCCCACACCGCGGGTGTAGCGCAGCACGCCGGCTTCGAAAACCCGGTTGAAGCCACGGAAGAACCAGTTGTGCGACTCATGCCCGCCATGAGCGGCCGGCTTGAGCAGCGTGGCACACAGGGCCGGCGTCAGCACCAGCGCCACTACCACCGAAAGGATCATCGCGGACACGATGGTGATCGAGAACTGGCGATAGATCACGCCGGTCGAGCCGCCGAAGAAGGCCATCGGCACGAACACCGCAGAGAGCACCAGCGCGATACCGACCAGGGCTCCGGTGATCTGATCCATCGATTTGCGCGTGGCCTCGTAGGGCGACAGGCCCTCTTCGTTCATCACCCGCTCGACGTTTTCCACCACCACGATCGCATCATCGACGAGCAGACCGATTGCCAGCACCAGACCGAACATGGTCAGGACGTTGATCGAGTAGCCGAAGGCCGCGAGCACGCCGAAGGTCCCCAGCAGCACGACCGGCACCGCGATCGTCGGGATCAGCGTGGCACGGAAGTTCTGCAGGAAGAGCCACATCACCAGGAAAACCAGGATCACCGCTTCAATCAGCGTCCAGATCACTTCCTTGATCGAGGCCTTCACGAAAGGCGTGGTGTCATACGGCACGACCGCCTTCACGCCAGCCGGGAAGAAAGGCTCCAGCTCCTTGAGCTTGGCGCGCACGGCCGTCGCAGTGGCGAGCGCGTTGGCATTGGCAGCGAGCTTGACGGCCAGACCGGATGCCGGCTTGCCACCGAAGCGCGCGGTCACGGCGTAGTTCTCGCCGCCCAGCTCGATGCGCGCCACATCCTTCAGACGCACCGCCGAACCGTCGGCCTTGGTGTGCAGCAGGATCTCGCCAAACTGCTCGGGTGTCTGCAGACGGCTCTGGACGTTGATCGTTGCGTTGAGCTGCTGGCCTTTCACTGCGGGCGTACCGCCCAGCTGACCGGCAGACACCTGAACGTTCTGCGCGCTGATGGCCGAACTCACATCCGAAGGCGTGAGCTTGTAGCTGTTGAGCTTGGCCGGGTCCAGCCAGATCCGCATCGCATACTGCGAACCGAAGAGCTGCACTTCGCCCACACCCTCGACGCGGCTGATCGGGTCGATCACGTTGGCCACCATGTAGTCGGCCAGGTCGACCTGGGTCATGTCATCGGAATCGGAGACGAAACCCACCACCATCAGGAAGCTGCTGGAAGTCTTGGCGACCGAAACCCCCTGGCTCTGCACCGCTTGCGGCAGCAGGGACATGGCGGTCTGCAGCTTGTTCTGCACCTGGACCTGGGCAATGTCGGGATTGGTGCCCGCCGCGAAGGTCAGCGTGATGCTGACGCTGCCGGCTGCATCGCTGGTGGAGCTCATGTAGAGCAGGCCGTCCAGCCCCTTCATCTTCTGTTCGATGACCTGGGTAACCGAGTCTTCCAGCGTCTTGGCCGACGCACCCGGGTAGCTTGCGCTGATCCCCACGGTGGGCGGTGCGATCGATGGGTACTGCGAAACGGGAAGCTTCTCGATGGAAAGCGCACCGGCCAGCATGATGACCAGTGCGATCACCCATGCAAAGATCGGGCGATCAATGAAAAAACGTGCCATGAATCCTCTCCTTCTCAGCGGCCAGCGGCCGGTGCCGAGGCGGCGGCAAGGGGAACAGCCTTGATCACGGTACCGGGACGCAGGCGCTGCAGGCCTTCGACGATGACCTGGTCACCCGCCTTGAGTCCGTCGGAGACCAGCCACTTGTCGCCAATGGCCTTCTCGGTCTGGATGACCTTGGGCATGAATTGCCCGTCGGGCATCGCGAGCATCACGGTCGCCTCGCCCTTCGTGTTGCGAGTCACGGCCTGCTGCGGGATCAGGATGCTGCCTTCGCGCACGCCCGTCTCCAGCTTCGCGCGCACGAACATGCCGGGCAGCAGCTCACCCTTCGGATTGGGGAACACGGCGCGCACCGACACGCTGCCGGTACCGGCATCCACCGTCACATCGGTAAAGGCCAGCTTGCCTGTCTTCGAATAAATGCTTCCGTCATCGAGCACGAGCTTGACGCTCGCCTGTCCGTCACCGGTGCGCTTGAGCACACCGGACTCGAGATCACGCCGCAGGCGGGCCAGTTCGCTCACGGACTGTGTCACGTCCACATAGATCGGGTCGAGCTGCTGCACCGTGGCCAGCGCGGTTGTCTGGCTGGCCGTCACAAGGGCGCCCTGCGTGACGCTGGACTTGCCGATCCGGCCGGAGATCGGCGACTTGACCGCCGCATAGCCGAGGTTCAGCGCCGCGGTCGAAGCGGCCGCCCGGTTGGCGGCCACATCCGCTTCGGCCTGCTTGAGTGCGGCATCCGCGTCGTCGTAGTCCTGCTGGCTGACGGCCTTGATGCTCACCAGTTCCTTGTAACGCTCCGCCTTCTGACGCGCCGTCACCAGGGTCGCTTCGGAGCGCGCCAGCGCGGCCTTCGCGCTTTCCACACTGTTGCGGAAGCTGGCCGGATCAATCTGGTAGAGCGTCTGTCCGGCCTTCACTTCGCCGCCTTCGTTGAAGAGTCGCTGCAGCACGATTCCGCCAACCTGGGGCCGGATTTCAGCCACGGCAAAGGGCGACGTGCGTCCCGGCAGGCTGGTCTCCATGCCGACGGCAGTGGGAGTGACGCTCACCACGCCGACTTCGGCGGGCGGCATCTGGCCGCCCTGCTGCGCGCCGGCACCGTCCTTCTTGCCACACGCACCGAGCGCCAGCACGACCAGGGCGCCCATGACCGCTGCGGGAATCGTTTTCTTGTAGGGGGATTGCTTCATGACACTCTCCATGACGGGGAACTGACCGGCCACCAGCCGGATTTCAATGCAGCCTGCACAACTCCGGATACGGATACAGATCTTGCATCCTGATCGCACCGAACTATACATACATCCATGCATGTATGTAAGTCTTGCGATAAAATCGGTTCTGGTGACACACAAAGGAGGCCTGATGGTCCGCAAGACAAAAGAGGAGGCCCAGGCTACCCGCGAACAACTTCTTGACGCTGCAGAACGCCTGTTCAGCGAGAACGGCGTCAGTGCGACCTCCTTGAACGATATTGCCCGGGCCGCTGCGCTGACGCGGGGCGCTGTCTACTGGCATTTCGAAAACAAGAGCGACCTGCTGATGGCGCTCTGGGATCGCGTCGCCCTGCCAATCGAGCAGGCCTTTGCCGACGCCGACCGGGATGTGGGGAACGACACCCTGCTGCTCATCGAGCGAAAATCGTGCTGGATCGCTGACAATATAGAAAAAAATGATCGGATCCGCCTGCTGATGAACATCCTGATGCTGCGCTGCGAGTTCGCCACGGAAACCGCGAGCGCACGCACGCACTTTCTGAACATCCGTGAAGAATGCATCGGCGAGGTGCGTCAGCATTTCGAAGTCGCCATCAAGTCCGGTAGACTGGCGCCCTGCGTCAACGCGGAGCAGGCTGCCATGGGCCTCTTCGGCCTGACGGACGGGATATGCTTTCACTGGCTGATCCAGCCCGAACGCTTCCTGATCGCCGAAACCACGCGTAACGCGGTCAGGGCGTACCTGCGAGGCCTGCAGGCCGAGGGAAAGTCCTCACGCCCCAAGTCAGTGCAATAAGGTGCAATATTGCACGCGCGCGCCAGGCGAATGCCCGGCGGCAGTTGCTCGTCCCCGTGGAAACAGCTTCCATAACAGGGTTTTATGCCCGTTGGTACGGTTTTCGCATGAAAATCGCACCGCCAGCCCGGCACGCCCGGACCGGTTCAATGCAATGAACAGGAGAACTCAATGAAGAAAATGCACGTGCTCGTCGCCCTCTCACTCGGTTGCAGCATCGGCCTCGCCGGCGCCCAGCAAGTCGATGGCACGCTCAAGAAGGTTGCCGACAGCAAGGCCATCACGCTCGGTATCCGCGAATCCTCGTTCCCGCTCTCCTACCTCGATGCAAGCCAGAAGCCCATCGGCTACCACATCGACATCTGCAACGCGATTGCTGATGCCGTCAAGGCCAAGCTGAAACTGGCCAGCCTGGAAGTGAAGACCCAGGCCGTCACCTCGCAGAACCGCATCCCGCTGGTGGTCAACGGCACGGTTGACCTCGAGTGCGGCTCGACGACCAACAACATGGATCGTCAGAAGCAGGTCGCTTTCGCACCGACGACCTTCGTGACCAACGTCCGCATGGCGGTGAAGAAGGCCTCCGGCATCACCGATCTGGATCAGCTTGGCGGCAAGCCGGTTGCAACCACTACCGGCACCACCAGCGTGCAGCTGATGCGCGCCCATGAGAAGGGCAAGAACGTCGACTTCAAGGAAGTCTATGGCAAGGACCACGCTGACTCCTTCCTGATGCTCGAAACCGATCGCGCCGTGGCCTTCGTGATGGACGACAACCTGCTGGCGGGCCTCATCGCCAGTTCCAAGAATCCGGCGGACTACGCGCTGGTTGGCTCGCCGCTGTCGATCGAACCAATCGCCATCATGCTGCGCAAGGACGACCCGCAGTTCAAGGCGGTGGTTGACGACACGGTCAAGGCCATGGCCAAGAGCGGCGAGCTCAACAAGCTCTACGCCAAGTGGTTCATGGCGCCGATCCCGCCCAAGGGCATCAACCTGAACTTCGCCATGAGCGATACGCTCAAGAGTGCGATTGCCAGCCCGAATGAGAATCCGGCCGAGTCGTACAAGAAGTAAGCGCTGCTCGCAGTAAATCGGGGGAACGGCGCGTGCGCCGTTCCCCTTCGTGTTGCAGGAAGACGGGCGTTCAGAGGCCCGTCCGGGGAGAAACCGAGTGAATTACCACTGGAACTGGGGAATTTTTTTCCAGACCATTCCTTCAGGCGACGAGACCTACCTGACGTGGGTCCTGCACGGCCTGTGCTGGACTGTCGCCATTTCGCTGTCGGCCTGGATCATCGCGCTGGTGCTGGGCAGCATTGTCGGCACGCTGCGTACGGTGCCGCACCGCGGCATCGCCATGATCGGCCATACCTGGGTCGAATTTTTCCGTAATGTCCCGCTGCTGATGCAGCTCTTCGTGTGGTTCTTCGTCGTTCCGGAACTGCTGCCGCGCGACCTCTCGCTGTGGGTCAAGCAGGACATGCCCGCCAAGGAATTCATCACTGCCGTGCTGGCACTGGGCCTTTTCACCTCGGCACGTGTCGCCGAACAGGTGCGTGCTGGCATCCAGGCCCTGCCCCGCGGCCAGCGCAACGCGGGTCTGGCGCTGGGCTTCACCACCGCCCAGACCTATCGCTTCGTGCTGCTGCCGATGGCTTTCCGGATCATCATCCCGCCACTGACCTCCGAGTTCATGAACACCTTCAAGAACTCCGGCGTGGCCTATGCCGTAGGCGTCTGGGAGCTGATCTTCGTGTCGCGCCAGATGGTCGAGGAAACCGGCGGCCAGGTCATCGAGTCTCTGCTGGTGCCGACCGTGCTGTACATCCTCTGCTCCTATGCAGCCAACCGCATCATGTCCGTGATTGAACGCCGCACGCATGTGCCCGGCTTCATCGTGGCGAAATAAGGAACGGACATGCTCAGCAATCTCGATTTTTCAGTCATTGCGCTGGCCTGGCAGTCGATTCTCAAGGGCCTCGCCTTCAGTCTTGAACTGACCATCATCTCGATGATCGGTGGTGTCATCCTCGGCACCCTGCTGGCACTCGCCCGCCTTTCCGGCGGCAAGTTCCTCGCCAGCGCAGCCAAGATCTATGTCGACATCATGCGGTCAGTCCCCCTGCTGATGATGATCCTGTGGTTCTTCTTCCTGATTCCGCTGATCACCGGCTCGCCGATCGGCCAGGAAAAGTCCGCGATCATTACCTTCACGCTGTTCCAAGCGGCCTTCTACAGCGAAATCATGCGCGCAGGCATCCAGAGCATTCCGCGCGGTCAGGTCAATGCGGCACTGGCCATCGGCATGAGCTACTGGCAGGCGATGGGCCATGTGATCCTGCCCCAGGCCTTCCGCAACATGGTGCCGGTGCTGCTGACCCAGACCTTCATCCTGTTCCAGGATACCTCGCTGGTGTATGCCATCGGCGCCACCGACATGCTCAAGGCGGCGGAAAACGCAGGCATGCTCTACGGCCGTACGGTCGAGATGTACCTGTTCGTCTCCGTCATCTATTTCGTCATCTGCTTCTCGCTGTCCATGTTCGTCAAGTACATGAACAAGCGCATCGCCATCATCCGGTAAGTCACCATGATCCAGATCCAGAACGTTTCCAAGTGGTACGGCCAGTTCCAGGTCCTGACCGATTGCACCACCAGCATTTCCAAGGGTGAAGTGGTTGTCGTCTGCGGCCCTTCGGGCTCGGGCAAATCCACGCTGATCAAGACCGTCAACGGCCTTGAGCCGATCCAGCAGGGCAAGATCATCGTCAACGGCATCCAGATCAATGATCCGGCTACCGATCTGCCCAAGCTGCGTTCGCATGTGGGCATGGTATTCCAGCACTTCGAACTCTTCCCGCACATGAGCATCACCGACAATCTTGCCATCGGCCAGATCAAGGTACTCGGCCGCAGCAAGGACGAAGCCCATGAGCGCGGCCTCAAGCTGCTCGATCGCGTCGGCCTCAAGGCGCATGCCAACAAGTACCCCGGCGAGCTCTCGGGTGGCCAGCAGCAGCGCGTGGCCATCGCCCGTGCGCTGTCGATGGACCCGATCTGCATGCTCTTCGACGAGCCCACCTCGGCGCTGGACCCGGAAATGATCAACGAAGTGCTCGACGTGATGGTCGAACTCGCGCAGGAAGGCATGACCATGATGGTCGTGACCCACGAAATGGGCTTTGCCCGCAAGGTGGCTCACCGCGTCGTGTTCATGGATCACGGCCAGATCGTGGAAGACGCCTCGAAGGACGACTTTTTCGGCAAGCCCCGCTCGGATCGCGCCCAGCAGTTCCTCTCCAAGATCCTCAATCACTGAGCCTCGGCGAGACCCGCTAGAATCAGCGCGCCGGCCTGACCGGCGCGTTTTCGTTAACCCGCAGACACGATGCCTACCCTCGCCCTCATCGCCACCGGCGGCACGATTGCCGGAAGTGGTCCGCAGCACCACTACACCGCCGGCGTGCTGGATGCCTCCGTTCTGCTTGCGGCGGTGCCGGAGCTGGCCGCGCTGGCGGCATGGCAGGTTGAGCAGCCCTTCTCGATCGACAGCCGCGACATGCAACCGGCACACTGGCTGGATCTGGCCGCACGCATCAGGCAGTTGCAGGTCGATCCCTCAGTCGATGGCATCGTGATCACCCACGGCACCGACACCCTAGAAGAAACCGCCTTTGCGCTGCATCTGCTGGTGGAAACCACCAAACCGGTGGTCCTGACCGCCGCGATGCGCCCCGCCAGCGCGCGCTCGGCCGACGGCCCGCTGAACCTGCTTCATGCTGCATGCACGGCGCTGGACCCGCTCGCCGCCCTTCACGGCGTACTCGTGACGGCCGATGCCAGCGTCATTCACGCGGCAGATCTGCTCAAGGCTCACACCCACAAGACCGACGCCCTGCGCTGCATCGAAGGCCGTGGTCTGGCAGGGCAGATCATGGCCGACACGGTTCGCTGGCAGACCGCCGCGCCGCAGCGCCTTGGCCTGCCCGAGCTGCTCGCCCTCTCGGCCGGCGTGCAACTTCCGCGGGTAGACGTCCTCAGCGCCCACGCCGGCGCATCGGCGGACCTGATCGACTTCTGCGTCACCGCGGGCGCACGCGGCCTCGTCCTGGCGCTCACCGGCCACGGCAGCATCCCGGCGGACTGGCGTACCGCGCTGGATCGAGCCCGCAGCGCCGGCGTCCAGGTCGTGCGGGCCAGCCGGATCAGCGCTGGCGGAGTGTGGCCGGGCTGCAACGAAGACGACGAAGCCTGCGGCTGTATCGCTGCCGGGCCTCACACGCCGCAACAGGCCCGCGTGCTTCTCATGCTGGCGCTCGCAGCCCTCCCCGACATCACGCGAAGCCGCCTCGCCGGGCTCTTCTCGCCGGACTGACACGCCTTTCGTCGGGCCGCCCCGCAAAGTTCCGCGTCATGCCCACTGGTCGCCTTGCGAGGCTCCCGGGCTGGCGATTGAATCAGTCCATCCCGCTGCAATTTCGTGCGAAACAATGCTTTGCAGATCTGCCCCAAACCCTGACTCAAGTCGGGTTGGCTGCAACCGTTCTGAGCCGGAATGACGCCTACCCAGCGTCAGCAGGAAGTCTGGACATCCGTCCGGGCCACGACCACGAAGATGGTGACGCCATGACACTCGACGCACATTCCGCCCCCACGGAGACGCCCGCCTACAGCGATGAGGTGCTCAATGCAAGCTGGCTGCCGCAGCCCGCGCTGACGCTTTCTGAGCTCTCCGTCCAGACCGCGCGAGCGCGCAGTCAGGCCGTAGCCGATCCCGAAACCTTCCTGCAGCGCATCTACCGCGTTCAGGAGTGAATGGCCGGCCAGCCTTCACGGCCCCGTACGCAGGCGCTCAGAGCGCGTGCGTACGGTCTCCGCGCAGCATGCCCAGCAAGGGCTGGTCGATGCCGCGAGTCAGGGCGAGCACCTTGAAGAGCTCGCCCATCTCGTGCGGCGCAACCAGCCGCAGCGCCGCGCGGGAGGCCCGCAGATACGCCGCCGAATCCACCGGGCCTGCCTCGGCCAGCAATGCGAGCAATCCGCAGTTGTTGAGAAAGCTCGCCTGGCTGGTATAGCCCGCCACCGTGAATCCCGCGCCATGCCCGGCTTCGGCAATGGCGGTGAAATCGACAAAGCTCGTGATGTCGTTGAGGCCGGGCCACAACAGCACTTCAGGATGTGCCCGGTGCCGGTAATAACACTGCAGAGTGCCACTGCTGCGGGCCGGAAGGTAGTACTCGGCCTGCGGGTAGCCATAGTCGATCAGGATCATCGCGCCCTGCAGGAGCCGGTCTGACCAGGCCTCCACCCAGGCGCGGGCCGCAAGGCAGATCTCGCTGAGATACTCGCCCTCTTCGGGCATGCTGACCGGCAACTGCCTTGCCGCTGCAAGCAGCCCCCCGGTTGCCGGACGATCTTCCCAGCAGAAAGCGCCGTCGGCGTCCAGCACGACGCCTCGTTCGAAAATGCCTCTGTCATGCCACGCAACGAGCTGGACGGGCATCACATCCAGCACCTCGTTAGCGAGCACCACGCCGGAGAACGTGTCCGGCAAACCCTCCAGCCACACCACCCGATCTGCCAGATGCGGAACGTGTTCCCGCAGGCTCTCCTGTTGACGCACGCGCAGCTCGCCCGAGAGCTCCAGAATCGCATACCGCTCGGGAAGACAGTCCAGACCTTCCAGCGCCTGCAGGAGATCGCAGGCCAGGCGCCCCGTGCCGGCGCCGACTTCGATGATCCGGGGGCCGGCAGCCTGCATGATCTGGCAAACCTGACGTGCCAGCGCATGCCCGAAAAGGGGAGAGATCTCCGGCGCGGTCACGAAGTCGCCTTCCGGCCCGAACTTGCGCGATCCACCGCTGTAGTAGCCCAGCCCCGGCTCGAACAGGGCGAGCGCCATGAAACGGTCAAAACCGATCCAGCCGCCCTCTTCGCGGATCGCGCAGGCGATGCGCTCGGCCAGTCGTGTGGAATGTTCCAGCGCATCCGCGCCGGGAGGTGGCAGGCGATCTTTCATCCCGACATTCTACCTGCCGGCACTCGCCGTCCCGCGCAAGCTCTCGGCAGCCGGAAGCCGCGGCTACAATGAGCGCCCCTTCCCGCTTTCGCAGATCATGTCCGAATCCAGCCAGCCGCTCCCCCTCTTTCCGCTGCACAGCGTCCTGTTTCCGGGTGGCGTGCTGAATCTGAGAGTGTTCGAGGCCCGCTACCTCGACATGGTGGGTCACTGCATGCGCACCGAAACGACTTTCGGCGTCTGCCTGATCGCCGAGGGTGAAGAAGTCGGCAAGCCCGCACTGGCGCACGGCGTCGGCACGGAAGCGAAAATCGTGGACTGGGACATGAGCGAGCCCGGCATCCTCGGGCTCACCATCCGTGGCGTTCGCCGCTTCCGCGTGCTGGAGCAGATCGCGGCGGAAGACGGCCTGCTGAGCGGCCGCATCGAATGGTTCGACGAAGCCCCGCCCGCCCCGGTAGCGGATCGCCACTCCGCCCTGCTGCCACTGATGAACATGATCATCCGGGACGCAGGCGAACGCGTGATTCCACCGCCCCACCACCTTGATGACGCCGCCTGGGTCGGCTACCGCTATGCCGAAGTGCTGCCGGTGCAGGCACTCGCCAAGCAGCGCCTGCTTGAGCTCGAAGACACCGACCTGCGACTCAACATCATCCAGGAATACCTGCGCCAGCAAGGGCTTCTCGGCAAGGCCTGATCCTCATTCGCCGCACAGCACGCGGCGTACCGGCGTCGGCAAGCCGAGGCTGTCGAGACGCGAGCGTTCGATCCAGCCCAGACGGCCTTCGCGCAACTGCAGCGGGCGCTTCGCCACCTGCAGTTTCCACGGCTGGATGGCCAGCCGGAAATGCGTGAAGACATGCTCCATCGCCGGCATGGCCTGCCAGCCCTCCAGCGCTTCACCGGTCAGCCGCAAAGCGGCCTCTGCCGGCGTCTCGCCCTCGACCAGCTCGGGCAGGCTGTAGAGCCCGCCCCAGATCCCGCTTGCCGGGCGCTGCTCGAGCAGGACGGCGTCATCCGCCTGCAGGACGAGCCACTCACAGCTGCGCCGCGGCACCGCCTTGCGCGGCCGGGCCGCGGGCAACTCGGCCTGACGACTCTCGCGCCGCGCCACGCAAGTCTCGCTGACCGGGCAATGCAGGCACAAGGGCTTGCTCCGGGTACACAGCGTGGCCCCCAGATCCATCTGGGCCTGCGGATAAAGCGCGATGTCACGCGCCGGCAGCAGCGTGCCGGCCAGCGCCCAGAGCGCCTGCTCCACCTTCCGCTCGCCGGGAAAACCTTCGATGCCGAAATGCCGGCACAGCACACGCTTGACGTTGCCATCCAGAATCGGCACTCGCTCATCAAAACAGAAGCAGGCAATCGCTGCAGCGGTGGAGCGCCCCACACCGGGCAGGGTTTCGAGCGCAGCCGCAGACTGCGGAAACACACCGCCGAAGTCGCTCATCACGCGCTGCGCCGCCTTGTGCAGATTGCGGGCCCGCGCGTAGTAACCCAACCCGCTCCACAGCGCCAGCACATCGTCTGCCGGCGCGGCGGCCAGGCTCGCCACATCCGGAAAACGCGCCAGAAAACGCCGGTAATACGGCATCACCGTATCCACCTGCGTCTGCTGCAGCATGATTTCGGAAAGCCACACGCGGTAGGGATCCCGTGTGCCCTGCCAGGGCAGGTCGTGCCGGCCGTGGCTGCGATGCCAGGCAATGAGTCGGTCTGCAAAATCGGTCATGCCGCGAGCCTACCATTGCCGCGGCGGGCGGCGCACCGCCTTCTGCAGGCTCAGGCAAAGCCCTGATCGGTGTGCGGTTCCTCTTGGCAGGCAAGTGGCGGATAATCGGCCGGTCGCCTGCTGTCCATAACAACGATGAACTCCCCCGCTCTGGCTTTCGATGCCACCACCTTCCGCCGCACGCTCGGCATGTTTGCCACCGGCATCACCGTCATTACCGCCCGCAACCGGGACGGCAGCCTCATCGGCCTCACGGTGAATTCCTTCAACTCGGTGTCGCTGGATCCGCCGCTGATCATCTGGAGTCTGGCCAATACCAGCTCGGTGCGCGAGGCACTGGAAACCTGCGAGTACTACGCGGTGAACGTGCTTGCGCGCGACCAGATGGAAATCTCGAATCTCTTCGCGAGCAAGACGGCAGACCGCTTCAAGGATGTGGAGTGGGAGCCGGGTCTCGGCGGAGCTCCGGTGCTCGCCGGTTGCTGCGCCGTGTTCGAGGTCCGCAACACCTTGCGCTATCCGGGTGGAGATCATGTGATCTTCGTGGGTGAGGTAGAGCGCTGTGACCGCTCGGAGCGCGAGCCGCTGATCTTTTTCAACGGCCGCTACGCCAGTCTTGCCGGCAATCCCGCCAGCGCCTGAAGCGGCGGGCAGGCGAGCAACCCGCCGCCAGCGTCACCGACATCGCCGCCGGACAAACGCCAGCAGCAGGCGCTCACGCATTCTTGACGGCCTCGCCAGCGTTTTCTTGAGCCGGCCTCTGGCCCGCATCCTCCAGAGACCGCTCGAAACTCTCGGGTGTCATGATGCGCAAGGCCTCGCGGAACGGAGATTTGCGCGCCAGCTTGAGCAGGAGCTTGTCGCGCGTCAGCAGCACGCCCGCCTCGCCTGCCCAGGCGATTTCGAGGAATTTCTGGTCGTCCCGGTCACTGCAGCGCGGCAATGTCGCCAGCGTCGCCCGCAACGCCTCGTCCGGATCAGGCAGACAATGGCTTGCTGCGACATAGCCGGCATGAATTTCCGCCTGCCGCGCCGGCTCGACGCCGAACTGGCGATAGGCCAGCACGCGGCGCAACTCGTCGAGACTGTCCGCGCGGCACAGCAGGACCGCTTCGCCGCTTTCGCAATGACTGCGCAAACGCGCCAGGGCCGGATCACGGAAATGCCACAAGGCCATGACCACATTGGTATCGAGCACCAGCCGACGGATGTCGCGCAGGGAATGTCCGCTTTCGTTCATGAGGTGATTCTACGCGCGCCGCAGGGCACGTCACCGCATTCACCGGATGCTGCGTCATGAGCGACGAAGTCTGCTGGCTCGCCTGGTGCGATGGCTGCGCGCGCCCCAACCCGGGCCGGATCGGACTGGGTGCCTTGCTGCGCGCACCTGACGGCCAGGAGTACCGGCTCTCCGAACCCGGTCCGCAACAGGGCTGCAACAACGAAGCCGAGGCGCTGGCCCTGCTCGCCACGCTGCAACGGGCACACGCGCTGGGCGCGACCTGCCTTCGGGTCGCATGCGACAGTGATGTGGTGGTACGCCTGGCCCGGGATGCCTCCGTCATGGAGGCGGTGCGGCTCGCGCCGCTGCTGGCGGACATCCGGCACGAAATGGCGAAGTTCGCGCAGCTTGAGTTGAAGTGGATACCGCAGCACCGGAACACCCAGGCCGACGAACTGGCCCGTGCCGCACTCGGCCTGCCGCCGCGTGCCCCGGCCAGGCCGCGCCGCAAGCGGCACGCGCGCTGAGCACCACACGGCCATGAAAAAGGCGGCCCGCAGGCCGCCTTGCCCGGAGCAGAAAAGCCTCAGCCTTCCTTCACGCGGGCGGCGATGTGCGCCAGTGCTTCCTCGACCTGATCGATCAGGATCAGGCACAGATCACCCGCCTGCAGCTGCGCCAGCGCACGGTCGATGGCGACGAACTCGCCATGAATCTCCTCGACGGAGGAGGTTCGGCTGGCGCCCTTCAGGCCTTCCCGCAGCAGGGCCAGCACTTCACCATCCGCGCGGCCGCGCTGACAGGCATCCTGATACAGAATGACATTGTCAAACGCCTTGCCGAGGATCTCGGTCTGCATCGTGATGTCTTCATCGCGACGGTCGCCGGCGCCGGAAATCACCACCGAGCGGCGTTTGCCGGGTATCGCGTCCACAGCCTTGACCAGCGCCAGCATGGCATCCGGATTGTGGCCGTAGTCAGCAATGATCGTGGCGCCGCGGTAGTCGAACACGTTGAAGCGACCGGGGGCGTTGTCGGAATCGTTCACAAAGCTCGCCAGACCGGCGCGGATCACGTCCCACTCCAGACCCACGCCCCAGGCGGCCGCAACCGAAGCCATCACGTTCTCGACCTGGAAGCTGATCGTGCCATCGCGGGTGATCGGCACACCGGCGAGCGAGATGCGTACCGACTTGCGGCCCTCCGTGGCCACGATGGCGTCATTGTCGACATAGACCACGCGCTTGCCCTGGGCACGATGCGTGGCCATCACCGGGTTGCTGCGGTCTGCCGCAAAGTAGATCACCTGACCCGGGCAGTTTGCCGCCATCGCGGCAACGATCGGATCCGCCGCGTTGAGTACGGCATAGCCGCTTTCGGCCACGTTCTGCACGATGACCCGCTTGAGCACCGCCAGGTCTTCCAGCGTGTTGATGTAGTTCAGGCCCAGGTGGTCGCCCATGCCGATATTCGTGACGACCGCCACCTTGCAGCGGTCGAAAGCCAGCCCCTCGCGCAGCAGGCCGCCGCGCGCGGTTTCAAACACCGCGGCATCGACGTCCGGATTCATCAGCACGTTGCGCGCGCTGCGCGGGCCGGAGCAGTCGCCGCTGTCGATCTGGCGACCCTGCACATACACGCCGTCAGTGTTCGTCATGCCGGTGCGCAGGCCCGCTTTCATCAGCAGGTGCGCGATCAGGCGCACGGTCGTGGTCTTGCCGTTGGTGCCGGTCACCGCCACCACCGGAATGCGGGCGTCATCGCCCGGCTCGAACATCGTCGAGATCACCGCCTCGCCCACATTGCGGCCCTTTCCGAAAGAGGGCGACAGGTGCATGCGCAGGCCCGGGGCGGCATTCACCTCGACGATGCCGCCGGACTGCTCTTCCAGCGGCTTGTGGACCGACTCGCAGACCACGTCGACGCCGCAGATGTCGAGACCGATCATCTGTGCGGCCGCCACGGCGCGTGCCGCGAGATCCGGATGAACGTCATCGGTCACGTCGGTCGCGGTGCCGCCGGTGGAGAGGTTGGCGTTGTTGCGCAGGATCACGCGCTCACCCTTGGCCGGAATGCTGTCGGCCTTCATGCCCTGCTCGGCCAGGCGTGCCAGGGCAATGTCATCAAAGCGGATCTTGGTCAGCGAGGTCGCATGGCCGGTGCCGCGACGCGGATCGCGGTTCACTTCGTCGACGAGTTCGCGCACGGTGTGCACGCCGTCACCGATCACCAGCGGCGGCTCGCGGCGCGCCGCGGCGACGAGCTTGTCGCCCACCACCAGCATGCGGAAGTCATGGCCCGGCAGGTATTTCTCGACCAGCACTTCGTCGGAAATCTCGGTCGCCGCACGATAGGCCGCCGCCACGCCTTCGGGCGTCGTGATGTTCACCGTCACGCCCTTGCCCTGGTTGCCGTCCTGCGGCTTGAGCACAACCGGGAAACCGACTTCCAGCGCGGCGGCCTGGGCGTCTTCCAGCGAATTCGCGGGGCGGCCCTTGGGCACCGGCACGCCGGCGGCGTCCAGCAGCTTCTTGGTCAGATCCTTGTCCTGCGCAATCGATTCGGCAATCGCGCTGGTGCGGTCGATTTCGGCGGCCTGGATGCGACGCTGCTTGCTTCCCCAGCCGAACTGCACCATGGAACCGGAGGTCAGGCGGCGATAGGGAATGCCGCGAGCGACGGCGGCCCAGACGATGGAGCCGGTGGACGGGCCGAGGCGCTCGTCCTCATCCAGCTCGCGCAGCTCGCTCAGTGCGGCATTGGTGTCGAAGGCTTCGCCGGCAGCGGCGGCGCGGCACAGCGCTTCGGCGATTTCGAAAGCCTTGCGGCCCACGGCTTCTTCGCTGTACTCGACGACGACCAGATACACGCCGGCGTCACTGGTTTCGGTCGTGCGGCTGAAGGTGACCGGGCAGCCGGCCTGGGCCTGCAGCCCCAGCGCGGCAAATTCGATGGCATGCGCCATCGACAGCACCTCGCCACCGGCTGCTGGACGCACTTCGCCGATGAGCGGAAAAAGCTCGCGCAGACGGACATCGAAGCCGGCCATGTTGCTGAGTGCGCGCTCGGCCGGCTCGCAGATTACGACGGCCTCGATGGCCGTATGGCGACTCCACAGATTGGGGCCGCGAAGCGCACGGATGCGGGAGACTTCCATTGACTCGTGTCCTGTACGGAAATGCCGGCTCAGAGAGCCCGGCTGGATTCGAAGCTTTCGATGGCGCTGGCAATCAGTTCCGGCGCAATGCCGAAAGCCCAGCCCGCCGCTGCGGCCGCGAGCGTGGCGGCAAGCGCCTCGCCCTCGAGACCAGGCAGGGTGGCCACGCGCTGGAAGCGATTGCCGGTAGCCAGCACGACAGCCCCCTCCTGCATGAAGACCGCACGACCTTCGGCGGCCAGATGCCGGTGGATGACCTCGTTGCTGCCCTCAAGCGCATAGAAGACGACTTCGCCGTCGCAGAGCTCGGCCAGATCCGCCACATCGGCGTCGTCCGCGTTGAGCACCGCTGCACCGGTCTCCAGCACCACGTCGACCTGTGTGCGCAGCACGCCGGACATCTGCCCCGCTTCGCGCACGTCGAAGGCTTCGAGCTCGGGCAGCACGCGCAGGCTGGTCACCACACCGACGTTGCAGCGGTCATAAGGCAGGCCTTCGCTCAGGATGGACACGGCAGGCGTTTCGAACACGGCCGCGTCGATGGTGCGGTTCATCAGCAGACGCTGCCCGGCCGCAAAGCCGGCACAGTCGTGGCGCTCGACCGCGCGCATGTCGTGGAAGATCCCGTCGCGGCAGGCGAGTCCGGCGTTGTAGCCGCCCAGGTGGAGCAGCCAGCCGAGCACGCGGGAAACACGGGTGGTGTAGTCGCAACCGGTCACGCCGATCACCGGAATGCGGCCGTCATTGCCTTCGCCGGGGAAGAGGTGGGCCACGATGGCTTCGCCCACCGGACGCGGCTGGCCCTGAGCCGGCTTGAGGTGCATCAGCAGGCCGGGGCCGGCATTCACTTCAACGATCGCGCCGCCGGTTTTCTCAAGCGGATAGGACACGTCCTCGGTCACCAGATCGATGCCGGCGATATCCAGCCCCACGATGCGCGCGGCCAGCGACGCGGCCGCGGCCACTTCGGGGTGAACCTCGTCGGTACAGTCGATCGACACATTGCCGTTGCGCTGCACCGTGACGACGCGGCCCGCTTCCGGCACGGAATCCGCGCTGAAGCCCTGGCGCGCAAGCAGCAGCTGCATCTGGCGATCGGTATCGATGCGGATGGTTTCGAGCGGAAATTCTTCCGCTTCACCGCGACGCGGGTCGGAGTTGAGCTGGGTCTCGATGAGCTCGCGCACGCTGGCGCGGCCGTCACCGGTGATCACGATGTTCTCGCCGCGGCCAGCGGCCACGACCTTGCCGCCCACCACCAGCAGACGGTGCTCGTTGCCGCGGATGTAGCGCTCGACAATCACGTCGCTGCCTTCTGCATCCGCTACCGGGAAGGCCGCGCGGACTTCTTCCTCGGTCATGAGTTCGAGGGACACGCCGCGGCCATGATTGGCGTCCGAGGGCTTCACCACCACCGGCAGGCCGATGTCCTGCGCCGCATCCCAGGCCTCGTCGGCATCGGCCACCACGCGCCCTTCGGGCACCGGCACGCCGCAGGGAATCAGCAGGCTCTTGGTCAGATCCTTGTCGCTGGCGATCGATTCGGCAATCGCGCTGGTGCGGTCGGTTTCCGCGGTCCACACGCGGCGCTGGTTGCGCCCCCAGCCAAGCTGCACCAGATTGCCGTCGGTGAGACGGATCGAGGGCACGTTCGCTTCGGTCGCGGCATCGACGATGCAGGCCGTCGAGGGCCCGAGGCAGAGCGAGTCGGCCAGCTCATGCAGGCGTGCGGTGGTGCCGGCCACGTCGAAGGGCTTGTCTTCGATCGCCGCCATGACCAGATCACGCGCGGCGTTGAGGCAGGCAATGGTCACATCCTTGTGGCGCGAGCGCACGGCCACCTTGTAGACGCCGCGCTGCGAGGTGCTGCGGGCCTTGCCGAAGCTGGTGCGCTGACCGGAGAGGGTCTGCAGCTCAAGGGTGACGTGTTCGAGGATATGGGCGGGCCAGGTACCTTCCTGCACGCGGCGCAGGAAGCCGCCACGCTCGCCGTAGCTGCACTTGTGCTCGATGAGGCCGGGCAGCCAGGCCGAGAGGCGCTCGTAGAAACCGGGGATGAGATTGGAGGGAAAGTCTTCGAGGTCGCCGATGTCTACCAGGGCCTCGACGGCCGGACGATAGGTCCAGATGTTGGGGCCGCGCAGATAATGCGTACCCAGGATTCGGATGTCTTTGCTCATGTCACCGGTCGGAATGGCGGATGCTGTGGGCGGTCGCCGATAGTCCATCAACGATGGAGGCGACAAAAAGGTTTACCGGGGCATCGCTGCCCGCAGTGTTCTCTGACGGGAGCGATGCCGCGGGAACGCTGTAAACCTTCAGCGCTCCGGTGCGTTTATCATCTGCCGCACCCGGATCCGCCCTGCCAGGCAGGCAGTTTAACGGAGATCCCGGCCGACCGTCTGTCGCCTTCAAGGCCGCCGCCACAATCCCTCACACCACCACCACACACCGATGCTCCTGCCCTCCCCCGATGACAAGCTGCCCGCCCCCTTCGGCGCCGAACTCGCCGCCCGCACCCGGGAAGACGAAACCGTGCTCGCCTGGATGGAGCTGGATCTCGACGGCAGGCTGGCTTTCGGCAAGGGTCTTGTTGCACTGACCGCGCACCGCCTGCTGGCCCGCGCCCCCGGCGAGGACTGGCAGGAATGGCCGCTGGCGGCCGCACTCGAGATGCGCCATGCCGACCATGCCGGCGTCGGCAGTCTGGAGCTGGTCACGCCGGCCGGGCGTCTCGCCCGCTGGCGTTACACACTGAATCAGAATCTGGCCGCGCTGCGCCTGATCGGCGAGTTCGAACGCCAGATCGAGGCGCTGCGGACCGGCGAAGCCCCGCGCCTGCGCGACGAGGAAATTTGTGCCAGCTGCAAGGCGCCGCTGCCTCCGGGGGAGGACGAATGCCCGGTCTGCGCACGCGAGCTGCATGAAGCACCCTCCACCTGGACCCTGTTCCGCCTCTGGCGATTCGCCCGTCCCTACCGCTGGCAGCTGATTTCGGGCTTCGCGCTGATGACCGGCGCGACCGCCGCCACCCTGGTGCCGCCCTACCTGACCATGCCGCTGATGGACAAGGTACTGATCCCCTACCAGAACGGCCAGCCGATCAATACCGCCCTTGAAATCAGGCTGCTCGCCGGCCTGCTGGGCGCGGCGCTGCTCTCCTGGCTGCTGGGCTGGGCCAAGACCTACATCCTCGCACTGGTTTCCGAACGCATCTCGGCCGACCTGCGCACCACCACCTTCGAGCACCTGATCAAGCTCTCGCTGGAGTATTTCGGCGGCAAGCGCACCGGCGACCTGATCGCCCGCATCGGCTCGGAATCGGACCGCATCAGCGTCTTCCTCTCGCTGCATGCGCTGGACTTCATCACCGACGTGCTGATGATCGGCATGACCACGGTAATCCTGTTCTCGATCAACCCGTGGCTTGCGCTGGTCACCCTGCTGCCGCTGCCGATCATCATGTGGATGATCCACACCGTGCGGGACCGCCTGCGCACCGGCTTCGAGAAGATCGACCGCGTCTGGGGCGAAGTCACCAACATCCTGGCCGACACCATTCCCGGCATCCGCGTGGTCAAGGCCTTTGCGCAGGAGTCGCGCGAAACCCAGCGCTTCCGCGAGGCCAACAGCCACAACCTGGCAGTCAATGACAAGATCAACAAGACTTGGTCGCTGTTCTCGCCCACCGTCACGCTGCTCACCGAAATCGGCCTTCTGATCGTCTGGGCCTTCGGCATCTGGCAGGTCTCGCGCAATGACATCACCGTCGGCGTGCTGGTCGCCTTCCTCGCCTACATCGGCCGCTTCTACACCCGGCTCGATTCGATGAGCCGCATCGTTTCCGTCACACAGAAGGCCGCGGCCGGCGCCAAGCGCATCTTCGACATCCTGGACCACGTCTCCAGCGTGCCGGAGCCCGCCAATCCGGTCGCCCTGCCGCGCGTGAGCGGCGCGATCAGCCTGCGCGACATCGATTTCCGCTACGGCAACCGCTCGGTCATCCGCAACCTCTCGCTCGACATCCGCCCCGGCGAGATGATCGGTCTGGTCGGCCACTCCGGCTCCGGCAAGAGCACGCTGGTGAATCTGATCTGCCGTTTCTACGATGTATCGGGCGGCTCGATCGCGATCGATGGCGTCGACATCCGCAACGTGGCGCTGGCCGACTTCCGCCGCAACATCGGCCTGGTGCTGCAGGAGCCCTTCCTGTTCTTCGGCACGATCGCCGAGAACATCGCCTACGGCAAGCCGGGCGCGACCCGTGCCGAAGTCATCGCCGCCGCACGCGCGGCCCATGCGCACGAATTCATCCTGCGGCTGCCGCAGGGCTATGACTCCATCGTCGGCGAACGCGGCCAGGGGCTGTCCGGCGGCGAGCGCCAGCGCATCTCGATCGCCCGCGCACTGCTGATCGACCCGCGCATCCTGATCATGGACGAGGCTACCTCCGCGGTGGATACCGAAACCGAGAAGGAAATCCAGCGCGCGCTGGACAACCTGGTGCAGGGCCGCACCACCATCGCGATCGCGCACCGCCTCTCCACCCTGCGCAAGGCGGATCGCCTCGTGGTCATGGATCGCGGCGTAATCGTGGAGGTCGGCAATCATGACGAACTCATGGCGAGCGAAGGGGCCTACTGGCGGCTCTATCAGGCGCAACTGCGCAACGCCGAACAACTCCTCGAAGGAAACGAAGCATGAGCACGGCCGCCTTTTCTCTCGAACGCGACGCCTTCGGCCAGCTGATCCTGATCGACGCGGCAGGCCAGCGTCATGAAGGCGTGCTGCCGGTGCGCGCCCACCCGGTCTCCGCGCCGCTCGAAGGCATCGCACTGGTCGGCAGCGATGGTCATGAAGCCGCCTGGATCGAGCATCTCGATACGCTGCCGGCCGGGCTGCGCGCGCTGATCGAAGAGGAACTGGAAAGCCGCGAATTCATGCCCGAGATCCAGCGCCTCGACCGGGTATCGAGTTTCGCCACGCCGAGCGCCTGGGAAGTGCAGACCTCGCGCGGACCGACGCGCTTCATCCTCAAGGGCGAGGAAGACATCCGCCGACTGCCCGGCGGCGTGCTGCTGATCTCTGATGCTCACGGCATACAGTTCATGATCCGCAGGCTCTCCGCGCTGGACCGCCACTCCCGCAAGCTGCTCGACCGCTTCCTGTGAAAACCCTCGCCCTGCTCTGCTGCGCGTTCCTGGCCCCGGCCGCACTGGCCGCGCCTCGCCTCGTCTGCCATTACGACTACGGCGGCGAAACGCACAGCCTGAGCCAGGCACGCCTCGCGCGAGTGCAGGATGCCGACGGCATTGCTGCCACGCACATCGGTTCCTACCTGATGTTCCGCCCGGTTTTCGAGCCGGACGAAATCAAGCTCTACACCTACGCCGACCATCCGGACGGTCCTGTGCTGCTGCACCAGGCGCGCTACCGCTGGCCGGCAGACACCGCCCGGCGCGGACGCTTCGGCTTCACCGGCGAGCAACGCGTCTATGAGCCGATCCGCGACAGCGAGCTGGTCTACTGGTGCGAGGTGCGACCATGAAAATCCTGCTGCTGACCCTGCTGTGTCTGGCATTGCCGGTGCGCGCGGCCGACACGGTCACCCTGCTCTTCGCCGGCGACCTGATGCTGGCCGACGGCCCCGGCCGCCTGATCGCACAGGGCGGTGATCCGCTGGCCGCGGTCGATCACCTGCTGCGCGACGCCGACTACCGCATCGGCAATCTGGAAACCTCGGTCGCCTCGGTCGGCAAGGCCCATCCGAACAAGATCTACAGTTTCCGCGCCGAGCCCGACAGCCTGCGCGTGCTCAAGGGCCGCTTCGATGCGGTAGCGCTGGCCAACAATCACTCCGGCGACTTCGGCCATGAAGCCTTCCTGCAGACGATGAGCCTGCTCGATGCCGCCGGCATCCGCCATTTCGGCGGCGGCCGCAATCTCGACGAAGCGCATCGTCCGCTCTGGATCGAGCTCAAGGGCCTGAAGATCGCCCTGCTGGCCTACAACGAGTACAAGCCGCGCAGCTTTGCCGCCGGCCCGGACTGGCCCGGCAGTGCGTGGTCGGAAGACAGCCGCGTGCTGGCCGACATCCGCGCCGCAAAATCAGCCGGCGCGGATCTGGTGATTCCCTTCATGCACTGGGGCTGGGAGCGCGAACGCCTCGCCGGCGCCCGCCAGCGCCAGCTCGCACGACTGATGATCGAGGCCGGCGCCGACGCCGTCGTCGGTGGTCATCCGCATGTCACGCAGGACATCGAATACATCCACGGCAAGCCGGTGATCTACAGCCTCGGCAACTTCGTGTTCGACGGCTTCGACACCGAAGCCGAAACCACCGGCTGGCTGCTGCGCCTGACGCTCGACCGCCAGGGCGTGCTGCACTGGGACACCCGCGCCGCCCGCATGGACGCCGACGGCAGCCCCCACCCCCTGCCCGGCCCGAGCCCCTGCGGCCAACGCGGCGACACCCGGCCGGGAATGTGCTGATCGCAGCTGTGCTGGGTACGCAAGAGGATGCTTTTCGTAGGGCGCCCTGAGCGAAGCGAAGCGCGCCGCAGAAGTCGAACGAAGCGAGACACGCCACAGAAACCGGGCGAAGCAAAGCGCGCAGAAGAAGCCTGAACAAGTCGAAATCCACCGGAGCGCCCTCAAATTGCCTCCCTGATCGGGACGGAGCAGCCGTATCGAAGCTCACGGAACCCGCGTCGCCCGCCCCCTCATGCGGCGCGCTTCGCTGTGCTCACGGCGCCCTGCGCCGAACCGGCTCGTTCGTCATGCGGCGCACTGTACATCGCTTGATGCGCCCTGCTCTCTGGCGCGCCCCATCCTCCCCCGTCCCGCCTCCGATGCCCTTCCCGGCCGGCGAAGTCCATAGCGTCACGGGATGACCCCGCTGCACCACGCCCTTGAACGCCTTCGCCCGGGCGGATCTCGAACCCCGCACGCCCCATACCGCCCCGTATTCAGGTAAATCCCTATCGCGAGGGGAGGCCTGTCGGCCCATGATTCAAACAAACGTTTGAACAACATGCCCGAGCCGATGAACGCACCCGCGCCCACCGATACCCGCAGTCGCATTCTGGATGCCGCCGAACGCCTGTTCACCGAACACGGCTTCGAAGGCACTTCGATGCGCCAGATCACTGGCGAAGCCAATGTGAATCTGGCGGCGGCGAACTATCACTTCGGCAGCAAGGAGGCGCTGCTGCAGGCGGTGTTCAAGCGGCGGCTCGAATGGCTCAACACCGAGCGCCTGCGCGTGCTGGACGCAATGGAAGCAGCGGCCGGCGACCAGCCGCTCAAGCCCTCGCAGATCGTGGATGCCTTCTTCGGCACCGTGCTGCGCATGGCGACGCGTCCGGAGCATGGCGGTGAAACCTTCCTGCGCCTGCTCGGTCGGACGCTCAACAGCCCGAGCAACATGATCCACACGCTGTTTGCCGCGGAATACAACGATGTGCTGGAGCGTTTCAAGATCGCGCTCTACCGCGCCTTGCCGGATGTGCCGAAGGCCGAAATCGTGTGGCGCCTGCATTTCATGCTGGGCGCCACGGCCTACGCGATCGCCGGCACCGATGCGCTGGACCTCGTCACCGACTGGCAGGTCAGCGAAAGCGAGCAGGAGCACAGCGTCGAACTGCTGCTCCCGCGCCTGATGAGTTTTCTGCTTGGCGGCCTGCGCGCACCCCTGCCGGCCCCGCACCACAACAGCGAACCGCAATGACGGCTCGCCCCCGACCACAACGGAGACAAGAATGACCACGCTGAACCTGGCAATCCTCGCCGCACTGGCCCTCGTGAGCGCCGCCGTGCTCATCGCACCGCTGCGTCGTGCGCTGATCACGCGCAGCCTCTTTGCCACCTACAAGAAAATCCTGCCGGCCATGTCCGACACCGAGAAGACCGCGCTGGATGCCGGCACCGTCTGGTGGGAAGGCGAGCTGTTTTCGGGCCGGCCGCGCTGGCAGAAGCTGCTGGACTACGCTTGGCCGAAACTCACGCCCGAAGAACGCAGCTTTCTCGACAACGAAACCGATGAGCTGTGCCGTCTGATGGATGACTGGCAGACCACCCATGTGCATCAGGACATGTCTCCGGAAGCCTGGAAGTATGTGAAGGAGAAGGGCTTCCTCGGCATGATCATTCCGAAGGAATACGGCGGCAAGGGCTTCTCGGCCTATGGCCACGCCCAGGTCATCACCAAGCTCGCCACCCGCAGCTCGGCCTCGGCGATCAGCGTGATGGTGCCGAACTCGCTCGGCCCGGCCGAGCTGCTGCTGCACTACGGCACCGACGCGCAGAAGCAGCACTACCTGCCTCGCCTCGCCCGTGGCGAAGAGATTCCGGCCTTCGCGCTGACCAGCCCGCAGGCGGGCTCCGACGCCGCCTCCATCCCCGATTTCGGCATCGTCTGCAAGGGTTTGTATCAAGGCCGCGAGGTGCTGGGCATGCGTGTGACCTGGGACAAGCGCTACATCACGCTGGGCCCGATCTGCACGGTGCTGGGCCTGGCCTTCCGCCTCTATGATCCGGAGCATCTGCTCGGTGCCACCGAAGACCTCGGCATCACCTGTGCGCTGGTGCCGCATGACCACCCCGGCGTGAATATCGGCCGTCGTCACTTCCCGCTCAACGCCGTGTTCCAGAACGGACCGAACTGGGGCAAGGAAGTCTTCATGCCGCTGGAATTCATCATCGGCGGCCCGGCCATGGCCGGTCAGGGCTGGCGCATGCTGATGGAATGTCTTGCCGCCGGCCGATCGATCTCGCTGCCCGGCTGCAACACCGGCATGATGAAGATGACGGCCCGTGCCGTTGGCGCCTATGCCCGCGTGCGTGCCCAGTTCAAGATGGCCATCGGCAAGTTCGAAGGCGTCGAGGAGCCGCTGGCCCGCATCGGCGGCAATCTCTACATGAGCGACGCCGCCCGCGTGATGACCGCAGGTGCGCTGGATCTGGGCGAGAAGCCCTCTGTGGTCTCCGCGATCATCAAGTACCACGTCACCGAACGCGGCCGCCAGTCGGTCAATGACGGCATGGACATCCTCGGCGGCAAGGGCATCTGCCTCGGCCCGCAGAACTTCCTCGGCCGCGCCTATCAGCAATTGCCGATCGGCATCACGGTGGAAGGCGCCAACATCCTTACCCGCAGCCTGATCATCTTCGGTCAGGGCGCGATCCGCTGCCATCCCTTCGTGCTGCGTGAAATGCGCGCTGCACAGAATCCGGATGCGGCGCGCGGCCTCGTCGAATTCGACGCAGCACTGGCCGGCCATGTGCGCTTCTCGATCGGCAATGCCCTGCGCACGCTGGGCATGGGGCTGACCGGTGCGGCCTTTGCCGCAGCGCCTGCCGGCGTGGCTGCCGAAACGCGTGCCTACTACCGCCAGCTCTCGCGCTTCTCCGCGGCCTTCGCCTTCCTCGCCGATGTCTCGATGCTGACCATGGGCGGCGACCTCAAGCGCAAGGAAAAACTCTCGGCCCGCCTGGGCGACATCCTGTCACTGACCTACCTGTGCTCGGCCACGCTGCGCCGCTATGAAGCCGAAGGCTGCCAGGCCGCCGACGCACCGCTGATGCACTGGTCCATGCAGGACGCCCTGCTGCGCACCCAGAATGCCTTCGAGGGCGTGCTGGCGAACTTCCCCAACCGCCTCATCGCGGCCGGCCTGCGGGCGCTGATCTTCCCCTTCGGCAAGCCCTGCGTGGCACCGAGCGACAAGCTGGGCCATCAGGTCGCCAGCATATTGATCACGCCGTCCGCCACGCGTGACCGCCTCATCGCCGACAGCTTCTGTGACTTCGGCAATGAGGAAGATCCGGTCGCCGCACTCGAAATGGCGCTGGGTCTCACCATGCAGGCCGAGAGCATCGAAGCCCGCATCCGTGCGGCACAGAAAGCGAAGCAGATCGCCGGCCGCAGCTTCGAATCCCTGCTGGCCGACGCGCTCGCCAAGGGCATCGTCACGGCTGAAGACAAGGCCCTGCTGGAGCGCCGCGAAGTGCTGCGCCAGAAAGCGATCCGGGTGGACGACTTCCCGCAGGACTTCGGCATCGGCAACCCGGCGGCCCATGTCCGCCCCGCAGAAGTGCCCGCCGCACCGGCCAGCCATCGCGAGGCTGCATGATGAGCTTCCGCCCGGTCTACATCATCGACGGAGCGCGCTCGCCTTTTCTCAAGGCGAAGAACGCGCCGGGCCCCTTCGCGGCTTCCGACATCGCCACGATCACTGGCCGTGCGCTGCTGGCCCGCCAGCCCTTCGCACCGGAAGACCTCGACGAAGTGATCCTCGGTTGCGCCTCGCCTTCGCCGGACGAGGTCAACATCGGCCGCGTGGTGGCGCTGCGCATGGGCTGCGGCATCGACGTGCCGGGCTGGACGGTGATGCGCAACTGCGCCTCGGGCATGCAGGCGCTGGATTCGGCCATCACCAACATCCAGGCCGGTCGCTCGCAACTGGTGTTGGCCGGTGGCGTCGATGCCCTCTCGCGCGCACCGCTGCTGTTTTCCGACGCGATGGTGCGCTGGCTCTCCGGCTGGTACGCCGCCAAAGGCGCCGGCGCCAAATTCGCGATGCTGAAGAAGTTCCGCCCCGGCCTGCTGGCGCCGGTGATCGGCATCGTCAAGGGCCTCACCGATCCGGTGGTGGGGCTCCTGATGGGGCAGACGGCCGAGAATCTCGCCTGGCGCTTCGGCATCACCCGCGAAGACATGGACCGCTTCTCGGTGCGCAGCCATCAGCGCACCATGGCCGCACACGACGCCGGCCACTTCGCCGACGAGATGACTGCCCTGGTCGACGAGAAAGGCAACGCCTACCAGCATGACGATGGCTTGCGGCGCGATTCCTCGCTGCCCAACCTCGCCAAGCTGAAACCCTTCTTCGACCGCAAGTTCGGCCGTGTCACGCCGGGCAACAGCTCCCAGGTCACTGACGGCGCGACCTGGCTGATCCTCGCTTCCGAAGAAGCCGTGCAGCAGTACGGCCTCACGCCGATCGGCCGCATCGCGGACAGCCAGTGGGCCGGCCTCGCACCCGAGCAGATGGGGCTGGGCCCGGTGCACGCGGCCACCCCCATCCTGCAAAGACATGGTCTGGGCCTCAACGATCTGGATGCCTGGGAAATCAACGAAGCCTTCGCCGCCCAGGTGATCGGCTGCCAGCGCGCCTGGGAAGACGAGGCCTACTGCCGCGAGCAGCTCAGGCTCGACGGCGCGCTCGGCAAGCTCGACGAATCGAAACTCAACATCGACGGCGGCGCGGTGGCCATGGGCCACCCGGTCGGGGCCAGCGGCGCGCGCATCGTGCTGCACCTGCTCCACATCCTGCGCCGCACCGGTGGCAAACGCGGCATCGCCAGCATCTGCATCGGCGGGGGTCAGGGTGGCGCAATGCTGGTGGAGGCCCTGTGATGATGATGAACGAAACGCTCTCGAAGCACTGGACGCTCAGCACCGATGCCGATGGCATCGCCTGGCTGACGCTCGACTGTGCTGGCGCGAGCACCAACACCTTGGGCAGCGCGGTCATCACCGAGCTGGCCCTGCATGTCGACGCCCTGGAGCGCAGCCGCCCTGCCGGCCTGGTGATCCGCTCCGGCAAGGCCGCCGGATTCATCGCCGGCGCCGACGTGGAGGAATTCACGCAGCTCGCCGACGGCGCGGCCGCGCGTGCGATGGTCCAGCGCAGCTGGGATCTTTTCAATCGCATCGAGGCCCTGCCCTTCCCCACGCTGGCGCTGATCCGCGGCCATTGCATGGGTGGCGGTCTGGAGCTCGCGCTGGCCTGCCGCTATCGCATCACGGTGGATGAACCTGCCACGCGCCTGGCCCTGCCCGAAGTGATGCTGGGCATCGTGCCGGGCTGGGGCGGCATGCTGCGCCTGCCGCGGGTGGTGGGTCCGGCCGCCGCACTCGACATGATGCTGACCGGCAAGCAGATCGACGCGAAACGCGCGAAGAAGATGGGGCTCGCCGACGAGTGCGTGCCGCCCCGCGTGATGGATGATGCCGCGCGCATGCTGGTGGCATCCGCCCGTCCGGCCCGCCGCCTGCCTTTCATGCAGCGTCTGCTCAACGGCCCGCTGAAGGCCGTGGTGGCCAATGGCGCACGCAAGCAGGTCGCCAGGAAGGCCAGCCCGGCGCACTACCCGGCGCCTTACGCGATCATCGACACCTGGCAGCATTTCGGTGGCAACTCGCTGGCCGTGCCGCCCGGTCACAGCGCCTCGTTCGAGCACATCCTCGGCCAGGGCACGGCGATGAATCTGGTGCGGGTGTTCTTCCTGCAGCAGCGCCTGAAGGCGATGGGCAAGGATGAGGCCACCGACTTCGCGCCGCGCCATGTGCATGTGGTGGGTGCCGGCGTGATGGGTGGCGACATTGCGGCCTGGTGCGCCTTGCGCGGCATGACGGTCACGCTGCAGGACCAGAGCATCGAACGCATCGCACCCGCCATCAAACGGGCGGCCGAGAGCTATGCGAAGAAGTTCCGCGGCGACCGCAAGCAGGTCCGCTTCACGCTTGACCGCCTGATCGCCGACCCGAAGGGCGACGGCATCCGCCGCGCCGACGTGATCATCGAAGCCATCTTCGAGAATCTGGAAGCCAAGCACGCCCTCTTCCGCGACATCGAACAGCGCGCACGCCCCGATGCAGTGATCGCCAGCAACACCTCCAGCCTCAGGCTCGAAGACATTGCACAGGCCCTGCGCCAGCCCGAGCGCCTGGTCGGCATCCACTTCTTCAATCCGGTCGCGATGATGCCGCTGGTGGAGGTCGTGGCCGGTGAAGCCAGCGATCCGCAACAACTGAAGCGGGCGATGAGCTTCGTGCAGAAACTCGACAAGCTGCCGCTGCCGGTGAAAAGCGCCCCGGGCTTCCTCGTCAATGCCGTGCTCGGTCCCTATCTGCTCGAAGCGATGCGCTGTGTGGAAGAAGGCATCGCGCCCGAAACGGTCGACCGCGCCGCCACCGATTTCGGCATGCCGATGGGCCCGATCGAACTGGCCGACACCGTGGGCCTCGATATCGCGATGGCCACCGGCCGCGCGCTGACCGGCGCGAGCGAAGTGCCTGCCCGTCTGCAGGCGCTGGTCAGCGCCGGAAAGCTGGGTCGCAAGAGCGGCGAGGGCTATTACCACTGGAGCGAAGGCAAGGTCCGGAAAGGCGCTGCAGGGCCGGCCCCGGCCGGACTTGCTGACCGTCTGGTCAGCCCGCTGCTGGCCGCGACACAGGGCTGCGTCGATCGCAGTGTTGTAAGTGACGCAGATCTGGCCGACGCGGGCGTGATTTTTGGCACCGGCTTCTCGCCCTGGACGGGCGGGCCGCTACACTACGCCGCGACCCGGTCATGACCCGCCTTCCAGATCACGAACCCGTGCTGCGCGTGCGGCCCTTGCCCAAGGACCTCAACGCGGCCGGCAATGTTTTCGGCGGCTGGATCATGGCCCATGTCGACATGGCAGGCGCCATCCCGGCAGCCCGCCGTGCGCGTGGCCGGGTCGTGACCGTGGCGGTGAACGCCTTCATGTTCCACCAGCCCGTCTTCAAGAGCGATCTCGTGAGTTTCCATGCCGATGTCGTACGCGAGGGGAACACCTCGCAGGCGATATCTGTCGAAGTCTGCTCGGAGCGTGATCCGGCCGACCCGGTGGTCGTCAAGCTCACCGAGGCCACGCTCACCCATGTTGCCATTGACGACAGCGGGAAGAAGCGCCCGCTGCCGCCGCTGCACACCCTCGCTTCATGACCCGCCCGATTTCTGGAGATAAGAAAGACATGCACAAGACCATCATCGCACGCAGCCTTGCCACCATTGGCTGCTTCGCCCTGTCGCAAGCCGCCAGTGCTTCAGGCTTCCAGTTGCTCGAACAGAACGCGAGCGGTCTGGGCAATGCCTACGCCGGCTCCGCAGCAGCCACCGACAACGCCAGCACCATCTTCTACAACCCGGCCGGCATGACCGAGCTCCAGGACCGCGAAGTCTCACTGGGCGCCTCGCTGATCAAGCCCAGCTACAAGTTCAAGAACAACGGCTCCAGCGTCGCACCGGCCGCCACCGGCGGCAACGGCGGTGACGCGGGTGACCTCGCCACCCTGCCCAATGCCTATTTCTCGATGGCACTGAACAAGGACTGGTATCTCGGCCTGGGCATCGGCGCCCCCTTCGGCCTGAAGACGGAATATGACCCGGACTGGGTCGGCCGCTTCCACTCGGTCAAGTTCGACATCCAGACGATGAACATCAACCCCTCGATCGCCTGGCGCATGACCGACAAGCTGTCCTTCGGCTTCGGGCTGGACTGGCAGCGCATGGAAGCGCAGTACGAGCGCATGGCCGCCGTCGCCTCGTCCTCGCTGCCGGCCTCCTTCTACCCGGTCGTGCAGAACACCCGCGTCGCCCTGAGCGCCAGCAGCGAAGCCTGGGGCTGGAACACCGGCGTGCTCTTCAAGCCCAGCGCGAATACCAAGATCGGCCTCTCTTACCGCTCGGCCGTGAAGCATGACCTCGAAGGCACGCTGACCTCCTCGAACCAGGCCATCTCGCCCGACGTGCTGGCCTCCGCCAGCGTGAAACTGCCGGACACCTGGATCCTGTCGGTCGCACAGCAGATCAGCCCGAAGTGGGAAATGCTGGGTGACGTGTCGCGCACCGGCTGGAGCTCGGTCCAGAACATCGACATCGTCCGCACCAGCGGTTCGGCCGCCGGCTCCACCGCCCAGACCCTGGAAGCCGACTTCCGCGACACCTGGCGCGTGGCCCTGGGCGCGAACTACCGCGTGGATGACAAGTGGAAGCTGCGCTACGGCATCGCCTGGGACCAGTCCCCGGTGCGCAGCGATTCCGCACGCCTGACCTCGCTGCCCGACAACAACCGCATCTGGCTGTCGCTCGGTGCCGGCTATGCAATCAACAAGGCATCCCGCATCGACGTGGGTGCCGCCTACCTGATCATCAAGGACACCAACATCGACAACAACCAGACCAGCCAGGGTCGTGGTCGTGTCTCCGGTACCTATGAAGGCAGCATCGCCATCCTGGGTCTGCAGTACTCGCAGGCCTTCTGATGCCCCCGGCCGCCCGGGCAGGGCGGCATCCGCTCCCTCACACCAATACCCCGCCAACAGAGCGGGGAGGGAGCGGCTCACCCTGAAACAGGAGACAAGTCGTGAGCAAGTTCATCATCCGCAAGGTCGGCGTGCTGGGCGCCGGGGTCATGGGCGCGCAGATCGCGGCCCATTGTGCCAATGCCGACATCCCGGTCATCCTCTTCGATCTGCCGGCAAAGGAAGGTCATCCCGATGGCATCGTGCGTCGTGCGCTCGATGGACTGAGAAAGCTGGAGCCCTCACCGCTGGCCACCGCCAGCCGCCTTGAACACATCGAAGTCGCGAACTATGACCGCGACCTCGCCCGCCTCGGCGAATGCGACCTCATCATCGAGGCCATTGCCGAAAAGATGGAGTGGAAGCACGCACTCTATGAACGCGTGGCACCGCATGTGCGCGAGCATGCGATTTTCGCCACCAACACCTCCGGCCTGTCGATCAACACCCTCGCCGAAGGCTGTCCCGAATCCCTGCGGCCGCGTTTCTGCGGCGTCCATTTCTTCAACCCGCCGCGCTACATGGCGCTGGTGGAGCTGATTCCCTGCCGCGGCACGCACGGCGCGCTGCTCGACCGGCTCGAACGCTTCCTGACCACCTCGCTCGGCAAGAGCGTGATCCGCGCGAAGGACACGCCCAACTTCGTCGCCAACCGGGTCGGCGTGTTCTCCATCCTCGCGGTGATGCATCACACCCAGCGCCTGGGGCTCGGCTTCGATGAGGTCGATGCGCTGACCGGCCCGCTGATCGGCCGGCCGAAGAGCGCCACCTACCGCACTGCCGACGTGGTCGGTCTGGATACGCTCGTCCATGTCGTGAAAACCATGACCGACCATCTGGCGGATGACCCCTGGGCGGCGCACTACGCCACGCCGGCCTGGCTCTCGGCCTTGATCGCGAAGGGTGCGCTGGGCCAGAAGACCAAGGCCGGCATCTATCGCAAGGAGGGCAAGCAGATCCGCGTGCTGGACCTCGCCCGCCAGGACTACCGCGACAGCGGTGCCGAGGTGGCTGAAGAAGTCGCCGCGATCATGAAGGAAAAGGATCCGGCCGCCCGCTTCGCGCGCCTGCGCGAAAGCAGCCATCCGCAGGCGCAGTTCCTGTGGGCGATCTTCCGCGACGTTTTCCATTATGTGGCGGTGCATCTGGGCAGCATTGCGCACTCCGCACGCGATGTGGATTTCGCCATGCGCTGGGGCTTCGGCTGGGCACAGGGCCCCTTCGAGACCTGGCAGGCCGCCGGCTGGAAAACGCTGGCCGAAGCGATCCGCGATGACATCGCCGCCGGCCGCGCAATGAGCGGCGCCGAACTGCCGGCCTGGGTCTTCGAACTCGATGGCGTACACCGCGCCGAGGGCTCCTGGGACGCCACCAGCGCCGGTTTCGTGGGCCGCTCCACGCTGCCGGTCTACCAGCGCCAGCTCTTCCCCGAGCGCGTGTTCGGCGAAGTGCAGACCCAGGGCCGCACGCTGTGGGAAAACGACGAAGTGCGGATGTGGACGCTGGACGACGAGGACGGCCGCCATGTGCCGGTGCTCTCCTTCAAGAGCCGCATGAGCGCGGTCGGCCCGGTGGTGCTCGACGGCATCATCGAGGCGGTGCATCGTGCCGAACGCGAGCATGAAGGCCTGGTGATCTGGCAGCCGGCCGGCCCCTTCTGTGTCGGCGCCAATCTCAAGCAGATCCGCCCGCTGCTCGAAGCCGGCGATTTCGTCGGGCTGGAAGGCATCGTCGCCAAGTTCCAGCAGATGAGCCAGACGCTCAAGTACGCCCAGGTGCCGGTGGTGGCCGCGGTGAATGGCATGGCACTCGGCGGCGGCTGCGAAATCGTGATGCACAGCACCCGCGCGGTATGTGCGCTGGAGAGCTACATCGGTCTGGTCGAAGTCGGCGTCGGACTGATTCCGGCCGGTGGCGGCTGCAAGGAATTCGCGATCCGCAGTGCGGCGATGGCGGCCCGCACCGCGACCAACGATCCGATGAACTGGCTGCAGGGCGCCTTCCAGAATCTGGCGATGGGTAACGTCAGCAAGAGCGCGCTCAACGCGAAGGAAATGGGCCTGCTCCGCGAGCATGACGAAGTCATCATGAATCCGAACGAGCTGCTGCATGTGGCCCGCCGCACGGCACGCGCCATCGCCAACGCCGGCTACCGGCCACCGCTCGCCCCGGTCGGCATTCCGGTGGCGGGCCGCAACGGCATTGCCACGCTGGAGATGATGCTGGTGAACATGCGCGAGGGCGGCATGATTTCGGCACACGACTACCGCGTGTCGAAATGCGTGGCGACCGCGCTCTGCGGTGGCGAGATTGATGCCGGCAGCAAGGTCAGCGAGCAGTGGTTGCTCGATGTGGAGCGCGCGCTCTTCGTCGATCTGCTGCGCACCGACGCGACCCGCGCACGCCTGGTCCACATGGTCGAAAACGGCAAGCCGCTGCGCAACTGACACCCGTAAGGCGTGGCACGCTGCGCCACGCAGCGTGCCCGCCCCGACAAGGAGACAAGACATGAACAGACAGATCCAGGACGCCTACATCGTCGCCGCCACCCGCACACCGGTCGCCAAGCGCAAGGGGGCTTTCCGCAATGTGCGGCCCGATGACATGCTGGCCCATGTGCTGCGCGCGGTGGTCGCCAAAGCCCCCGGCCTCGAACTCGCCGACATCGGCGACGTGGTCGTGGGCTGCGCCATGCCGGAAGCGGAACAGGGCATGAACGTGGCCCGCATCGGCCTGCTGCTGGCAGGCTTCCCTGACACGGTGCCGGGCATCACCATCAACCGCTTCTGCTCCTCCGGCGTGAATGCGGTGGCGGACGCCGCCCGCCGCATCCAGCTCGGCGAATGCGATGTGATGATCGGCGCCGGCACCGAATCGATGAGCGTGATGCCGCAGATGATGGGCAACAAGATCTCGATGAACCCCGCCATCTTCGAGCGCGACGAGAACCTCGGCATCGCCTATGGCATGGGCCTCACCGCCGAAAAGGTCGCGCAGCAATACGGCATCTCGCGTGACGATCAGGACGCCTTCGCGATGGCCTCGCACCAGAAGGCCTGCGCCGCGATCGCCGCCGGACATTTTGCCGCTGAAATCACGCCTTACCTGGTGCGCGAGCATCAGCCCGATCTGGCCAGCAACACCGTGCGCATCGTCGAGAAGCTCGTCGAGCAGGACGAAGGCCCGCGGCCGGACAGCTCGCTCGAAGGCCTGGCCAAGCTGCGCCCGGTCTTCGCCGCCAAGGGCAGCGTGACGGCCGGCAACAGCTCGCAGATGTCGGATGGCGCGGGTGCGGTGCTGCTGATGAGCGAAACCGCGCTCAAGCGCTACAAGCTGACGCCGATCGCGAAATACAGCGGCTTCGAGGTGGCCGGCGTGCCGCCGGAAGTGATGGGCATCGGCCCGATCGCGGCGATTCCGAAAGTGCTGCAACGCGCCGGCGTGAGCCAGGATGCGCTGGACTGGATCGAGCTCAATGAAGCCTTCGCAGCCCAGGCGCTGGCCGTGATGCGCACGCTGGGGCTGGATCCGGCCAAGGTCAATCCGCAAGGCGGTGCGATTGCGCTGGGCCATCCGCTGGGGGCCACCGGCGCGATCCGCGTAGCGACACTGATGAGCGCCATGCAGCGCGACCCGGCGGTGAAGTACGGCATGGTCACCATGTGCATCGGCACCGGCATGGGTGCGGCCGGCCTCTTCGAGCGGGTCTGAGCATGATGCGTTCGGACTGGTTCGCCCGCATCCCGCCGTCATGGCAGGCACGCATCGTGCGCTGGGGCTTCAACCATCACCCGGCCTGGCGCGGCACGGGTGGGCGCGTCATCCATGTGTCGCCAGGCATCGACCACATCCGCGTGCGGCTCTCGCTCTCGCGTCGCACGCGCAACATGGTCGGCTCGATCTTCGGCGGCTCGCTGTTTGCCGTGACCGACGGCCCGCATCCGGCCATGCTGATCCATGCCCTCGGGCCGGATTACATCGTGTGGGACAAGTCCGCCGCCATCCGCTACCGCAAGCCGGGATATGGCACCCTGTTCGCCGATTTTCGCGTACCACCCGAAGAGGTCGCCCGGATCCGCCGCACGCTCGAGACACAACCCGAACTGGACTGCACCTATCTGGTGGAGCTGCGGGACGAGGAAGGCGTGGTGCACGCGCAGGTCGAACGCACGCTCTACATCGCGCACAAGGCGCACTACAAGCAGAAGAAAGTTGAAAGGAACAAGGCATGAAATCCCCTCGTCATACCCGGGCCGCCAGCGCGCTGGCACTTGCCCTGGCCTTCACCGCCCCGGCCGCCCTCTGCGCCGAAGTGGCCGGCGTGAAGGTCGAAGACACGGTGCGCAGCGAGCAGGGCGAGCTCCTGCTCAATGGCGCGGGCCTGCGCACGAAGATCGTGTTCAAGGTCTATGTGGCCGCGCTCTACCTGCCGCAGAAGGAAAGCAATGCCAGCGCGATCCTGCAGGGCAAGGGGCCCCGCCGCATGGTGCTGCGCATGATGCGCAACGTCGATGGCGACACGCTGCATGAGGCGCTCGACGAAGGCCTGCGCAACAACCTTGGCAGCGCCGAACTTGATGCCATCAAGGCACCGCTGGCCCGGCTCTCGGAAGTCTTCAAGGCACTGGGCAAGGCGCGCGAGGGCGACATCATCCAGCTCGACATCAGCCAGGCCGGCCTGGCGATCGCGGTAAATGGCACACCGCGCGGCCAGATCGCCAGCGAGGCGCTGGGCCGGGGCCTGTTGCGGGTGTGGCTGGGAGAAAAGCCCGCCGAAGCCTCGCTGAAGTCCGCCCTGCTCGGCCAGTAGCCCGCGCAGGCGGCATGAAAGGGCACGACACGGAATGAAGTCCGCCGGAGCCTGTCAGAGCAGAACCGGCGGCTTTCCGCAGCACGTTCCGGAACCGCAGCATCCGCAGCACCCAACCAAGCGCGAGCAGCAGGATCAGAACAACGCGCAGCCCGAGGAGAACAAGCATGGACAGGATCTGGCTCAAGCACTATCCGCCCGAAGTGCCGGCGGACATCAACCCGGCGGACTACGCATCGCTGGTCGATATCTTCGAGGAAAGCTGCAGCCGCTTTGCACGCAAGACCGCCTACCTCTGCATGGAGGCGAGCCTCAGCTTCCATGAGCTGGAGCGCCACAGCGCGGACTTCGCCGGCTGGCTGCAGAGCCTGGGCCTCGCCCGCGGCACGCGGGTGGCGCTGATGATGCCCAACCTGCTGCAGTATCCGGTCTGCCTCTTCGGCATCCTCCGCGCTGGCTGCACGGTGGTGAGCTGCAATCCGCTCTACACGCCGCGCGAACTGCAGCACCAGCTCGCCGACAGCGGTGCCGAAGTCGTCGTGATCGTCGAGAATTTCGCGCACACGCTGCAGGAAGCGCTCCCCGGCACGGCGGTGAAGCATGTCGTCGTGACTTCCATCGGCGAGATGCTCGGCGCGCTCAAGGGCTCGCTGGTCGACTTCGCCCTGCGGCATGTGAAGAAAATGATCCCGGCATGGTCGCTGCCCGGCGCGATCCGCCTCGGCAAGGCGCTGGCCACCGGTCATCGCTACGGCTTCAAGCGGATTGCACTCGGCCATGAAGACATTGCCTTCCTGCAATACACCGGTGGCACCACCGGTGTGTCGAAGGGCGCCATGCTGACTCACCGCAACATCGTCTCCAACGTGCTGCAGGCCGATGCCTGGATCGGGCCGGTCACCCGCAGCGGCGACGAAGTGATCGTCACCGCGCTGCCGCTCTACCATGTGTTCGCGCTCACCGCGAACTGCCTGACCTTCCTGCGGCTCGGCGCGACCAATCTGCTGATCGTCAATCCGCGCGACATTCCCGGCTTCATCAAGACGCTCTCGCGCCATCGTTTCTCGGCCATCACCGGCGTGAATACGCTCTTCAATGCGCTGCTGAACAACCCGGAATTCGGCAAGCTCGACTTCGCCGAACTTCGCCTCACGCTGGGCGGCGGCATGGCGGTGATGGAGCCGGTGGCACGGCGCTGGAAGGAAGTCACCGGCGTGCCGCTGGTGCAGGCCTACGGCCTCACCGAGACGTCGCCCGCAGTCTGCATCAACCCCTTCGACAACAGCGATTTCAACGGTTCCATCGGCCTGCCGATCTCCTCCACCGAGATCTCGATCCGCGATGCGGACGGCAATGAACTCCCGCTCGGCGAGCCGGGCGAGCTGTGCGTGCGCGGGCCGCAGGTGATGGCGGGCTACTACGGCCGGCCGGATGAGACCGCGCATGTCTTCCATGCCGATGGCTTCCTGATGACCGGAGACGTCGCCCGTGTTGACGAGCGCGGCTATGTGTATCTGGTCGACCGCAAGAAGGACATGATCCTGGTCTCCGGCTTCAACGTGTATCCCAACGAAGTGGAGGCGGCAGTCGCGATGATCCCGGCGGTGCAGGACGTAGCCTGCATCGGCGTGCCGGATGAGCGCACCGGCGAAGCGGTGAAGATCTTCGTCGTACGCAAGGATCCGCGCCTCACCGCACAGATGATCATCGACCATTGCCGCACCCAGCTCACCGCCTACAAGGTGCCGCACCGGGTAGAGTTCCGCGACGACCTGCCCCGCACCAACGTCGGCAAGATCCTGCGCCGCGCCCTGAAGGAGGAGAGCACGCAATGAGCCGCCCCCTGTTCGATCACCCGCTGCGCCTGCCGGTGATCTGTGCGCCGATGTTCATCCTCTCGCGCCCGGAGCTGGTGATCGCGCAGTGCCTCGCTGGCCTCGCCGGCAGCTTTCCGGCACTCAATGCTCGCCCGCAGGAAATGCTGGATGGATGGCTGACCGAGATCGGCACGGCTCTGGAAGCCGCCCGTGCGGCCGACCCCTCGCGTCGCATCGCGCCCTTCGCGGTGAACCAGATCGTGCATCCCACCAATGGCCGGCTGGAGCAGGACATGGAAAGCTGCATCCGGCACCGCGTGCCGCTGATCATCACCAGCCTGCACGCGCCCGGCGCCATCGTGCCCAAGGTGCACGCCTATGGCGGCAAGGTGCTGCATGACGTGATCAGCGTGCGGCATGCGGAGAAAGCGCTGGAGGCCGGCGTGGACGGGCTGATTCTGGTCTGCGCGGGAGCCGGCGGTCATGCCGGTACGCTCTCGCCTTTCGCGCTGCTGGGCGAGATCCGTCGCTTCTATGACGGACCGGTCGCGCTGGCCGGCGCGATTTCACGCGGTGAGGACATCCTCGCCGCCCGTGCGATGGGTGCGGACTTCGCCTACATGGGCACGCGCTTCATCGCCAGTCGCGAAGCCGCCGCCAGCGATGAATACAAGGCCTGCATCCTCGCCAGCCATGCCGGCGACATAGTCTATACGCCCTATTTCACCGGCATTCCCGGCAACTATCTGAAGGCCAGCGTGCGCGCCGCCGGCCTGGATCCGGATGCCCTGCCCGCCCCCGAAGCCGGAGGACTGAGCCTCACGAAGAAAGATGCCAAGGCCTGGCGTGATATCTGGGGTGCAGGCCAGGGCGTCGGCAACATCCACGACGCCCCGCCGGTCGCCACGATCGTCGACCGGCTCGAGCAGGAATACCGTGCGGCGAGGGAGAAACTGAGTGCCGGGTGCTGAGTGCTGGGTGCTGGGTGCTGGGTGCTGGGTGCTGGGTGCTGGGCGCTGGGTGCGCAAGAGGATACTCGCTCGTAGGGCGCCCTGAGCGAAGCGAAGCGCGCCGCAGACGCCTCGCACAACCCGCCCCCGCTGCACGAACAGCCCCCTGCACAAGCAACGTCCCCACAATCGGGTTCGGCGCGGTTCGCTGCGCTCACGGCGCCCTACGGTGCGGCAAGCGCGAGCGGATGCCCCCCGGCGAGCCCTCAGAGCCCCGCTTCCAGCGCCAGCAATTCCTCGATGGTCTGGCGGCGGCGAATGAGGCGTTCCTGATCGCCATCGATCATCACCTCGGCGATCAGCGGGCGGCTGTTGTAGTTCGATGACATCGAGGCGCCGTAGGCGCCGGTGTCATGCAGGACCAGCAGGTCGCCCACTTCGGCGGCCGGCAGGCTGCGCGGCTGGACCACACCGCCATCGCCCTGCGTGAACACATCGCCCGACTCGCACAGCGGACCGGCCACGACCGTGTCTCGCAGGGGACGGGCACCTGATTCACTGCCATCTGCCGGAAGAATGCTGATGGCATGGTAGCTGCCGTACATGGACGGGCGCATCAGATCCGAAAAGCCGGCATCGACCAGCACGAAGTGATTGCGGCCGGCATCCTTGCTGGCGCGTACGCGGCTGAGCAGCAGGCCGGATTCGGCCACCAGATAGCGGCCCGGTTCGATTTCGAGCTTCACCGTGTGGCCCAGATGCGCCTCGACTTCCTTGCGCGCGGCGTCCCACAGGCCGAAGTAGTGCGCGGTATCGATCTGCGCATCGTTTTCACGATAGGGAATCGACAGACCACCGCCCGCCGAAATGGCCTCGATGTCCTGACCAGAGTCCTTCACCAGTTGCACCATCGCGCCGCAGACCTGCTGCAGGTGGCCGTAATCCACGCCGGACCCGATGTGCATGTGCAGCCCTACCAGATGCAGGTCGTACTGCGCGATTACCGCCAGCGCGGCCGGCAGGTCGGTATGCCAGATGCCGTGCTTGCTGTGCTCGCCGCCGGTGTTGGTCTTGTTGCTGTGACCATGGCCGAAACCGGGGTTGATGCGCAGCCATACGCGATGCCCCGGCGCGCGTTCGCCCAGCTGGCGAAGCATGTCGATGGAGCCGGCATTCATCGGAATCTCTTCGCGCACGACGACATCCAGCGTTTCTTCGGTAGCGAGATCCGCGGTGAAGACAATTTCGTCCCTGCCGCCCCGCGAGCTGTAGCCCGCCGCCAGGGCACGGGCGATCTCGCCCGGTGAAACGGCGTCCACCACCACGCCCTCCTCACGCATCAGGCGCAGGAGGTGCGTGTTGGAGCAGGCCTTCTGGGCGAAGCGGATGTGGTCGAAGCTGCGCAAGGCGGCGATACGCTCGCGAATCACCGCAGCGTCGTAACACCAGAGCGGGGTGCCGAAGCGGTCGGCGAGGCGGGTCAGGCGGGCGGTGTCGAGGGGCTTTTGCATGATGACGATTTCCGGTGCTGGGTGCTGGGTGCTGGGTGCTGGGTGCTGGGTGCTGGGTGCTGGGTGCTGGGTGCTGGGTGCTGGGTGCTG